>NZ_JAGDDW010000006.1:0-295218 GCF_040148665.1 Marinobacter sp. NFXS9 | reverse complement strand
TCCACCGCTTTGACTTTGAACTCAGTGCTGTACTGCTGGGTTTTCTTCCCTGTGATCATTTCTGGCATCGGTGTGCTCCTGTTTCGGAGTTATCGATGCGTGTCCACTCGACTGGGGGAAGTCCACGGTCCCGTTGATGCACTGGTTAAAAGCAGGCTAGAGGGCTGCCTCATAGTGATGTACCGAATCCTCAAACCGACTTAGGATTTGCCTGACCTCATCAGGCACCACTGCCTGATTGAAATGGTCACCTGCAAATTGCTTTACCGCCTCCATGGATTCAAACCAAAAAATGGTGGTGAACTCTACTTCACCTTCATCTTCTCTTTTCAGCAAATTGGTTTTGATGTACCCATCTACACCACGAGTAACCCGAGGAAGTATCTTTTCAATAAAGAGCTTTTCGTACTCTTGAGCTTTCTCTGTAGTGGCCCATCCTCTCCAAATCCTTGCTATCACTTTCTTCTTTTCCCTTTGTCTTTTAACGCCAGCAATAAACGGCGCCCTGAAAAGGGCGTCCGGTGGAGGCCGAAGGCCGGAACGAATTTAATTGCCTTGTTAAATGGAGGACCACAACGCACCAACTAAAAGAAAAATGATGATAGCAAGCTGAATCCAATTGGCTTTGCGTTGCTCCGCTCTGGCCTGCGCGGTGTCGGTAACACCTTCCTGATGGTCCAATCCACCCGGCTGAAGATCCTCATTGAAAATAACTAAACCGTTTACCAATAGAGCCACCATTGCGAGCAAAGTCGCAGTTAGCCAATAGAACCCGGTGGCGTATTGGATGCCCACTCCAACAGCCGCGCATACAGTGGTCATTATGGCCGCAGGCTTTAGGTCGAATGTTTTCATAGGTATATACATTTAACGCCCACATAAAAGGCCGAGCGACAGCGAGGTCCAGCGTAACGTAGTGGAGCGATTTTTGATGTGCTTGTTATATTTCATTGCGCAGACTTAATTTCTTTCAGGACCTCTTGCTCATAAGGCTGGGTGGCACAACCATTCATAGAGTTGTAGGCCGCCTTATCACCGCTGTTCGTGGCGAAGACAATATACCTTTCTCCACTCTCCAAATAGGGATCTACGCAATAGCACCCATCACCAGCAAAGACTGTAGTGATATTTGCCTCATTGCCTTTTATAAGCTCTTCAATTTTAAAGGTGGCAACCTTTGACCCACATTGCTTGCCTTGTTCGGCAGTCCAGCAAATACCTGCTTTATTTTTAATGGACTTTCGGTCGATCACGGTGCCAACAAATACTATATCTGCATGCTTGAGATAGAATTTCGCGTCGTTGCACGAAACCTCCATAGCTTGGGTGCTTATTGAAAAAAGAAGAACAAACACTGGAATAAGATACTTCACTGTGACTCTCCGGAAATATAACGCCTGGGCTCAGCGGCCGATTTGGAGGCGCACCGCGCCGGAAAAGCGGTCCGCTGCAGCCCCTTGTTGGGCGCTGGTTCCAAATTCCTAGTGACGCTACCCATAGATCAGAGGCCTGGAATATTCAAAATTGCAAATATAAGGAATGCCACAATACCAACTATAAAAAAACCGAAGCCGCAGCCCATGAGTGCCCCAACGATGAATGGTCCACTCAATCTTGGCGGAAACATTTCCAGGCGATCAACGATTTTGAAAAGCGATCCTAAGGGGAATGCAATAATACTGGCTGCCAAAAAACCCCATGCACCGACAAGCCAATAAATTGCCTTCGGTTCCGCCGGTATGAGGCTGGAGCTGAATGTGGCAGTTAAACCCAAAAAGGCTGTTGACGTTGTTAGAACTACATTTGCCAGATTCTTAAAATCACTATCTATCTCTCGCATCATATCTTCGAGATCGTTAGTCTGCGCCTCTATATCGCGCATTTCCTGAACATCTTCCTTTGCGAGAGCCTCCAATTCTTCCAGTTTGTTCGGGTCGTGCTCAATGAACTGGGCTTCCCGAACCTCGTGCTGTCTCTTTTCTAGTCGCTCTCTTAACGCGGCAGTCCTTTGCTTCACTTCCTTCAGTTTTGATTCCAAAGCTGCACCTTATTCCTCTGGGATTTCCGACATGTGGGCAAGCCGCCCAACAGCTAATTCAACGTCATTTGACATATATCCCCCAGACGTATAACTCCGCTGGGCCATACTGCCCTATGTCGAAAAAGACTAGCCCTTTCATAAAGATAAAGCCAACGTTCGCTCCTGGATTGGTGGAGTTTTTCATCATTTGATGGATAACTCCAAATTTCCGACGATGTTGGTCACCGATATAGCAACCCAAAAAACCAAATGAAATCATGGCCATGGAAAATAGGCATCATTCTGTGGAGCGGACTTTTCGATCACTTTGACGCTGAACTCCAGTCGGACGGCACCATTGACGAGCACCTCGCTGACAAATACTGTATATATAAACAGCTATTGAATGGATGCATATGTCATGGATGTTCCACCTCCTGTGCCGGCGAAGCCCATGCGCTTTATGGATCAGCTGCGTGTCACGATTCGTTCCCGGAATCTCGCTTACAAGACTGAAAAAACCTATCTCCACTGGGTCCGTCGATATATTCATTTTCATGACCGAATCCATCCAGCCAAACTAGGCGCCTTAGACGTTGAACGGTTCCTTTCGCATCTTGCCGTCGATAGAGACAGCAGTGTCAGCACGCAGAAGACTGCGCTGAATGCCCTTGTTTTTCTATACACCCATCACTTGAATCAGCCACTCGGAGATCTGCAGTTCGAATCAGCGAGCCGGGCAAAACGCCTGCCCACCGTTTTCTCCCATGAGGAAGTGGTGGCCGTTCTGGCCTGCTTGGAGGAGACTAATGCCCTGGTCGCAAAACTCATGTACGGAACGGGTTTGAGGATCAATGAAGCGCTGCGGCTGCGCATCAAGGATGTGGATTTCAGCATGCAGCAGATCGTTGTCCGAAACGGAAAGGGAAACAAAGACCGTGTAACTTTGCTGCCCCAGACCCTCACGGAACCACTACGTAGTCAGAAGGCCTTCGTGGAGGCGCAACATCATCGCGATCTGCTGAGCGGGTTTGGCGAGGTTTACATGCCAGCGGCCCTGGCGAGGAAATATCCGAGTGCTGCGCGCGAGTTGGCATGGCAATACCTGTTCCCCGCACAAAGGATATCGGTCGATCCCCGAAGTGGCATAAAACGTCGGCATCACATACAGGATCAGGTGGTACAACGAGCCATCCGAAGGGCAATTCAAACAGCGGGCATCCATAAGCAAGCCAACAGTCACGTCCTCCGCCACAGCTTCGCGACTCGCCTGCTCGAAGCCGGCTATGACATCCGCACCATTCAAAAGCTGCTGGGTCACTCCGATGTGAGGACCACGGAGATTTACACGCACGTGGTCAGGCAGGGTGGCTTTGGCGTGCGTAGCCCCGTTGACGTGGGCTGATGTCAACGGGATTGTGAAGGGATTGCCGGCTACCCTTCAGCCTTCCCAATAGCGCCGGCCGTCCGAGCCAATTCATCCATCACACCATCCAGCTTCTTCTGCCACTCGGCGTCCCTGAACTCGCCGTTGCCGTCGAACGCGTCGCCGGCTTTGACGATGGCCAGTTGGCTGGGAATGACCTGCACGCCGATGTTACCCAGCATCATTCGCAGCGGCACCAGGCCGCGCAGCCCGCCGAGGGCGCCCGGCGATGCCGCGACCAAGCCGGCAACTTTGCCGCGGAAGGCAACCAGTCCCGGCACGTCGCCGTCCGGGCGGCTGACCCAGTGCAGGGTGTTGATCAGCAGCGGGCTGAGGGTGCTGTTGTATTCCGGTGAGGCGATGCAGAAGCCGTGGTGGCTGGCGAACAGTTGCCTCAGGTCACGAACGTCCTGCGGAATCCCTTTTTCCTGCTCCAGGTCCCCGTTATAGATCGGAATATTGTAGTGGGAGAGGTTGACGCGGGTAACGTCGATGTCGCCCCGTTTTTCCGCCGTGCGGGCCGCCGCTTCGGCAAGTTGGGCATTGAAAGAACCGGTCCGCGTGCTGCCGGCCATGAACAGGAGTCGGGTGTTCTGGGTCATGAGGGTCTCCTTGACGAGGTTCGGTAACATCCTAAACAGTATAGGGATATGGTGGGTCTATAAGGGTGATAGTAACCCGGGCTTGACGCGCATCAGTGACATTAAGTGGCTAATTTCTATACTGGGAGAGCATAATCACAAAAACGTGACAGTGTATTTCTTGAGACAACATGGCGAAGTGATTGGGGACCTCGAAGTGAGGGCTTAAATTTTCAGGGAGAGCACCATGGCGTATCAGAACACCGAAACCCGGAGCGACTCGACGAGTGAGTCGCAAACCGACAATGCCCTGTCCATTCCCATGGGCGAGTACGAAACCCATCGGGCACCGTACTTCTGGGAACGCAAACTACTGACCAAGCTGATGGAGTTTGCGGGCGGGCCGCCGGTGCAGTTCGAGCTCTGGGACGGCTCCCAGGTTCGACTCGATGATACCTGCCCCCGTTTTACCCTGGGCCTCACCGATCCCAAAGCCCTCTACCACCTGGTGGCCAACCCCAATCTCGCCTTCGGCGATCTCTACAGCGCTGGCCGTCTGACGGTATCCGGCGACCTGACGGAACTGCTCACGACACTCTACCGCGCCACCCACAATGCCCGCCAGAAATGGCCAGCCTGGCTGGAGAAGCTCTGGGCCAACCACGCGCCCCGCTCCACCGACCTGACCGAAGCCCGCCAGAACATCCATCACCACTACGACCTGGGCAACGCCTTCTACCGCCTTTGGCTGGATACGGCGGAGATGCAATACACCTGCGCCTATTACGAAAGCCCGGATCTCACCCTGGAGCAGGCCCAGCTGGCCAAGCTGGAACACGTCTGCCGCAAGCTCCAGCTCAAGCCCGGCCAGACGGTGGTGGAGGCGGGTTGCGGCTGGGGCGGCCTGGCCCGCTACATGGCCCGCAACTACGGCGTGAAGGTCCACGCCTACAACATCTCCAAGGAACAGCTCGCCTTTGCCCGGGAAGAGGCCAAAAGACAGCAGCTGGACCATCTAATTGAGTATGTCGAAGACGACTACCGCAACATCAGCGGCCAGTACGATGCCTTCGTCTCGGTCGGCATGCTGGAGCACGTGGGCACCAGCCATTACAGCGCCATGGCCGCGGTGATCAAGCGCGCCCTCAAGCCGAACGGCCTGGCCCTGCTCCACAGCATCGGCCGCAACCGGCCCATGAAGATGAACGCCTGGATCGAGAAGCGCATCTTCCCCGGCGCCTACCCGCCCAGCATCGGCGAGTTCATGAGCATCTGCGAGGAAGGCGCGTTCTCGGTGCTGGACGTGGAAAACCTGCGCCTGCATTACGCCCGCACACTGGAGCACTGGAAGGAGCGCTTCGAAGACCATGTGGACGAGGTGATCGCGATGTACGACGAGCATTTTGCCCGGGCCTGGCGCATGTACCTGTCCGGCTCGATCGCCGCCTTTGAGGCCAGCTCGCTGCAGCTGTTCCAGGTGGTCTTCAGCCACGGCGAGAACAACACGGTTCCGCGCAATCGCAAACACCTCTATGAATCACCGGCTGCACCGGAGTCTGTCTGACATGGAACATTATGACGTGATGATCGTCGGCGGCGGCCCGGCCGGCTCGACTCTGGCCTGGGCGCTGCGCAACAGCGGCAAGCGCATCCTGATCCTGGACAAGGCCGAGTTCCCACGGGACAAGACCTGCGCCGGGTGGGTGACCCCCGCCGTTGCGGAGAGCCTGCAACTCGACCTGGACGATTACCGCCGGGAGCATGTGCTGCAACCGATCACCCGATTCCGGATCGGCATGATGGGCCAGCCGGCGGTGGACAACGACCACGGCGACGACCCGGTCAGTTACGGCATCCGCCGCTGCGAGTTCGACACCTATCTGCTGGACCGGGTGGAGAATGCCGACAAGGTTTTGAAGACCCCGGTCAAGGACATCCGCCGTGAGGGCGGCAACTGGATCATCAACGACACCTTCCAGGCGCCGCTGTTGGTGGGTGCGGGCGGGCATTTCTGCCCGGTGGCGCGCCAGTTGGGCGAGGGTCCCGGCAGCCACGAAACCGTGGTCGCCGCCAAGGAAGTGGAATTCGAGATGACGCCGGAACAGGCCGAGACCTGCGCCGCCAGCGGAGACCAGCCGGAGCTGTGGTTCTGTCGGGATCTGAAGGGCTACGCCTGGGTCTTCCGCAAGGGCAACTTCCTCAACATCGGTCTGGGCCGGGAGGACAACCACAAGCTCACCGATCACCTGGAGGCCTTCGTCCAGGAGATGAAGGACCAGGGCCGGATTCCCGCGGACCTGCCCGGCCGGTTTAAGGGCCATGCCTATTTGCTTTACGCGCACGCGGAAAGACCGCTGGTGGATGACGGCATGATGCTGATCGGCGACGCCGCCGGACTGGCCTATACGCAAAGTGGCGAGGGCATCCGCCCGGCGATCGAATCCGCCCTGCTGGCCGCCGAAACCATTCGCCGCGCACCGGACATGAGTGCCCAGAGTCTGCAACGCTACGGCGATGCCATTGCCGACCGCTTCGGCCGGCGCGCCATGCCGGATCAGGACGGCTGGCAGATGCCGGGCTGGGTGAAGACGTCTGTCGCCAGCGGGCTGATGCGGTCGCACTGGTTTACCCGCAAGGTGGTGACGGAGAAGTGGTTCCTGCATCAGAATGTGCCGCCGTTGAAGGTGGCGGTATAGGGCGCTCCGCTTTGGTGCTCAGGTAGGTTGGGCTGACGCAGGAAGCCCAACATGGCATGACACCAAACCTCGGATTGTTGGGCTTCCTGCGTCAGCCCAACCTACGGAAGCCAAACCGGGAAAATCGGTACACAGGAAACAAAAAAGAGGCCCGGCTGGGCCTCTTTTTATGTCCGCGGAACGCTTCTATTCCGCGTCTTCTTCCGTCACCTTGATGGTGTACAACGTGGTTGAACCACTCACTTCGTTGCCCACCGCCAGCATCGGTTCACCGGTGGGGCTGTCGTCGCCGCTGATGAAGTCGATGCACTCCGGCGCCAGGTCGCCGGCGGCATAGGCCGGTTGGTCGCCGTCGTCGATGTTGTCCTTGATCGGGTAGCTGAAGTCACGGTTGTTGAGGTACTGGACGAACTCGGGTGCTTCCGGGTTGCTCACGTCGTACACCATGATGCCGCCAACCCGCTCCAGGCCGATGAAGGCAAACGTCTGCTCACCGATCCGGCCCACGGCCATGGCTTCGGGCTCGGGGCCCTTGGCGTCGCTGCGGCTGTCGCCGGAGTCGTTCTCGTCGTTGTCGCTGTTGAAGTCCTCGCCCAACTGCTCGGCGGTGATGGTCTCGAAATCGCTGCCGCTGTCGGACACCAGGGCCCCTTCGCTGTCCCAGATCGAGAAGCTGCGGGCGCCGTAGATTTCGGCGGTGTCGAGGATGCCGTTGCCGTCGGTGTCTGAGGTCAGGCTGGTGGCCAGGCGACCGACGGTCGTCTTGTCGCCGAAGTCGGCGGTGGCCAGCTCGCCTTCGCGCGGGGCGTCCTCGAAGCGGATTTCTTCCACAAAGCCGTCGTATTCCCGGCTGTCGCCCTCATTGGCGGTGAAGTAGTAATCCTTGCCGCCAATCTGGATCGAGGCGATGGTGTCCGGCATGTAAAGGCCTTTCACCGGCCACTGCGCGATGTGGATGCCGTCGTCCTTGTCGGACGGGTCGAGGCCCACACCGTCGGCGTTGAAGTCCTTGGTGCCGAGCGCCACGATACGATCGACGCTGGCGTTGGCAATGTCGATGACGGCGAAGGCGTTGTTTTCCTGCAGGGTGACCCACGCCTGGGAGCCGTCCGGTGAGATGGCGATGTACTCCGGCTCCAGGTCCTCGGCGACGGTGGACTGGCCATCGTGCAGATAGACGGTCAGGCCAGCAGCGGTGGAATCGTCCACCTCGGAATCGCCGTCAAAATCCGTGGTCAGCGTCAGGATCTTATTGGCCGTGTCAACAGAGGCTACCTGGTACGGCAGTGGATCGCCTTCTTCCGAGGCCAACGTCAGCCAGTCGTTGGCGCTGACACCCGAGATATCCTCGTTGACGGTCAGGGTGGCCGGATCGGTATCCCCGTAGGCCGTGACCGTCAGTTCGGTCCGACCGGCATTGCCGAAGATCCGAACACCTTCCGGCAGCTCGTCGGCACGGCTGTTGCCCACATTGAAATCGGTGAAGCCTACGGTCTGGGCTGTCGGGTTATCCGGATCGGTGACGTCGACGATGCTGACCGAGCCTTCCGGATCCACGCTGTAATCGTCGTTGGGTTCGCCTTCGTTGGCCACCAGCACTTTGGTGCCGTCGTGGTTGAAGGTGACCATGTCCGGCAGGCTGCCGACCTCGACCTGGCCGCGGAAATTGCGATCGGCGCTGTTGTAGATCTGTACGCGGCCGTGCTCGGTCTTGGTGTCGTGCTCAACCGCCACGGCGATCAGCCCGTTGGCAAACGTCACGCTGTTGATGTCGCCGGCATCGGCCCAGTTGGCGGACGCGTCGATCTGGTCGATCAACTGCGGGTTGGTGGGATCCTGCACGTCCACCACATCCACCCGTTTGGCGTCTGCGTTGGTGATGAACAGGGTGGTGGAATCCTTGTCGTAGGTGAGGATTTCCGCGGCGCCTTCGTCGAAGCCGTTGTCGTCGCTGGTGTAGCGACCGGTCTGCTCCAGCGCAATGCTGACGCGTGTGTCGGCGTCGTCACTGTCATCGTTGTTATCGTCGTTGTTGCAGGCCGTCAGCCCCAGTGTTGCGGCCAGGACGGCGCAGGCCAGCAGGCGCTTTTGGGTTTGCCATTCATTCGTCATTCTTTCTGTCCTTTTTCTTGGTGTGATCGAGCCCGAAATAGAAGATCACGCCTGACGCTAGACGCGACAGGTGACAGAGCCGTGAAGAATAAAAGTCAATCCCATGACAAGTGAATGACAAACAAAAAGGCCCCGGCATCGAGAATGCCGGGGCCTCTGGAGCCTGGCGCGTATTACTGGCCGAGGTAGCTGCGATACATCCAGACCGTTTTCTCCTGCTCGGAGATGTAGTCGCTCATCAGCGATACGGTGCCTTCGTCTTCGGCGTCGCCCGCCGTGCTCAGGATCTCGCGCTGTTTCTTGATCAGCGTGGCGAAGCTGTCGACGATCTGCCCGACCGCGGTCTTGCCGTCGCTGACGTCTTTGCGCTCTTCAACGCTGGAGCGCTCGATGTAGACGCTGTAGCTGTGCGCCGGACGATGGCCCAGCGTCAGAACGCGTTCGGCGATCTCGTCCACTTTCAGAAGCAGGTCGTCGTACAGCTCCTCGAACTTGGCGTGCAGCTCGAAGAAGTTGTCACCCTTGATGTTCCAGTGGTAGCCACGGACGTTCATGTAGAAGATCTGGTAGTTCGCCAGCAGTTCGTTCAGGTCACTGGCGAGCTGTTCGGTTTTTGCCGTATCAAGACCAATCAGGTTGGTGCTCATGAAAAACTCCTTTTATCAGCGGAAAGAAGAACGTGCTTACGCCCAAACTTGGCAAATAGTTTATGACTCAACAGGATAAGTTGGTGTCGATCTATCCAGTTTCAATCTATCTGACGACTTTGTCATATTGTGGAACATACCAATACGCTCACTCTAATAGCTCTCACCTATCAATAGATACAATACAATTTATTTAAAATCTATTCTCATTTCGATTTCAATAGAGAAATACGATCACGAACGATGGAGCTGATCATGCGTTTTCTCAAACTCCTGTTTCACAGTCATGGCCATGAAGGTGACCAGTCGCTGCTGAAGACGATGACCTTTGCCATCACCCACTTTACGGTGGCGTTCAGTGTGGCTTACGTGCTGACCGGAGACATTATCCTCGGCAGTCTGATCGCCATGGTGGAGCCCGCCATCAACACCGTGGCCTATTTCTTCCACGAGAAGCTCTGGGCGCGACGGGCCCGGCAGCGCCAGCACACGCGCAATCGCATGACGGCGACGACCGCCTGACTCCGTACCCGTTGCCCTTCCCCATTTGGCCCCGCTTCGAGCGGGGATTTTTTTGTCTTGATGAGCCCTCTAGGCCCCCGGCCCGCAATCCAGGCAGCGCTCACCCATTTTCGGTCCGATGCGGAGGGCGTGGTTCAGATCACTCAAGGCCGTGCGTATGCCTTCTTCGATCACCGGGTGGTAGAACGGCATGCCCAGCATCTGGCTGACCGTCATGCGCTGCTGCACCGCCCAGGCCAGCAGATGGCCGATGTGTTCCGCGGCTGGCCCGAACATTTCCGCTCCCAGGAACTGGCCGCTGCCATGCTCGCCATAAACCTTGAGCAAACCTCGGTTCTTGCCGATGACGCGGCTTCGCCCCTGGTCTTCGAAGGAGACCTGGCCTACGGCGTAGCCGTCACCGTAGTGTTGCTGCAGCTGATCACCGGTGACGCCGAGGCGGATGATCTGGGGATCGGTAAACACGATGGACAGCGGTGCCCGGCGCGAACCGGAGCGAATCTCGGGCCAGCGGCCCGCATTGTCGCCGGCCATCCGGCCCTCGTCGGTGGCCTCGTGGAGCAGCGGTGCGTCGGCGTTCACGTCGCCAGCCATAAAGACCGGCTGGTCGCCGCACTGCATCGAGTAGCGGTTGAATGTCGGGATGCCCCGATCGTCCAGCGCCAGCCCGGAGTTTTCGAGCGCCAGCGACGCCAGGTTGGGCCGCCGGCCGGTGGCCGCCAGCAGGTACTCGAAGGTTTCGGTCACCTCGCCCTGTTGCGGATCGATGAACGTGACGGCAACGCCCTCGTCAGTGCGGCGAACCTGCTTCACGTCGGCCGACGGATCCAACAGGAAAGCCTCACGGAAGGTGTCGAGCGCGCATTGGCGAATCGCATCGTCAGCAATGCCGCCGAGACCACCGCCTACGCCGAACAGTCGAATCCGCACGCCGAGTCGCGCCAGAGCCGCGCCCAGTTCCAGGCCGATCGCCCCCGGTCCGAACACGACCATGGACTCCGGCAGTGCTTCCAGCTCAAAGATCGTGTCGTTGGTCAGCAGCCGATCCCCCGCCGCCTGCAGGAACGCCGGCACATGGGGATGGGAGCCGGTGGCAATCACGATCCGCTCCGCCTCGACCTCGATGCGCTCGTCCACCACCAGGTGGCCCGGCGCCACAAACCTCGCCGTCCCGCGCAGGCGACTTTCCGGCGGGAACCGGTCGATGGCGTCCAGCACGGAACCCACGAAACCGTCACGCTCGGCACGGACCCGATCCATCACGGCGCGCCGGTCGATCGTCAGGTCGTTGACGTGCACTCCGAACAGATCCGCACGCCGCGCGGTGTGGGCCGCTTCGGCTGCGGCAATCAGCAATTTGCTGGGCATGCAGCCAATCCGTGCGCAGGTGGTGCCGTACGCCCCACCCTCGATGGCCAATACGCTATCCGTGTGCTTGCGGGCCGCCTTGTAGGCGACCATGCCCGCGGTACCCGTGCCGATGATGGCGACATCGACCTGTCGCTGTTCCATGGGAGACTCCTTCCGTCGAGTGAATATCCACCATAGGCGTCGTTTGTTGCCTCGTCACTGATCCGGGACAAGGCTGAGGTCGGTTTCACCGATCAGGGATGGCTTGACCCCACCCCGGCTTTTACCGATGCTTTCTTTTTTAATCTGATCAGCGAGTCCCGTCATGCTTGCCTACTGGCCCGAATTTCTCACCGTTGCCCTGATCCACCTGCTGGCTGTCGCCAGCCCGGGACCGGATTTCGCCGTCGTGCTGCGCCAGGCCCTGACCCAGAACCGGCGCAACGCGCTGCTCACGTCCGTCGGCGTTGGCCTGGGCATCCTGGTGCATGTGACCTACTCGCTGTTGGGCATCGGCCTGCTGATCCAGCAGTCGATCCTGCTGTTCAATATCCTCAAGGTCGTCGGCGCGCTCTACCTCACCTGGATCGCCCTGCAATGCCTGCGCTCAAAACCCGGCAACCTCAATGTGGAGACCATCCAGGGACCGCACCAATCTGGTGCAAAAGCATTCCGTCTTGGCTTCCTGACCAACGCCCTCAACCCCAAGGCCACCCTGTTCTTCGTGGCCCTGTTTTCGGTGGTGATCGACCATGCCACGCCGGTACCGGTGCAAGCCTTCTACGGCATCTACATGGCCGTCGCTACCGGCGCCTGGTTCTGCATCGTGGCCCTGTTCTTCACTCTGCCGGGCATCCGCCGGGGCTTTGCCCGCTTTGGCCACTGGGTAGACCGGCTGATGGGCGGTGCGCTTCTGGCCCTGGCCGGTCGTCTCGCCTTTTCTGCGGCCACTGGCACGGAAGCTGCTGAGTAGCCTCCACCGGTCGGAAACCGGAAACATCCGGCCGCTTTGAGCTACGCTTTAAGATCAGGGGGCCGTTGATGCGCTCCCGAGTCGCTCTGAAAGCCAGGGATGAACCACCAGCAGTAGAGGCCCTTTATGCTCGGCTTTTTCAAGAACGCGTTGCGCAGCCGGCTTGCGCTGCCCATTTTTGTCACACTCATCGTCATCGCGGTTGCCCAGGCCGTCATCGTAGCGGGCGTCACCAGCTTCAAGCTGAATGGGTTGGACCGGGCCATGTCCGGCGAGTTGCAACGGGCGCAGGCCACCGTGGGCGAGCGGCTGGATGAGAACCGCAAGCGCATTGATACGGTTGTGGCCAACATGGCCACTAATGTTCAGGGCCAACTGGAGCAGACCCTGACCCAGGACCTGAAATCGGAACAGGACCGGGTGGTCCAGCGTTTCCAGGATACGCTGGTGGATTCCAGCAAGACGGTCGCCCAGATCCTCGCGCAAATCGCGGCCCCGTACATCTGGGACAAGGACATTCCAACGCTCACCCGGTTTGTGGAGATGGCCCACGAAAACCCCAACGTCATCTTCGCCATCTACCTCGACCGGGACGGCAACCCGCTGACCCGCTACGTCGACCGCACCAACCCGGACGTGAAGCGACTGATCGACGCCAGCCCGATCCGCAGCTCCGTGCGCAGTGTGCTGGACTCTGCTCCCAAGGACGAAGGCACCCGCGTGATTACCACGCCGGTCACGTCCCAGGATCAGGAGATCGGCAAGCTGGTGCTCGGGGTGTCCAACGCCGCCATCAATGAAGAGACCCAGGCCCTGACGGATCGTTTCAACGCACTGACGAGATCCGCCACCGGGGCCACTGAATCCGCCATTCGCTCGGCGTCCTCCGGCATGAGTGAACCGTTGGAGAACGCCCTGGCGGCGGTCAGCAGTTCCTTCGACGAGACCGCTCGCAAACTGCAGGACACGACCCATGAGCAGGCGTCCACTCTGATCGGCACGGTGGTCCTGGTGCTGGTGATCAGCGCGCTGGTACTGATCCTGATCATCGGCCTGCTGATTGGCGCGCGGGTCATTCGCCGCCTCAACCTGCTGAAGGATGCCGCCGCCAACATTGCCGACGGCGAAGGCGACCTGACCCGTCGCGTGCCGGAGACCGGCAACGACGAAATGACCGACATGGCCCGCGCCCTGAACCGGTTTATCGGCCGCACCCAGGACACCATCCGCGAGGTGAACGACGCGGTGGCCGACACCCGCGACCAGGTCAGCCAGTTGACCGGGGCCGCCGGAGATGCGGACAGCGCTTCCCAGAATCAGCGGGCGGAGCTCGAACAGCTCACGTCCGCCATGCAGGAAATGGGCGCCTCGATCCAGCAGGTGGCCGAGAGCATGCAGTTGGCCAACAGCCATGTGGACACCATCAAGGGCGACATGACCCGCAACCGGCAGATTACCCAGCAGGTCAACGCCCAACTCAACGGCTTGCTGGAAAAAGTGGCGGATACGGCGGAAGTCATCAACAACCTGGACAGCCGCAGCCAGGAAATCGGCTCGGTGCTGGACGTGATTGCCGGCATCGCCGAGCAGACCAACCTGCTGGCCCTGAACGCCGCCATCGAAGCGGCCCGGGCGGGTGAAAGCGGTCGCGGCTTTGCGGTGGTGGCGGATGAGGTTCGCAGTCTGGCCCGTCGCACCCAGTCGTCCACCGAGGAAATCCGACACAGCATCGAATCCCTGCAGGATGGCAGTCGCAATGCGGTCACCGCCATCGAGAGCGCGTCGAAGCTGGCCCAGGAAGGCCAACAGAGCTTTACCGAATCCGATGCCCTGATGGGCAACATCGACACCGCCACTGCGCAACTGTTCGACATGAGCAGCGAAGTGGCGTCCATGGCCGAGCAGCAGAGTTCCGTATCGGACGAGGTGAACCGCAATGCAGTGAACATCAGCGAGGCGGCCGAGCACGCGAGTGAGTCGGTGTCGCAGGCGTCGAACGTGGCGCGCGAGCTGGATGCGTCGATGCAGCGGTTGGCTGAGACGGTTGGGCGGTTTAGGGTATAAGGAAAGGCGGTGAGTTTCGCGTGCCTTTCCCCCTCTCCCCAACCCTCTCCCGCCAGGGGAGAGGGAGTTTTCCTCCAGTTCGCTTCATAAGCTCCCCTCGCCCCTGGCGGGAGAGGGGCCGGGGGAGAGGGGGAAGACTCTAACTGCCATCAAGGATTCCGCCCGGTCGCCGCCAGCGCCTTCAGCAGCGTCTCCGTCTGCGCCCAGCCAATGCACGGATCCGTGATCGACTGCCCATAGACCAGTTCCTCACCGTCGTTCTGGCGCCCTTCTTCCAGGAAACTCTCCAGCATCAGCGCGCGGATGTCGGTATTGCCGGCACAACGTTGGGCCATCACGTGGTGGGCAATATCCAACTGACGTTCAGCCTGCTTGCAGGCGTTGTCGTGACTGCAGTCAACCATCACCGCCGGGCTGACGCCGGCGGCCCGCAGGGTCGCGGTCGCCTCGGCGATGCTCTCGGGATCGTAGTTGGTGATGCCCCGGCCGCCGCGCAGGACCAGGTGCACGTCCGGGTTGCCGGCGGTGGCAATCATGGCGGGATGCCCGTCGGCGTCACTGCCCAGCCGATGATGGGCGTGGGCGGCGGATTTCATGGCGTTGACGGCCATGCCGACGCTGCCGTCGGTGCCGTTCTTGAAGCCCACCGGCATCGGCAGGCCGCTGGCCATTTCCCGGTGCAGTTGGGATTCGGTGGTCCGGGCGCCGATGGCGGTCCAGCTCACCAGGTCTTCCAGGTAGCTGAAACCGACCGGATTCAGGGCTTCGGTGGCCAGCGGCAGACCCAGCCGAGCCAGGTTGAGCATCAACCGGCGGGACCGTACCAGCCCCTGGGCCAGATTCCCTTCGCCGTTGCGTTCGGGATCGTACATCAGGCCTTTCCAGCCGACAGTGGTGCGGGGCTTTTCCACGTAGGCCCGCATCACCAGGACGAACTGGTCGGCCACCTCGTCCGCCAGTTTGGCCAGCCGTTCGCCGTATTCCAGGGCGGCCACTTCGTCGTGTACGGAACAGGGGCCGATGACCAGTAGCAGGCGCGGATCGGTGCCCTCGAGCACACGGCGGACGGTATCACGGTGTTCGGCAATTTGGCGGGCGAGATCTGCATCCAGCGGCAGTTCCTGACGCAGCTGCGTCGGGGTGGGCAGTTTGACGACGGTGTTGGTGGCGCTGTCCGGGAGGACGGTCGATCGTTCTGTGGTTTCGTGGGTTGAAAGCTGCATATTCATCATGAGTACTCCGGTTAAATCGAATCAGTTGGCAATCGGTCAAGGCGCTTGAGACCCGGTGGGCTGACGTTCAATAACGCCAGCCGCCGATAAATCGCCAACCGGTCCGGCCGGAGAGCCGTCGGCTGCAAGGAAGCTGGTTTTCGGGTTGAGCTTCGCTACTCATGGTTGTGTCCTTTCACTCGTTTTCAGTTCCGAAATCAAAAAGCCCCGATGGCTGGCTGCCGATCGGGGCTTTTTAGTCCGGTGGCAGCCTGGGTTTTCGCCGGGCCGCCTTCCTGAATTCTGTGAAGGTTTTTACGCGTGGCCCGACCTCTGGCTAAAGTAAAAGCCATAGGCAAACCACCAAAAATACACGGACGCAGAGACGCCTGCAGGAGTACCCGCAGTCGCTACAGAGTTAAATTGACAGACGTCGCGTGAAATATTCATGCTCAGCATCATAGCGCAGTTCGCCTGTATTGCAACTACCGGAGATCACTTAATGACCAGAGACGGCTTATTCACCCGCGGCGTCATCACGCTGCTGTTCCTGCTGATGGCCCAGGCGGCGCTGGCCGCACCCCAGGTGCGCACCTTTTCACTGAATAACCGTCCGGCCCAGGATGTCGCGGCGCAACTCCGCCAGCTCTATCCCGGCGACCAGATCAACATCACCGCTCAAGGCCAGCAGATGGTGGTGCGGGCCGAGCCGCAGATTCTCGATGAGGTGCAACAACTGATCGGCACCATGGACGTCGCGCCGGCCCAGTTGCGCATTACCGTGCGCAGCGGTCATGGCGGCAGCAGCCAGTCCCAGGGCGGAGGGGTGACCATCAACAACGGCAACGTCACGGTGCAGGGGCAGAGCAAGACGATCACCACCCGCCGTAATCAGGAGCAGACGCTCGTGGTGCAGGACGGCCAGTCCGCCCACATCAAGTCCGGCCAGGTCCGCGCCCTGCCGGTGGCGATCCAGGGCGGCCGGGACCCGGCGGCCATCCTCAAGCAGGTGGACATCAGCAGCGGGTTCCTGATCACCCCGCAGGTGATTTCCGACCAGCAGGTGCAGGTGCAGATCACCGCCTTCGACAACACGCCGCAGGGGGATCTGCCCCAGGGGTATGAGACCGAAGCGGTGGTTACCATCCGTCGGGTGAATCCGGGCCAGTGGTTCCAGTTGGGCGGCACCGAGAGCAGGCAGGCGGGCAACCAGTCCGGCATTACCCATGAAGTGCGCGGCAAGAGCCATCAGTCGCAGCAGTTCGATGTGAAGGTGGACGTGCTGCAGTAAACGTGGCTCAGCGCTTGCCGCCGAGCAGCACGCTCTTGGCTTCGTTGATCTGGGCGGCGAGGTAGTCGTTACCGCCCCGGTCCGGGTGCACTTTCTGGATCAGGCGGCGATGGGCGGCGACGATCTCATCCCGGCTGGCGTTCGCGTCCACACCCAGGATCTCCCGCGCCTGGGCGACCGACATTCCCGCCTGCTCCGGTGCCCGTTGTTGTCCACCCGCCTGCTGTTGCCCACTGGTTTTCTGGCCCTTGTACTGGCTGTACAGCCGGTTCACCAGCGGCAGGTATTTGAACAGGGCCGGCAGTTTCCGCAGGAACGGAATCAGGGCCGCCACGCCGGCCACCAGCACCTGGACCCGACCGGTCAGCACCATGAACAGCATCAGCAGGGCAAAGCCGCCGGCCACGCCGCGAAACAGGTAGGCTTTGCGCTTCTCTTCCGGCAACTCGGACCAGCCGCGCAGAATATAGAACAGGGCAACAGCCAGGATGATTCCCAGGATCCAGTGCATGGATCGCGTTCTCCAACAACGATGGCAATCCAGTATGATGGTGGAGCATAACAGTTTTCTTAAACAGCCTCCGCGGTGTCGAGAGGTTGTTCGGGACGCGTTTCAAAAAGGATATTGTCGATGACCGCCGAATTACCCGCCAATGCCGCGATCGCTTTCCAGGGCCATCGGGGCGCCTATTCCCACCTGGCTTGCCAGAAGGTATTCCCGGACCAGCCCGTGCAGCCCTGCACGAGTTTTGTGGACGCGATGCGGGCGGTGGAGACCGGCATGGCGGCAAGGGCCATGATTCCGCTGGAGAATTCCACCGCCGGCCGGGTGGAGGAAATCTATCGCCTGATTCCGGAGATGAAACTGCATCTGGTGGGCGAGCACTTCGAGCCGGTCAATCACTGTCTGATGGCGCTGCCCGGTACCGGTATCGAGGATCTGAAAACGGTCTCGTCGCACCCGCAGGCGTTGGCCCAATGCACCCATCACATTGAAAACCTGGGACTGCAGGCCGAGGCCATGCTGGACACCGCCGGTGCGGCCCTGTCGGTCAGCAATGGCGGGGATAGCAGCCGGGCGGCGATCGCCTCGAGCCTGGCGGCCGAACTCTACGGCCTGGACATTCTCGACAACCAGTTCCAGGACGTCCTCGGCAATACGACGCGGTTCATTATCCTGTCCGGCGAAGAAGTCCGCCCCACCTTCGATCCGAAGAGGGCCTACATCACCTCCCTCATTTTCCGGGTACGCAACATTCCCGCCGCGCTTTACAAGGCCCTGGGGGGCTTTGCCACCAACGGCGTGAACATGGTGAAGCTGGAGAGCTATATCATCGGCACCAGCCTCAGCGCCAGCCAGTTCCATATGGACATTGAAGGCCATGTGGACCAACGCCCGTTGCAGCTGGCCATTGAGGAGCTGGGCTTTTTCGCCGAGGACTTACGTATCCTGGGTACCTATGAGGCCCACCCGTTCCGCGCCAGCCGCCAGTTCCGGGACTGACGATGGAACTGGGCGAACTGTTCTGGCTGTTCCTGTTCGGCTTTGTCGCCTGGTACTGGTGGCGTGCCAAGGCCATCAAGGACCAGGTGCTGCTGGCCGCCCGCCAGTACTGCAAGACCATGGACGTGGCGCTGCTGGACGATGCGGTCTACCTGCGCGGTCTCTGGTTCAAGCGGGATCCGGAAGGCCGCATTCGCGTCTGGCGGCGCTTCCTGTTCGAATTCACCGCCACCGGCGAGGAACGCTACACCGGCCGGGCGATCCTGCTGGGCAGCCGGATCGAGCACATGCAGCTGGACCCTCACCGCATGCCACCCGGCGACCTGCATTGACCTGTCGCCTTTAAACCTCCCCCAAATGGGCGATACAGACCCCGTCCCCGATTCCCAATAATGGTCGCGCATCGATGACAGGACGCGGCGCCTTTTTGCCGCAACCACCACTCCCAGGAGCGTTCGGAGAAGGCATTCCCGCGCTTCGCAACAAAAACAATCGGAGTCAACCATGCGTAAACTCATCATTCCGTTGGTGGCGCTTTGCTGTGCCGCCGTATCCACTCCCACCTTTGCCTGGTGGGGCTACACCAAGACCAAGTACCCCATCGTGCTCGTCCACGGCGTGACCGGTTTCAGCACCATCGGCGGCCTGGTCAACTACTTCCACGATATTCCCTGGAACCTGGAGCGGGACGGCGCCAAGGTCTATACCGCCAGCGTGTCCTTCGTGAACTCCAGCGAACAGCGGGGTCAGCAGTTGGCCAATTACATCAACACGCTGGGCGAGGCCAAGTTCAACCTGATGGCCCACTCCCAGGGCGCACCGACCTCGCGGGTGACGGCTTCGCTGATCCCCAACCGGATTGCCTCCATCACCTCGATCGACGGGGTCAACAAGGGCTCCAAGGTGGCGGACGTGATTCGCGGCATCCTGCCGCCGGGCAGCGCGGTTGAAGGCGGCGTGAACGCCATTGCCAACGCCCTGGGCGATCTGGTCAATGCCCTGTCGGATTCCGATAATCCGCAGGATGGCCTGGCCGCTCTGGAAACCCTGACCACGCCGGGCACCACCGCGTTGAACAATGCACTGGGCTGGAAAGGCGTGAACCCGAACGGCTGCACCGGCACCAACGAGGACGTCTACATCAGCGGCCACAAGATCAAGTTCTTCTCCTGGACCGGCGATGCCGTCTTCACCAACTGGTCGGATGTGTCTGATCCGTTCCTGGGCATCACCTCCGCCGCCTTCGGCAGTGAGCCCAACGACGGGCTGGTCGGCGTCTGCGCCACCATGATGGGCAATGTGATCGGCACTAGCTACGACATGAACCACGTGGACGCCATCAACCACCTGTTCGGCGCCCGCTCTGTCTGGACCGATCCGGTCGCCCTCTACCGCAGTCAGGCCAACCGTCTCAAGAACCGCGGCCTGTAATCCCGACCGGGGCGTCCGAGCGGCGCCCCGCCTCCCCTGCCATACCGGAGAGCCCCATGCGTTCCTTGAGTCCGTCCACCCGAATCTGGCTGTCACTGGGTCTGGCCGGCGCCGTAGCCGCCTCGGTGTTCTGGCTGGCGCCCACACCCGAGTCTTCCCCGACGCCAATCGCGAACACAGACCGTCCGGCAACGGCGACGCCGGCCAAGCCGCCTCAGCCGGTCAAAGAGCCCGGGGCGGCCAACACCACAACCGACGCCGACACAGCGGACACCGAGGTGATCGCCAGCACACCACGGACGTGGGACGACGCGCCCCTGGCGCCATCCCTGGCGGGCACCGAGATCGACGGCAGCCTGCGCGCGGATGCGTCCGGGCACCTGATTGTCGACCTGCAAACCAAGGATTTCTTCGATTACATGCTCAGCGCCGTGGGTCAGGTGTCGCCGGAAGAGGCCCTGGACGCCATTACCGATATGGCACGCAGCAACCTGCCTCCGGAGGCGGCGCAGGAGGCGATTAACCTGCTGGGCCGCTACATCGACTATAAGCGCCAGGCCCTCGCCCTGTCGCAAACGCCGCTGGATCCGGCCCGCGCCAGCGACCCGGCCTACCAGCTGGACCAGCTGCGCAAGGCCCTGGCCGATCTCAAGGCTCTGCGGCGTAACGTGCTCTCCCCCGAGACCGCCGACGCGTTCTACGGTCTGGAAGAAGCCTACGGCGAGTACACCCTGGCCAGCCTGGAAATCCAGCAGCGGGACGACCTGAGCCCCCAGGCCCAGCAAACCCTGATTGAATGGCAGCGCCAGCAACTCCCGGCGCAACTCCGGCACACGGAAAACCAGCTGGTGGCCGATACCCAACAGAGCCTGAATCGCCAGGAAGCGCTTAACAAAGCCAACTCGCCAGCCGAGGCCGCCGAACAGTTGCGGAGCCTGGGCATGGCCTCGGAACAGGCGCAGCAGGTGGAAACCTATCTGCAGGAGCGGGACCGGTTTGATAGCCAGTACGCGGCCTACCAGAAAGAGCGGGCGCAGTTGGAAGACGCCGGTCTGGCTCCGGCCGATAAGACCAAACGGGAAGACGCCCTGCTGGCCGATTATTTCGATGACGAGCGCACGCGCACCTGGGCGCGGCTGCGCCAGCTCGATACGGCCTCACCCTGACGCACGGTTTGGCGGAAGTGTGCACCAGGCCCGGCAGCCCGGGCTGAATCGGCATAGACTGGCTCACCCATGCAGTCAGGACAGAACGCCGTGCAGGCCAGCGAATTTGAAGCCCAGCGCCGGGCCGGTCACCGGCGCCTGCGGTTCACGCCCAACCTGGAAAAACTCTACCGCGACCAACGCCAGCATGCCCTGCCGGAACGGGCGCGGCCGGTGGCCATCAGCGCCGTTGCCCTGTTCCTGATCTACGCCGCCCTGGATCCCTTCCTGCTGCCGAGCGAGCTGGCGCACCAGACCGTTGCCGTGCGCCTGCTGCTGTCGTGTCCGGTCATCCTGCTGATCTGGGGTCTGAGTTACGCGCCGGTCAGCGCCAAGCGCTTCGCCCGTTGGTACGCCGGCGCCTACGTCTGGGGCGGGCTGAACGTGGTGCTGATCATTGCCCTGGCCCGCCGCCAGGCGTTCCCCATGCCCTACGACGGCATCCTGCTGATGCTGATGTTCGGCTATTTCGTCATGGGGCTGCCGTTTCGTACCGCGTCCGTGGGATCGGCGCTGATCATCGGCAGCTACATCGGCGTGGAAGCGGCGTTTGACACGCCCATGCCGGACATCCTGATGAACGGCTTTTTCCTGCTCACAGCCAACCTGATCGGCATGGTCGGTGCCTGGCTGAGCGAGCACCGCCAGCGCGCCCACTTCCTGGATCGCCACCTGCTGGAACTGTCCCGGGAACAGGCGGAAGCGGACAGTGCGGCCAAGACGCACCTGATCAGCGTGGCCAGCCACGACCTGCGCCAGCCCCTGAATGTCATCAACCTCTTGCTGGATAACCTCAGTGCGACCGACTTATCGGCAGACCAACGGCCACTGGCGCGACAGCTCAGCCAGTCGGTCACGCACTTCAATGGCCTGCTGGGTTCGTTGCTGGACATCTCCCGCATCCAGGAGAACATGATCCGGCCGGTGATGGCGCCCGTCCCGGTGGCCACGGTGATGCAGCAGGCTCGGGACGCGTTGGACGCCGAAGCGGTGGAACAGGGCGTCAGCCTGGTGGTCGAGCACTGCAACCCGGCCCTGGCGGTCGAGGCCGATCCTCACCTGCTGCATCGGGTGCTGCAGAACCTGATCGGCAACGCCCTGCAGCACAGCGGCGCAGAAACCATCACCCTCGGCGTCGATGCCGGCGACCGTCAGCACCGCCTCTGGGTCCGCGACGATGGCCGCGGCATGCCCGAGCGCGAGCAGACACGGATATTCGAAACCTTCTACCGCCGTGACACCGACAACCAGGCGCAACCGGGGCTGGGCCTGGGGCTGGCGATCACCCGGGAACTGACCGCCATGATGCGCGGCGAACACGGCGTGGTGTCCTGCGAAGGACTGGGCAGCACGTTCTGGGTCACCCTGCCGGCGGCGCAGGCCATTACCACCCAGCCCGCCGCGGCGATGCCCATCGAGCTGCCGGCGGGCGATCGCATCCTGCTGGTGGAAGACGATGACACCGCCCGCGAGGCGCTGCAGCAGATCCTGGAACGCTGGGGATTTGCCGTGCTCAGCGTCGCCACCGGCGCCCTCGCCCGACACCTGGCGCGGCAACAGGCCTTCGGCCTGGCCATCATCGACCTGCACCTGCCGGACATAGCCGGCGACGAGCTCTTCCGGGAACTGTTGGCTGCCAACGCGGTTGGTGGCGGCATCCTGATTACAGCCGACACGGGCCGCAAGCAGGCCTACGATCCGGAACAGCGACTGTGGCTGATGCACAAACCCATCGTACCGGCCCGTCTACGGGCTGCGCTGATCCGCATCCAGCACACCGAGGCGGTCTGATATCAGCCCCAGGGAGCGGGCCAGCGCCACACACTCGGTCCGGTTGTGGACATCGAGCTGCTGGAAGACGGCTTTCACGTGGGTCTTGACCGTGTGTTCGGTGAGATCCAGCACCTGGCAGATCCGCTTGTTGGGCAGGCCCTCGGCCAGCAGCGTCAGGACCTGCTGCTGGCGCGGCGTCAGCCCCGACGGAGACGCCGCTGGGGGCAGGCCCGCAGGAAACGCCGTCTCGCCGCGCGCGACCGCCCGGATCACCCGCACCAGTTGTCGCCGGCCGGCGGACTTGGGCAGGAAGCCCTGCACACCGGCCGCCTGTACCGCACGCACCGTGCCCTCGTCCTCGGCACTGGAAATCACAATGACCGGCGTCGGCAGACCCGCGGACGCCAGGAACGGCATCAGCGCCAGCCCGCCCTCCCGCGGCAGACGCAGATCCAGCAGGATCAGGTCGATGCCCGGTGCGGCCGACAATTGTTGCTGGGCTTCGCTCAGGTTGCGGGCGTGATCGATGCGACCGGCCAGTCCTTCGCGCAGCAGCAGGTCGCCCAGGCCATTGGAGAACAGGGGATGGTCGTCCACGATCAGGATATGACCGACCGTGGGTTCGATGGACTGACGAATGCCAGTGTCGTCGCTGATCTGTGTCATGATGCTCGAGCAGGCCATTGTTATTGTTAGGGAGCCACATCATTGTGGATCACTGAGATGATCCTTCACTCTCCGGCCAAGCTACTATACGCGGCGACGCCCATTCGCGATGTGCGCCCGGTCGAAAATGTGAACCGCGTCAGGGACCGGTTAACAGGCTCTTAACCGACCATCCCTTGCCCTGGCGGCGCGCCATGGCTCATAGTTGGACAGCCTCCAAGACCCAGCGACACAGGAAGACAGCATGACTGAGCATGCCCCCATCAAGGGTTCCGATCTTTTCGTCCGCGCCCTGGAAAAAGAAGGCGTCGAATACATCTTCGGCGTTCCCGGCGAGGAAAACCTCGACCTGCTGGAATCGATCCGCACCTCCAGCATCCAGTTGATCCTCACACGACACGAGCAGGCTGCCGGCTTCATGGCCGCCACCTATGGCCGGCTCACGGGTAAGGTCGGGGTCAGCCTGTCGACGTTGGGTCCGGGGGCCACCAACCTGGTCACCGCGGCGGCCTATGCCCAACTGGGCGCCATGCCGATGCTGATGATTTCCGGTCAGAAGCCGATCAAGTCGTCCAAGCAGGGCCTGTTCCAGATCCTCGACATCGTTGACCTGATGCGCCCGCTGACCAAGTACACCCGCCAGATCAGCAACGCCAACACCATTCCGGCCAAGCTGCGCGAAGCCGTGCGGCTGGCCACCGAAGAACGCCCGGGGGCCGTGCATCTGGAGCTGCCGGAAGACATCGCCTCGGAAATGGCCGATGCCGACACCCACATCTTCACCCCCAGTGACGCACGCCGGCCCACCGCCAGCGAGAAGAGCCTGCAGCAGGCCTGCGACCTGATCCGCGAGGCGAAACACCCGCTGATCATGATCGGCGCCGGCGCCAACCGGAAACGGATCTCCAAGGCACTGATCAACCTCGTGGAATCCACGGGCATCCCCTTTTTCACCACCCAGATGGGCAAGGGTGTGGTGGATGAACGCCACCCCCGTTACCTGGGCAATGCCGCGTTGTCGGACGGCGACTTCGTGCATTGCGCCATCGATCACGCGGACCTGGTGGTGAACGTCGGCCACGATGTGGTGGAGAAGCCCCCGTTCTTCATGCACCCAGGCGGCAAGAAGGTGATCCATGTGAACTTCAGCCCGGCGGACGTGGACCCGGTCTATTTCCCGCAGCACGAAGTGGTGGGCGATATCGCCAACAGCGTCGACTGGCTGGCTGAGAATTGCGGTCGCTGCGAACACCACGATTTCGAGGAATTCATGCGGGTGAAGGAATCGGTGGAGAAGCACCTGCGGGAGCGAACCGACAGCGACAGCTTCCCGGTCCTGCCCCAGCGGATTGTCGCGGATGTGCGCAGCGTGATGCCTGAGGACGGCATCATTGCTCTGGACAACGGCATGTACAAGATCTGGTTCGCCCGTAACTACAAGGCCTACGACAACAACACGGTGTTGCTGGACAACGCGCTCGCCTCCATGGGCGCCGGCCTGCCCAGCGCCATGGCGGCGGCCATGCTCTATCCCGACCAGAAGATCATGGCGATCTGCGGCGACGGCGGCTTCATGATGAACAGCCAGGAGCTGGAAACCGCGGTGCGGCTCAAGCTCAACCTGGTGATCCTAATCGTCAACGACAGCGCCTACGGGATGATCAAGTGGAAGCAGGGACAGGACGGCTTCGCGAACTTCGGACTGGATTACGGCAACCCGGATTTCGTGCGCTACGCCGAGTCCTACGGCGCCACCGGCCATCGTGTCCAGAGCGCGGCTGAACTGGCGCCCACCCTGACCAAAGCCCTTGAAGCCGGCGGCATTCACCTGGTGGACGTGCCGGTGGATTACCGGGAAAACACCCGGGTTTTCGACGAGGAGCTGAAGCAGTTGACCTGCCACAACGGCAACTGAGACGGATTGCAGTCCAGACTTCGGCAATCACCTACTCGGGAGCGACTTAATCCCGGAGGGCGATTTCCTATACTGGGGTTGGGAACCGCCGAACAGGCACGACACGAGGTGCCTGTTCGGAGATTCCACCGGAATCACTCCCCAACATAGACCGGAGCCATGGACATACAAACCGACCACCGTTATGCCATCAACCTGAACGTACGCGGCATCCAGCCGTCCGCCACCCTGCGCATCAACGAGCTGAGCAACCAGCTCCGCCAGGAAGGGCGCGACATCATCAAACTCGGCCTGGGTCAGTCCCCCTTCCCCGTTCCCGAGCGGGTCACCGAAGCCCTGCGCGAGCACGCCTTCGAGAAGGACTACCTGCCGGTGAAAGGGCTCAAGGCCCTGCGTCAGTCCATCTCCGGCTACATCAACCGCAGCCAGAACATGCGATCGACCTGGGAAGACGTCCTGATCGGCCCGGGCTCCAAGGAACTGCTGTTCATCCTGCAACTGGCCTACTACGGTGACCTGCTAATCCCGCGCCCCAGCTGGGTGTCCTATGCACCGCAGGCCCGCATCATCGGTCGCTCGGTCCACTGGCTGCCGACCCATGCGGAGAACAACTGGCAGCTGACCGCCGAGGAACTGGACATCATCTGCCGCGACGACCCGACCCGGCCGCGGATCCTGATCCTCAACTACCCGTCCAACCCGACCGGCTGTACCTACACCGACGATCAGCTGCTGGCCATTGCCAACGTGGCCCGCAAGTACAACCTGATCCTGCTGTCGGATGAGATCTACGGCGAGGTGCACTTCGAAGGACAACACAAGTCCATCGCCCGCTACTACCCGGAAGGCACCATCATCAGCACCGGCCTGAGCAAGTGGGCGGGCGCGGGCGGCTGGCGTGTGGGGTGCTTTATCTTCCCGGAAGAACTGCGCCCGCTGCAGGACGCCATGGCGATCATCGCCAGCGAGACTTACACGGCCACCAGCGCGCCCATCCAGCACGCGGCAGTCACCGCCTTCGATGGCGGCGAGGACATCGACCTCTACCTGCACAATTCCCGGCGCGTACTCAAGGTGATTGGCGAGTACCTGCACCGCCGGCTGGAGGCCATGAGCATCTGGTGCCAGCGGCCCCAGGGCGGGTTTTACCTGTTCCCGGACTTCGTGGACTACCAGGAGGCGCTGGCCCGCCACGACATCAAGACCAGCCCGGCCCTGTGTACAGCCATTCTGGAAGACACCGGCATCGCCATCCTGCCCGCCAGCGACTTCGGCTTCGTACCGGACAAGCTCAGTGCGCGCCTGGCCTTTGTCGACTTCGACGGCGGCGAAGCTCTGGCCCTGGCCGCCAGCGACTACGCCGACACGCCCCTGGACGACGCCTTCGTCGATCAGGCCTGCCCGCGCCTGAAGCTGGCCATGGACAAGCTGGAGAAATGGCTGGAGGCCCTCTGACTCAGCGCCGGGCCCGGGGAAACTCGGGTCCGGTTCCGCATTGTCTCCTTCCCGACAAACAGGCATCCTGAGGCTTCCCATCCGCCGCTATGCAAAAGGACAGCCCGTGTCCCTGACTGAAATTGCCGATTTTGCCGAACAGATTGCCCGTGAAGCGGGCGAATTGATCGTCCGTGAACGTGAGGAAAACCGCCTTCGGACCGATTACAAGGCACAAACCGAACTGGTCACCCACGCCGACGTGATGGCGGATGAGCTGATTGCAAAGGCCATCCGCACGCGTTTCCCCGACCATCGCATCCTGTCCGAGGAAGCGTCCCCGGATAAGAGCCAGGCGGAGAACCTGGACACGCCGCTGTGGATTGTCGATCCCATCGACGGCACGGTGAACTACGCCTATGGCCATCCCCAGGTGGCCGTGTCCATTGCCTTTGCCGATCGGGGGGCGGTGCAGGTGGGTCTGGTCCACGCGCCGTTTGCCGGCGAGACCTTCCGGGCTGTACTGGGTCAGGGGGCCACACTGAACGGCGAGGCCATCCACAACAGCGAGGCCGACACCCCGCGCGAGGCCCTGTTCGCCACCGGCTTCCCTTATGGCAAGGACGAACTGGCGCCGCTGATCCGGCGGCTGGACGTGATGCTCCATCACTGCCGCGACCTGCGACGCATTGGCTCGGCGGCGCTGGATATCTGCTGGGTGGCTGCAGGGCGCCTGGACGCCTATTACGAGACCGTCAGCCCTTGGGATTTTGCGGCGGCGCGGGTGATTGCGCTGGAGGCCGGAGCCCGTTGCGGGCATTTCTCGCCGGTGCCGGCGGGTTACCCCGAGGATCTCTGGCCAAAGGATCTGTTGATCTGCGCGCCAGCCCTGTTCGACCGGCTGCAGGATTTACTCGGCAACGCCTGACGCCTCGTCGTCATGAACGGCGGCCGAGTGAGCCCGGTGCACGGCCCGCTGGTCCTCATAGATGGGTTCCAGCAGCTTATCGAGCTCGCCACTCTCGCGCATCGCCTGGAGCTGGGTGTTGAACTGCGCCATCAGCTCGTCGCCCCGGCCGGTCTTGCGGCTGAACAGCAGGTGCAACGACTTGCGATGCAACGGGTGCGGGTCGTGCGTGATCGATCCCCATTGGTCCTTGGGCAGGACGGCACGGATCATGCCGTAACCGACCGCCCGGTCCTGCGGATAGAGATCAATCCGGCCATGGGCGAGCAGCCGCACATTACCGGCGTCCTCGGCAATCCGTTTGACGGTAATCTCACCCGCCTTCTCGGCCCGCTCGAACGGCTGGCCATAGAAGTATCCCAGGGTGGCGCCAATGGTGTAGCCCTGCAGGTCCGCCACGCTGTCCCAGTCGAAATGGTCCCCGCGCCGGTAGAAAAACACTTGTTCGCCATCGACGATGGGCAGACTGCAGAGGTACTTGCGGGCCCGCGCGTCGGAACAGTAATAGGGCATCATCGCGTCCTGTTCGCCGGTGGCGACGAACTGGGCGTTGCGGGTCCAGGGATAGACGTTGAATTCGACGTCATAGCCGGCCCGGGCGAAGGCCAGCTTGATGATGTGGCCCATGGGACCAAAATCCGGCAGCGACGTGTCGACGTAGGGTTGCCAGTCACCGGTCGCGATCTCGACAACGGGATGCTCCGCAGGATCAGTGTCCGCGAAGCTTTGGGATAGGGGGAAGAGCACGGCGGCCAGAAACGCCAGCCCGCCGGAACACACCAATCTGTAATGAGACATCCTGATTCATCGCCTGGTTCAGACCATCACGCGATTTCACCGGTACCGGTCCCGCCGGTAACTGCTTCCGGGTCCTCAGGGCTGGCTGCCTCGTTCTCACGGCAACCGTCCCTCCACCACGCCTGGAAGTCGGGGCGTTTCCCGCCCCAATCTTGTTATTATGAAACCGCTATCTTACGGAGTGTAATGCGATTCTTGGCCAATGCCTGAGAGGCAGCGCAAAACACGGGCAAAGCGTAGCGGTTGAAGACCCTATTCTGCTGTGCGCCAGATCCCTAACGCAAGCGCTTCCCAGAATTCGTCGAAATGCGCATCCGGACGATGCTGGAAGGAGGATCGGGTAAAACGCTGGATACGGCCCTCGATCAACGTCGTGTACCATTCCGCCGTGCGCGCGGAGCTGGTGGCCGGGCGCAGGCCCTGGCGGATTTCCCCTTCCTTGATGACCTGCCGGGCCTGGGTTTCCAGGCGTTCGAAGAACTGGGACACCCGATGCCGCAGGCCGGGATCCTCGCCCACCAGGGCATCGCCGGTCAGCACCCGGCACAGCCCGGGGTTGCGCTGGGCGAACACCAGTACCAGTTGGGCCAGCTTGCGCAGCCGGCTGCGGGCGTCCTCTTCCTCCCGCAGGATGAGCTGGCAGCGGGTAAACACCGTTTCCTCCACAAACTCGATCAGGCCTTCGAACATTTTCCGCTTGCTGGGAAAGTGCCGGTACAGGGCGGCTTCGGTCACGCCCACGGAACGCGCCAGCGCCGCCGTGGTTATCCGTGCATCGGGGTCAGTCTCCAGCATTTCTGCCAGAGTCTGCAGGATCCGCTCGCGGCGGCTCGGTGTTTTGTCAGTCATTCGGTAATTCCAGCTCCGAAAGATGGTTTCTCCGGACCGGCTCACCGTATGCCAGCCTGCCCGGGTCTTTCCGGGGACCAGCGCTGCCCCCACGTGACCGCCTTATCGCGGTTCTGTTTTCTTTGACCGGGAGCCTTTATCGCTCCTCTTTTCCGGTCGGTGTGTCCTAGAAAAACGTTCCGTCGATGGGCGACGAGGCACTGGCATAGGCACGCCGAGGCATGCGACCCGCCAGCCAGGCTTCGCGACCGGACTCGATCGCCAGTTTCATGGCCCGGGCCATGCGAATCGGGTCACCGGCCTGGGCGATGGCGGTGTTCATCAACACGCCGTCACAGCCCAGCTCCATCGCAATGGTCGCGTCGGACGCGGTGCCCACGCCGGCATCCACCAGGATCGGCACGTCGGCGTTCTCGACGATCATGCGGATGTTGTATCGGTTCTGGATGCCCAGCCCGGAGCCGATCGGCGCGCCCAGCGGCATGACCGCAACGCAGCCCATCTCTTCCAGGCGTTTGGCCAGCAACGGATCGTCGCTGGTGTACACCATGACCTCAAACCCGTCGTTGATCAGGGTTTCGGCCGCCTCCAGCGTCGCCGGCATGTTGGGGTACAGGGTTTTCTCTTCCCCGAGCACTTCCAGTTTTACCAGATTGTGACCGTCCAGCAGTTCACGGGCCAGACGGCAGGTGCGCACCGCATCCTTGGCGGTGAAGCAGCCGGCGGTATTGGGCAGGATGGTGTAGCGATCCGGCGAGATCACATCCAACAGGTTGGGCTCGTCCGGGTTCTGGCCGATGTTGGTCCGGCGTACGGCCACGGTGACGATCTCCGCACCGCTGGCCTCGATGGCCCGGCCGGTTTCTTCCAGATCCTGGTATTTGCCGGTCCCCACCAGCAAGCGGGACTGATAGGTGCGCCCGGCGACAATCAATGGTTTGTCCTGTTTTGGCTCGGTCATAACGTAGTCCTGACGGCAGCGGGACGACGCCCCGCTGGAATGGGTCAAACAATAAAAGGATTGGATAAACAGCGCGTGAAACCCGGTGCGCGATACGCCGCGGCCCCGTCCGGAACGGCGGTCACGAAATCAGCCGCCGCCGATGGCGTGAACCACCTCGACCCGGTCACCGGCCTGCAGCCGATGTTCGCTGTGGCGACTGCGCGGCACGATGTCTTCGTTGACTTCCACCGCCAGGCGCCGTCCACCCAGCCCCAGTTGTTCGATCAGGGTGGCGACGGTTGCGGTGTCCGTCAGTTCGCGGGATTCACCGTTCAGTTGAATCAACACGATCTTCATTCTCCGGATGACGTTTGACGGCTGCGATCACAAGACAGATCCAGCCGATCATGAAACACAGCCCTCCCATGGGCGTGACAGGCCCCAGTGCCTTCAGTTCCAGCAGCACCAGGCCGTACAGACTGCCGCTGAACAGCAGGATGCCGGCGATGAAGAAGCCGGCGGCTGCCTTCAGCCAACGGCGCGCCAGCCCCAGCCCACTCAGGACGGCAATCGCCAGAAGCGCCAGGGCATGATACATCTGATAGGTCACGCCGGTCTGGAAGACTTCCAGGCCTCGCGGGGAAACCATCTGGCGCAGACCATGAGCCCCGAAGGCCCCGGCCATGACGCCGGTCAGCGCAAACAGGGCCCCGACCAGCAGGATCCAGCGGGTCACGCCGCGCTCAGCAGTCACAGTGCACGCGCTCCCCGCTGTCCAGATCCATCAGGGTCAGCTTGCCGCCCCAGACGCAGCCGGTGTCCAGCGCGATGTAACGATCGATCCCGGTGCGGCCTTCCAGCGACGCCCAATGGCCAAAGATGACCCGGGTCTGATCCTGACGGGGAAACTGGAACCAGGGCGCAAAACCTTCGGGAGCATTGGTGGCGGAATCCTTGGTAATCAGGTCCAGCTGGCCATCTTCGGCAATAAAACGCATGCGGGTGAAATAGTTGGTGATCACCCGCCAGCGGTCCATGCCGGTCAGCCCCAGTTGCCAACCTGCCGGCTCGTTGCCATACATCTCGCGAAAATAGCCTTCGGCGTCGCCGCTCTGCAATACGGCTTCCAGCTCCCGGCTGTAATCCAGGGCATCATTCACCGACCAGATGTGCGGCAGGCCGGCATGGCTCATGAACAGGTCCCTGGCCGCATCATAAATCGCCAGGTTCTGGCGGCGTAGCCAGCCAATCAGGTAATTGACGTCCTCGGCATCGAGGATTTCCTGCAGCGTGTCCTTGCGCTTGATGGCGTGGCCGCCCAGGGCTACCGCCAGAAGGTGCAGATCGTGATTGCCCAGCACCACCCGGGCCGAGCTGCCCAGGCTTTCGATGAAACGCAGGGTCGCCAGCGATGACGGCCCGCGGTTAATCAGGTCTCCCGCCACCCACAGGCTATCCTGTGAGGGCGAGAAATCGACAATGTCGAGGACATCCTGCAGGCGGTCGTAACAACCCTGGATGTCACCTACGGCGTAATCGGTCATGGGACTCGAAATCCATTCATTACGGTGCGTTGCCTGAGCGGAACGGCGGCGCCTTTAACCCGCGAGAAAATCGGCGATACGGACGTATTCCTGCAGGGTCAGGTTCTCCGGACGCAGACCATCGTCGATATCCAATGCGCGCAAGTCATCCGCGCTGACGAGGCTGCCCAGCGCCTTACGCAGGGTTTTGCGCCGCGCATTGAAAGCGGTTCGCACCACAGACTGTAGCAGGTTCAGGTCCTTTGCCGGAAACGGCAGCGTCTTATGAGGTACCAGACGAACGATGGCCGAATCCACCTTCGGCGCCGGTCGGAAGGCGCCCGGACCGACTTCGAAAAGCGGCTGCACCTGACAGAAATACTGGGCCATGATGCCCAGCCGGCCATAGTGCTTGTCGCCGGCCGTGGCCGCCAGACGCTGCACCACTTCCTTCTGCAGCATGAAGTGCATGTCCTGCACCACACCGGCCTGCTCCAGCAAGTGGAAGATCAGCGGCGTGGAAATATTGTAGGGCAGGTTACCGACAATCCGCAGGGGCTTGTCCTGCGCCAGTTCGGCAAAATCGAAGCGCAGCGCGTCCGCTTCGTGGATGCGGAAGTCGGGGTAGTTGAAGAACTTGGTCCGCAGCACCGGGATCAGGTCGCGATCCAGTTCCACCACCTGCAGCGCCGGATTCACGGCCAGCAACTCTTCGGTCAGAGCGCCCAGGCCCGGGCCGATTTCCACCAGCACGTCGTCCGGTTGCGGGTGGATTGCCCGCACGATGCGTTCGATCACGCCCGGGTCGTGCAGGAAGTTCTGGCCAAAGCGTTTACGGGCCTGATGGCCGGCGGATTTAGACATGAGCGGCATCCCGGCGACAACGCGCCATCTTGATTGCAGTGGTTATAGCGGTGTGCAGACTGCCGGCATCCGCCGTACCTTTGCCGGCGAGATCCAGGGCGGTGCCGTGATCGACGGACGTGCGCACGATAGGCAGCCCCAGGGTCACGTTCACGGCATTGCCGAAGCCCTTGAACTTGAGCACCGGCAGGCCCTGATCGTGGTACATGGCCAGCACGGCATCGGCGTCATCCAGCCAGTGCGGCGTGAACAGGGTGTCGGCCGGCAGCGGGCCGATCAGGTGAAGGCCTTCACCGCGCAACTGATCCAGCGTCGGCTCGATGACCTCGATTTCCTCCCGGCCCAGATGGCCGCCCTCACCCGCGTGGGGATTCAATCCGGACACCAGGATGCGGGGCTCGACCACCCCAAAGAAGGTTTTCAGGTCGTTATGGAGAATGCGCGTCACCTGGGTCAGGCGTTCCGGCGTGATTGCCGCGGAGACGTCTTTCAGGGGTAAGTGGGTGGTTACCAGTGCGACCCGCAGACCGTCGGTCGCGAGCATCATCACCACTCGCTCAACGCCGCAGAGGTCCTGCAAGAATTCCGTATGGCCGCTGAACGCAATGCCGGCGTCATTAATCACGCCCTTGTGGACGGGCGCGGTGACCATGCCGTCGAAAGTACCATCAAGACAACCGCGGGCCGCGGTTTCCAGGGTCGCCAGGACGTAGCGGCTGTTGGCCGCTTCCAGTTGGCCGGCTTCGCGGGTCTGCAAGCCCGGGACGGTGAGGACGGACAACCGGCCCGCGGCCGTTTCCGCCACATCGCCCGGCTGCCAGTCCCGAAGTACCACATCCAGACCCAGTGTGGCTGCCCGGGACTCGAGCAGCTCGCGATCGGCCACCACGACGATCCCCGCCTCCCGCGTTTCCTGCGCCAGTTGCAGACAGAGGTCGGGACCGATGCCCGCCGGTTCACCGGCGGTCAGGGCCAGGGTCAGCGGCTGGGTCATGATGCGTCGGCGCTCTCCTGCGGGTTGCCGGGCTTGTCACCGCCTTTTCCCTTGGCCTGTGCGTTGTCGTCGTCCTGGCCTTTGATATCCACATACGCTTCTTCGCGGATCTCACGCAGCCAGTTCTGCAATTCGACTTCGTACTTGCGGCGGTAAAGCACCTGGCGGGCTTCGTTTTCTTTCAGCTTGTCGCCGATGTCCTTCTGGCGACGATCCTGAACCTGCAGGATATGCCAGCCGAAGCGGGACCGGAAAGGCCCTTTCAGTTCACCGACTTTCGCCTCTTTCATGGCCTGCTCGAACGCCGGCACCATCTCGCCCGGGCTGACCCAGCCCAGGTTGCCGCCGTCGGAGCCGGAGACGCTGTCGTCGGAGTATTCCTTGGCCAGGGCGGCAAAGTCGGCGCCGTTCTTGAGCTTGTCGTAGATCTCGTTGATCAGGCTCTGGGCCTGGGCATCAGTGCGCGCGTCGCTCGGACGGATCAGGATATGACGGACCTTGGACTGCTCCACCAGCTTGCCGTTGTCGCCGCCCCGCTTGTCCAGCACCGTCACGATGTGAAAGCCGCTGCCGCTGCGCAGCACCTGGGACGGCTGGCCTACCTCAAGGTCGGGGACCACATCGACCACCAGGGACGGCAACTGGTTTTCGGTACGCCAGCCCAGCACACCGCCGTCCAGCGCGTTGGAGCCATCGGACTCGGCCACGGCCACCTGTTTGAAGTCGGTACCGTTGGCGATTTCCTGACGCAGTTTCTCGGCCTTGGCCTGGGCGGCGTCTACTTCTTCGGTATCGTTGAAGTCGTCGACGGCCACCAGGATGTTGCCCAGCAGGTATTCCTCACCGCTCTTTTCGCGGCCGGCCTGGGCCTGGAGAAAGTTATCCACTTCCCGCTTGGTGACCCGCACCCGGCTGTCGACCCGGCGCTGCTGCACCCGGCTGATCAGCATTTCGCGGCGGATCTGCTCGCGGGCCTCACGGTAGGTGAGCCCTTCGCTGGCCAGGGCGTCCTCGAACTGTTCGAGCGTGTAGCCGTTGCGTTTGGCGATGCTCTGCATGGTGTCGTTCAGCTCGTTGTCGCTGATCCGCATCCCCATCTTGTCCGCCATCTGCAGCTGGATGGAATCCTGGATCAGCTGATCCAGCACTCGCTTCTCCAGCACGCTCTGCGGCGGCAGGCTGGTGCCCTGGGCGTTGAGCCGGGCCTTGACCGTGCGCACCCGGCTGTCCAGCTCGGACTGCAGGATCACGCTGTCATCGACGATGGCAATAACGCTGTCCAGCGGTTTGCGTTCCGCCAGTGCATTCTGGGCGGTCACCGCCAGCATCAGCAGGACCATGACACGTGCGCACAGGCGCAGGGATGCCTTCATATTCACCTCAGTTTTCAAATGGCGAACCGGTCCATTCGGACCGGCTCAGACTGATCTCAATAGGTTGAACCGTTCTGACCGAAGATCCGCTTCTCGCGCTCGCTGAATCCGTAGATCGCGTCGGAGATACGGTCGCTGGACCCGCCACTGCCGCCCAGCCCTTTCAACTGGATCTGGAACAGGATGCGGTGGTCGAGTTCGCGGTCACTCGTCAGGTAGCTCTGGCTGACCAGTTGGAAGCTCCAGCAACAGGCGGTGTACTCGAAGCCGGCCAGGGAGCCGGCAGTGCGGTCCGATTCGGCGTCATAAAGCCAGCGGCCGATCAGACTGATGTTGTCTGTGACAGGAAAAACCGCGCCGATATCCATCTGTTCGAAATCATCGCGATCATAGGTATGCCCCAGGGTCGCCAGATAACGGTAGTCCGCCGAATGGTAAACCAGTTGGCTGCGGCCCTCCTCGGTGCGCCGCTCGCGGGGATCCCACAGGCCGGACACGCGCAGGTCGAGGTTTTCGGTCGGCCGCACCACGGCTTCACCCGCCAGGGGCGAATCGCTGCGGGTATCGGCGCCCTGCCCGTCCAGGCTCACCCGCCGGTCGTCGTAGTAATAGACCTGGCCGATGCTGAAGCGGGCACGCTCCAGACCGGTGTTCAGGTCATTGAACCGGGTTGTCACTGCCGCGGTCAGGCGGTTGTTGTCGGCGATCCGGTCGCCGCCGCTGAAACGGTTGGGCGAGAACAGCGAGTCGAAACTGAAATCCTTCAGGCCGGAATCGAAGTCCGGAATGTCGCTCTGGTCTTCGTACTTGGAGTAAACGTAGTACAGCCGCGGCTCGAGAGTCTGGTTGTAGGGAATGTCGAACAACGTGTCGCGGCGATCGAAATAAAGTCCGTTGTCCCACTCGTAGATGGGGATGGATCGGCTGATCTGGTTGTCGTCACGCAGGTCGTAGTCTTCCAACTGATACTCGGTGAAATCCAGCGTCACGGACGGTCGCGAGTAACCCCAGACTTCGCGGAAATCCAGAGCCAGTTCCGGCGCTACCCGCAGGCGATGCCCGTTGGTCTTGTCGATGCCGGTCAGGTTGTCGTTGTCCCGGTAGAAATAGGTGTACTGGGATTCCACCGCGGCCTGGGCCACGCCCCATTCGTAGTCCGCGCCGTATATGACTTCGGGCAACTGGGCATAGGGCTTCTGGGCGTCGCTGATGCTGTCCTTGATGGTCTGGTAGCCGTAGACATAGCTTTCGAAATACTGGTGCGGGCTGTTGTAGCGAACGCCGGCCCGCCGGGTCAGGTGCGTGGCTTCGTTGATGTCCAGCGAGCGGTTCAGGTCGCTCAGGTAGTCGTTGTCGGACACCACCGAGTAGTCCGCGTAGCCTCTCCAGCCGGAGCCGAAGTTGGCTCGGCTGGTGAAATCCAGGCCCCAGCGCTCGCCGCTTTCTCCCGGGTTTTCATCCTTGAAGTACTGGTCGTTGTTGATATAGCCGAGCTGCAGGACCGATTCGCCATACTGGCTGAGATAACGTCCTTCGGCTTCGGTAAACAGCCCGCGGCCGTTGATGTATTGCGGCGTCAGCGTGGCGTCGTAGTTGGGCGCCAGGTTCAGGTAATACGGCACCGACAGGAACATGCCGCTGCCGGTGTTGGACGTGCCGAAGGTCGGGTACAGGAAACCGGTCTTGCGGCGATCGTCGATCGGGAAGGTGATGTAGGGCCAGTAGAAGACGGGAATGTCCTCCACTTCCAGTCGCACGTGGGTCGCGGTGCCGAAGCCTTCGGCTCGGTCCAGCTCGATGTCCGAGGCCACGATCGCCCAGGCGTTGCTCTCCGGCGAACAGGTGGTCAGCCGGCCGTCCTGGATGTCGACGATGTTTTCCGAAGGCCGCGACAGGAAGCCTGCGCTGCCGCGCATTTCCGCCTGGTGAATCAGGAAGGTCGCGGAGTTGACCTGCAGTTCACCGCTGTTGGCATCGTAGCGGGCATTATCACCGGTCAGCAGGAAGCCCTGCCCGCGGCTTACCATCGGGCCGTTCAGCCTCATCTCGCCGGTGGTCTGGTTGTATTGCGCGCGGCTGCCGCTGGCCGAGAAGGTGCCCTGGCGCAGCTTGACGTCGCCCTCCAGGGTCATCTGGGAGTCCATTTCGTAGCGGGCGTTGAGGCCGCTGGCTTCGATGGGCAGGTCGGTGTTGCTGGTACCGGCACCGAATAACGGCGAGCTGCCGTCGCCAAAGTCCGGCTGCACGTAGGCGCCGCTGCAGGACGGCGGCAGGGTGGCCTGTCGGGACTCGGGCAGTTCGCTGCGGGGGCGCCAGTCAATTTCGGCGGCGCTCTGGGCGGATGCCTGGGCGGATGTCAGCAAGGCGGCGATGCCAATCCACAGCGGGCCACTGCTATTGCGTAGGTGCGATTTGGAAGAACGGTGCAATGGCACGATAATCGGATCCCGTACTGTCTTGAAGGCCGCCGGTAGTTTACACGCCCGGGCCACCCTTGTTAACGACGCAAGCGGCAACGGGCCGGCAATCGGGGGTACGGCCCTTTTGCCGCCAACCCGGCCTTCTGATATTTTCCGGGAATTGAGTCCATCGCCCTGTGACGGGCCTTTCCCAATCGACAAGACGACTTTCATGGACAGCAGACTCACCGCTTTGACCGACTGGGTGCGCCAACAGCCCGGCTTCAGCCAGGCCCACCCTGAGACCGTTTCCGGCGACGCCAGTTTCCGTCGTTATTTCCGGGTGACCGGCCAGCCCGACGCCGACGCAGCGCGACCGTTTATTGTCATGGATGCGCCACCGGGCAAGGAAGACGTGGCCCCCTTCGTGGCCATCGCCCGCCAGTGGCATGCCGAAGGCATCCATGTGCCGGCCATTCATGCCGAGGACCGGGAGCAGGGCTTCCTGCTGCTGGAGGACTTCGGCGACGAGCTGCTGCTGGACCACCTGAACGACGACAATGTGGATCACCTCTACGGACTGGCCCTGAATGCCCTGAGTCACATCCAGGCCACCGCCGACCCGGTGGACTACACGCTGCCACCCTACGACGCCGCCCTGCTCGACCGGGAAATGGCGCTTTTCCGCGACTGGCTACTGGTTCAACACCTGGGATTGGAGCTGACCGACCAGGAACACTGTCTGCTGGAGACCACCTTCGCGCTCCTGAAAGAAGCCGCCCTGGCGCAGCCGGAAGTGCCGGTGCACCGCGACTACCATTCCCGCAACCTGCTGGTGCTGGGTGACAACGCGGACCTGGGCATCATCGATTTTCAGGACGCGGTTCGCGGCCCGGTGACCTATGACCTAGTGTCGCTGGTCAAGGACTGCTACATCCACTGGCCGGAAGAGAACATCGCCCGCTGGATTGAGGATTTCCGGTTGATGACCCGCGATGCCGGACTGCACCAGGCCGATCGGGAGACCTTCCGCCAGTGGGTGGAGCTGATGGGGATGCAGCGTCATCTGAAGGCGTCCGGCATTTTTGCCCGACTGGCCATCCGCGACGGCAAGCGACGCTATCTTGAGGATATTCCGCGAACCGTCAATTACCTGCTGGAAGCCAGCGACCGGCAGCCGGCCCTGCGCCATTTCCACGAGTGGTTGGCGAACCGGGTGATCCCGCTCCTCGAGAAGCAGGCGGCCTGACTGTGAAAGCCATGATACTCGCCGCCGGCAAGGGCGAGCGGATGCGACCGCTGACGCTGGAGACGCCCAAGCCCCTGCTACAGGCCGGCGGCAAGGCCCTGATCGAGCACCAGATCGAGAAACTGGCGAAGGCGGGCTATCACGACGTGGTCATCAATCCGTCCTGGCGGGGCGACAAACTGCAGGCGGCGCTCGGCGACGGCCAGCAATACGGTGTACACATTCACTACTCGCCGGAACCGGAGCCCCTGGAAACCGCCGGCGGCATCCGCCAGGCCTTGCCCCACCTCACCGGCGACAGCGACTGGTTTTTAGTGGTCAACGGCGACATCTGGTGCGACTTCGATCTCACCACCCTGCAACCGACGACCGGCGACCAGGCCGTGCTCGTATTGACCGACAACCCGCCCCAGCATCCCGATGGCGACTTTCACCTGTCAGCATCCGGGCGGGTCACCGACAATCATGATCCACGCCTCACCTTCAGCGGCATCAGCCTGCTCCACCGCAGCTTGTTCGAGACGCTGGAACCGGGCTATCGCAAGCTGGCCCCGCTGTTACGGGAGGCCATGGCGCAAGACCGGGTCGCGGGCGTCCATCACCGCGGCGACTGGCAGGACATCGGGACACCGGAACGGCTGGCGAGCCTGGACCGGCAACTGCGAGAGAGCGGAGATTCCACGTCGTGAGCGCCTCATCCGCCCCATCGGGCCTGTCCGGTCGCCTGGAACGAAGCTTCAACACGCTGTTCAGCGTCCTCAGCGCAAGCAATCATGAGGCGACCACGCTGTTGGAACGCACCTCCCTGCCCGGCTGGGCACGGAAGCACCTGTTTTTCTTCCTGGGATACGTGGCCAAAGCCGACGGCCGGGTGAGCGAACAGGACATCCGCTTTGCCGAAAGCCTGATGCGTGCCTTGAAGCTATCCCCCGGGCAGCGTCGACGTGCGATCCGGGAATTCCAGCGGGGCAAGGACGTGAGCGAACTGCCCCGCTCGCGAGGGTTGCGCATGCGCCTGCAGAACAGCCTCAACCCGGAACCGGCGCTGGTGGTCCTGTTCTGCCTGTGCCATGCGACCCAGCTTCAGGGCGCGCCCAGCAAGCAGCGGCGCTATCGCTGCGAGGACGCCGTCGATCGTACCGGCCTGGCGGTGGATGCCATGGACATCGTGCTGGACAGTTACGCCCGCCATAACCGTCGGGCGCGCCCCGAACTCCGGCCGGCGCCGTCTTCCTACGATGAGGCCTGCAAGCTGTTGGGCGTCCAGGCTCGAACCAGCCTGAAAGACATGAAGCGCGCCTACCGCCGGCTGGTTTCGGAATGCCACCCCGACAAACTGGGCACCGGCCTGAGCGACGCCGAGTACGCCCAGGCCAAGGAGCGCCTGCTGCGCTACCAGCAGGCTTGGGAAATCATCAAGAAGCGGGAGCGGGCTCGCGGTTGACCGCGTTATTCCGCATCCGGCTCAAGCGTCTGTTTCAGCCAACTGCTGACACGTCCGGCCACCAGACCGGCATCGTCCCGGCCCGGATGACGATCGATCGAGACCCGTTGCTGCTGATAACCCTGAAAGCCGCCCCGATGGATCACCGCTTTCTGGTCGTGCATGGGCTCGGTGTTCACGAGACTCGAGCGTAGGTCCAGCACACGCAGCTGGCCCGCATCCGCCTTAGCCACCGAGTCCAGATCCGACGACTGCAGCATGGGTGTCACCCAGGCCAGCATCTGCGGCTCGCCGCTACCGGCGCCAGCGCCGCGAAGGGCCTGACCGACCATTTCCCGTGCGCCTCGGCCCACACCCAACAGCACCACCCGCTCATACCCCATACTCCGCAGGTGGCTGACCGCCGCATTGATCTGGGCGCTGACTTTCTCCTGGTAGTCCTTGCGCATCTGATCGAGATCCGTGCTCGACAGCACATCGATGATCGAGCCCGAGCCGCCGGCGCCGGGTTTTGCCTTGTCTTCGGCCTTGTCCTGGGCATCGGCTGCGCCGCTGTCTGCAGGCTTATCCGGAGACGGCACAGCCTGACTCGCGAGGCCATTCTCATGGCGTGCCTGCACCAGTGGGTAAGGCGGCGCCACCAGCCCCAGGGTCATGGTGGCCCAACCGTCCTGGGCCAGGGGATCCCGCAGGGCGCCGGCGAGAGCGGCATCGGCACTCTGCCCTTCATCCGCCAGGATCAGGATGGCGCCCATCGCCGGTGTTTGCTGTTCCTGCTCCAGAAGCCCGACCACCCGGCCATTGGCTCCGGCATCCAGCCAGACGGTTTTCTCAGGGCGCATATCGGCGAGGGCCTGATAGTCCTGCCCGGTGGAGATGAAGGGACGCTCCTTGGAGGGTTGGGGCTCGGCTGCTTTTGCGGCCGTGCCATCCGCCGGCGTGTCTGTTGCCTTGGTGGAACCGCCCGAGTCCTGAGCCAGGGCCAGGCCGGCTGCCGCCCATAACAGAACCAGACTGATCCAGCGCGCTCTGCTGATACTCCTAAGCACAATCACCCCTCTAATAGTTCGGTTCAAGCTGATAGACTACCAGTCCCTTTTCGCTCGCATTAAAGAATCCCGAGAGAGATCAACTCATGTTGCCCGATCTGATCGCCCCTTCGATCCTGTCAGCCGATTTTGCCCGACTGGGCGAGGAAGTCGATAACGTCCTGGCCGCCGGCGCCGACATTGTCCACTTCGACGTCATGGACAACCATTATGTTCCCAACCTGACCATCGGTCCCATGGTCTGCGAGGCGTTGCGCAAGCACGGCGTTACCGCACCGATCGACGCCCATCTGATGGTCAAGCCGGTGGACGACCTGATCCGCATGTTCATCGACGCCGGCGCCACCTACATCACGTTCCACCCGGAAGCGTCCGAGCACATCGATCGCTCCCTGCAACTGATCAAGGACGGCGGCTGCCAGGCGGGCCTGGTGTTCAATCCGGCCACGCCCCTGCACTACCTCGATCACGTGATGGATCGCATCGACATGATCCTGCTGATGTCGGTCAACCCCGGCTTTGGCGGCCAGAAGTTCATCCCGCGCACCCTCGACAAGCTGCGCGAGGCCCGCAAACGGATCGATGCCAGCGGCAAGGCCGTTCGCCTGGAGATCGATGGTGGCGTGAAGGTGGACAACATCCGCGAAATCGCCGCAGCCGGTGCCGACACGTTCGTGGCCGGCTCCGCGATCTTCAACACCGAAGACTACAAGACCACCATCGACGCCATGCGCGAGCAGATCAACCTGGCGCGCTCGGTATGAAGCCGCTTTTCAACGGTCAGTGGCCGGAGACCATCCTGTTCGACCTGGACGGCACGCTGGTCGACAGCGCGCCGGATCTGGCGGCGGCGATCGATGCCATGCTGGAAGGCCTGGGTCGCCCGCCCGCAGGTGCGGACAAGGTCCGCCAGTGGGTGGGTAATGGCGCGGGGATTCTGGTTCGCCGCGCCCTGGCCGACCGGTTTGATCACGAAAACGGCCCGGCCCTGAGCGACACCGACTTTCACGATGCCCAGACGCTCTTTTTCAAGGCCTACGCCGATCTCAACGGCGGACTGTCGCGCGTCTATGACGGCGTCGAGCCCTTCCTGAAAGCCGCAAAGGCGGCCGGCGCCCGACTGGCGGTGGTGACCAACAAGCCGACGGCCTTCACCGGTCCGCTGCTGGAGAAGATGAACCTGGCGCACTGGTTCGACGTGTCCATCAGTGGCGACACACTGCCGGTAAAGAAACCCGATCCGGCCCAGCTTCATCACGCCATCGAACAATTGGACGGCGATGCCGGCCGCACCCTGATGGTGGGCGACTCCATCAACGACATCGAAGCCGCCCAGCGCGCCGGCGTTCCGGTGGTCGCCGTGCGCTATGGATACAACTACGGAGGCCGCATCGACGAGATGGGCGCCGATATTGTGGTTGATTCGCTGGTGGAGCTTTTGTAACCTCATCGCAGATTGAACGTTTTTGATGGAGCTTCCTGCCGTGCGGGGACTGAAACTGACTGCAAAAGCGCGCAACGTGCTCAGCACACGCGCAACTCGATGGTGGCGATGGCGCACCGGCTGATTGTCAGCCCGGTGAGCGCACGTGCACCCGCGCTTGCCTGAACGACTCCACGGGGCCTTGTGTGTTGGCATCCGGTGGGGAATTGAGCAGATCAGATTTCAGGAAACCAGAGCATGACGCCCGAACAATTCGCCGACCTGGCCCAGGCCGGCTATAACCGTATCCCTGTCCAACGCGAAGTCCTCGCCGATCTGGACACGCCTCTCAGCACCTACATCAAACTGGCCACCGGCCCGTATACCTACCTGTTTGAATCCGTCACCGGCGGAGAAAAATGGGGCCGTTACTCCATCATCGGCCTGCCCTGCCGCGAGATCCTACGGGTTGAGGGCAACACGATCACCATTACCCGCGACGGCGAGCTCATCGAGGAAACCACCAGCGACGATCCGCTCGATTTCGTCGAGCAGTACCAGGCGCGCTTCAATTCGCCGGACCTGCCGGAACTGCCGCTGTTCAACGGCGGCCTGGTGGGCTATTTCGGCTACGACACCGTGCGTTACATCGAAAAGCGTCTGGCGGCCACCTGCCCGCCGGATCAGCTGGGCACGCCGGACATCCTGCTGATGGTGTCCGACGAAGTGGTGGTCTTCGATAACCTGCGCGGCAAGCTGCACCTGATCGTCCACGTGAACCCGAACGACGCCAACGCCCTGGCCGACGCCGAGGCCCGGCTGGACGCGCTGGAAGACCAGCTTCATCACAGCACCGTGGATGCTCCGGTCACGCCGGAAGCGCTGCGCGGTACCCAGGTGGACGAGACCGACTTTGTCTCCGGTTTCACCGAAGACCGCTTCAAGGACGCGGTCGACACCATCAAGAACTACGTGCTGGACGGCGACGTGATGCAGACCGTCATCTCCCAGCGCATGTCGATCCCGTTCGCCGCGCCGCCGCTGAACCTCTATCGCTCACTGCGGGTGCTGAACCCGTCGCCGTACATGTATTTCCTCGATCTGGACGACTTCCACATCGTCGGATCCTCGCCGGAAATACTGGCGCGGGTCGAAGACGAGCAGGTGACGGTTCGCCCGATTGCCGGCACCCGCAAGCGCGGCGCCACCGAAGCAGAAGATCGCGCACTGGAAGCGGAACTGGTGGCTGATCCCAAGGAGATCGCAGAACACCTGATGCTGATCGACCTGGGCCGCAACGACGCCGGTCGCGTTTCAGAAACCGGCACCGTGCGTCTGACCGAGAAGATGGCGGTGGAACGCTATTCCCACGTGATGCACATCGTGTCCAACGTCACCGGTCGTCTGAAGCCAGACACCTCCTGCATTGACGTCCTGCGCGCCACCCTGCCGGCGGGCACCCTCAGCGGCGCCCCTAAGATCCGCGCCATGGAAATCATCGACGAACTGGAGCCGGTGAAGCGTGGCGTCTACGGCGGTGCTGTCGGCTACCTGTCGTGGAACGGTAATATGGACACAGCGATCGCCATCCGCACCGCGGTCATCAAGGACGACACCCTGCACATCCAGGCCGGCGCGGGCATCGTCGCCGATTCAGTGCCCCGTCTCGAATGGAAGGAGACGATGAACAAGGGCCGCGCCATTTTCCGCGCGGTGGGCATGGCACTGAACGAATTCGACCGCTGAGGACTGCACCATGTTACTGATGATCGACAACTACGATTCCTTTACCTACAACGTGGTGCAGTACCTCGCCGAGCTGGGTGCCGATGTCCACGTGTACCGCAACGACGACATCACCGTCGAACAGATCGAAGCGCTGAATCCCGAGCGGCTCGTCATTTCCCCGGGCCCCTGCACGCCGAACGAGGCGGGCATTTCGATGGAAGCCATTCGTCACTTTGCCGGCAAGCTGCCGATCCTGGGCATTTGCCTGGGCCACCAGTCCATCGGCCAGGTCTACGGCGGCAACGTGATTCGCGCCGGTCAGGTGATGCACGGCAAGACGTCCCCGGTTTTCCATGCGGATACCGGCGTGTTCCGCGGCCTGAATAACCCGCTGGAAGCCACGCGTTATCACAGCCTGGTGATCGACAAGGACAGCCTGCCGGACTGCCTGGAGGTCACCGCCTGGACCCGCAACAGCGACGGCTCGGTGGAGGAGATCATGGGCGTGCGCCACAAGACACTGCCAATCGAAGGCGTCCAGTTCCACCCGGAATCCATCATGACCGAACAGGGGCACGAGTTGCTGCGCAATTTCCTGCGAATCCCGTCCACGGCCCCGACCAAAGCGGCCTGAGCGCATAAGGACCAGAGAGAGACTGCAATGGATATCAAAGCTGCACTGAACCGCATCGTTGAGAACCTGGACCTGACCACCGAGGAAATGAAATCGGTGATGCGCATCGTGATGAACGGCGAGGCGACGGATGCCCAGATCGGCGCCCTGATGATGGGCCTGCGCATGAAGAGCGAGACCATCGATGAAATCACCGGTGCCACCGAAGTCATGCGCGAGCTGGCCACCAAAGTCACCATCAACGCCGACTACCTGGTGGATATCGTCGGCACCGGCGGTGATGGCGCCAACCTGTTCAACGTATCCTCTGCCTCCGCGTTTGTTGTCGCAGCGGCCGGCGGCACCGTCGCCAAGCACGGCGGCCGGGCGGTTTCCTCCCGCAGCGGGAGCGCCGACCTGCTGGAAAAGGCGGGCATCAACCTGGAAATGACGCCGGAACAGGTTGGTCGATGCATTGAACAGATCGGCGTCGGCTTCATGTTCGCACCGGCCCACCACAGCGCCATGCGGCACGCCGTTGGACCGCGTAAAGAGCTGGGCATGCGGACAATGTTCAACATCCTCGGCCCCATGACCAACCCGGCGGGCGTCAAACGCCAGGTGATCGGCGTCTTTACCGAACGCCTGTGCCGCCCGATGGCGGAGGTACTGAATCGCCTCGGCAGCGAGCACATCATGGTGGTTCACTCCAAAGATGGGCTGGACGAGATCAGCCTCGCCAACAAGACCCACGTGGCCGAACTGAAAGACGGCCAGATCACCGAGTACGACATCTCGCCGGAAGACTTCGGCCTCAAGAGCCAGAGCCTTTTGGGCCTGTCCGTGGAAAGCTCGGAAGAGTCGCTGAACCTGATCAATGCGGCGTTTGGCACCGGTCACAGTGAAAATGCCGACAAGGCGCGGGATCTGATTGCCCTGAACGCCGGCGCGGCGATTTACGTCTCGGGCATCGCCAAAACCATGCAGGAAGGCGTCGAACTGGCCCTGGATGCGATTGGTAGTGGCCTGGCCAAGGGCAAGATGACCGAACTGGCCGACTTCTCCCACTGTTTCTGAGACCAATTTGCACAGGATTGACCGATGACTGAGACCGACCGCACCCCGACCATCCTGCGCCGCATCGTCGATCGCAAGTGGGAAGAAATCGACCACCGTCAGCGCCGCCAGCCGCTGGCCGACGTGCGTGCCCGGGCCGCTGACAAGCCCGCAGCCCGGGGCTTTGCCAACGCTCTTCGCGCACGGATCGAGAAGTCGTCCCCAGCCGTCATCGCGGAAGTGAAAAAAGCATCACCCAGCAAAGGCGTGATTCGCGACCCGTTCGAGCCGGCCGCCATTGCCGAAAGCTACGAGGCGGGCGGCGCGGCCTGCTTGTCGGTACTGACCGATCACGATTTCTTCCAGGGTCACGAAGATTACCTGGCCCAGGCACGTCAGGCCTGCAGCCTGCCCGTCATCCGCAAGGATTTCATGGTCGCACCCTACCAGATCTATGAAAGCCGGATGATCGAAGCCGACTGCATCCTGCTGATCGCAGCCTGCCTGACCAAGGACCAGATGCAGGAGCTGGCGGGCACCGCCGGCGAAATCGGCCTGGATGTGCTGGTGGAAGTCCATAACGGCGAAGAACTGGATGACGCGCTGACGCTGGACACGCCGCTGGTGGGCATCAACAACCGCGACCTGCACACGTTTGAGGTGTCACTGGACACCACTTTCGAACTCCATAAGCGCATCCCGGACGAGCGCCTGACCATCACCGAAAGCGGCATCCTGACCCGGGACGACGTCACAGCGATGACCGACAACGGCATCTACGGCTTCCTGGTCGGCGAATCCTTCATGCGCGCACCGGATCCGGGTGCAAAACTGCAGGAACTGTTCTTCTAACCTCTCTACCCTTCATTACTTTCGTCCGCGCTATCGCGAGGCTGAACCGAAGCCCTGGGCACCCTCCGCTTCCGCAGCGGGACAGGACGTCCCGCGCCGCATCCGGCGGTCAGGGATGACCCTCGGAGGCGGCGGAAGCGGAGGGTGTCCAGGGCTTCTGGCTGGAGTCCGATTCCCTTGGTACCTCGTTCTGAACTGGGTTGTTCATAAGACTGGATTCTCGGGGGCAGAAGCGAGGCACCGGCAGGGCTTACGTCGTCTGGGAGCGCCTCGGCAGAGTCCAGGCTGGGGATGAAGCGCAAGGCGCGCGGCGCGCAAGAAGCGAGGCATACCAATAGGTAGGTGAGCGGATGAGCACCGCGCAACGCCGCGATTCGCCACAGAATGGACTCTGCCGAGGTGCTCAGAGGGTCATCCCTGACCGCCTAATTGGATCGGAGACATCCCTGTCTCCTGCTTCAGCCCTGCCGGTGCCCCGCTTCGATCGAGCTTTGGCGGGTCGTCGCTTTCCTGCTTCTCAATCCGAGCAAGATATTGCCCAGCCAGCAAGATGTGGCCCGATGGGAGCCATTGTTTGCTTGGTGTTAGGGGCTGGGTTGTGCGGATTTTTCGTTAGTCGCCTGTTTTCGTTGACGTTTACGGTTCTGGCACGGGACTTGTTGTACGGGACTGTCCTTTTCTGAATGGACTCACCGTTTTCAATTGTTTTTCCGTCAAGGAGCAGACCATGCCAACCCCATGTTATATCAGCATCGAAGGCCAGACCCAGGGCAACATCACCGCTGGCGCCTTCACCGCCGATTCCGTCGGTAACATCTACGTCGAAGGCCACGAAGACGAAGTGCTGGTCCAGCAGTTCGACCACACCGTCACCGTCCCGACCGACCCGCAGTCCGGCCAGCCCTCCGGCCAGCGCGTGCACAAGCCGTTCAAGTTCACCGCCGCCCTGAACAAGGCCACCCCGCTGATGTACAACGCCCTGGCCTCCGGCGAGATGCTGCCCAAGGTCGAGCTGAAGTGGTACCGCACCTCCGTGGAAGGGAAACAGGAGCATTTCTTCTCCACCATCCTGGAAGACGCCACCATCATCAACATCGACTGCACCATGCCCCACTGCCAGGACGCGGCCAAGACCGAGTTCACCCAGCTGGTCGAAGTCTCCCTGGCCTACCGCAAGGTCACCTGGGAACACGGCATTGCCGGCACCTCCGGCTCTGACGACTGGCGCTCCCCGGTCGAGGCGTAAGCCCCGATCGTCGACACCCGGGCCGCTATCGCGGTCCGGAGTGTCCGATGTCACTGACGGATCCCGGCAACGATCGCTTACACACCCGCTTGGCCGGATCGGTTAGACTCGGGCCTCTCACTTGCAGGAGGCAAGTGGCCGTCCAGCGGACACTGTGACGGGAAGTTGAGCTCGTTTCTGAGGGCGCGAGGGGCAAGGCGCACGGCACGCAGCGACTGAAGCTGACCGTTTGGGGTCGCTGAGGGAGCGAGTACCGCGCAACGCCGCCCTCCGTGTCCTCAGAAGCGAGATCGCGGTTTTCAGTTCAAGGATGAAGCGCATGTCCCTACCTACCGGCCTGCAGTTCACGGCCCGCCTCGGCACCCTGCCGGACGACACCTTTGCGGTGGTCGAGTTTGAACTCGAAGAGCATCTGTCCCGGCCCTTTACCCTGACCCTGAAGCTGGCCAGCGCCTTCGCGGATATTGCCGCCAGCGATGTGCTGGACAAAGGTGTGGAACTGGTGGTCTGGCAGGACGGCCAGGCCCTGCGCAACATGCAGGGGATCGTCACCGCCTTCAGCCGGGGCGACAGCGGCCACCGCCGCACCCGCTACGAAGTCGAGGTGAGACCCGCCCTGTGGCGCCTGGGGCTGATGCACAACAGCCGCATCTTCCAGCAGCAGACCCCGGATGTGATTCTCGGCACCCTGCTGGACGAGCGGGGGCTGGTGGACAAGACCTTTGACCTCAAGCGCACACTCCAGGAACGGGAGTACTGCGTCCAGCACCGGGAAACGGATCTGGCGTTCCTGTCCCGGATCGCCGCCGAGGAAGGCTGGCACTACCGCTTCGATCAGGCGACCGCCGGTCAGCCGATCGTGATCGCCGATCACCACCGGGATGCGCCGCAACTGCCGGAAGTGGGTTACAACGCCACGTCCGGCGGTTCCCACAAGGCCCCCTGCGTCTTCAAGTTCAGCTACACCGAAACCGTCTCCGTGGCCAGCGTGGCGATGAAGGACTACACCTTCAAGAACCCCGCCTACGCCCTGATGCACGAGGCCAACGCCGCGGACCTGGACAGCCAGCGCAGCGACTACGAACACTACGACTACCCGGGCCGGTTCAAGGGCGATGCCTCCGGCCAGCCCTACACCGAAGCCCGACTGGACAGCCTGCGCAAGGACGCCAGCCTCGGAAGTGGCGAGAGCAACCGCCCGGACTTCAGCGCCGGGGCTAAGGTCACCCTGTCCGGCCACAGCACCGACAGCCTCAACCGGGACTGGCTAATCACGACGGTCAAACACACCGGCAAGCAGCCCCAGGCGCTGGAAGAGGAAGGCGGCTCCGAGCCCACCACCTACAGCAACACCTTCAAGAGTGTGCCCGGGGATACCGCCTGGCGGCCCGAGCCGCCCGCCAGACCGATCATGGACGGCCCGCAGATCGCCATCGTCACCGGACCCCAAGGTGAAGAAATCCACTGCGATGAACACGGCCGGGTCAAGGTAAGGTTCCCGTGGGACCGTTACAGTCAGAACGACGAGCACAGCAGCGCCTGGCTGCGGGTCAGCCAGGGCTGGGCCGGGGGCAGCTACGGCTTTATGGCGTTACCTCGCATCGGCCACGAGGTTATCGTCTCCTTCCTGGACGGCGATCCGGACCAGCCGATCATTACCGGCCGGACCTACCACGCCACCAACACGCCGCCCTACGCGCTGCCGGAGCACAAGACACGGACCACCCTGAAGACCCAGACCCACAAGGGCGAGGGCTCCAACGAACTGCGCTTCGAGGACGAGGCCGACAAGGAACAAATCTACGTCCATGCCCAGAAGGACCTGGACCTGCTGACCGAGAACGACCGCACCGAGGTGGTCCACCACGACAGCCACCTCACCGTCGACAACGACCGCTACGCCCACATCAAGGCCAATGACCACAGCACCATTGATGGGGAGAAGCGGGAGAAGGTCGGGAAGGACATGAGCCTGACCGTCGGCGGCACGTTCCACCAGAAATCCGGCACCGCCACCCTCACCGAGGCTGGCAACGAAGCGCACTACAAAGCCGGCGCCAAAGTCGTCCTCGACGCCGGCGCCGAACTCACCATCGCCGCCGGCGGCAGCTTCCTAAAAGTCGACGCCAGCGGCGTCACCCTGTCCGGCCCCACGCTCAAGATCAATTCCGGTGGGGCGCCGGGTAGCGGTTCGGGGCAGTCGGCGCAGGCGCCTGGATTGCCGGGCTCGCTGGAAGCGACTAAGGGGCAGCGGGTAGAACCAGCCCAATTGCCCGATGCAGAGCAGCGCGCGCCAGCCCCGGCACAAGGCGGGAAGAGAAGGCTAATCGTCGACATTATCGGCGGAGGCGACGAAATCGAGACAGTACGGGCGATTAAAAACAACGGGGAGACGACCTGATGTCAGAGGTGGAGTTTCAGGAGGAGAGCCGGGAACAATCGGTATTCAGACAGGCCGACTACGACGACGCCTCCCCGGCCGACCTCGTGATGGACATTCCCAAGCGCGAAGGCGGAACCATTACCCTGCCGCTGCTTCAGCAAGCCCGATCCAACGAAGAGCGCGAGGACGTTCAGGAAAACACCCTGATGCGCGTCATGCCTCTGGCGGAAATCCTGGACCATGCGCCCGTCAACAGTGGCGGCGTCACCGTCAACACGGGGCTCGGTGTCGCCCTGCTACGCCCCGGCTACCTGTACGTTTTCAAGGGCCAGACCCTCTGGCGAGAGCTGGAAGTGGGGCCAGATGGGCGCATGAGCGATATTGACCTTGCCCGTTATCGCCCCGACAACCTGGAACAAAGCACTTCGACCAGGCGAGACAGTGAGGGCGAGTGGTCAAGCGACGTCCTGATACCGGCTTTCCTGCAGGGCCGCGCGGTGATGCACGACTATCGAGTTGCGTTCAGTGAGGTGCAGTGGAGCTGGTCACGCATACACACCCTGGAAACCGACTCCGCCGCGCTGAACAAACGGACAACGTCCATTGCACCCGCCTATGTGGCGGTCCAACTGGGTACTTCCCAGGAATTCGTCTCATTTGAAAGGGGCTTCCCGGCCCAGGCGATCCAATCCATGCCACCGCTCAGAACGCGTGATCTCGGCGTTGAGCTCATGCTTGAGCAGCCCGTCCACTTCACGCCGGCTTTCGAGCAGCCGGAACCCGAGGAACTCTGCCAACGTCTGGCCACCCGCCTCCAGTCCATCACAGAAGACGGAGAAGAAGCACCGAACCTGGACATTGGTTGCAAGCCCGCCAAGGATGCCCTGGCCAATCTCAGGAACAGGAAAGGCATCGCCTGCGCCGCTGTCTCCGATGTCCTGTTCAAGTTCAGGCATTCGCTGGCCCAGATTCATCAGGCCCTACAGTACCTGGATGTCATCGAAATCAGCCTCAAGGGCCAACCATTGGCCCACTCGGCGACATTGATACGCCAGGCGGTTTTCGATCCGCGAAAGAACGGTCCCAGCCCGTTGGCGGAGTATGGCGATGCCGTCGACCGGAACAAGCTCGACGAGGTGCTGCTGACCGGCGAGCGCCAGTATGCAGCCGACATCATCAACCAACATGTCGGCAAGCTGAAAGCGCTGATGGAGAATGGAGAGCTCGACGCCGTGCTTGCAGACTACCTCACCCAGGACGGTATTGGAGTCTGCGAGGCCTACTGCCTATGCGCTGATCACCTTAACGTTTTACAGAAGATTCCAGACATCCTGGCTGGACATGGTATTGAAGAAGAGCATCGAATTCTGAGCTCACTTAACCACTGGATAGCCAGCAGCAACTGGCTCGACGTCTGGTCACCAACCCGGCAAACAGACGAAAGTGAGAACTCTCCCTTCAGCCGGCTCCAACAACTGGCAGCGGATCAGACGGACATTAATGACGATCACCTCGACCAGCTTCACTTGCAATCACTGGCCTTACTCGAAAAGCAGGTCCAGCAGGCAAAGGCTGATAACCAGTCTGAGGAGCAAGACGCGAAGCATGCAGGCCAGGTTGCAAAACTGGTCAGCGATGTCATGGGGGAATGGAGCAGCGCCCTGTTGGCCGTTGTCCGCCGGTTTATCCAGGAAGACAACATCAACGCCGTGCATATACCGCGCATCATGCAGGGCGTCGCCTCCATATCAGCGATCGGCGATCCCAACTTGGAAGGGATCGACGTGATGCGCCGGGGCGACGTGGATCTCAGTCGCCAGACCATCATTGGTGTCCACGGCGAAGGCATCAAATACGGCCTGACCGACCTTGATCGCGCCAACCTGTTAAAACGTGGGAAGGAATATCTCTACGCAAACCTGCTTAACGAGAGCGGCGAGGTCACCGGCTCCACCAGTACCCGGCAAGCCGCCGACACGATTGAAGACGGGATCAAGAAGGTGTCGATGGACGCCTGGGTGTTTACTGTTCCTGCGGGCCACCCTGAGGCGCAGAAACTCAGTTTGTTTAAAGTGGATCTCGCCAAACGTATTGGAAACGTAGTGGACGGGCCATCGGTTTCAGCAAGCTTGGTAGCGTTGGCAATGTTTAATATTTTTATCGAATCAGAGGTCGCATATCACCAATATGAGAAAGGACAAATTCAAGGATTTACGGCGACCAAAATATTTGGCGGCTTCGTAGATCTGACTGCTGCTTCAATGAAGCTTAGAATCATTACAGCGAACCTGTCAGGGCACGATCTCTCGGCTACATCAAAATTTTATAGGTTTTCAAACTTTCCTTTGTTCAATATGAAAAGTGCGCCCATCGTTGGACCTCGACTGTTAAAAGTTGGTGCACCCACATTGGTACGAACTGTTAGCGCCGTTTCATTTGCAGGCGGAGTTATCGCGGTAGGAATAAGCGCTTGGGATATGCGCCTTAGTCTTTCCCGTGGTGATACTGATGCTGCACAAGGCCACGCCATCGCAATGGTGGGAGGTAGCATTTTCCTCGCAGCACCAGTAATGGCAGGATTACTAGCTATTCCTGGTTGGGGTTGGGCGATCTTAGGTATCAGTATGGCCGTCGGCGGCTCACTATTCGCAGACAGCGCCAAAGACGATGATTTCGAAAGACTACTTAAGAATGGCCCCCTCGGCACCTACCCGATTGACTATGATCCCATGCCATCAGATGTGGACTACTATGGTCAACTGCTGAGCATGCTGAACCCTGTTCAAGCTACTGCACGGCGCTATGCAGATGTTGAACCGGATCCAGCCCTCACACACAGCAACCCAGACTATGCACCTCAAGCCAATGACTATGTCATCACTTTGACTACACCGCTGATAAGCCAACTACGGCACATTGGAGAATGCCGCCCGGGAGAGCCCGTGCGCACTTTCAGCATTATGGTGCAGGAAGTTGCTTACACCGAAAGTGAGGTGACAGGTCCAGATGGCGTTAGCACCATTCGCCAGGAAAACCAGTCGCGTGTGACGAAACTGACCCGAATAACTGCCCGCCAACCACTGCCCGCACAAAATGCAGTTCGATTTCTAGTCAAACGCGATCTCGATGAAAACTCGTTCGAGAGCTCTTACTACAGGCTATCTAGCCAAACAACAGTACGCATTGCCGTGCAAGCGGCCATTGCATCGGAAGCAGATACAATCGTGTATCCTACTCCCACACTTGAATCGTTCGCACCCTACGATCCAATCACCCATGGCCATGCGCCACCGAAAGAACGTAGTTTTTGGGATCCACACTCCAACGCGACAGTCCCATACTGGTTCGTTACCGAGGTTGAGGTATGACCCTCGAAAAAACCGAAAAGTACGCCCCTACTGCATTTAATACAGAATCCACGCCTCCATTGCCTGAGAGCAATAAACGAGAAAGGGCTGGCGAAGAGCTGCAACCATGGGGGGATTACGCCAGCATCAATCCGTTTGAAAAAATCACCCATGATGTAAAGGATGTCCAGACCAACGAAAAGGGTAACCCGGAGTTCTATAAAGACGAGTGGTGGGGATGGAATCATCAAAAGTTACGCTTCCTCAACAATAAACAGGGGCTAAAAGTCTTTTTACTATTGATTCCTGTTGCTTGGGCATCGACGATTTTCTTCGGAGGAGCAGCCCTAGGTATATGGGGGATTATTGAAGCATCTCAATCTTGGGAGCTTCCTGCTTTGCTATTCGTCGTTTTGCTACTGTTTTTCTCCGCCTCTTGGATATTTCTTTCGATATACTTAATCGCTAATACCACAAACTGGATTATGAGCAACGGCATAGGCCTACTCCTTAAACCGTTTGAGAACTCCCTCCAGAAAAAAGTCGACAACTCCCTCGCCGACGGCATGAGTGAATTCAACCGCGTTACTGGCCAAGCCAAATTCGCCTTGGGCAAAGGCCGCTATTTCGAAGCACCGTTTATCGAGTTCGACGCTTACGTCGAACGGGTGGTCCAGCGGGGTGGTATTTTCTACCGGCTGATGTTCGTCCATCGCTACACCGGCAAGATCTTCAACAAAACCTGGCTCAGTGGCGTTGAAGCCAGCAAGGATGAAGTCCTTGCGCTCTGGGACATGCTGCAACGGTTTATGGATGTCTCACAGCCAATCCCGGATATGCCCCGCTTCGAGCCGTTCCGCCACCTGGATCCCGTTACCGCCAAACACGACGATAAAACCAACCGTCCACCCCGCTACTGGCGCGACCTGGATTTGGAAGCCTGGAAAGCGGATGAAGGCGCCGAATTGGCCAAAGCCCAGGCGCAGTTCCCCTGGAACCAGCGGCGCTGCAAATTAACGCCAAAGTTGGGGCAGGTTGAAATGGAGGTCTATCGCAAGCAGCGTCCAGAGACGGCTGTACCGATCTAGGAGCGATCATTCCAGCGGATCGGTCGATCGACACGCCTGCTGGGTGCCCAACCAAACGGCGCTGGAGCAACCAAACCGAGAAGTCAGATAAAAATGCCCCCGACCGCGGCCCCCGCGGTCAGGAGAGATAGATTACTTCAGGCCTTCGCCGAAGGCCGCGCCTTGATCCGGTCGTACCACGCCTGCAGATTCGTCTGCTCCGGCTTGATCCGGATATCGTTCACTTTATTGAAATCGATGGTGGTGAAGGCGTTGATGTCGGCGGCGGTGAAGGTGTCGCCGCAGATGTATTCGCGGCCTTCCAGGTGCTTGTTGAGGAAGTGGAAGAATTTCTCGACGTTCTTGCCGCACTCTTCGCCCCATTCCTTGATCGGGTTCATGCGGTCTTTGAAGTAACCGGTGGTGTGCTGGAAGCACATGCCGGTGGGTAGGAAGAAGAAAAACTCAATCCAGCGCAGCCACTGCTCCACATGCGCTTTCCCCAACGCTCCCTCACCCATTAATGGCGTGGTTTCCGGGTGCAGTTCCTCAAAGTAGCGGCAGATGGCCATGGTTTCGGCCACGCTGGTACCGTCGTCCAACTGCAGCACTGGCACTTTTTTCATCGGATTCATGGCCGCGTATTCCGGCGTCAGGTTCTCGCCTTTCTGGATATCGACCTGGACGAACTCAACCTCATCAAGCAGGCCTTTTTCGGCCAGGAACATGCGGACCCGGCGCGGGTTGGGCGCCGTCTTGGTTTCGAAGATCTTCATGGAGACTCCTGTCTGTCGACTGAACGTCTTTTTGTTGTTGGTATCAGATGATTCTGTTTTGCCTTGCAAAACAGGTTTCTGCGGGATAGCTCATCAACCCAGAGATTGCCTCGGTGGCACAGGGGCGTCAAGCGGAACGCCCCGTGTGTCCAGATAGTCGCGTATCGCCTGGATCACCCAGTCCGGATCGTCCAGAGGCAGGTCGTGGCCGGCATCCGGGTGCAGGCGCAGGGTCCACTGCCAGCGCTCGGCCAGCCGTTCGCTGCAACACCAGTCCACGATCCGGTCCCCTTTGCTGGCCAGCACCAGGGCATCCGGCAGCGGCCTCGCGTCAGCTGGCCGGAAGCGGGCCGCAGCCCAGAGCTGGCGAACGGCGTTGCGGGGACTGACGGGACGCTGGGTCTGGATACTGTACCAGCGCTGGACCGTGGCGGGATTGAGCTGACGATTGGAGCTCAGGGCCAGGATCTGGGCTTCGCGCTCACGCAGATCCCGCACGGTCAGCAGTCGCAACAGCGTCGGCCAGGTCTTGGGTCGCAACCGGTGCCAGGGTCGGTTGAAGCCGCTGCTGGTGTTGATCAGCACGAGGTGCTGGATGTCTCCGGGATGGGCATGCTGTGCCCAGTCGAGCGCCACCATCCCGCCCATGGACAGGGCAATCAGCCCCAACGGGTACGGGATGTGCTGACACTGCCTCTGGACGACCTCTCGGATGGCGGGAATATCCGCAGGGCTCGGCTCTCGGAAATGGGTGCCGGTTCCCGGCAAATCGACAGGATGGAAATCGTGCCCGGGGAAGGTATCGCGCAGACGCTGGGGCAAGACACCCCAGTGCGCCTGCTCTCGTGTCAGGCCACGCAACAGAATCCAATGCATACAAACGCCTCAGCCCGATTCACGGTACCAATGCATGATGGCCGCTTCCCTGAGCATGGGCTCCTGCTCGGACCCTGGCAACCAGTTTTTGTGGTTCGCGGTCGCCCGCATCAGGAAATCGAGGAAGTTGAGGTGAGAGCGCAACACCCGTTGATGGCGGTGCGGCACCATGGGGTTGAACAGCCCCTCCAGGCGCAACAGTTGACGCGGGCGCTTGCGAATCCAGCGCCAGGAGCCCATTTCCAGCGTCAGGGGGATAAACCCGCCGGACTCCTTCCGGTTCATCTGCTTATAGAAGTAGTCCCAGAGATCGCCATGGGTCAGGTAGTGCCTCGACTGCGGCTCGAAGACGTAGGTGTGATTGGGATAAGCCTGCTCCCACAGCAGTTTCAACGCCATCACCGACGCGATCTTGCGCATGGGGCGACGCCGATAGGCATAGGGGAACCAGATCTGGTCCTGCCAGCCAAAGCCGGAGTGGCAGTCCAGCGCCAGGCTGAACGGCCGACCGGGCAGCAGATCCTGAATAACACGCTCGAGCGCCAGGTTCTCCGCTTCCATGCCCTTTTCCGGCGTGCCGGTGTACCAGGGCAGTCGGCGCGAGAGTCGCTGACCGCCGAGCAGAAACGTGCTGGCGCCCTGCGCTTCGATCGGCGCGTTGCGCATCAGGTCCACGCCGTTGGGGTTGCTGCGCTGGTTCAGGAACATGCCGCCGGGGTTGAGGATGGGCAAGAGGGTAATGCGGATGCGGGATAGCAGATCCTGCAGTTCCTGATCCCAGCGCAGCCGGTTGAGCAGGCTCTGCAGCCAGGCAATGGTGACCTGAGCGCCGATCCGCTCCAGACCATGAACACCACCCACCAGCAACAACGCCGGGGCCTCTGTCGATTTGGCGCCGATATCAATACGGTAGATCGGCAACGTGAGGGACTTGAGCGTAATCCGTTCGACAACGCTCGCTTCCACCTCCACCGGCGCTTCCGCCAGCATACGCTCTAGCCCGACCAGCTCGGGCAGGTAATCCCGAAGCAGCCGACGCTGGCGACGATCGCGGGTGGATTGTTCCAGGGGAATGGCGACGTGGGGCGTGAGGTCCCGCAGCTCCGTCATGGCGGACTCCCGGTCAGTAAACGACGGCCCGATTATCGACCGGAAATGCTACAGGCCGATGACAACGCCCCAAAAGCGACTCGCAACTGTAGTCATCGTTTACTAACTTCGCCTATCATGACCGTTCAGGGATTGACCAGGACGCCTTCCGGGCAACGGCACACGCCAACTGACCGCTCTCACCGGGAACCGAAGGACTTTGAAGCTTAAAACCCGTTTTCTACTGCTGGCCTCCTTGCTGGTCGTCGCCTCTTCGCTGGCCTCCTGGGTCGTCTTCCAGCGTATTGCGGAAGGCATTATCGAGCGCTGGGGCGCCAACATCGCCGACATCCAGGTGCGCTACGACAGCGCCCGCCTGCTGCAGAACATCGAGCGCGAAGTCGGCCTGGCGCACCAGATGACGGATTCCGACATCATCCAGAAATGGGCCAGGCACCCCCAGGACGACGGACTCAAGGCCGCCGCCATTGCCGAAATGGAACGTTTCCGCCATAACTTCGCCGGTCGCAACTACTTTCTGGCGTTGAAGGATAACGGCGCGTATTACTACAACAACGCCGCCAATGAATTCGCCGGTAAGCAACTGCGCTATCACCTGGACCCGAATAAGCCCGCGGACATCTGGTTTTACCAATTGATCGAGCAGCGCCGGGATTTCCACCTCAACGTCAACCCGGACGAGGCGCTTGGCGTCACCAAGCTCTGGATCGATGTCCTGTTGAAAGTTGATGGCCGAATTGTCGGCGTGGCCGGGACCGGCATGGACCTGGAACCTTTCCTGCAGCAGATTGTGGATCTGGAGCAGCCCGGCATCAACACGCTGTTCGTGGACGCCAATGGCGCCATTCAGCTTTATCGCGACCGCGAGTACATCGACTACGCCAGTTTCGTCAAACCCGAAGGCCAGAAGAAGACCGTCGACCTCCTGCTGGACCGCCCTGTTGATCGGGACTGGTTCCACCGCACCATGACGGCGCTGCGGGAAGAGTCGGATCAGGGCTACCGGGTGGCCACCGGTTTTGTGAACGTTGATGGCAAGCGGCACCTGGCAGGCATCACCTACCTGCCGTCCATCGGTTGGTATGAAATCACCCTGCTGGACTTGAACCTGCTGCTGCCGCTGACCACCTTTGCGCCCCTGATTGGCGTCTTTGTGGTGGCTCTCCTGTTGACGCTGGTGGCCTTCAACCTGGCCATTCGCCGTCAGATCATCAATCCGATCATCTCGCTTGAAGCCGCCATGGAACGGGTTCGCCAGGGTGACCTGTCACCTCGCAAGCCATCGCCTCGCTCGGATGAAATGGGTCGGCTGAAGCAGCATTTCGACGTCCTGGCCTCCAGCATTCGCGAGCACACCCGCCAGCTCGAGGAGACCGTCCGCGAGCGCACCGACGCCCTGCACCGCCTGGCCCGCAAAGATCACCTGACGGAGCTGCTCAACCGGCGCGGCATGAACGAATTGCTCGCCGAGGAGTTCCAGCGTTTTCGACGCGAGCAGCGGACATTCGGCATCGTCTGGCTGGACATCGACAACTTCAAGAACATCAACGACACTCTGGGGCATGCCGTCGGTGATGGCGTCCTGCGGCAGATTGCCTCCAGCCTGCGCACGTGTATTCGGCCTTACGATCACGCCGCTCGCTGGGGCGGTGATGAATTCCTGGTGCTGCTCGCCCCCTGTGATGGCGACCATCTGCAGGGCATCGGCGAACGCATCCGGCGCACGGTAGAAAGCGCTGCGGACACACCGGCCATCACCGTCAGTATCGGCGGCGCCCTGGCGGTTCCCAATGACACGATCGAGAATCTTCTGCAGCGCGCAGACGACGCCCTCTACCAGGCCAAGGACAACGGGCGTAATCAATTCTACATCGCCGAAGGCGGCCAGCTGACCCGTATCAGCTAGCGCCAACCGGGCCTCGTCGCTGAGCTGTCATCTTGCCGTCATCCTGGCAATGGGGCAGGATGAATCGTACCGATCCACCGACAGGTAGACCACCATGCTGATTCGCCCGGCTACGATCCAGGATGCCCCGGACATTGCCCGTCTCGCCACGGCCCTGGGGTATGCGTCGTCCACGGAAGACATCGTCAGCCGGCTCGACGGCCTGCTGGGACAACCGGATCGGTTTGTTGCGGTCGCTGATGGTAAGGGTGAAGGGCTTCTGGGTTGGATTGCGGCCGAACGGCGCCTGCTACTGGAGTCCGGCGAGAAGGCGGAAATCGTCGGCCTGATCGTGGGCACTGACAGCCACCGCAAAGGCGTGGGTTCGGCCCTGGTAACCGCCGCCGAGGACTGGGCCCGGGCGCGGGGTCTCGGCAAGATCGTGGTGCGCTCCAACGAAGCGCGTCTGGCATCACACCCCTTCTACGAGAATCAAGGTTTCAACCGGACCAAGACCCAGCACGTTTACCTCAAGCCCCTGACCTGAAACCCATTAAGACTTCCCTCGACTCGCAAAAGGAACTGACGACCGATGGAAACAGCCAACCTTGCCCAATCCGCCATCGACCTGCCCCATCCACTCCATAACAGCCAAGTACCCCTGGAAACCGCGCTGGCCTCCCGCAGCAGTTGTCGCCAATATGCGCGGCGCTTTTTGTCCATCGACAGCCTGTCGCAACTGCTCTGGGCCGGGCAGGGGTACGACCCGGAAACCCATCGGCGTACCGCGCCTTCCGCCAAACAGGCCTATCCGCTGCAACTGCAGGTCATTACCGGCGAGGTGGGTGAACTGGTGCCGGACGTCTATCGCTATGACTCGCTTCACCATCAATTGCACGCCACGGGGATCGGCGATGTCCGAGCCACCCTGCAAAGCCTCGCGATCGAGGATCAGCCCTGGCTCGCCCAGGCGCCGCTACTGCTGGCAATCAGCGCCAACCTGTCAATGATGGCCCACCTGTTTGGCGAGCAGCCGCCACAGGGCGAGCGGGGCATCCGCTACGCGTACATCGAGACGGGCGCGGTCGCCGAAAACCTGCAATTACAGGCAACCGCCCTGGAGTTGGGGTCGGTGATTGTCGGCGCATTCAACGATTGGGGCGTTGGTCAGGCACTGGGTTTGGAGGAAGGCTTTGCGCCGACGGCGCTGGTCTGCGTGGGTCATCCCGCCCACTGAGACGGGAGCGGAGCTCAGGCAAACGGCACAGGGCCGAGGATTTGCGGAAAACAGCGATTCACGCTGCCTTTCGAAAATCCTCGGACCGGACGGCTTTGTCGCGCTTGCGGTTGTAGCGGCTTTTGTCCTTGACCACCTGCATGCGATACAGCGGTGAACGCAGGTCGCGCTGGACCTGGCTGTGCTGGGTGGGTGTGCGTTTCTTTTTAGCCATGAATACTCTCCTTTTTAATGGGCAGAGTCATCATAGGGCCCGTTCACCAAGTCCACAATCCGTATCGATACGATATCCGAATCCGGCACTAGCGCTGGATCGACCTTTTCCAGCCTGGCTTCTCCAACCGATTAAGTTTTGCATAGTGAAATGCAGTTCCCTCCAGCAAACCATCGTTACATTTTTCAGTAGAAATGTGCACTCAGATCCGGATACTGGCGAATCTCAATAAAGTCCAATTTCTGCCGGAGTCCCGACCATGGCGTTCTTCCAGCGACTGCGCATTCGTTCGCGCCTGCTTATTGCGATCCTGGTTCCCGTACTGATCACGGCTGCTGTTGTTGCGTGGATAACCACGGCCCAACTGCAATCCAACGGTGAGGCCGAGATACAGCGCCTGCGGGACAACCTTATCGAGGCGCATAAGACCGGTCTGAAACACATCGTTGAAGCCGTTCGAACCGCGATCGATGCGGATTACAGCAGCACGACACTCAGCGAAGACGAGGCCAAGTCCCGTGTTCGCGATACCATTCGGTCCATGGGTTTCGGCGACAAGAACTACATTTTTGCTTACACGGATGACTCCTTTAACCTGGCATTCCGCCCCAACCCCAGTGCCGAAGGGTATGTGAAGAACAGCACGGCACAAACGAAGGCGCTGCTCAAAGCCCTGTTCGATGCGGGCCGCAACGGCGGCGGCTTCTACGCCTACAAGCGCAAGAACCCGGCGACGGGTGATGTGGAGCCAAAGATTTCCTATTCAGTGGTACTCGACAAGTGGAACTGGGTCATTGGCACCGGTGTTTACGTGACCAGCGTCGACAAGACCATCGCGGCGGCCCGGGCCCAGATTTCGAAGAACATTCGGGCGGCACAGGTATCGATACTAGCGGTCACGGGCGTCGTTGTTCTGATCGCCATTGCCTTCGGCATGCTGGTGGGTCGGACGGTCACCCAACCGCTCGCCAACGTCAGCCGCACCATGCAGGAAATTGCAGAGGGCGAAGGGGATCTGACCCAGCGCCTGCCTGACCAGGGACAGGATGAGTTGGCTGAACTCGGCCATCGCTTCAACGCGTTCGTCACCAAAATCCAGAAGACCATCCGTGACGTTGGCGACACCACCCACCAGGTCGCTTCAGCCGCAGAGGAACTGAGCCGGGTTGCCGAAGAAACCCGTCGCTCCGTTCAGACCCAGGGGGCGGAAACCGACCAGATTGCCTCGGCCATCAATGAGATGGCGGCCACGATCCATCAGGTTTCGCGTAGCGCCAATGATGTGCAGTCTGCCGGAGCGGACGCGGACCAGTTGGCGAAAGAAGGTGGAAGGACCATCGAGTCCTCTCAACGCTCAGTGCGTGAGCTTTCCGAGAATATCCTCAGGAGCGCTGAATCCATCGATGCACTCGCCGCCCGTAGCGACGAGATCCAGTCCGTGCTCGACGTCATCCACGAGGTGACCGACCAGACCAACCTGCTCGCCCTGAATGCCGCCATCGAGGCCGCCAGAGCTGGCGAGCATGGGCGTGGGTTTGCCGTCGTCGCCGACGAGGTTCGCCAACTCGCCAGACGCAGCGGCGAATCGGCCGCACAGATCCGAACGATGATCGATGGGTTTATTACAGAGTCCCGGGCCGCCGTCGAGATCATGCGTTCGTCCAGGGAGCTTTCCAACAGCACCGTCGAGCGCATCGATCACGCCACCAGCACCCTGAACACCATTGAGCGTTCGGTGGACGATATCCACAATCAGGTGACACAGATTGCCACGGCGGCCGAACAGCAGAGCCAGGTAGCCGAAGAGATCAACCAGAATGTGGTCCGCATTGTCGAAGCCGCACAGCAGAGTGATGAGGGTGTCACACAGACGAACGAAGCCAGCCACGAGTTGGCCCAGCTCAGCGAGCACCTGCGCACACTGGTCAGTCAGTTCCGGGTCTGAAGCCGGTCACGCCCGGGCTCAAAATCGAAGCGCGGTCCTCGGGGCATCGTCCGGGGCTATCCTCCCATGGGAGAGACCCCGATTAACGCCCGGTGTAACCACAGCACAAACAGCAGATAGACCACCAGCCCGCCGCCAACGGCGATCCAGTCGTTCCTGGGACGGTAGGGCAATTCGGGCGTGGGCCGCGGCACCCGGCGTTTCAGGGAGATACGGTCGACCACCGCCCAGGCCAGGAAGGCGCCGAAAAGAAGGACGTCGGCCAGCATACCGTTGGCCAGCAGGTGGGCGACGGCCCAGAGCTTGATGGCCACCAGCATCGGGTGCTTGACGGTGTGCTGGATACGGCCCGGCAGGTACGTGGCAAAAAGCAGCGGAAAGACCGGCAGCAGGAGCACCATCGCCAGGTGACGCGTCCAGGTCGGCGGCGTGTAGAGCACGACCGGTTCCTGGCGCGCCAGACCGTAGCCCCAGATCACCAGAATCAGCCCCAGCAGCGACACCAGCGAATAGAGCCCCTTGTACGGGCCTTCGCCGAGTTTTTTCAGCGTTCGGTTGCGCCAGGGTTCGGCAAAAATCGATACGGAATGCACGCCGAGGAAAACGACGAGCCCGACCATCAGTACGCCCATGCTCACACTCCATCAGGTTACGAAAGGAGCTTAGTCGAGCGCGTTATCGGTGCAAAGAAATGGCGTTACAAATATGGGGCACGGAGTGGCCGGCCGGATGGGGACACCATCCGGCCGAAGCGCCTTACAGTTCGGCGTTGTGGTACACGTTCTGAACGTCGTCCAGGTCGTTGAGCATGTCGAGGAATTTCTCGAACATCTCGGCGTCCTCGCCGGTCACCGGTGTGGTGGTCTGTGGCAGGAACTGGATTTCGTCCGCGTCGAAGTCGATCTCACCGAAGGCCTCGATCAGGGCCTGGCGGGCCTTGGCGTATTCGGTGTTGGGCGCAAACACGGTGATTTTGCCGTCTTCGGATTCGATATCGGTGACGTCGACATCCGCTTCCATCAACGCTTCCAGCACGGCTTCTTCATCCTCACCGGCAAAGGCAAAGATGGCGCAGTGATCGAACATGTGGCTGACGCTGCCCTGGGTGCCGATCTTGCACTTGGTCTTGGTGAAGCACGCACGTACGTCGCCGAAGGTGCGGTTGGGGTTGTCGGTCAGGCAATCGACGATCACCATCGCCTGGCCCGGGCCGAACCCTTCGTAACGGGCTGCCGAGTAGTCCTCGCCACCGCCGCCCTTGGCCTTGTCGAGGGCCCGATCAATCACGTGGGTCGGCACCTGGTCCTTTTTGGCCCGATCGATCAGGCTGCGCAGCGACAGGTTGCCGTCCGGGTCCGGACCGCCCTGCTTGGCGCAAACGTAAATCTCGCGGCCGTACTTGCTGTAGACCTTGGTTTTGGCATTGGCCGTTTTGGCCATGGAATCTTTGCGGTTTTGGTAGGCTCTGCCCATACCCTGCCCCGATGTGTCTGGCGGCCCCGTGATGTTCGATGCTAACGGCGCAGTGCGTGGGGCCTGTTGTCGGAATTGCCGTTCAAAAGAGCGCCGATTTTACACGCTGAGCCGCCCGCATTCTATTTTTTGCTCAGTTGCAGTGACAGGCGCACCAGCACGCCGACGACCAGTCCCCAGAAAGCGGCGCCAATGCCCCACAACGTCAACCCGGACGCGGTCACCAGGAACGTGATCAAGGCGGCCTCGCGATCGCCGGGATCGTCCAGAGCGGCATGGAGGCTGTTACCAATCGTCCCCAGCAGGGCCAGCCCCGCCAGCGCCACGACGAAAGCCTGGGGAAACGCGGCAAACAGGGCCACGACCGTCGCGCCGAACAGCCCCACGATGGCGTAGACGACGCCGGCGGAGACCGCCGCCAGATAGCGTGCCGACCGCTTTTCGCCCGCCTCTTCACCCATGCAGATCGCCGCAGTGATGGCGGCGAGGTTGTAGGCAAAGCCACCGAACGGCGCCAGCACCAGCGTCACCAGACCGGTGGCCGTCAGTACCGGTGACAACGGCGTCTGGTAGCCGTTGGCCCGCAGCACCGCCAGCCCCGGCACATTCTGGGACGTCATGGTGACGATAAATAACGGAATCCCGACGCTGATCAGCACGGACAACGAAAAGTCCGGCGTGGTCCATTGCGGCGTGGCGAGAGCCAGGGACAAGCCGTCCCAGTGGAGTTGTCCCTGCCAACCGGCGACCAACATACCGACAGCCAAGACCAGCAGGATGGCATATCGAGGCAACCGTTGACGGCTGATCACATAGGTCGCCAGCATCAGGGCTACCAGCAGGAAATCCCCTTGCAGGGCCGCGAAGGCATCCAGCCCGAACTGGAACAGGATGCCCGCCAGCATGGCCGCCGCCAGGGATTGGGGCAGGTGTTTGAGAATCCGCTCGAACCAGCCTGTCCAGCCGGCAATGACCGTCAGTATGGCCGCAAAGACAAAGGCGCCCGTGGCTTCCGCCAGCGAATAGCCGGTGAGTCCGGTTGCCAACAGCGCTGCCCCCGGGGTCGACCAGGCGGTGAGCACCGGCTCGCGGAAATAAAGCGAGAGCCCGCCGCTGGTAATGCCCATGCCGATCCCCAACGCCCAGATCCAGGAACTGACCTCGGCCTGGCTCGCGCCTGCCGCTTCGGCGGCCTGCAGGATAATCACCACCGAGCTGCTGAACCCTACCAGCACCGCGACAAAGCCGGCGGTCAGGTGAGACAGCGAGAGATCCGAAAATAGGGACGGCCGGGACACGCTCTGTTCCTCTGCTGGATGGACAACACGTGCGTTATAGCGCACGATTGCAGCGACAGTAGCACTTGTGCGCTATAACGCACAACCGGAACCATCCGAAGCTCAAAAGGAAGGACGCGAATTCATGGAGATCGCCACCCATTTGGCCACCACCCTGCGCGAGCTGCGCCGGCAGCGACAGTGGAGCCTGGATCGGGCCGCCGAGGCGACCGGCGTCAGCAAAGCCATGCTCGGCCAGATCGAACGGGGCGAATCCAGCCCGACGGTGGCCACCCTCTGGAAAATCGCCACCGGCTTCAACACGGCATTCTCCGGGCTGATCACCCCTCTGCCTGCGCCCCTCGATACGCTGGTGTTCGTCTCCAACGACCAGGGTGACGCGAACCTGGCCGGCGATGACCTCAGGGTCCGGGCACTGTTTCCCTTTGAGGCCCGCTTTGGCTTCGAGTTGATGGAGCTGACTTTACCGCCGGGTCTTGAGCACCGGTCCGAATCCCACGAGCCCGGCGTGATCGAGCATGTGACCGTGATCGACGGAGCCATGGAGGTGCTGATCGAGGGTCGCTGGCATCCGCTGGCCAGCGGTGAGGCCAGCCGCTTTGCGGCGGATCGGCCGCATGGCTATCGCAACCCGCACGCGACCCCCGCCCTGTTCCACAACCTGATCCACTATCCCGCGGGCACCCGCTAGCGCACGGGTGCCCTGCATCCGTCAGGCTGTTAACCTAGCTGGATACGCCCACGCAAAGGAATCGAATGAAAACGCCACTGGGGATCATTGAAGGTTTCTTCGGCCGGCCCTGGAGTTGGAAGGCCCGCGCCGATCTGGTCGCCCGACTGGCCCCGCACGGGTACAGTTTTTATCTCTACGCACCCAAGGCCGATGCTTTCCTTCGGCGGCGCTGGGACGAGCTGCATCCGGTGGAGGAAGCCGATGCGCTGCGCCGGTTCGCCCGCCACTGCAAGGTTCATGGCATGCGCTTTGGCGTGGGCCTGAGCCCGTTCGAAGTGTACCGCCAGTTCGACGACCGGGCCCGTCAGGCGCTGACCGAAAAGCTCGCTTTCCTCGACAGCCTGGACATCGATGATCTCGCGATCCTGTTCGACGACATGGACGGCAGCACCCCGGAACTGGCCCGTCGGCAGCTGGAAATCATCGATTGGATCCACCACCGTTCCGGTGCCGAGCGTCTGATCATCTGCCCCACCTATTATTCCGACGATCCGGTGTTGGATCGCGTGTTCGGCGAACGCCCGGCCCGTTATCTCGAAACCCTGGGCGAGAACCTGCCACCGTCGGTGGACATTTTCTGGACTGGCGAGGAAGTCTGCGCCCGGGAAATTTCCCCGGGCAACCTGGTCCAAGTGACCGGCCTGCTGCGCCGCAAGCCATTGTTGTGGGATAACTACCCGGTCAACGACGGCCCGCGCATGTCCCAGTTCCTGCATCTGCGCGGGTTTACCGGTCGTCAGGCCAGCATCGGCGAGCATCTGGCCGGTCACGCCATCAACCCGGCTTTGCAGCCGACGCTCAGCTGCATCCCTGCCATCACCCTGGCCGCCAGCTACCGCCAGCGGGAGAACTACCGCTACATGGCCGCCTTCCGCAAAGCCGCCCGGGAAGTCATGGGCGAGGAACTGGGCTCTTACCTGGAGCAGGACATCATGGCTCTGCAGGATGTGGGACTGGACCGGCTGGGCGAGCGGGAGGCGCGACTCAGGCGCCATTTTGGCCAGAGCGACCATCCTGGCGCGCGGGAAATTATCCAGTGGCTGGACGGGTATTACCGGATCAGCGATGAGGCGGTTCAGACGCAGTAACGTAGGTTAGGCTGACGCAGGAAGCCCAACAATGCCTGACTGGCCCCACGTTTCCGACCAATATCGCTGATCCATGCCTGTCCCGGGACAGGCGACGGTATTGGCGGTCCCTTTAACCTCCGATGTTGGGCTTCCGGCGTCAGCCCAACCTACGGGACGACACCAGAAAGCGCAGATCCCCGGCAATCGCCCATAAAAAAACGGGCCGCAGCCCGTTTTTCCGAAACCATGGGCCGGCGCGGCGTTACCGCGTGCCGTACACCACCATGGTCTTGCCTTTGACCTGCACCAGGCCCTGGTCTTCCAGGGTCTTGAGGACCCGGCCGACCATTTCCCGCGAGCAGCCGACGATGCGGCCGATTTCCTGGCGGGTGATCTTGATCTGCATGCCGTCCGGATGGGTCATGGCATCCGGTTCCTTGCACAGGTCCAGCAGCGTGCGCGCGACCCGGCCGGTGACGTCGAGGAACGCCAGATCGCCCACCTTGCGGGTGGTCTGACGCAGACGCGTAGCCATCTGCTCGCCGATGAAATACAGCACGCGCGGGTCCTGCTGGGCGATCTCGCGGAATTTGGTGTAGCTGATCTCCGCCACTTCGCACTCGGTCTTGGCTTTGACCCAGGCGCTGCGCGAATCCATATTGTCGAACAGTCCCATCTCGCCGAAGAAATCTCCGGCGTTGAGGTACGCCATGATCATCTCGCGGCCGTCGTCGTCTTCGATGATGACCGTGACGGAACCCTTGACGATGTAGAACAGCGAATCACTCTTGTCGCCGGCGTAGATGATGGTGCTTTTCGCCGGATAGCGACGACGGTGGCATTGGGACAGGAAGTAGTCGAGGTGTTTGGTCTTCTGCTCAACCGGTCTGAGAATAGTTGCCATAATGCTGTTGTGCCTCCTTAATGGCGAATCCCGGTGTTGTTGTAATAACCCAGCGTCCGTGTGGGCTGATCGTTGTTATGTTGCCCGGTGTGTCCGGATCTCCCCTGTACAGAGTCGTTGCTCTGACGATCCGGCCGGTATGCCGATAGTGGCGAGCCACTTATAACAGGAAGGCTGTAGCCCGGCAACTTGGCCCGATGGGGGCTGCCTCCCGAGTATAGAACAAATGTCCAGATTTTCCGCCACTTGCGCCCGTCATGCCCGATCGCGCGCCGGTTCCCGCGGCTGTGGTAGCATGCGCCTTTATCCACAGGAGACCGAACTATGAAAGCAACCATCGACTGGACCGGCGGTGCCAGCTTCCGCGCCACCAGTGGCACCGGTCACAGCGTCCAGCTTGACGGTCCGCCGGATCACGGTGGCGAGGACAAAGGCCCGCGCCCCATGGAAATGCTGCTGATGGGCCTGGGCGGCTGCTCCTCGTTCGACGTCATGAGCATCCTGCAGAAATCCCGCCAGGACGTTACCGGCTGCCACGCCGAGCTGTCGGCCGAACGGGCCGATGCGGTGCCGGCCGTATTCACGCGCATCCACCTTCACTTTATCGTGACCGGCCGTAACCTGAAGGAAAATCTTGTAAAACGTGCGGTATCGCTGTCCGCCGAGAAGTACTGCTCGGCCTCCATCATGCTGGAGAAGGCTGGCGTCGAGATCACCCACGATTACGAGATTCGTGACGCGGATTAAGGGCCCTTCTCTGGGAAACAGAAGCAGAGGTACTACACTGTTTTCCTGACCGTTTGATGACCGTTGCCGGGCAGGATCCCGGCCGGGAACGAACTGCGGGAAACCGCTACAAAAAAGGGGGCGGGCGATCTATCCATCCACAGACCGGATAGGCATAATACGCCCCCTCTCCGCCGGTCTGCGCAAAAGGTGAGCAATCCTGGTCAGACACCGGTGGCGGCCTTGGCGGCACAGTTGCGCTTGTGTCCGCTGTCATTCATCTCCTTAACCGGGGGGGCTGTGATGGAAACCAAACTTGAGCTGCATGGTTTCAATAACCTGACCAAGTCTTTGAGCTTTAACATCTACGACATCTGTTACGCGCGGACCGAAGAGCAACGCAAGGCGTACATCGACTACATCGACGAGATGTACAACGCCGAACGCCTGACCCAGATCCTGTCGGATGTGGTCAAGATCATCGGCGCCAATATCCTCAACATTGCCCGCCAGGACTACGAGCCGCACGGCGCGTCGGTCACCATGCTGATCGCCGAGCACGAGCTGGGTGACGGCACGCCAACGGACAACGAGGAATCGCCGGGCCCGCTGCCGGATACCATCGTGGCGCACCTGGACAAGAGCCACGTGACCGTCCACACCTATCCGGAAAGCCACCCTTACGAGGGCATCAGCACCTTCCGCGCGGATATCGACGTGTCCACCTGCGGTCTGATCTCGCCACTGAAGGTCCTGAACTACCTGATCCACAGCTTCGACTCCGACGTGGTGACTGTGGACTATCGCGTACGCGGCTTTACCCGTGACGTGAACGGCAAAAAGCACTACATCGACCACGACATCAACTCGATCCAGAACTACCTGACCGAAGATACGCAGAACGCGTACCAGATGATCGACGTCAACGTGTACCAGGAAAACCTGTTCCACACGAAGATGAAGCTCAAGGAGTTCAACCTGGACAACTACGTGTTCGGCGTGAACGCCAGTGACCTGGATCCCGAGGAAGCGCAATCCATCTCGGAACGTCTGCAGCGGGAAATGCTGGAGATCTTCTACTCCCGCAACGTCGAATAAGCGCCGCCACACCGGTTCTGCCGCGCCCTCCGGGGCGCGCGCCCTCCTCCATCAAATATTCTGAACAAACCTTCCAGAATTCTCCGTTTTCATCTTATCCTCCCACGCAGTTCAATAGCCTCATACCCTTTGCATCGCACCGGAGGCATTGAACATGAAAAACATTCTCGTCATTACTGCAAGCATCTTCGGCCAGGACGGACAATCATCCCAACTGGTCAAGCACACGCTGGATCAGCTCCGTGAGACCCACGGCGAGATTCGCACCACCTATCGCGACCTGGCCGCCGAGCCGGTCCCGCACCTGGATGCGTCCCGTTTCGGTGCCTTCCTGACCGGCGCCGATGACCGCAGCAGCGACCAGCAGCAGGTGGTGGATTATTCAGATTCCCTGATCCAGGAGATCAAGGATGCGGACGTGATCGTCATGGGCGTGCCGATGTACAACTTCGGTATCCCGTCCGGCCTGAAGGCCTACTTCGACCACATCGCCCGGGCCGGCGTGACGTTCCGCTACACCGAAAACGGCCCGGTGGGCCTGCTGGAGGACCGTCCGGTTTACGTACTGGCCGCTCGCGGCGGTATCTATGCCGGCACGCCGAACGATTCGCAAACGCCGTACATCCGTTCGTTCCTGGGCTTCCTGGGTCTGACCGACCTGCACTTCGTCTACGCCGAAGGCCTGAACATGGGTGACGAGAAGAAAGAGAGTGCCCTGCAGGAAGCCGGGCGTACTATTGAAACCCTGACTGCCTGATCCAGGCAGTCCCTTTTCCCTCGTGGAAGGAGGTCAGTCATGACAGAACGTGCCCTCAGACAGGTTATTCCGGGTGCCGAGACATCCGACGGGGCTGGCGTGCGCATCAAGCGGTCGCTGGGCCAGCATCCCTCGGTACGGCTCGACCCCTTCCTGATGCTGGACGAGTTCGGCTCGGCCGACGCCGCGGATTACATCGCCGGCTTCCCGTCCCATCCGCACCGGGGTTTCGAGACCGTGACCTACATGATCGAGGGGCACATGCTCCATGAAGATCATCTGGGCAACCGGGGCGACCTGCGCAACGGCGGCGTGCAGTGGATGACCGCCGGTCGAGGCATTATTCACTCGGAAATGCCCCAGCAGGAAGAAGGCGTGATGCGCGGTTTCCAGCTTTGGCTGAACCTGCCCGCGGCGGAGAAGATGACCGATGCCGGCTACCGCGACATCCAGCCGGAAGAGATCCCGGACATCAACTTCGACGGCGGCCGCTTCAAGCTGATTGCGGGCGAGTTGACCATCGACGGCGACCACCATCGCGGCGCGGTAGCGGATCGCAGTACCCAGCCGATCTACGCGGACATCCACCTGGATGCCGCTGGCCAGATCACGTTGCCGGTGCCTGAAGGCCATAACGGCATGCTGTACCTGTACGACGGCGACGCCAGCCTGGGCGAGACGGCCCTTCAGCGCAGCGCGGCCAACGTGCTCGGTGACGGCGACCGCATCACCGTCACCGCCGGCGCAAACGGCGCGCAACTGCTGCTCATCGCCGGCAAGCCTATTGGTGAGCCGATCGTGCAGTACGGGCCGTTCGTGATGAACACCCGGGAAGAGATCGAACAGGCCCTGCAGGACTACCGGGACGGTCGCCTGACCGCCTGACCGCTCATGGTCGATCACGAACCCTGCGTGATCCCCTTTGGCGCATAGGTTGCTGACCTATGCGCTTTTTTGTGCGTGAAGGAATATCAAGAAGCCCGCGATGGGGAGTGGCAGCACAGCAAATAATCAGTGATTTGCCTCTATCGTGAGTTCCGGGAGTGTCTGAGGCAACGAAGGGCAAGGCGCCCGGAGCGCAGGATGCGAGGCATACCGTCTGGTAGGTGAGCCGACCGGGGTTGCGCTCAACCACCGCGTAACGCAGCCCTTCGTTGCCTCAGGCGCTCCTCCCCCCTATGCGAATTGCTTGTGGGCCATGAGCTCCAGCACCATCGGCCGCACAATCAAATCCATCGCCAACGGCAACTTCGTCCCCGGAATCACCAGCGTGTCGTGCCGCGACATGTGGCTATTGGGAATCATCTGCAGCAGATACGGGAAATCGATGTCCCGATGATCGCGGAAGCGGATGACGATCAGGCTCTCGTCGTCGTTGGGCACTTCCCGCACCAGGAACGGGTTGGAGGTGTCCACCATCGGCACCCGCTGGAAGTTCACATGGGTGTGGGAGAACTGGGGCACGATGTCGGTGACGTAGGCGTCCATCCGGTTGATGATGGTCTTGACCACCGCTTCCTGGGAATACCCGCGCTCGTTGGTGTCCCGGTAGATCTTCTGCATCCACTCCAGGTTGACGATGGGGACCACGCCGATCAGCAGGTCCACATACTGGGCCAGGTTGTAGTGCTCACTGACGATCCCGCCGTGCAGCCCTTCGTAGAACAGCAGGTCGGTGTCCGTCGGCAGGGGCGCCCAGGAGGTGAACGTGCCGGGCTCATACCCCTGGCGAATCAGGTGCAGGTCCTCGTCATGCACGTACTCCCGGAACTGGCCGCTGCCACTGACGCTGTAGTCGTAGAACAGCCCTTCCAGGCGGTCGACGTGGTTGGCGTCCAGGGAGAAGTGGTTGCGCTGGCCGTAGCGTCCCTTTTCCGCCAGCACCGTCATCTGGTCCCGGGTGTAGCGGTGGAAGCTGTCGCCACTGACGCGTGCCGCCCGGATGCCCTCGCTGGCAAAGATGCGGCTGAAGATCCGGCCGGTGGTCGTCGTGCCGGCACCGGAGGAACCGGTCACGGCAATAATGGGATGACGTTTTGACATAGTCGCTGTGGTCCCGGCAGCACAGCTGCAGGACGTCTCGGGCCTGTGCAGGTCTGTGGAATGGCGGCCTTGCCGATGGCGATCCGGCGACCAGCGCCGGCCGTGCTTTGGCAATGCCCAAGGTGGGCAGCATAGCGGGGATGAAGCGCTGTGTCAGCTCAGGACGTTATGCAGCAGCTGCGGTTTCTCGATGATGTAGCCCTGGGCGTAATCCACACCCAGGCCGCGCAGGGCATCCAGGGTATCCCGGTCTTCCACCTGTGAGGCAATGACTTCGCGCCCCATGTAGTGGGCCATATCCACCATGGAGCGGACCATGGCCCGATCCGCCTCGTTGTGGGTGACGTTGCGGGTGAAAGCGCCGTCGAGTTTGATCAGGTCGAGTGGCAGGGTGCGCATGTACTGGTAGGAGGTCGGACCGCTGCCGTAGTTGCCCAGGCAGAAGCGACAGCCCAGCTCCTTCATTTCGACCATGAAATCCGCCACTTCCTGCAAGTTATGGATCGCCGCCGCCTCGGTGATCTCGAACCAGAACCGCTCGATGGGCGCGTCTTTTTCGCTCAGCTTCTCGTAGATGAATTCCAGCAACGATTCGTCGTTGAGCGAATAGCCGGACAGGTTGATGCACACACCGCCCAGCTTGTCGGCGCCGGAATGCCTGTCCCGCAGGGCGTCCAGCATGTGCCCGACCACCCAGCGATCCACCGCCTGCATCCGGTTGTAGCGTTCTGCCATGCGCACAAACTCGGCCGCCGTAATCAATTTCCCCGTGTCGTCGTACATGCTGATCAGGATTTCGTACTGGGTTGGCATGCGCGCTTCGGGATGCAGCGGGATGATCTTCTGGCAGCGCAGCAGCACCTGTTCATCGTCCAAGTTGCCCAGGCCGGCAATGCGGGCGGCGATCTGTTCCTGTTGCGACTGCACCTCCGAATCCAGCCGGTAGGTGGCGATCTTGCCGTTGCCCTGCCGCTTGGCCTCCTTGGTCGCCTCGTCCGCCGCCCGCAACCAGCGCTCGGCGGTGACCAGTGCCGGCAATACAGGCACAATCCCGGCACAGGCGCTGATGCGATAGCGCCGGTCGTCAAAACTCAGGTCCAGCGCCTCGACGTCTTCGATCATGCCCCGGGCCAGGCCCTCGGCCTGATCTTCCGTACAGAGAAACGCAAACTCGTTACCGCCCAGGCGGGCCAACGGGTGATCCTCTGCCACGTGCCGGCGCAGGCATTCGGCCACCCGCGCCAGGGTGTCGTCGCCGCGCTTGTAGCCGGCGGTGTCGTTCAGCAACCGGAACTGACGCAGATCGATTTCCACCAGGGCCAGAGGCGATTCCGTGGACCGGGACAAATGCTGTTCCAGGATACGTTCGAATTCCCGGCGGGCCAGCAGGCCGGTGAGCTCGTCGTGGGTAGAGACCCAAGACAGCTGGTCGTAAACCTGCTTCACCATACGATCGATGCTTTCGTCCACCAGCGGCCGTTCGTACTGGCTGTCCGGCACCAGGATGCCCTGCTGGAGTTGACGCGCCAGTGGCTCCAGTTCCAGCTCGACGACCCGCATCCCCTGGTGATTGACGAACACGAAACGACTGAACTCCCGCGCCACCCAGACCAGGCGTACGTAGAATGGCTCCTTCGGATTCTCCTGGTTGCGCAGCCATTCGCCGGTTTGCAGCCGTTGAGCCCGGCCGATCCAGCGTTGCAGGCTGCGTTTCTGGCGTTCGCTGGCTTTGTCTTCGGGTGCCGGCTCCGGGCTTTCCGCTTTGGGGAAGTCCACCCATTCCGACGATTCCGGGCCACGCTTGACCAGGAAGGCTTTCAGCTCGTCCCGAATCTGGGCCGAGGGCATGTGGTTGCTGGAGATGGACGCCAACCCATCCTGAATGACCCGCAGCAGTTCCGGCAGGTTGACGTTGGCTTCGGGGTCCTCGCCGTAGGCCAGCAGGGAATCGAGCACCGACAGGTAATCCTGCCACAGCTGGCTGTCCGGACCCTGGCGAATCCAGGTCAGCGACAGCAGATCGCGCCAGCCGCCATTCAGCATGCTGACCACCGCCTTGGGTATCCGCTTGCCGCCGAGGCGCTGATCCAGCAACTCACTCACCGCGCGCTTGGCTTCGGACACCTTCTGGGCCCCTTCGGCGGCCGCGGTGACCCGCTCCACGTTGCGCCGATAGACCAGGTTCTGACGTTCGATCAGGTTGTCGAGGTCGCCCTGAACGGTCTCGAACACCCGGGTGTCCTGCTCGAACTCGCTGACAATGCGCTGGATCATCTCATCCACCCGGCGCTGGACCACCGGATTGAGACGCCCCCCTTTCACGCCGAGCTGGGCCAGGCGGTTCATCACACCCCGCACCGGACTGTTATGATCATCGAAGAAGGCACGATCCCGCAGCACCACCTTGAGCACGGGTACTTCGAGCTGGCGCAGGTGGTGGCGCGCCGAGTCGTTCAGGCGCGGGCTGTCGACCACGCTGCGGAAGAACTGGTCCACCACATCCAGCGATTCCTGCTGTTCTTCGTCAAGCCCCACGTCACCACCGGCCCTGACCTTCTCAACCACCCGTTCACGCAGGGATTCAGCGGGTTCGGCATCCGGCGTGTCAGCCTGGATCCGCTGCAGGCTCTGCAGCTCACGCTGGAATTCGCCGGCGGACAGAGGCCGGGCATTGACCGGGAAAGGCAGCGGTTGGGAATCACCCCGCTCCAGGCGGCTGGCACTCAGGGTGGCCAGCAAGTTGCGGACGGTGGCGAAGGCATTCTGGGCACTGAGGGAATAATTCCGGAAGCTGTCCCGTCCCCCTCGGGCACGGCTTTTCTCGGGTCCGGCGGGCGCATCTGTCTTTCTCGCGGGCGCGGTGCCGGCTAGGGGCTCAGGCACCGGTTTTGGCTTGGGCGCCGGCTTGGGCTCCTCCTGGCGAGGTGCCCGATCACTGAGGTATTTGGTCAGGTCAAGGTCCGGCAGGATGCCATGCCGAATCAGGATCTGGTTCAGTTCCTGATACAGCGGTCCCAGTGCCTTGAGCACCACCTGTTCGAAAACGCGCAGGCAGACTTTTTCCACCTCGCGACTGACTTTCAGGTGTTGCAGGCTGCCGTGGAAGGCTTCGCAGACCAGCGACGGCCCCAGCGGATTATGGTGACCGGTGGCGTTGGACACGTTCAGCTTGTCCAGTCGCATGCGCAGTTGCAGCAGATCGCCCCGGTACATCGTGTCAGCCTTGGTGACCATCACCTTGATGGTCAGCCAGTCCTCGAATTCCCCCTTATCGACCAGCGACAGTTCCGAGCCCGGCACGCCCTGGCGTTCCGGCTTGAGCGGCGACTCCAGGGCCAGCATCATCTGGTGCCAGACCGCACGCTGGCGCGATCCCAATTGGCCGGCGGCATCCATCAGTTCGTTGGCCTGCTGATCGGAGCTTGCCTGCTGGGCCGCTTCCTTCAGCGCACTGACCATCCGCGGCAGGCATTCTGCCATCAACGGCTCGATATGATGGACCACCGACTTGGCACACTGGTGAAGGACAAACTGCACCCGCTCGCTGGGTGGCTTGAGGTGGGCACGCTCCTGCTCACGGTGGGCGCTGCACTGGGTGAGCATCGCATTGACCGCATCCGGGTTGGAGCGGGTAAAGGACACGCCAATCGCGCCTTCAATGAGGCGCGCAACACGCACGTGAAGGGCATGGGTGCTGCGCCCGTCGGCGCCCCGGAAACGAACGACCAGCTCGTCGGGCTGCTGCTCGGACAATACACGTCGGACCCGGCGATCCGTATCGGCGGAGAATCGGATGAACAGGCCTTCCGCGCAAAAATCCGCAATCTGGCAGGGCCATGTCTGTTCCGCAGTGGCCTGGAGTTGCGCGGCAAGCTTGATCGGTCGGCGAGGACTGGCGCGTCGTTCCATCAAATCCCTAAGATGCAATAGTAGAAGCAGAGGGCGTCCGGATTGCCCGAGCAGGGTACTCCGCCTGCCGTGACATGCTCCACATCATGAAGCAATCGACCCATGATCCATTATAGTGTCTGGAAAGTGGCCTGCCGCTCACATTGACAAGCTTTTACAAACCGGCGCCATTTCCGGTTCGGTCGCTCATTACGGACAGGATCCATCATGGGAAAGCTTAGCCAGATCTATCTACTTCTGCTACTGATCTTTGGTCTATCCGGCTGTCACTCCATCGCTTATTACCATCAGGCCGCCAGCGGCCAGCTGTCCCTGCTCTGGCAACGCCAACCCATCGACGAGGTCCTGGAAGACCCAAAGACAACACCCGCCCTGCGACACAAACTGACGTTGGCGCTGCAGGCCCGCGACTTTGCCCGGGATGATCTGGCCCTGCCCGTAGGTGACACCTTCTCTGATTACGTCGCCCTGGATCAACCCTACGTCGTGTATAACCTTATGGTGGCGCCAGAATTTTCCCTGGATCCCCATACCTGGTGCTACCCTTTCATCGGCTGCCAGTCCTATCGCGGCTACTTCCACCTGGACGACGCCCGCGCCGCCCGCAAACCCTACGCCGAACAGGGAAACGACACGTTCATTGGCGGGGTGACCGCCTACTCCACCCTGGGCTGGTTTGACGACCCCATCCACTCGGGCATGACCCGCCTGCCGGATGATCGGATGGTGGAGCTGATCTTCCACGAGTTGGCCCACAAACTGATCTATGTTCCCGACGACACCCGCTTTAACGAAAGCTTCGCCACGGCGGTGGAACTGGAGGGGCTCAAGCGCTGGCTGCAGGCCACCGGCCAGCCGGAAAAATATCAGGAAGCCCAGGCCCGGCTGGAGCGGCGCGCCCAGACGCTGGCGTTGATCGAGGACACGGCCAGCCACCTGAAAACGTTGTACGCCCGGCAAGACGAGATGACCGAAGACGCCATGCGGGCACGCAAGGCCGCCGTGCTGGACGACCTGAAAACCGCCTACCGCCAGCTTGAGGCCACCTGGCCGGAACCCGGGCCGCTGGGTGGCGTCATGGCCCACGTCAACAATGCGGTCCTGGGACTGTTCCGTCAGTACAACAGCGACGTGCCCGCCTTCCGCCAGTTACTGGCGGACAGCGGCGGGGACTTCCCGACGTTCTATCAGCGGGTCGAGACGCTGGCCGAAGCATCCAGGGCGTCGCGCCGGGAACAGCTCGACGCCCTCGATCAGCGCTGGCAGCCCGTGGTGGCGGATTCAGCGGTCGATCAAACCAGCCACTAAAGCCGTTTGACGAACACCTTGGAGTTACGCTGGGTGTTGTAACTGGCCAGCTTGGGCCCTGGCAGCGATTGCACGCTGGTGGGTTCGAAACCGCGCTCACGGAACCAGTGTTCGGTCTGGGTGGTGAGCACGAACAGGCGCTCCAGGCCCCGGCTGCGCGCGTTACGTTCGACCACGGCGAGAATGTCGTCACCCCGGCCGGCCCGGCGGTAGGAAGGATCGACGGCAAAGCAGGACAGCTCGCCCGACTGCTCCGCCGGATACTCATAGAGCGCCGCGCAGCCGACGATGGTGCCGTCCCGTTCCACCACCGTGTAGCGATCCACTTCAGTCTCCAGCAGCTCCCGTGAGCGCCGCACCAGAATACCCTGCTCTTCCAGCGGCTGGATCAGTTCGAGAATGCCGCCGATGTCTTCCACCCGGGCGCTGCGAATCTGCTCGTAGTTGTCGTCGCTAACCAGCGTACCGGAACCGTCCCGGGTGAACAGCTCCTGCAGCACCGCACCGTCGCGGGTGTAACTGATGATCTGGCTGCGCCGAACGCCGCGCACGCAGGCTTCGCAGGCCGCTCGCAGCAGATCGGCCGCATGACCTTCCAGATCGCCGTCCGCCAGCCGCTCCCGGGCCTGGCGCACGGTCAGTTCCCGGATCAGATGGCCGGACTCGTCGAGCACGCCGTCCTCACCGGTGAAGATGATCAGCTTCTCGGCTTTCAGGGCCGAGGCCACCTGGCTGGCCACATCCTCGTAGGACAGGTTGAAAATATCGCCGGTGGGTGAATACCCCAGCGGCGGCAACAGCACGATATGGCCCAGCCGCAGCAGGGTTTCAATGCCTTCCACATCGACCCGCCGCACCCGGCCGGTATAGCCGAAGTCTACGCCGTTGAGCACGCCCACCGGCCGCGCCGTGATCAGGTTGCCACTGCTCACGCGGATGCGGGCCCCGTGCATGGGCGAGTTGATCAGCCCCATGGACAGCCGGCTCTCCAGATGCGCGCGCAGGGCGCCGACCGCTTCCATCACCAGCGGCAACTGATCTTCCGGGGTCACCCGCAGGCCGTCGTGGAAGCGAGAGTCCAGGCCGGCCTGATCAAAGCGCTGCTGGATCTGCGGGCGAGCCCCAAAGGTCACCACCAGCTTGACGCCCAGACTGCTCAGCAGGGTGATGTCGTGGATGATGTTGATCAGGTTCTCGTGGGCGAGCGCCTCCCCGCCCAGGGTCAGGACAACGGTTCGCCCCCGATGGGCATTGATGTAGGGGGATGAATGGCGGAATCCGTGCAGCCAGTCATTCGATTTCAAACGCGTTGTCTCCCTTGGGGTTCATGATCGGGTTATTGGTGGTCGTCCAGACAGAAATGCTGGATCAGACGGCTGAGGATATCCACGGCCAGCTTTACCTGCGAGAGGTCCAGGTACTCATCGGGCTGGTGCGCCTGGTCGATGTGCCCCGGCCCCATCACCAGCGTTTCCATGCCCAGCTTCTGCAGCCACGGCGCTTCGGTGGCAAACGCCACCGCTTCAGCGGTGTGGCCGGTCAGCCGTTCACAGACTTTCACCAGTTCGGCGTCCGCCGAGGTCTCGAACGGCGGCACGCCATCGAACAAGGGCTCGAAGCGCAGGCCCAGTTCGCGACTGCGGGCCTCTGGTTCGACCTTATCCAGGATGGCCTGGCGCAGGGTATCCATATCCATCCCCGGCAGTGGCCGAAGATCGAAATGCAGTTCGCAGTTGGCGCAAATCCGGTTTGGATTATCGCCGCCATGGATACAGCCCAGGTTCAGGGTGGGCACTTGCACCTTGAAGTTGGGGTTCTGGTAGCGGGCCTGCCAGTCGCTACGCAGCGCCAGCAATTGGCTGATGGCGGCGTGCATGCCTTCCATCGCGTTGCGGCCCAGCGAGGGATCCGAGGAGTGGCCGGACTGCCCTTCGAACACCAGCCGCTCCATCATGATGCCTTTGTGCATGCGCACCGGCTTCAATCCCGTGGGCTCGCCGATGACGGCGTATCGCCCCTCGGGCCGACCCGCTTCGGCCAGCGCCCGGGCGCCGTTCATGGAACTTTCCTCGTCGGCGGTGGCCAGCACAATCAGGGGTTGGCGCAAGGGCTGGTCGGCCATCTTTCGCACGGCATCAATCACCAGCGCGAAGAACCCCTTCATGTCGCAGGTGCCCAGACCGTACCAGCGGTCATCCCGCTCGGTCAGTTTAAACGGATCACTCTGCCAGCGTTGGTCATCAAACGGGACGGTATCGGTGTGGCCCGACAAGACCAGTCCGCCCGGACCACTGCCGAGGGTGGCGATCAGGTTGAACTTACCGGGCATGCCCGGCACCGGCATGATCTCGACCGCAAAACCCAGCGGCTCCAGCCACTCGGCCAGGGTATTCACCACGGCTTCGTTGCTGTGATCCCATTCCGGCGAGGCGCTGCTGATCGAAGGGATCGAGATCAGGCGCTCCAGCATCTCCTGGATGCCCGGCATATCGGTGTTACGGCTGGTGCTGCTCACTGTCATGGGGCTCGGTCCCGGCATCATCGGTGGTCGTTGGCATCGCCGCCTGGAGCGGGGACGCCGCCTCGGTCTCGGGCGCCGGCTCGATGCCGACATCGCCCGTACGACGCCATACTTCGAACAGTGTAATGGCTGATCGGGCCAGAGGATAGGCAACCTCGCCGCCATCCACGGTGCGCGTGACCTCAAGCTGTTTATCGGTCACCTTGGACAGGCGACCGTCCACCACGCGGCCGCTTTTCAGGGTCACCCGTACGCGCCGGTCCGGCCAGCGCGCCGCTTGCCTGGGATCGGCCGGTCGGAACGCCGGACCGTCGGTCGCGGCCTCGTTGTCGGAACTCCCCGACTGGGGGAGCACTGCCGGCTGGGCCTGCGGACGCTGCAAATAGCGGACAAACAGATCGGGCACCCGGGCGCCGTTGTATAACACATCAAAGCTGCCCAAAGTCGGATCGACCGCCCCGTCGCCGGCAGGCCGGTTGCGCTCGGGCAGCCCCAGCAGCGGTTCACCGGCGGCCAGTGTCGCCTTGAGCTCACCGCCATCGCGCAACCAGACCTTGTAGAGGGCCCGCAGCTGGTCGCTGGGCTGGTACCCGGTGACCTGCAGCTGCTCACTGAACACCCGCGTGGCCTGTTCGGCCCAGTCTTCCGGCCCCACATCCACGGCCCGGGCGCAATAGGCGGCAAGACGGCGCATAAACCCGCCGTCGCGCAATTCCACATCCACCGGGCCACTGTAGCCCGGCAGGTTGCCGTCTTCGTCCAGCGTGCGATCCAGGCGTAATCCCGGCAGCCGGATTTCGGCGCTGCCCAGTTTGCCCGCCTGGAGATCGATCTTCAGGCCACCGGTGTCGTCCAGCATGTTGTCCTGTTCAATCCTGAGATCGCCGGCCACCTGGCTCACGCCCATCGACATCAGGGTCGATAGGCCCAAGGCGCCGGTTCCGCAGGGGATGTTGATCAGACCGGCGTTGATGGCCGCATTGCCCGGGCCGGCCCAGTCGCGGACCAGGGGAGACGCCAGCTGCAGGTGCAGGTTTTCGGCGCGCAGGGTCCAGTGGCCGGGCAGCGGACCTCCGCCGAGGGCATCCATCAGCTCCGGCACGGCATCCGCCGAAAAGGTCACGCGGGTCGCCCGCAGCGGCTGATTCAACAGGAAGGGTTGGTATTCCAGGTCATAGACCGAGATGTGGCCCGACAGGCTTGAGCCAATCCGGCCCCACTTGAGTACGCCCTGCTTCTCAAGCGCATCATGGGCCTGTTCCAGCAGGCTGTGCACCTGGTACCAGGCCGCTCCCTTGAAGCCGATATACGCCAGTAGAAGAAGACAAACCAGGGACAACAACAGCTTTTTCATGCCAACGACTCTTTGGGCCTAACCAGGAACACACAGGACATCAGACTGTCGCAGGTCCTATACTTTGGCAAGGACATCGCGCAAAAAACCGGGGGCCGGCGCTCAAGGCGGTGCCTCGTCCGTCCACTGCCCGGCTTGCCACCCAGACACCACTGCAGGCGGGATGCCGTCCATGATGCACAACCACGAACGCGCCTATATCCGGCACCCGGCCGACATTCCTCTGGAAGTGTCGCCCGCCAGTCAGACCGTCTGTGCCGGGGCGATCCGCAATCTCAGCCGGGGCGGCCTGTCGTTTTCCTGCGCCGTGCCCTACTCGCCCGGCCAGGATGTGGACCTGGTGATTCGCTGCTGCCCCAACCCTCTGGAAGTCCGCGGCCAGGTGGTGTGGTGCGAACCCAAGGACGGCGGCTTTGAAGTCGGCATCGCCTTCTACAGTCCCGGCGATGCCTATCAGGTCCGGATGGTCGAGCAGATCTGCCAGATTGAACAGTACCGCCGGGACATGCTGGCCCGGGAGGGACGCGACCTGAGCATTGACCAGGCCGCGCGGGAATGGATCGAGCGCTACGCGCACCAGTTTGCCCAGGGCGACTGGTCCGAGGAATAGCCGACCGATCAGTTGCGGGAAATCAGTGTCCCCACGCCCTCGTCGGTAAAGATTTCCAGCAGCGTGGCATGGGCCACCCGGCCATCGATGATATGGGACGATGCCACGCCGTTCTCCACCGCGCTCAGGGCGCAGCGAATCTTGGGCAGCATCCCGCCGTGGATGGTACCGTCCTCGATCAGGTCATTGACCTGCTTGGCCTTGAGGCCGGTCAGCACCTTGCCTTCCTTGCTCTTCAGGCCGGACACGTTGGTCAGCAGGATCAGCTTCTCCGCATCCAGCGCCTCGGCCACCTTGCCGGCCACCAGATCGGCGTTGATGTTGTAGGAGGTGCCGTCACGGCCGACGCCGATCGGCGCGATGACCGGAATCACGTTGCTGCGGGTCAGCAGGTTGATCACCTCGGTGTTGACCGCCTCCACCTCGCCCACATGGCCGATGTCGATGATTTCGGTGCGGGTCACTTCCGGCGACCGGTTGACCACTTCCAGCTTGCGCGCCCGGATCAGGTTGGCGTCCTTACCGGTCAGGCCGATGGCGGTGCCGCCGTGCTGGTTGATCAGCGACACGATCTGCTTGTTAACCTGGCCACCCAGCACCATTTCCACCACGTCCATGGTTTCACTGTCGGTGACACGCATGCCGTTGACGAAACGGGAGTTGATGTTGAGCCGTTCCAGCAGGTCGCCAATTTGCGGGCCGCCGCCGTGGACCACGATCGGATTGATGCCGACGGTCTTCATCAACACCATGTCCCGGGCGAAGCTGCTTTTCAGGTCTTCGTTCTCCATGGCATTACCACCGTACTTGACCACCACGGTCTTGCCGGTAAAACGCTGGATGTAAGGCAGGCCCTTGCTCAGTACCGAGGCCACCTGCATTGCGGTATCACGATCCAATGCCATGGAATTCAACCTTATTGCGCTGCGGAGAATGCGCCGGCGCCCAGCGGCCGGCGTCACAGGATTTGTAGGGCACTATTGTAAACCCCGGCTGCGGCGACGCAATGGTCCGCAGCCGGGTTCCCGGTCAGAACTCGGTGACCACGTCCGGCGCGACCTTCAGCAACTGCTCGCGGAAAACGGTCTTGATGCGATCCAGCGCCTCGTCCGACTCGGCTTCGAAGCGCAGCACCAGTACCGGAGTGGTGTTGGAGGCCCGGCACAGGCCCCAGCCATCCGGGTAATCGACCCGCACACCGTCGATGTTGGACACGCTGCCGTCGCCGAAATCCCCCTCGGCGCTAAGCTTGTCCACAATGGCGAACTTGTTCTCGTCGGTGACGGTGACGTTCAATTCCGGTGTGCTGATGTCCTCGGGGAATTCGGCAAAGACATCGTCGCTGTCGCGGTCTTCCACGCCCAGGATTTCCAGCAGCCGGGCCGCCGCGTAGAGGCCGTCGTCAAACCCCAGCCAGCGTTCCTTGAAGAAGATGTGACCGGACATTTCCCCGGCCAGCAGGGCGCCTGTCTCTTTCATCTTGGCCTTCATCAGGGAGTGGCCGGTTTTCCACATGATCGGCCGGCCGCCCGCTTCGTTGATCACCGAGGCCAGCCGGCGCGTGCATTTCACATCGTAGAGGATGTCCGAGCCGGGGTTGCGCGAGACCACGTCCCGGGCAAACAGCATCAGCAAACGATCCGGCCAGATGATCTTGCCGGTGTTGGTCACCACACCGAGCCGGTCGCCATCGCCGTCAAAGGCCAGCCCGATATCCGCCTTCTCGGACTTCACTTTCTCGATCAGGCTTTGCAGATTCTCGGGCTTGCCCGGGTCCGGATGGTGGTTGGGGAAATTGCCGTCCACTTCGCAAAACATCGGAATGACGTCACAACCCAGTTCTTCCACCAGGATCGGCGCCAGTTCCCCGGCAATGCCGTTGCCGGCGTCCAGCACCACCCGCAGCGGTGCCGCCACCGCAATGTCACCGACGATGCGATCCAGGTAGGGCCGGCGCACGTCCTGCTCGGAATACTGGCCCTGCCCCTGGACCAGGTCGCCAGTTTGTATTCGGGTAAACAGCTTCTGGATGTCGTCGCCGGACAGGGTGTCCTGCGCCAGCATCATCTTCAGGCCGTTGTAGTTGGCCGGGTTGTGGCTGCCGGTCACCATCACGCCGGAACCGGTGCCCAACTCGTGGGTGGCGAAATACAGCACCGGCGTCGGTACGGCGCCGATATTGATCACGTTACAGCCGGTACTCATGATGCCCCGGGCCAGCGCATCCGCCAGTTCCGGGCTGGAATGGCGGCCGTCGTAGCCGATGCAGATGTCGGTCACCTGGCGGCTCTGCGCCTCGCTGCCGATGGCCCGGCCGATTTCATGCACCACCTGGCCGTCGAGGGTTTCGCCAACGATGCCGCGGATGTCATAGGCGCGGAAAATGGAGGGCGAAATCTCGACCGAGACCGCCGGAGTCTCCTCAATCGCAAACGGATCCTCGCCGTCGCTGCCGCCGCCCAGCCCGAGAACGTCCTCGTCGCTGTCGAGCATGTCGATGTCGAGCATGTCGTTTTCCTCGAACAGCGGCTCGTCGCTGCCCTTGGCCTTGGCGGCCGGTCCCGGCGCCGGCGCGGATTTACGTGCCGCCTGTTTGGCGGACTCCTCAGCCTTGGCAATGCGTTTGTCCACCGCCTGGGCCAGACGGCCCAGCACTTCACCGATCGAGGCCACCAGATCCCACTTGTAGGTCGGCGCCTTGATTCGCTCGCCGGCGAAGGCCTTGTGGGCCCACTGGATCAGGCCCGCCGCATCACGCCGCAGATCAGAACGGGCCTGCCCCAGCAGCACCCACACCAGGATCATGGCAATCACGGACGGCACCACCACCACGATCAGCGAGAGGATCGGATCCACCAGCGGATTCAGGTCGCGCTGGGGCTTGAATTCCACTGACCAGTTGGGAGAGGACAGCGTGCGGCTGATCGCCTGTCCGCCCCCACTGCCACTGGCTGCCACCGTCTTGCTGCTGCCGGAGACGCTCTGGACCAGCGCCAGTTGGCCACCCAGTTCTGCATCGCTCGCGGCCAGCGTCGGTGTAATGACAGACGGATCGAACACCACCAGCAGGGTGCCCTTGACCGCCTGGCTGCCAGGGTCGGTGACCGGCGCGGCGAACTGGATGTACCACTTGCCGTCCCGCGGGAACGCATCGGGATGCACCTTGCGCCCGGATTCCGCCTGCTTGGCCAGATCGAGGTTGACGAAGCTCAACTCGAAACCCTGACCGGGCTGGCGGTTGATCTCGCCGTAAGGGAACAGGAACGCCGCCTGGGTTCCGGGCAGCATCTGTTTCAGATCCCCCAGCACCTGCGACCTATCAGCGTTGCCTTCCAGTGCCTGGCGCACATGCCCCTGGCGCGAGTAGCCCATGACCACCTGTTCCAGCAGGGCCAGGCGCTGGTCGATGCGCGTCTTGGCGATGTCGGCCGCGTGCTCGGCACGCTGCGTGTGGCGCTCCGACTGGGCCGGCATAAGGACCAGATAATACAGGAGTGCAGCGGCGGCAATCCCCGCCAGCAGGACGATGGCCGCCTGCTGGCCGGCAACGCTCGCCAGCCCCTTCAGGCTGGGCCCCTTCCCTGCTTTGGGGGCCTTGTCTTTCTTGCTTTTTCCTTTTGGCTGCGCTGCCTCGTTCTCGGCGTCTGCTGTCTTCTTTTTGCCAAGCTTCATAGTTATCCCATTGTTCTTCTTGAATCCTGATGTAGCCAGTATAGATCGCTGGTCGCCACCTGCTTCGGCAACCGCAACTTCTATGCCGTACCGGTCGACCCGAATCCACCGTCCCCACGGTGGCTGGCATCAAAATCGTCCACGATTTCGAAGTCGCCCTGGACCACCGGCACCAGCACCAACTGGGCCACCCGCTCGCCGGGTTCGATGGTGAAGGAGGTCTGGCCACGGTTCCAGCAGGAGACCATCAGTTCGCCCTGGTAATCGGAATCGATCAGCCCCACCAGGTTACCCAGTACGATGCCGTGTTTGTGCCCCAAACCGGAGCGCGGCAGGATCATCGCCGCCAGGGACGGATCACCGATGTGCAGCGCCAGGCCGGTCTTCAGCAGCGTCGTGTCGCCCGGCTCAAGGGTCAGCGGTTCGTCCAGGCAGGCCCGCAGATCCAGGCCGGCAGAGCCTTCGGTGGCGTAGGTGGGCATCGGGATGTCGCGGCCGATGCGTTCGTCGAGGATGCGAACCTGGAAGGTCTGTCGGGTCATGCAGTACACCTTAATCTGTCATTTGTTAAAGATTGGAGTCAGCGGGGAAAGCGCGTTGAGCGATCAGGCTGAGCAGGTCCCGTGCCAGGGCCTGCTTGCTGGCCGGTTCGAACGTGCGGCTGTCGGTATCCCAGAACACGGTGACGGCGTTGTGGTCGCTGTTGAAGCCCAGACCCGGACGCGAGACGTCGTTGGCGACGATCATGTCCAGATGCTTGCGCGCCATCTTGTCGCGGGCGTAATGCTCGACATCGCGGGTTTCGGCGGCAAAGCCGACAGTGAAGGGCTTGTCGGCGCGGGCGGCAATGGTCGCCAGGGTGTCGGGGTTGCGCACCAGGGACAGGCTCATGCTGTCGCGGGATTTCTTGATCTTGTCGCCGGCGCAGGTTTCCGGCCGGTAATCGGCAACCGCGGCGGTGGCGATGAACAGATCGCAACCGGCTGCCACGGCCGCTTCCGCGGTCTTCAGCATTTCCTCGGCGGTGATCACCGATTCCCGGCGCACGCCGGCCGGACAGTCGAGGGTGACCGGGCCGCTGATCAGCACCACCTCGGCGCCTGCGTCACGGGCCGCGCTGGCCAGGGCATAACCCATCTTGCCGGAGCTGTGGTTGGTGATGTAGCGCACTGGGTCGATCGGCTCCCGGGTGGGGCCGGCAGTAATCACCACGCGCTTGCCGGCCAGGGGCTTCGGGCCCTCCAGGCGGTCCAGCAGGCGACCGGCCAGGGCGTCCGGCTCCAGCATGCGACCGGGGCCCACATCGCCACAGGCCTGATCACCGGCATCCGGACCCCAAAGCTCCACCTGCGGATCGTCCGCCAGCAAGCGGGCGTTGCGCTGGGTCCGGCCGTTGCTCCACATCGCCTGGTTCATGGCGGGCGCCAGAATGATCGGCGCGGTCGTGGCACAACAGACGGTCGTCAGCAGATCGTCCGCCATGCCCTGGGCCAGACGGGCCATGAAGTCGGCGGAGGCCGGCGCCACCATCACCATATCGGCCCACTTGGCCAGCTCGATATGGCCCATGCCGGCTTCCGCCTCGGGGTCCAGTAACGACGTGCGCACCGGCTCGCCGCTGAGGGCCTGGAAAGTCAGTGGCGTCATAAACGCCTCGGCGCCCTGCGTCATGACGACCTGCACCGCGTGCCCGGCCTTTTTCAGCAGCCGCACCAGTTCGGCAGATTTGTACGCCGCAATACCGCCTGTCACGCCCAGCAGGATGTTTTTCTGCGCCATGCCCTCTCCCATCTCGTTCCGGTCCACACAACGGGGCCACCATAAACGCCATAAGATAGCACCACAGGCACCCTCCCGACAGCCCGGCGACCATGGTAAGCTGCGCCGCGGCGACGGATTCGCCCACTGCATCTATAAGGAAGCCACGGCGCCCCGATATTCATCACACGACTCCCCGCTGGAGTGCCGTTGTGGTCCGGGGGCGCATTGACCCGGAGGGAATCGGGATGACCACACCAACCGCCTGGCCGACGGATGAACGGCCCCGTGAGCGCCTGCTCAAGCACGGCCCCGACAGTCTCAGCGATGCCGAACTGCTCGCCATTTTCCTGCGCACCGGCACCACTGGCCAGCCCGTGATGGACCTTTCGCGATCGCTGCTCAATGAATTTGGCAGTCTGCGGGAGCTGATGACAGCCTCCGCCAATCGGTTCTGCCAGATCCGCGGCCTGGGCACCGCCAAATACGCCCAGGTCCAGGCCGCCATGGAGATGGCCCGGCGGGTTCTTGATGCACCCCTGCACCAGGGCGATCCGCTGCGCTCGCCGGAGGACACTCGCCGCTACCTCAGCAGCCGGCTGGGCCACTATCCCCATGAGGTCTTTGCCGGCCTGTTTCTGGACAATCGCCATCGCATCATCCGTTATGAGGAGCTGTTCCGCGGCACCATCGACGGCGCGGCCGTCTACCCGCGAGAAGTGGTCCGACAGGCCCTGGATCACAATGCAGCGGCGGTGATTTTCGCCCATAATCACCCCTCAGGCGTGGCCGAACCCAGCCAGGCCGATATCAGCCTGACCCGTCGCCTGTCCGAAGCGCTGCAGTTGCTGGATATCCGGGTGCTGGATCATATGGTGGTGGGACATGGCGAGGTGGTGTCGCTGGCCGAACGAGGCCTCCTATAAAACGCTATACAGACGACAAAACGCCGCCATTTAGCCCCTCATATGAGTAATGCCCGAAAAAACTGGCCAAATTCCCAACAATTTTTTGCGTTGGCCTGGGCATTCTGGTATAAAAGCGTCCCTTTCTGGCGGCGTCTGGCGAGCACCCAGAGGCGCGAAATAACGAATTCTGTATTTCAGGACTTAAGAGCTCAGGTCGGAGGCAAACATGTCCAGAGTCTGTCAGGTTACCGGTAAGCGGCCGGTCACCGGTAATAACGTATCTCACGCGATGAACCACACCAAGCGTCGTTTTCTGCCGAATCTGCAGAACCATCGCTTTTGGGTAGAAACTGAAAAGCGCTTCGTTAAGCTGCGCGTCTCTACCAAAGGTATGCGTATCATCGACAAAAAAGGCATTGACGCTGTGCTGGCCGACCTTCGTGCCCGCGGCGAGAAGGTATAAGGAGCCGCATCATGCGCGAGAAGATCAAGCTGGTATCATCTGCAGGTACGGGTCACTTCTACACGACCCACAAAAACAAGCGCAACACGCCTGAGAAAATCGAGATCAAGAAGTACGATCCGGTTGTTCGCAAGCACGTTGCCTACAAGGAAGCCAAGATCAAGTAATCTTGATCCGCTTTCGAAAAAGCCGACGCTCACTTTGTGACCGTCGGTTTTTTTGTGCCTGTTTGACCGGTAACCGATTCAAAAGGGCTTCAGAATTTCGCAACGTAGCCAGACGGTAGGGCGATGTCCATGGCGATGGGTAGATGATCCGAGACCGGGTGGTTGATCACTTCGGCGCGCCGGATTTCCAGCGAGGGGCTCACGAGAATGTGGTCAAGCGCCCGCTCGGGCCGCCAGCTGGGGAAGCTATGGGCGGTTTCCGGCAACGGCACCAGGTCCGTTTCCGACAGCGGCGTGTTGCCCAGCAGTTGCTCGGCGTGGTTGTTCATATCGCCCATCAGGACCACGTGCTGGTACTCGCCAATCAGGTCGCGCACAAAACCCAGCTGCCGGTTCTGCGCCTGGGCACTCAGGGACAGGTGCATCATCACCAGCACCAGGGGATCGTTGGGGTCGCCGTAGCGAGCAACGATAGCGCCTCGCCCGGGAATCAGGCCCGGCAATTTGTACTCGGTGACATCCAGCGGTCGGTAGCGGCTGAGCAAACCGTTGCTGTGCTGGGCCAGTCGACCGAGGTTACGATTGAGCTGCTGATACCAGTAAGGAATGCCGCTGGCTTCGGCCAGGTACTGCACCTGGTTAATGAAGCCACTGCGCAGACTGCCGCCGTCACACTCCTGCAGCGCCACCACATCGTAGTTGCGCAGCAGTTGGGAAATCTTGTCCAGATTCTCGATGCGCCGACGGTGGGGCAGGATGTGTTGCCAGCTGCGCGTGAAGTAATGACGGTAGGATGAGGTGCTGATACCCACCTGGATATTGTAGGTCAGCAGACGGATATGCCGGTGCGGCTCGAAATCGGGCACGTGTTCGGTGCCGGAACAGGCGCCGACACTGGCGCTCCGAACCGGCGCATTACCGATCAACTCGTTGAGCTGTTTGCGAATTCGCTCGTACATGCCCTGCTGACCTTCGAACCGCCCGCGACAAGGCGTTACTGCGCGTTGCGCTCCTTGTCGACCAGGTAGTCGATCACCTTGATCATGTTCTCGTGACTGCCAGCCATGGATGCGCTGACTTTGTACTTCCCATTGACAATGATAGTCGGAACACCGGTGATCCGTGCACCCCGAACATAGGCCTCGGCCTGCTGCATTTTGGCATTCACGCCGAAACTGTTGAATGTCTTCAGGAACGCGTCCTTGTCCACACCATGGTCAGCCAGGAAGTCAGCAATCTTTTCGCCGTTGTTGAGACGTTTGTGGTCCCGCGCCAGGGCATCAAACAGCAGATCGTGCGTCTTGTCGAACACGCCCATGGCCTTGGTGGTGTAGAAAGCACGGGCGTGGACATCCCAGGTCCGCCCCAGGGCCGCCGGCACCAGTACAAAATCGACATCATCCGCCTTCTTCGCGGCCCAGTCTTCGATCAGGGGCTTGAACGCGTAGCAGTGGGGGCAGCCATACCAGAAGACTTCGGTGACTTCGATGTGGTCGGGATTTTGGGTAGGCAGCGGTGAGCTCAGCCGCTCGTAATCCTGACCTTCCTGAAACTGTGCCGCCTGGGCAGTGGCCGCCAGCGGCAGGAGAAGCAGTGCACAAAGCCAGCCTTTCCAGAATGTCGACATTATTCACTCCTATCGTTGTCGTCGCAGGGGCTTGTGACCTCAAACCTGCGGGAAAGTTCGCCACGCGCCGCAGCACGGACTGATATGAATGGGTGGCATTATTACGGCTCAGCGGCGGGCACGCAACGTCGCGACCCGAAACAGAAAACCCCCGCCGAAGCGAGGGTTCCCAGTGTTGCAATCGCCAGAACCCGATCAGTGCAGGCCGGAGACGTAACTGGCGACGGCGGCCATCTCTTCTTCGGTGAGTCGGGAAGCCACATCCATCATGATCTGGCTCATGGCGCCGGTGCTGCGATCGCCAGTTCGGTAGGCCTTGAGCTGCTTGATCACATAGTCCGGGTGCTGCCCGCTCAGACGCGGGAAACCGCCCGGCTCGTTACCCAGACCTTTGGGATTGTGGCAGCCGGCACAGGCAGGCACGCCGCTGGCCAGGTTGCCGCCGCGATAGAGTTGCTCGCCTTTCTTGACCAGATCCGGATTGGCCTTGCCGATCGGCGTCTGCTGCTGGTCGAAATAGGCCGCCAGATCCTGCAGGTCCTTGTCCGACAGGTTGGCGAGCAGACCGGTCATTTCCGGGATCTGCCGTTCGCCCGCCTTGATGTGCTGAAGTTGCTTGTAGAGGTAGGTTTCGCCGAGCCCGGCCAGCTTGGGATAAACCGGCTGAACGGGCTGCGCGCCATTCTGGCCGTGGCAGCCGGCACAGACCGCCGCATTGGACTGACCGGCCTGAGGGTCACCGGCACCGTGCGCCGCCGTTGCCAGAGCCATTCCCAGGCCCAGAACGATCCCTGTGATCCGTTTTTTCATGCTCGCCCCGCTCTCTCAATCAGAAATCCCGTGGAGCTTCAGAAAGTGTCCCGGATGCTTTCCGCCCGAACGCACCCGGATGCTCCTTTGTTTCTTGTCATAGCAGTGCTTCCGCCGGAGCGCCAGCCCCGCCGTTCCCACTGAACTGGTGTGATACTATACATTAGTTGCTGGAACCGCACCGTTCAATTCCTTAGTGAAGCTAACGAATTCGAACCGGGAATCGCGCTCCAATCTGCCCATTCACTGTTGACCGGAAACTCTCTGATCGTGTCTGACTCCGCTTCTCCCGGCACCGCCGAGCTCAAGCCCATTGCCTACAACAGCGCCCGCTTCCTGACCAGCGCCTCCCGGGTGGCGGAATGCCCGCCCGATGACGGCAGCGAGGTGGCATTTGCCGGCCGCTCCAACGCCGGCAAGTCCAGCGCCATCAACGCCATTACGGTCAACAGCAAGCTGGCCCGCACCAGTAAGACGCCGGGACGCACGCGACTGATCAACTTCTTCTCGCTCAACCGCCCGGGCTGCCGACTGGTGGACCTGCCGGGTTATGGCTACGCCAAGGTGGCGAAAGAGATGCAGGAGGACTGGCAAAAACACCTGGACGACTACCTGTCCCGCCGCGAGAGCCTGAGGGGCCTGGTGCTGGTGATGGACATTCGTCACCCGCTGCAGGATTTTGACCGGATGATGATCGAGTGGTGCGAGCAGAGCCAGTTGCCGTTGATGATCTTGGCCACCAAGGCGGACAAGCTGAAGTCAGGACAGGCCAAACAGGCGATGCTGAAGATTCGAAAGGCACTGGAAGGGGTGAACTGCCTGGAGCATCTGATTCAGTTCTCGGCCATGAAAAAACAGGGGCTGGACCAGGCCCGCAATGCCCTGACCGACTGGCTGGAAGCCGAAGAGCAACCCATCACTGTGGCGCCCTGAGGCCACAAAAAAAGCTCCCGGCTTGCAGGAGCCGGGAGAACGTCAGGGTTTTGCTTTCAGCTAAAACCTGAGCTTGGCGCTCAGGAAGACGCAACCAGTAATCCGTTCTGGTCCACGTCCGATAACTGAGACCGGGTGTTCTCCCGTTAGTTCCTTGCCTTTTGCACCTATTTCATCCGTGAAAACCCGCATAACACTCCCTTTTCTTCCCCCGCACCGATCAGTTCGGGCCGATAGCGCTCCCGGATGGCCATCACATCCTCCCGGTAGGCATCCCGCAGGTACGGCATTTCCAGGGTCAGCACCTGGAAAATGCCCTGTTTGAGCTGTTCCCGGGTGATGCTGTCGGTGCTGTCGCCGGCGTGGGCGGTTTTCAGGAACGCCATCCAGTTGGTGATCACCAGCCAGACATTCAGGGACATGGCGTCTTTCAGCTCGTCGGCCTGGGCCTCGAACAGACCACCGTCGGTCAGACCGGAGAAGATCTGCTTGATGGCCGCCAGGCAACGGCCGGTAAAGAGACGGTAGTCCTCCCGCAGACGCGCGTCGTTGTCCAGCAGGAACTCCAGGTCCCGGTGCAGGAAGCGGTAGCTCCAGAGGCCGTCGAACACGGACTCCAGGTAGAACATCATGTCGTCCAGGCCCAATGGCCGGTCGTCGGGAATCTCCAGGTAGTAGTCCACCAGCTTTTCGTATTCCTGGAAGATCTCGTAGATGATGTCCGACTTGTTGCGGAAGTGGTAATAGAGGTTGCCCGGCGATATGCCCAGGTGGGCCGCAATGTGATTGGTGGTGGTGTTGCGCTCACCCCGCTCGTTGAACAGGTCCAGACTGGTTAAGAGAATCTTGTCGCGTGTTTTCATGAAGCAGGCTTGTTGTTGTGTATGAACCGCACCGGTTTTCGACATTCATCCTATGCCGGAGGCGCCGGATAACACATTGGCCCAAGCGGCCAGATGAGATCCTTGACTCACTAGAGTATATACTCTAATAATACCCTCAAACACAAATCGAACAATTATTGATCACCCCGAACAGCCTCAACGTATCTCTGACGCGGAACCGCGTTTGAACCGCAGACGCCCGGCTTCGACCGGACAGGCATCGGGCCCATGAGGCGAGGAGAGTCACCATGACCGCGAACGTCGTTCATCTGACCGAAAGCAAGAAGCAGATCCAGCAAACCGCACGGCTGTTCGACGAGCAGCGCCGGGCGTTCCGCCGTAATGCCTACCCGTCGCTGACCGAGCGCAAGGAAAACCTGAAACGACTCAAGCGCCTGCTGCTGGCCAACGAGGATCGACTGATTGCGGCCATCGACGAAGACTTCAGCTGTCGGTCCGCCGACGAGACCAAGATCGCCGAGCTGATGCCCGCCGTTCAGGGCATCAATTACGCCCTCAAGAACCTCGGCGACTGGATGAAGCCGTCCAAGCGCCATGTGTCGGTGCTTTTCCAACCCGCCAGCAACAAGGTGGTCTACCAGCCGGTCGGCGTCGTGGGCATCGTCGTGCCCTGGAACTATCCACTGCTGCTGTCGATCGGTCCCATGACCGCGGCATTGGCCGCCGGCAACCGGGTGATGGTGAAAATGTCGGAATTCACCCCGCACTTCTCGGCCCTGATCAAGCAGCTGATTGAAGACAAGTTTCCACAAGACCTGATCAGCATCATCAACGGCGAGGCCGATGTGGCCGCGGACTTCACGGCCCGCCCGTTCGATCATCTGCTGTTTACCGGCTCCACGGCCGTCGGCCGCCACGTGATGCGCGCCGCCGCCGAGAACCTGACCCCGGTTACCCTGGAGCTGGGCGGCAAGTCGCCGGCCATCATTTCCAACGACGTGCCCATGCGCGACGCCACCGAGCGACTGGCCTTCGGCAAGGCCGTCAACGCCGGCCAGACCTGCGTTGCACCGGACTATGTGCTGTGCCCGGCAGACCGCCTGCAGGCCTTCGTCGACGAGTTCCGCACCCGGTTTGCCGACATGTACCCCACCCTGCGGGACAACAACGACTACACCGCCATCATCAACGAACGCCAGTACGAGCGCCTGGTGCGCTACATCGACGACGCTCGCAACAAGGGCGCCAAGGTCATTGAGGTCAACCCGGCGGCAGAAAGCCTGGGCGACGGCACCCGCAAGCTGCCGATGCACTTGGTCCTGAACCCCACCGACGACATGCTGGTGATGCAGGAGGAGATCTTTGGCCCGATCCTGCCGGTGGTGACCTACGGCAGCATCGACGAGGCGCTGGACTTCATCAACGACCGACCGCGTCCGTTGGCGCTGTACTACTTCGGCTACGACCGGGACGCCCAGGACCATGTGGTCGCCAACACCCACGCCGGCGGCATGTGCATCAACGACACGCTCATGCATGTGGCCCAGGACGACCTGCCGTTCGGCGGTATCGGCGAATCCGGCATGGGGCACTATCACGGCAAGGAAGGCTTCCTGACCTTCTCCCATGGCAAGTCCGTCTACGGGCGCCAGAAGCTGAACAGCGGCCGCTTTGTCTACCCGCCCTACAACACGCCGTTCCACAAGATGGTGTACCGGATGTTTATCCGCTAGGCCCCACCCGATAACGCCCGGGGAGCGTGTCGAAACCCCGGGCGATGGATCGCCCCATCCTGTGCCATCAGGGTGCTGCCTGCGCCGGATTTGAACATGCCTGTAGAGTCGGGCTACTATCGCGCAGCATTACCGTCAGCGAGGGCATGCCATGAACACTGTTGTCTATCCCGGGACCTTTGACCCGGTCACCAACGGCCACGTCGATCTGATCGCCCGGGCCTCGCGGCTGTTCGATACCGTGATCGTCGCGGTCGCCGCCAGCACCAAGAAGAATCCCCTGCTGTCCCTGGAGGAACGGATCCGGCTGATCGAGGCATCCACCAGCGACATGCCCAACATCCGGGTGGTGGGTTTCAGCAAACTGCTGGCCGACTTTGTGCAGGAACAGGGCGCTAACATCCTGATCCGCGGCCTGCGTGCGGTCTCCGACTTCGAATACGAGTTCCAGCTGGCCGACATGAACCGCCGGCTGGCGCCGGGTGTGGAGAGCATCTTCCTGACGCCCGCCAACCATCTGTCCTATATCTCTTCCAGCCTGATCCGAGAAATTGCCTCTCTCGGCGGCGATGTGACGGAGTTCGTGCCGCCGGTGGTGGCCGAGGCGCTGGAAAAGAAATTCGCCAAATCGTGATGGTTGTACGGCTGCCCGCGGGCAGCCGTCATCGCCACTCACAGTTGCCGTCGAAATCCGGTAAAATGTCACCATCATTCCAGATGGTGTGGTGACCCGACGCGGTCGTCACGCCATCCCATCCTTATTTTCCGTATTTTCGAGGGAAACCCATGGCCCTGATGATTACGGACGAGTGCATCAACTGCGACGTCTGTGAGCCGGAATGCCCGAACGAGGCGATCTCGCCGGGCGACGAGATCTACATCATCGATCCCAACAAGTGCACCGAGTGCGTGGGCCACTACGATGAGCCACAATGCCAGCAGGTGTGCCCGGTCGACTGCATCCCACTGGATCCCGAGCACAAGGAATCCGAAGCCCAGCTGATGGACAAGTATCATCGACTGACAGGAGCCTGACGATGACGATGGCACGGACGCCCCGGTTAAGCATTCTCCTCACGGTACTGCTGCTTCTGGGTGGCTGTGCTGTCTTTAACCCGCATAAACCTGGCAGTCTCGCGGTCGCCAGCGCGCATCCGCTCGCCACACAGGCGGGACTGCGGGCGCTTGAGGAAGGCGGCAACGCCTTTGACGCCGCCATTGCTACCGCGGCGGTCCTGTCCGTTGTCGAACCCTACAGCGCCGGCCTCGGCGGCGGTGGTTTCTGGCTGTTGCAACAACCCGATCAGCAAACCACCCTGGTCGACGCCCGCGAAAAAGCCCCGGCCGCCAGCACACGGGATATGTACCTGGACGCCAACGGCGACGTGCACCCCGACAAGCTCTCCATCAACGGCCCGTTGGCCGCCGGCATTCCCGGCCAGCCCGGCGCGTTCGCCTACATCAACGAGCACTATGCCGAGCGGCCGCTGCGGGCCAACCTGCAGGACGCCATCCGCATCGCCCGTCAGGGTTTCCATGTGGATCAGCGCTACCACGACCTGGCCGAGTGGCGTCACGAGATCATGCAGCGTTACCCGGCGACCCGGCAGACGTTCCTGGTGGACGGCAAGGTGCCACCGGTCGGCACGCTGATTCGCCAACCGGCCCTGGCCGACACGCTGGAAGCCATTGCCGAACGCGGCTGGGACGGTTTCTACGACGGGCCGGTGGCGCAGCAACTGGTCTCCGACGTCCGGGCCGCCGGCGGTATCTGGCAGCTTCAGGACCTCAAGGACTACACCGTGGTCGAGCGCGAGCCGGTGGTGATCCACTATGACGGTGCCACCCTCTGGACCACACCCCCGCCCTCCTCCGGCGGCATTGCCCTGGCCCAGATGTTCGGCATGATGCAACAGCGCCCGTTCAGCGAGGTTTTTCCCGACACGCTGGCGGACGATCCGGTCGCCCGGACCCACTATCGGGTGGAAATCATGCGCCGGGCCTACCGCGACCGGGCCATCTATCTGGGCGACCCGGACTACACCGACATCCCGGTGGAACACCTGCTCGACCCGGCCTACCTGGCCAAACGCATGGCCAATCTGAAACCCGGGCAAGCTACGCCCAGCCAATCCCTGGATGGCGACCTGGACAGCGGCCACCACACCACCCACCTGTCGGTGATGGACGCCGACGGGCGTAAGGTCAGCGCCACCCTGAGCATCAACCTGCCGTTCGGTTCAGCGTTCCTGTCCGCCGGCACCGGCGTGCTGCTCAACGACGAGATGGACGACTTTGCCATCAAGCCCGGCGTTCCCAACGCCTACGGGCTGGTCGGCGGCGAGGCCAACAGCATCGAACCGGGCAAACGGCCGCTGTCGAGCATGACACCCACCATCCTGACCAGCGACGACCGCACGGCCATTATCGGCACACCCGGCGGCAGCCGGATCATCACCATGGTCTATCTGGGGTTACTGGATGTGCTGGACGGGAAATCCGCCGAAGCCACGGTATCGGATCCGCGCTTTCACCATCAGTACCTGCCGGACGTGATCCAGCACGAACCGGACACCTTTACACCGGAACAGCAGTCGGCACTGGAAGCGATGGGCTACACGCTGAAAGATGTGGGGCGCCATTACGGCAATATGCAGCTGATCCTGCGGGACCGGGAGAGCGGGGAAACCACCGCGGCGGCCGACCCGCGGGGGATCGGCCAGGCGGTGGTGAAACCGGTCAGATGAGCGGCGGCAGCGGGTAGGACTGGCCGTTGATGTCGAGCATCATGTTGTCCAATTTGGCCTTGATGCGATAGACGTCGCCATCGCGCTTGAGAATACCCTGCTGCACCAGACCCTGCAGGTTGCGTGAGACATCCGGGTCTTCCTCCAGCAGCGCCACTGGCGCCGACAACTCCAGCTCGCCGGTCAATTGCTGGACGATCAGCGGCATATCCGCCTGTTTGGCCTTGGGGACTTCCGGGTGCGTCAGGGACCAGTGACCCTGAATATCGCCATCGGCGGACTTCAGGTCGATGGTGGGCATGCCGACGGTCAGGCCACCGGCGGCCACCGCCTTGGCAGCGTTGCTGAAACGTTGCATCAGCATCATCTGCTTCTGGAACAGAGCCTGCTGCGACAGGGTCGGATCCGGCTGGGCCTGCATCATCTGGATTTCCGTGGCCACCGACTGGAAGTTCAGCCAGGCGTCCACATCCAGGTTGTCCAGGTTGAATTCGACCCGGTGCGGACCGTAACTCTCATCACCCACATTGACGGCATCCAGGGTCAGCGCCGAATGCGAGGACACGCGCGTGTCGTCCTTCTCCGGCTGGGTATTGCCGGTCAGCTGCAGGTTTTCCAGACTGACATCCACCTGATCCCCTTCCACATAGGCCAACTTCTCCACGGTCAGCGCCGCGTCGCCGGACCACAGACTGCCCGCCACCCGGTCGCCTTCCTGGCTCAGCTGCAGGTTGTCGAAACTGGCGCGGATGGCATCGCTGCGCACCACCATACCCGGCCAGTTCAGGTTGAGCTCCACGTGATCACCGGCGTCGGTCACCTTGGCCCAGCCGTAGGCTTCCGCCGAGTTGAGGGTTTCCCCGGTGTCGTCGTCGGTCAGGTCGATGGCCGGCACGTTCAGGTCCGCTTCCAGCGTGCCCCACAGCCAAGTGGTCAGCGTGAGCTTGGGCAGCGCCTTGGGAAACAGGGTCTTGAGCATCGGCTCGCTGTCCGGAACCGGTTTGAGCTCGACGGAACTGCTCAGTACGCCGTGAGAAACGTCGCCGGTATAGGGAATGCGGTGGGCCTCCCCGGTCTCCGGATCCATCACGGTCATTTCACCGCTGAGTTCGGCGCCGAAGAAGTGCCGGTCATAGCGATCCGTAGCCACATGTACGAGGGGCTGGTCGTGGTTCATGCGGCTGACCGCCTCACCCCACTGCTGCTGGGTCAACACGCCCACACCGTATGGGGCCGCTACAATCACAACCAGCACCAGCGCGCCGGCCAAAATCCATTTTTTCATGTACTGCTGTCTCCTGATTCATTAATCGTCTGCCTGGCCCCGTCAATCGCCCGGCACAGGTTCGCCAGGCCGTCCACCAGTCGCAACGTGGGCCGCGCCAGGGTATCCGGGGGTAACAGGACGAGCTGATCGTACTTTACCGCAGGGAGCGCGCCAAGCACACGCCAACGCTGGAACACGTCCGCCCCGGGATCTCCGGCCGCCAGGATCAGCTGCGGGCGACGCTCCAGCACGGCCTCAACGCTGACCGTTGCAGTCTTGCCCGGCAAATCCGCGAACAGGTTGCGCCCGCCACAGCGGCGGATGGCGTCAGAGACGTACTGGTCGCCGGCCAGCGTCATGAGGGGGCTGTCCCACACCTGGTAAAACACGCGCACCGGGGAGCGGTCGCCGAAGGTCTGTGTCAGCCGGGTGAGTACCTGACGATAGGCCGATGCCTTCTCCCGGGCGATGGCGTCACGACCGGTCAGCTGGCCCAGACGCTCCAGATCGTCAGGCACGGCGGTCAGGGAATCCGGTTCCAGGGCAAACACCGGCAGGCCGAACTGACGCAGGCGTTCAATGACATCCGGCCCGTTACCGCTCTGCCAGGCCACGACCAGGTCCGGCTGCAGCGACAGGATGCGCTCTACATCGAAACGGTCATGACTGCCAATGTGGGGAATAGCACGCGCTTCGGGCGGGTAATCGCTGTACTCGCTGGTGCCGACGATGCGCTCGCCCAGGCCCAGCGAAAACAGCAGTTCGGTGGTGTGCGGCGCGAGGCTGACGATACGCTGGGGCGGCGCGTCGAGGGTGACCGTCTGGCCCCCATCATCGACCGCCGACAGGGCCAGGCAAGCGCTCGCCCAGCCCCACAACAACAGCCCCCACCACGCCGGTCGGATCATGGCCGGCATGGCGCTTACTTGGCCGTCAGGCGTTCAAGCAGCAGCAACTGGGACGCCAGGCGGTCTTCGCCCTCGCCCGGGCTGTTCTGGATGTACGCCCCGTCCGCCTGCAACTCCCAGCTCTGGCAGTTGTCGGCCAGGTAGGTCTCCAGATCCGAGCGGACCCGTTCGGCCAGTTCCTTGTCGTCCACCGGGAACGCCACTTCCACCCGGTTCATCAGATTACGGACCATGGCATCGGCGCTGGAACAGTAGACTTCCTGCTTGCCGCCATGACCGAAGTAGTAGACCCGGGTGTGTTCCAGGAAGCGGCCGATAATCGACCGCACGTGGATGTTGTCCGACAGGCCCGGCACACCCGGTCGCAGGCAGCAGATGCCACGGATGATCAGTTCCACCCGCACACCGGCCCGGGAGGCCCGATACAGGGCGCGAATCACTTCCGGCTCGGTCAGCGCGTTGATCTTCATGATGATGTGGCCGTGACTGCCCATCAGGGCCTCCCGGTCGATCAGCTCGATCAGGCGTTTGTGCAGGGTGAACGGCGCGTGGAACAGCTTCTTGATTTTCAGCGCCTTGCCCATGCCGGTGAGCTGCTGGAACAGCTTATTGACGTCGTCGCCCAGGGCGTCGTCCGCCGACAGCAGGCTGTAGTCGGTGTACAGACGCGCATTGCCGGCGTGGTAATTGCCGGTCCCCAGGTGGACGTAGCGCTTGAGCTTGCCGTCTTCCCGGCGCACGATCAGGATCATCTTGGCGTGGGTCTTGTAGCCCACCACCCCGTATACCACGATCACCCCAGCCTCCTGCAGGCGGCTCGCCAGCTCCAGGTTTTCCGCCTCGTCGAAACGGGCCCGCAGCTCAATGACGGCGGTGACTTCCTTGCCGCGCCGGGCGGCGTCCATCAGGGCCTCGACGATTTCCGAATCGGCGCCCGTGCGGTACAGGGTCTGGCGGATGGCCAGCACCTGCGGATCCTTGGCCGCCTGGCGCAAGAAATCCACCACCGGCGTAAAGCTCTCATAGGGATGCAGCAGCAGAATGGGTTGCTGACGAATGGCGTCGAAAATGATTTCCTTGTTGCGGATCTGGCGTGGCACCGCCGGTGAGAAACCGCTGTAGGTCAGGTCCGGGCGATCCACCAAACTGCCCACAGCCATCAGGCGAGTCAGGTTCACCGGGCCATGGACCCGATAGAGTTCACGCTCTGTCAGACCGAATTCCTTGAGCAGGAAACCGGTCAGCTCTTCCGGGCAGTTGTCGGCCACTTCCAGCCGCACCCCGTCGCCGAAGCGGCGGCTCAGCAGCTCACCGCGCAGGGCGGAGGCCAGGTCTTCCAGGTCGTCTTCCAGCTCCAGATCGGCATTCCGGGTCAGGCGGAACTGATAGCAGCCCTTCACTTCCATCCCCGGGAACAGCTCATCCGCGTGGGCGTGGATCATCGACGACAGGAACACCAGGTTGTCGCCGCCGTTGCAGATGTCGTCCGGCAAACGCACCAGGCGCGGCAGGGAACGCGGTGCCGGCACGATGGCCATGCCGGTCTCCCGGCCGAACGCGTCCTTGCCATCCAGTTCGACGATGAAGTTCAGGCTCTTGTTGACCAGTCGCGGGAACGGGTGGGACGGGTCAAGCCCGATGGGATTGACCACCGGCAGGATCTCGTCCTCGAAATAGCGCGCCACCCACTCGGCCTGGGCCGGCGTCCAGTCGCGACGGCGGACGAAGTGGATGTTCTCCTGCTCCATCGCCGGGATCAGCACGTTGTTGAGGATGTCGTACTGTTCGTGGATATAGTCGTGGGCGACCCGGGAAATCTCGTTGAGCAGCTGTTCCGGCAGCAGGCCATCGGGACCGACACTTTCACGACCGTACTTCATCTGCTGGCGCAGACCCGCCACCCGGATCTCGAAGAACTCGTCCATGTTGCTGCTGAAAATGCAGCAGAAGATGAGCCGGTTGATCAGCGGATGGGTCTCGTCCATTGCCTGCTGCAGAACGCGGTAGTTGAACTGCAGGTGGCTCAGCTCCCGGTTGAAGTAGTTCTCGCTGGCGTTCAGGTCCGGCAGCTGTTCGACCGGCAGGGCGGCTTCCGCAGTGGCTTCCGTTTCGGTGGTCATGGTGTTCGGTATCCCGTTGGATCGGATGTGTCGGCTCAACCGCTCCCTTTGAGCAGTTGCGCGGCGCGTTTGGCGAAATAGGTCAGGATGGCGTCAGCCCCGGCCCGGCGCAGGCACAACAAGCTTTCCATCATCACGGTATCGGCGTCCAGCCAGCCGTTCTCGGCGGCGGCCATGTGCATCGCGTACTCCCCGCTGACCTGATAGACAAAAGTGGGCACTTTCAGTTCGTGCTTCACCCGGTAGACGATGTCCATGTAGGGCATGCCCGGCTTGACCATCACCATGTCGGCGCCTTCGGCCAGGTCCACGGCCGTCTCGTGCAGGGCCTCATCGCTGTTACCCGGATCCATCTGGTAGGTCGCCTTGTTGCCCTTGCCCAGGTTGGCGGCGGAACCCACCGCATCCCGGAACGGGCCGTAGTAGCCGGAGGCGTACTTGGCGGAGTAGGCCAGCACGCGGGTGTTGATGTGGCCGGCCTCTTCCAGCGCCTCGCGAATGGCGGCCACGCGGCCATCCATCATGTCAGACGGGGCCACAATGTCGGCGCCGGCATCCGCGTGGGACAGGGCCTGGCGCACCAGGGCTTCCACAGTCACGTCGTTGAGCACGTAGCCGTCGTCATCAAGGATGCCGTCCTGCCCGTGGGAGGTGAACGGATCCAGCGCCACGTCGGTGATCACGCCCAGTTCCGGGCAGGCCTTCTTGAGGGCCCGGGTGGCGCGCTGTGCGATGCCGTGGCGATCCCAGGCACCAGACCCGTCGAGATTCTTCAGTTCCGGCGGCGTCACCGGGAACAGGGCAATGGCGGGCACACCCAGTTCAACCAGCTCCTTCGCCTCTTCCACCAGCAGGTCGATGCTCAACCGCTCAATGCCCGGCATGGAGGGAATCGCTTCGCGTTGGTTCTCGCCGTCCAGCACGAACACCGGGTAGATCAGATTGTCGACGCTCAGTCGGTGCTCGCGGACCATGCGGCGGGTGAAATCGTCTTTCCGGTTACGGCGCAGGCGGGTGGCGGGATAAAGACGTTGGTTCGATGAAAACACAGCGAGACCTCCTGAATACATGCGACAGCAGTGGGGAACTTCTCCGGACCTGATCCTGGTCGGCCGCAGGGTCGTATCCCACACTATTTCAACGCATTATAGCGAGGGTACCGGCCAAATGTGACAGTCCGGGGACAATCGGTCGCAACCGGCCACAGGAACGTTCAGGTTTGCGGATAGAATTGTGAACGTCTGACCTTATCCTGACAGCAACTGCCGGTCTGTAGGTGGTGTCCACGCATCCGCGCCCATGACAAGGAACTCCAAGCCATGCCCTCATCCCGCAAGACCCTGCTGCTGATCGCCATCGCCGCGCTGATCGCGCTCTTCTTTGCGTTCGATCTCGGTCGTTTTCTCAGTCTGGACTACATCACCCACCAGCGCGACCTGTTGCAGGCGCAGGTCGAAAGCCAGCCGTGGCTCAGCGAGCTGATCTTCTTCGGCATCTACATCGCGGTCACCGGTTTGTCGCTGCCCGGCGCCGCGGTGCTGACCCTGCTCGGCGGCGCCCTGTTCGGACTGGCGCTGGGCTTGGTCATCGTGTCCTTCGCCAGCTCCATCGGCGCCACCCTGGCGTTCCTGGCCTCCCGCGTGCTGTTCCGAGACTCGGTGCAGCGCCGCTTCGGCGATTCCCTGCGGGCAGTGAACCGGGGCGTGGAGCGGGATGGCGGCTTCTATCTGTTTGGCCTGAGGCTGGTGCCGGTTTTCCCTTTCTTCGTCATCAACCTGGTGATGGGGCTCACCCCGATGCCGGTGCGGCGTTTCTACTGGGTCAGCCAACTGGGCATGCTGCCGGGCACCTTCGTGTACGTGAACGCCGGCACCCAGTTGGGGCAGGTGGACAGCCTGGGCGGCATCGTATCACCAGGCCTGATCGGCTCCTTTGTCCTGCTAGCGGTCTTCCCTCTGATCGCCCGCAGCGTCATGAACGGCATCAAGCGTGGGCGGGCCCTCAAGCCCTACAGCAAGCCGGCCCGGTTTGACCGCAACCTGGTGGTCATCGGCGCCGGCTCGGCCGGGTTAGTCACCGCTTACATCGCCGCCGCCACCCGCGCCAGCGTCAGTCTGATTGAAAAGCACCGCATGGGCGGGGATTGCCTCAACACCGGCTGCGTGCCCAGCAAGACACTGATCCGTAGCGCCCGGGCCGCCCATGAGGCGAGGCAGGCCGGACGCTTCGGGATCGAGACCGGAACCGTCAACGTCGATTTCGCGGCGGTGATGGAACGCATCCAGTCGGTCATCCAGACCATCGAACCTCACGACTCCGTCGACCGCTACACGGAGTTGGGTGTGGACTGCATCCAGGGCGAAGCCCGCATCGTCGATCCCTGGCGAGTCGAAGTGGACGGCCGCACGCTGACCACCCGAAACATCGTCATTGCCACCGGCGCGCGTCCGTTCGTCCCGCCGATCGAGGGCATCGAGACGGTGAACTACGTCACCTCGGACACCGTCTGGCAGCTGCGCGAGGCGCCCCGGAAACTGCTGGTGCTCGGCGGCGGGCCGATCGGTTGCGAACTGGCCCAGGCCTTCGCGCGCCTGGGCGTGCCCGTGACCCAGGTGGACATGGCGCCGCGCATCCTGCCGCGAGAAGACGACGATGCCGCGCAGATTGTTGCCGACAGCCTGCAGCGGGACGGCGTGGAGCTGCACACCAACACCCGGGCGATCCGCTTCGAGCGGGACGGGGACAGGTCAATCCTGGTTTGCGAGCGGGAGGGCGACACCCTGCACCTCGACTTTGACGCCGTGCTGCTGGCCGTCGGCCGTCAGGCCAATACCGACCACCTCGGCCTGGAGGCGCTGGGCATCGACCGGAATCCCAATGGCACCGTTACCGTGGATGAGACGCTGCAAACCCGCCTGCCGGGCGTCTACGCCTGTGGCGATGTCGCGGGTCCCTACCAGTTCACCCACGCGGCGGCGCACCAGGCCTGGTACGCCTCGGTGAACAGCCTGTTTGGCCGCTTCAAGACCTTCAAGGTGGATTACCGGGTGCTGCCCTGGGCCACCTTTACCGATCCGGAAGTGGCGCGGGTGGGTCTGAACGAACAGGAGGCTCAGGAACAGGGTATTGCCGTGGAGGTCACTCGCTACGGCCTGGATGACCTGGATCGGGCCATCACCGAAGGCGAGGCGGAAGGTTTCGTGAAGGTGCTGACGCCGCCGGGCAAGGACCGGATTCTCGGGGCCACCATCGTCGGTCCGCAGGCGGGCGAATTGATCACCGAGTTCGTCACCGCAATGAAGCAGGGTATTGGCCTCAACAAGATCCTGGGGACGATCCACGTCTACCCCACCCTGTCCGAAGCCAACAAGTTCACCGCCGGCAACTGGAAAAAAGCCCACGCGCCGGAAATCGCCCTGCAGTGGCTGGCCCGTTTCCATCGCTGGCGGCGAGGTTAGTTCAGGCTGTTGTGAGCGTTAACGAATGGAATCCAGGGCCTGCACCCGGACCTGCTCCTGGTCATTGAAATACTGATCCCGAAGGCGCTGGACCGCCTCCTGCTGTTCCGGCGCCGCCAGGCCGGCGTCGTCCAGGCGAGCCTTATCGGCCCGGTAGTCGGACCAACGCCGGTCCCAATCCGCCTGCTCGGCCTCGACCCGGGCCAGGCGCTCCGCCACCTCCGCGCCGAACGTGGATTCGCGCAACTGGCTGATCTCAGCCTGGGACGTGTCTGGATCGGCTTGTAAAGCCTGCAGCTGTGCCTCGTAATCCACAAACTTTCGGCTTTCGGCCCGTGCTTCGCGCACGGATTCCGGCAGTTCCGCTTCGGCCGCCTGCAGGCGGGCCTGGCGCTGGGCATCGGTCAGGTCGTTCCGGGCCTGAATCTCACGGCGGGCCGTCTGGTAACGGTCGACCGCCTCTTCCCGGGCAAAGAAGGCGTCGGCGGCCACCTCGCCCAGGTACTGGCGACGCAGGTCGCGCATGGTCGCCAGAGCGTTCTCGGCGCCCGCAATCCCGGTTCCGCTCCCCACTTGCGTTTCCAGTTGCCCCACCGCCAGCTTGTAGTCCAGGTAATCCCCCAACAATTGACGGGCCTCGCCACGGGCCGGTTCGGGCAGCGTTTCCAGACGCTGACGGATGCGCGCCACCAACTGCGGCAGGGATTCCTCGCCCAGAGCGGCCAGGTAGTACTCGAACAGGCCGCGCAAGGCGGGTGTGGGCAACAGATGCCCCGCCTCATCCACACGGTCCCAGCCGCCCGGCGGTCGTGTACCCTCCAGGGAACCCGGCAAGGCGTCCGGCACAGACGCCGCCGGGGCGTTTTCGACCAGCGTCGAGGGAATCGTCGCCTTATCCACAGCCGTCGGCGGCAAGGCGCGCGACGCCGCCGATTCCGGAGCCCGGGTCTGATCGGCCGGGCGCAGAATCAGGGCAGCGGCGCCGACAACCGCTATAATGCCAACAAAAACGAGAAGATAACGAAGATGGGAAGTCATAGTGCCATTCGGGTTGTCAGGTGGTCACCAGAGAAGGGCCAGCATAACAACCGGCGGGGCGCCAAGGCGTCGTACAGCGCACAGTTTGGCGGATCCAGACACGAAAAACCCCGCAGGACGGCCGCCCTGCGGGGCAATGGAATCGGTCAGACCGTCCGGTTGTTGAAACCGGGTTCGGCTCGCCGTGGCGCGTCCGAGCGCAACGTAGTATCCAGTTCGGTGATCTGGCCACCCCGGCCAAGGAATTCATCGATATCGGCCTGCAGTTTTGCCCGAATGCGGGCACGACCGGCCACCGTGTGTGTATCCTCGGCATCAGAGTCCCAGGTACTGCTACTGCTTGAGCTTTCCAGATTGCTTTCGTCGAATTCACTCATGGCTTTACCTCCACCAGCGAAAACAAACCTGGGGTCCAGCATTTCAGCTCAGAAATCGGACCCGTCTCGGCCGCGGAAAACAGCGCCCCGTTTGGCGACTGCCGTGCCTTGCCGACTATATAATCCCGATTCATTGCAAACACCATTCAGTACCAAGCACTTTTTTGTAACGTTTTGTAAAACGAGAGTCGAAAATCTGAACGACCACGCTACACCGGCGCAATCAAGCGCTCTTTTGGCAACCCAGAGCACGATTGACACAACAAATGAATAATGATTCACTTCTTCTAGGGAGACGCCATGGCCTACCGTGAAACCGAAAAAATGCGTCAAAGGAAAGCCGAGGTTCGTGAGCGCATTCTCCGCTGCGCTTTCCGATGCGTATCCGAAGGCGGTTTCCGCAATGCCCAGATCAATCAGGTGGCGGACAGAGCCGACGTCGCGACCGGGACGGTCTATCGCCATTTCGAGTCCAAGGCAGAACTGTTCGCGGAAGTCTTCCGACTGGCCACCGAGCGCGAGGTCAACAAGGTCGCGGAGGCCCTGGCCGGGCCGGGCCATGCGGCCGACCGGCTGGAAGGAGCCCTGCGCCAGTTTGCCGAGCGGGCCCTCCATGGCCCGGTCATGGCCTGGTCGCTGATTGCCGAGCCAGTGGACCCGCGGGTTGAAGGAGAGCGTCTCGAGTATCGCCGTGCCTACGCCGAGCATTTTGAACGCACCATCGGCGAGGGCGTTGAAGACGGTTCGCTGCCGCCACAGGACGCGCGCTTGAGCGCCACCTGCCTGGTCGGCGCGATTGCCGAAAGTCTGGTTGGCCCCCTGTCGCCCACGCAACAGGCGCCGACCTTGCAGGAACAGCCCGCTGCCCTGAGTGACGGGCAGATCCAGACCCTGATCGAGCCGATCCTCACCTTCTGCCTGCAGGGGGTAACCGGCCAACGGAGATAGCCCCATGAACGCACCCGATTCGTCTGTCAGACAGCACGCCGACGCGCAGGACGGCTACGACCGCTTCCTGGCAACCACGCACGAGGTCCGCAACCAGCCGCCGGCCCTGGAGAACTACAATTTGTTCGACCAGGACCGGGCGCTGCAGGAGAGCGTGTCCCGCGAGGGGGCGGATTGGGCCCGCGATGACCTGGCCGCCTACGGCGCCCTCACCGGCCGCTCCGACATCATTGAACTGGGTTTCCTGGCCAACGAGAACAAGCCGGTGTTTCACACCCACGACCGGTTTGGTCACCGCCGGGACCTGGTGAAGTTTCACCCGTCCTATCATCAACTTATGGACATGGCGCTGACGAACGGCCTGCACAGCAGCCCCTGGACCGATCCCCGCCAAGGCGCCCACGTCAGCCGGGCCGCCAAGTACTACATGCACTCCCAGGTGGAAGCCGCCCACTGCTGCCCGGTGACCATGACATTCGCCGCTATGCCATCGATCAACAAACAACCGGAACTGGCAAAAATCTGGGCACCAAAGATCACCGCCCGCAGCTACGATCCGCGCAACATCCCGGCGGAGCAGAAGACCGCCGTCACCATCGGCATGGCCATGACCGAGAAGCAGGGCGGTTCGGACGTGCGCGCCAACAGCACCCGCGCTTTTCCCCTGGGCAGCGGCGGCCCCGGTGAAGCCTACGAACTGGTGGGCCACAAATGGTTCGTGTCGGCGCCCATGTGCGACGCCTTCCTGGTGCTGGCGCAGGCGCCGGGGGGCCTGTCCTGCTTCCTGATGCCGCGCTGGCGCCCGGACGGCAGCAAGAACCCCTGGCAGATCCAGCGCCTGAAAAACAAGATGGGCAACGTCGCCAACGCCTCCAGCGAAGCGGAACTGCGCGGCGCCCTCGCCTGGATGGTGGGCGAGGAAGGTCGCGGCGTACCGACCATCATCGAAATGGTGGCCATGACCCGGTTCGACTGCATGATCGGCAGCTCCGCCGGTATGCGCCAGGCCGCCGCCCAGGCCCTGCACCACTGCCGCCACCGGGAGGCTTTTGGCGCGCGACTGGATCAGCAACCGCTGATGCAGAACGTGCTGGCCGACCTGGCACTGGAAAGCGAGGCCGCCCTGGCGATGACGATGCGGGTCGCCCGCGCCCTGGACAACCAGAACGATGAGCAGGAGCGCCTGTTCACCCGCCTGGCCACGCCGGTGGGCAAGTACTGGATCTGCAAACGCACGCCCAACCACGCCTACGAGGCGATGGAGTGCATCGGCGGCAGCGGGGTGATGGAAGACTGCATCATGCCGCGCCTGCTGCGGGAGTCACCGGTCAACGCGATCTGGGAAGGCAGCGGCAACGTCCAGTGTCTGGATACCCTGCGCGCGCTGCAGAAATCCCCGGAGAGTCTGGATGCCTTCTTCGGCGAATTGGCCCAGGCCAAGGGATCGGACAACCGCTTCGATCGCTTCCTGGCCCAGCTGCAGACGGATTTCGGTCGCACCGACGACATCCAGTTCCGCGCCCGCAACCTGGTGGACCGGTTAGCGCTGGCGCTGCAGGGATCGCTGCTGCTGCGTCACAGCACACCGGCGGTCGCCGATGCTTTCTGCGCGAGCCGACTTGAGAGCCACGGCGGCCTGAACATCGGCAACCTGCCGTCCGGTGTGGATGCGGCCGCTATTATCGAGCGGGCCACGCCTGTTGTAGACTGAGGGTTCGGTATCCCATCCGGGTGGTTCACTCGAACAACGTGAATGACCCGGCCCGCCCGTATCTGATGCTGTAGCGGAGTTACTATGTCCGAAGCCCTGCGCCGGTTGCTCGCCGAGACCACGGAGCACCCGGTCATCACGCCTCACCTGGGCGTCCTGACCCTGCAATTCCAGCTGTATGGCTGTGACGACATCAAAGCCAAGCGCCGGACCTTTACCCCCATGCGCGCTATCTGGGGCAAGGAGCCGGACCTGGCGGTCGTCGAGACCGGCGATCTCGACGCCCTGGACCGGGCCACCTGGTCCATCGCCGCGCTCGGCACCTCCACCCAGCTGATCCAGCAACGCCTCGACCAGGTGGAGAAAGCCATCGAGCAGCGCATCGACGCGCCCGTGCTCGATGTGCAGCGCGAGATGCTCTGACAGCCCCGCACGCCGGATCCGTTTGCTTGCGTTGCACCGGGCCATCGCCCAGTCTGGTGTCGTATCTGTCGACGTCTTATACTACGCGACCCGTGGGTGTCCGGCGCTGGCCGCGACACATCCTTATCCAGGGACGCGAAAGCAGCCGTCCGGCGGACCCCGGCGCTGCAACAATGAAACGGGCAACCCCCGAATCGCGATGTCTCCGCCGGCAGGAATCCGGCCGGAACCGCATCAACCACTGCAAGATGTATGGCGCGTATGACCGGTAAGAAAAAAACGGCTCAGGCTTCGCTGGAAGCCATGTACAGGGTGTTCACGGTGCCCGAGGCGCCGGACTCCACCCTGAGCCGGATTGACCAGGACATTTCCCGCAACCTGGCGGGCTTCCTGCAGGAACACATCGTCGCCATCGAGCGCGACCTGGGTGACGTGGTGAAGGACTTCAGCGAGTCCGCCGTGCCCGAAAAGCCGGTTTTCGTGTCCGAACAGACCCAGTTCCTGCTCGACAAACTGGTCGCCCATTCGGTGCACACCGCCTCGCCCAGCTTCATCGGCCACATGACCTCGGCCCTGCCGTACTTCATGCTGCCGCTGTCGAAGATCATGATCGCCCTCAACCAGAACCTGGTGAAGACCGAGACCTCCAAGGCCTTTACACCCATGGAACGCCAGGTATTGGGCATGATCCACCGACTGGTCTACAACGAGGACAGCGCCTACTACCGCAAGTGGATGCACGACCCACGCTTTGCCCTGGGCGCCATGTGCTCCGGCGGCACTATTGCCAACCTGACGGCCCTGTGGGTCGCCCGCAATAACGCCTTCCCGGCCGAAGGCAGTTTCCGCGGAATCCACGAGGAAGGCCTGTTCCGCGCATTGCGGTACTACGGCCATGAAGGCGCAGCCGTACTGGTGTCCAAACGCGGTCACTATTCACTGAGCAAGGCCGCCGACGTGCTCGGCCTGGGCCGCAGTTCGCTCATTTCCGTGCCGACGGACGACGACAACCGCATCCAGACCGACGCCCTGCGCGAGAAGTGCCTGGAACTCCAGGCCCAGAAGGTGAAGATCCTGGCCATCTGCGGCATTGCCGGCACCACCGAAACCGGCAACGTGGACCCGCTTGAGGAAATGGCCGACATCGCCACCGAATTCGGCGCCCATTTCCACGTAGACGCCGCCTGGGGCGGCCCGACGCTGTTCTCCCGCACCTACGGCCCGCTGCTGAAAGGCATTGAAAAGGCCGACTCGGTGACCTTCGACGCCCACAAGCAGCTCTACGTGCCCATGGGCGCGGGCCTGGTGGTCTTCCGCGATCCCGCCCTGGTCGGCGCCATCGAGCACCACGCCCAATACATCATCCGTAAAGGCTCCCGGGACCTGGGCAGCACCACGCTGGAGGGCTCCCGTCCGGGCATGGCGATGCTGATCCAGTCCGGCCTCAAGATCCTCGCCCGGGAAGGTTATGAGCTGCTGATCGACCAGGGCATCGAGAAGGCCAAACGCTTTGCCGAAATGATCGAGGAGCGGCCGGATTTCGAGCTGGTGACCCAGCCGGAGCTGAACATCCTCACCTACCGCTACTGCCCGGCGGAGACCCAGGAGGCCCTGACCCAGGCGGACACCCTGCAATCCGAACGCATCAACGCCTCGCTCAACCGCATCACCAAGTTCCTGCAGAAGACCCAGCGGGAACACGGCAAGGCGTTCGTTTCCCGGACGCGTCTGGAGCCGGCCCGCCATCACCGCTATCCCTGCGTGGTGTTCCGGGTGGTCCTGGCCAACCCCCTGACCACCCAGGAGATCCTCCGCGACATCCTCGACGAGCAGGTCGAACTGGCCGGTCATGCGGATGTGCAGGATGAAATGGACGTCCTGAACAACCTGACCCGGGCGGTCCTCGATACGCCCCAGGCCAATCGGGCGTAAACCGCCCCTCACCGGCCCACCAAACCACCCTGTCGCTGCGGCTATGGCCCCAGCCGGCCGCAGCGTTATACTCGTGGGATAAGAAAAAGCCGTATTGGCTTGATAACAACAGCCAGGGAGATCCCATGCGCAAGACAGCAGACCAGTGGTTTGACGAGTACGGCGAGAGCCACCGCAACCCCACCAACAAGGCCATTCACTGGATCGCCGTACCGGTGATCTTTACCACCATCATCGGCCTGCTCTGGTCGATTCCGACGCCAGCGGTCTTTGACCGCGTGCCTTACCTGAACTGGGGCACCCTGGCCCTGGTCGTCACGACGCTCTGGTACGTTCGCCTGTCACCCGCCCTGGGTGTCGGCATGGCGCTGTTCAGCGTGCTGATGGCGCTGGTGATTGCCGGCTTTGAGCACACCGGGCTGATGCCGGTGTGGGCGGCCTCAATCATCCTGTTTGTGGTCAGCTGGGTCTTCCAGTTCATCGGCCATCACATCGAAGGCAAGAAGCCGTCTTTTTTCAAGGACATCCAGTTCCTGCTGATTGGGCCGGCCTGGTTGATGGGGTTTATCTACCGGAGTCTGGGCATCCGGTATTGAGAGGGTGTTGCAAAAGCGATGCAAGCCACGACCACCACGTAGGTTGGGCTGACGCAGGAAGCCCAACGAATCGGGGTTGCGGCGAATATCATCCTATGATCGACAAGCTGCTTTTTTAGAACCTACGCTCCAGGCATGCCCGCGATAACGGGAACCTCCGGTGCCCGCCCATGTTGGGCTTCCTGCGTCAGCCCAACCTACGCCCTGGCGGCCGCGGACGGCCCTCTCGTGTGACGGAAGCGAGGGCATCCGGCCGCTTCTGGCACCACGCCACCAGTCTCCAGAACACTGCCCAAACAAAAACGGCGCCGAATGGGCGCCGTTATGCTTCAAACAGATCCTACCTTCAATAGAGAGCCGCCTCGTCATCCAACACATCCCGCAGGATATCGAGGAACATCCGGTCCGCTTCGCTCCAGTTCTCCGGAATACGCACCGTGGTGTTGGCACTGATTTCCTCGGCAATCTTTCGGTTGGCGTCCGGATCGTCCTTGTAGCGGCGGGCGATCTCCACACACTTGACCGCCACAGTCGGATCACTCAGGACCTTCTTGATGAAGACCCGCAACTCATCAATCATGCGCGCCTGACGGCTTTCGGAAGCAGTGCTCATATACAACTCCAGATCCTGTTTATGCCCGTTTAGCGGGGACTGTTCACACTAACCAACCAGGGATAGCGCAACAAACACGCTCCGCCTCTCTTCCAGCTTAGCCCAACATGATGCCACGAACGGTGAAGAAAAGGACGGCCGCCATCATGGCCGATGCCGGTACCGTAATGATCCAGGCCGCCGCGATCCTTACCAACTGGGACCGTTTGACCAGCTCTTCCTGGTATATCTTCTTGAGCCGCTTGCGTTCTTTCTTGGACAGCGGCACTTCGGACTTGTTCTTCTTCGCCGTCTTGAGCATAACCGCCATTTCTTCCACCGTCGCCTCCCGGAAACGGGACAGGAAGGCTTCCAGGCGCTCACGGTCCTCGGGATCGTGGCTCTCGATGATCGTGTGCAACTGACTGGCGTAGCTGCGCTTGAGGTATTCCCGCAGGAAACCGACACCGAACACACCGCCCAGAGCAATGTGCGTGGAACTGACCGGCAGACCCAACTGGGAGGCAATGATCACCGTGATGGCGGCAGACAGGGCAATACAGAAGGCCCGGGTCTTGTCCAGCTCGGTGATCTCGCTGCCAACAGTCTTGATCAGCCGCGGCCCGAACAATGTCAGACCCAGTGCCAGCCCGATGGCGCCAACCATCATCACCCACAGCGGAATGCTGGCTGCCGTGGCCACCGCACCGTGAGTCAGCGCTTCGTTGATCGCCGCCAACGGACCAATGGCGTTGGCCACGTCGTTAGCGCCATGGGCGAAGCTCAACAATGCAGCAGCGAAGATCAACGGCCAGGTGAACAGGCCGTTTACGCCTTCCTCACCATTGGTCATAGTGGCGGCACGACGGCGAATCAGGACCCGCATGCCAAGGAACACCACCACCGCAAAACCCAGCCCCACCAGAGCCGCACCCATGAAATCGACCTTGATGATGTGCTTGACGCCCTTGAGCATCAGGTAGGTGCCGAAGGCCCAAGCCATGACCGAGACCACCCAGGGAACGATCTTGCGGGCCGCCGCCACCATGTTCGGCTGGTACAACACCGTCTGCTTGATCACATACAGGAAGAACGCCGCAATCAGACCGCCCAGAACCGGGGAAATCACCCAGCTGGCGACAATGGCGCCCATCACGCCCCAGTTGGCAACGCCCCAGCCACCGGCGGCGATCCCGGCCCCCAGAACCCCACCGACAATGGAGTGGGTGGTGGACACCGGTGCGCCCATCCAGGTCGCCAGATTCAGCCACAGGGCCCCGGCCAGCAGGGCGGCCGTCATCAGCCAAACGAACGTCTGCACGTCGGTGAAACTGGCGGGATTGATGATGCCTTTCTTGATGGTGGACACCACATCGCCACCGGCGATCAACGAGCCACTGGCCTCGAAAATGGCCGCCAACAGGATCGCGCCACCCAGCGACAGCGCGCCGGAACCGACGGCCGGCCCCACGTTGTTGGCGACATCGTTGGCGCCGATGTTCAGCGCCATGTAGCCGCCAATCACCGCGGCGGCCATCAACAAGGTGTTACCCGGCATTCCATCGCCGATCTGGCCCACGAAGAGCCATACAATCATCAGGAAGAACAAGCTGATGCCGAGACGGAAGCGCTCGGTCTGCTTACTGGTCAGGGCGCTGTCCATGAAAGACACATTCTGGGGCATGCGGAATCACCATTAAGACAATGTCAGGTGGCGCCACTATAGGCAGTTCGTCACGGAATTGAAATATCCCGATGTTACCCGGGCGACAATCACTCACCCCGGCTCCCGGAAGTACGTCAGGCCTCACCGGCCGAACCGGCCAATACCAAAATCAGCCACTGTAACGCTGTTCACTTTTCGACCGACGCATTACCGATACAGTAAACGCTCGGACCACCGAGAGCCGACGCCCTCGACTGGCGGGCCAGATTTTACAATTCATGACGGGATAGATTGTGAAATAACTGTTTATTGGCAACTTTTTTGACGCACAATAATTGAATTAGGTGTCACTTTTTTATCGTGTCGCCGAAATGCGCATCGCCGGTGCCGAGAGTCTACGCAGCAGGCCGCAGCAACGAACGCAGACTTCCAGAGCCACAACAATAAAACAGAGACGCCATGAATCGACGCAAGCGCTTGAACTTCAATGGTCAGGAAGAAGTCCGGGTTTCCCGGGTCCTGACCGGCCTGTCGCTGGCCGCATTGGTGTGTCTGTCGGGCATCAGCTTCAAGTCCTGGGAATCCGGCCATCACCGCCATGCCATCGTGTTGGCGTTGTTTTTTGGACTGGTGGTCATCAACCTGGTCAGTTACTGGGTGACCCGCAACCGGGCCCAAAACAAGACCGGCATGCTGTTCATCGTCGGCGGCCTGTTCGTTTACCTGGTCGCGTCCGGCGGCGAAAGCAATACCGGACCGCTGTGGCTGTATGTTTTCCCGCCACTGGTGTTCTACCTGACCAGCCTGCGAATCGGCACGATCCTCCTGGCGGCCTGCCTGGTCTTCACGCTGCTTGTGTTCCAGTTCCCCCAGCTGCCGTTCGTGTTGACGCAGTACGAGACGGATTTCCAGCTGCGTTTCTTTACCACCATGCTGTTCGAATCCGTATTCTGCTTCGTGCTGGAAACCAGCCGCCTCAACGCCCGCAACGAACTGATGCGCCTGGCCGCCAGCCACGAGCAGGCGGCCAGGACCGACGCCCTGACCGGCCTGCCCAACCGGCGGGACATGCAGATGCAGCTGGCCAACGAGTTTTCACGCTACCAGCGGTCGGGACATCATTTTTCCGTGGTGCTGATTGATCTCGACCATTTCAAACGCATCAACGACACCTACGGCCATGAGGCCGGCGACTACGTCCTGCAGGCCTTCGCCGATCTGATGCAGAATCTCTGCCGGCAAAGCGACCGGCCCTCCCGCTGGGGCGGCGAAGAATTCCTGATCCTGCTGCCGGATACCGCCCTGTTGCAGGCGCTGACCCTGAGCGAGCGGCTACGCCATGAAGTGGAGCAATACGGGTTTGTCCATAAATCCCAACGCCTGCCGGTAACCATCAGCGCCGGCGTCTGCTCGATCAGCCAGAGCGATTCCATCGACCACCTGCTGCGCCAGGCCGACAAGAACCTCTACGACGCCAAGGAATCAGGCCGCAACCGTATCTCCCCCCGGGTGCGTACGCCGTCGACCCGCTCGCCGACCTCGTCTTGAGCCCGCCCGGGGCAGCCGCTACCATGGCGCCCCCAACACAGCAACGCGAGGCATCTCATCCATGGCCCAGATTCGCATCCTGGTCGGCAGTGTTTTCGGCGGCGCCCTGATGACGGCCCGCGCCATCCGCACGAATCTCAACGCCGCCGGACACCAGGTCACCGTACTGGAACAACCCACCCTGGATGACCTGACCAGCAGCGATGACGCCTTGCTGGTGTGCACCTCCACCACAGGCCAGGGGGAGCTCCCCGCCTCGCTGCTTCCGTTCTACGCGCACCTGCGCGACACCCTTCCCATGCAGCCGGGCCGGCCGTTCGGTGTGATCGTGCTGGGCGACAGCTCCTATGGCGACACCTTCTGCGGCGCCGGCGAGCTGATGGAGGAGGCCCTCTACGAAATTGCCTGCCGCAAGGTGGGGGACACCCTGCGTATCGACGCCCTGGAAACGGTCGAGCCGGACGTCGAAGCCCTGCCCTGGGCACAGGAATGGGCCCATCAGGTCGATGCGATCTGAGACCGGCTTCCCATTCCGGGCCGACGGACAGACCCGGTCACTGAACACCACGTCATTTCACTTGAGACGATCTGTAAACCTGACCATACTGGTCAAGGTGGAAAGCAGTGGCACCAGACACCCTGCTGACAAAGCGTCAGGACGGACGCGTTAATCTGAGGCCTATACGGGGCCCGGGGAACGTCTTACGGCGATCAACCCCAGCACAACAACCACAACAAAGATCCATACCCGTGCTTCGAACCGTTCTGCTTTACGCCCTGTTGGGCGTTGCGATTATCGTTGTGCCCGATGCACGCGCCGACTTTGCCCACGATGGCCATGTCGAGCCTGCCATCGACTATCTCCTGTTTGCGGACGACCAGCCGAGCATCCGGGATCCGGTACAGATCAACGCCCTTGCCCCGTGGCAATCACTGCCGGCCGGGGAAACGCCCAATTTTGGCTATATCCAGGACATCGCCTGGTTCCGGTTCCCGGTGCCCACGTCGGGCGACACCCGTCACCAGATCCTGGAGATCGGCTACCCGCAGCTCGATTCGGTTCACATCTACCTGATGCGCGACGGCAAGCCGGCCGGCGAACTGGAAACCGGTGACTGGCTGCCCATGTCGAGCCGCCAACTGCAGCACCCGCACTTCCTGTATCACTACACCGTCGAGCCCGGGCACGACTACCAGTTTTTGGTCCGGGTCCAGACCAGCGGCGCGCTGCAGGTACCCATTTCCATTTGGAAGCGGGACGCCTTCTTCAATTACATTTCGGAAGTCGACCAGGCCCACGCCATCTACTACGGTATCCTGATTACCGTCATCTTCTTCAACCTGTTTGTCTTCCTGGCCATGCGCGAGGCGACCTACCTCTACTACGCGCTGTCCACCTTCGGTTACCTGTTCCTGTTGTCGTCCCTTCGGGGCGCCACCTACCCCTTACTGTGGCCCGACAATCCCTGGCTGCAGAACCAGTCGATGATGATGTCGGTGCCCATCGCGGTGTTGTTCTCACTGCTGTTTGCGCGTTCATTCCTGGAACTGCACAGCCGCAGCCCGAGGCTGGACCGGGTGGTGCGCGCCGGGATCATCATCAACCTGCTGGCGATCCTGGGCAGCTTCCTGCTGACGTACAACACCTCCATGCGCCTGTCGGTGGCCCTGGCCATCCCCAGTTGCCTGCTGCTGACGTTCATCGGCCCATGGGAATGGTTCCGCGGCAACCGCCAGGCCAAGCTCTACACCATCGCCTGGGGCATGCTCACGCTGGGCAGCGCCATGACCGCCGCCAACAAGTACGGCTGGGTGCCCACCAACTTCATTACGGAATTCGGCATGGAGATCGGCTCGGCGCTGGAAGCCCTGCTGCTGACCATTGCCCTGGCCGCCCGGCTCTACCAGGAGCGGGAAGACAAGGTGGACGCCCGCGAATCCCAGCTGCGGGCCCTCGCGGCCCGGCGCAAGGCGGAATTGCGCATGATGGAACAGGCCCTGCACAACCCGTTGACCGGCCTGCCCAACCGCAGCTCGTTTGAACTGCAGCTGCAGGACTTGCTGACCCGGGAGAGCGGCCAGCGCCACGCCGTCGGCATCGTGCAGTTGAACAATCTCGACACCATCACCCGCACCCTCGGCCATCAGAATGCGGACCGGGTGCTGGAGCTGGCGGCGCGGCGTTTCAACGGCGTTTTCCGCGACCTGCCCGGCGTCCACCCAATCGAGCGGGACGAAAACCGCTGTTTCCACGCTGCATCACTGGAATCCACCGCCTTCGGCTTTATCGTCGACGCCGACGAGGCCCGACGCCAGCCGCGCCGGATCATCGAATGCCTGGAGGCCATCCGCGCGCCCATCGACTACCTGGGGATGCAGCTGCCGCTGGAACCGCGCACCGGTGTGGCCGTCTATCCCGAACACGGCACGGACACCAATACCCTGATCCGCAAGGCCTACGTCGCCCAGGAAAGCGATGACGCCCGGGACCGGGGCCTGGCCTATTACCATCCCAACCAGGACTCCTACAGCGCCGACCGCCTGACGCTGGCTTCCAGCCTACGGGACGCCCTTCGCAAGGATGAGCTGGCGCTGTTTTTCCAGCCCAAGCAATCCCTGACAGACCAAAGCATCGTCGGGGTGGAAGCGCTGATCCGCTGGCCCGGCCGCAAGACTCCCACGCCGGCCGACCAGATCATCGCGGTGGCGGAACAGACCGGGTTGATCAAGCCGCTCACACGCTGGGTGCTGGAAAAAGCCATGGTGGCCCGGGACGAACTGGTGGCGGCTGGCCACCGGCACCTGAGCGTGTCGGTCAACATTTCGCCCAACAACCTGCGGGAGCAGGAATTCCCACTGTTCGTCCAGCGCCTGATGACCAGTTATCCGCAGCACGCCGGCAAGATCATCCTTGAGGTCACCGAAACCTCGATGATGCTGGATCCGGCCAACTCCCTGCGCGCCCTGCGCTCGCTCGACTACACCGGCATCCCGCTGTCGATCGACGATTTCGGATCGGGCTACTCGTCCCTGTCCTATATCAAGCGTCTGCCCGCCAGCGAGATCAAGATCGACCGTTCACTGATCACCGACCTGACGTTCCAGGCGGAAGACCGGGTGATCGTGCAGACCACCATCAACATGTGTCATGACCTGGGCTACAAGGTGGTGGCGGAAGGCGTGGAGGATCTGGAAACCGCCGAGCTGCTGGCCGGCATGGACTGCGACATGATCCAGGGCTTTCACCTGACGCCGCCCCAGCCGATGGAGGAGATACTGCTGTGGCTGACCGGCCAGAACGGCCGGGAGCGGCGGCGGGCCTGACAGGTGCCAGACCCGAGGTATGGGGCGAGCGCTACTTCTTGTCCCCGCGTTGACGGATCAGCGCTTCCTGCGCCGTGGAGGCCACCAGCACGCCGTCCCGGTTGAAGATATTGCCCCGGTTGAAGCCGCGGCCGCCGGAGGCGCTGGGGCTGTCGGTGTCGTACAGCAGCCAGTCGTCGATGCGGAAATCCCGGTGGAACCAGATGGCGTGGTCCAGGCTGGCTACCTGCATCCCGCGATTCATGAAATTCACGCCGTGGGGGTTGAGAGACGTGCCCAACAAACCAAAATCCGAAGAGTAGGCCAGCAGGCAGCGATGCAGCACCGGATCGTCCGGCAGATCGCCCTGGGCGCGGAACCAGGCCTGCTTGTGCGGCGGCCGCGGCTCCGGTTTGAGCGGGTTGACCGGTGCCACCGGGCGGATTTCGATGGGGCGTTCCCGGGTCAGCTTGTCCCGCAGGTGTTCGGGAATATACTGCTTCATCATCAGGGACAGGGTGTGCTCTGATTTGAGCGTATCGAAGCCGGGTGCGTAGGGCATGGTATCCTGGTGATCAAAGCCGGATTCCTCCACCTGGAAGGACATGGACCCGGTGAGGATCTCCTTGCCGGCCTGGCGGGCGATCACCCGGCGTACCGAGAAGGTACCGCCATCGCGCACCCGCTGGACTTCGTAATCTATCGGCAACTCCGGATGCCCCGGACGCAGGAAATAGGCATGCAGCGAATGCGCCGCCCGATCCTCAATCGTACGGCTGGCCGCCATCAGGGCCTGCCCCAGCACCTGGCCGCCAAACACGGCGGGGAACCCCAGATCTTCGCTCTCGCCCTGAAAGTGATCATCACCAATGGGGGCCAGATCCAGCAATTCGACCAGTTTGCGTGTGACGTCCAGCATGCCTGCTCCTGTTGATTCATTCTCTCGAAGGGCGCTTTTTCTACCTCAGCGGACCGACCAAAGCAATGGCCGGCGCGGGCAGTCAGCTGCATCCAGCCGATGCCCTGCGCCCAGTTTAAAGCAGTTTGGGTTCGGGATCGCGCTTTTGAGCCTTTGCCTTTCCGGATTCGCCGATCCCCTGGACTGGCAGTACCGTGATGATACCCCCGGACACGTCATCGAGCCGATTCCGCCAGATTCTGACGACGCGAGCACGATAGACAAGCCGCCGCCTCTGCTGGCCTCGCCACAGCAACAGGACGACGATCGGGGCTGGTCGCTGATCAACCCCCAGGTGACGACCGGGCGGCCGGATGCGTTTGTCGATCGGCGGGAAGCCGTGCGGATCAACCAGCAGTCGCAGGATCAGTCACGACTGAACGGCGCTCACGACTCGGCGCTGCTGGACAGCCTCCCCGAATCGTTGCGGGGACTGGATTATCGGCTGGAGATGGGGCTGCGCTACCGCTTCTGAGCGCGGGCGGGCCTGCAAGGCGCCCGAGGGCGCCGCAGGACCGGGTTGCCGCTCAGCCGTGAATCGGCGGAACCTGTTTGGACAACGCCTGCTTTTCCAGCGCGTAATCGCCGGTCACGGCGAAGCCCAGCACGTTGCCGTCGGCATCCTTGAACAGGGCTCGCACGTTGTTGCCGTCCTGCTCGATTTCCCACTCCCCCTGGGCTTCCGGTGCTGGCGGGCAGACCGCCGTCGGGCAACAGGGGGTTTTCACCATCACCGGCATCACGCCGTAGGCCACATCTGTGGGCGTACCGGTCAGGGTCTTGGCCAGGGCGCGGGAGCAGGCCATCAGCGGCAGCACGTAGAGCAGGACGTGGCCGTCCACCTCAGCGCAATCGCCCAGCGCGTAGATGTTGTCAGCACTGGTCTGCAGCTGGCGGTTGACCTGAATTCCCCGACCCACGGCCAGCCCGGCGGCTTCGGCCAGTTCCACCCGAGGACGCAGGCCGACCGCGGAGATCACCCGGTCGGCGTCCACGGTCTCACCGTTGGACAGGGTCAGGCGAACGCCGTCGCCCTGATGGGCGATGTGCTCGACCACCGTTTCCAGGTGGAAGCGCACACCCTCTTCCGTCAACGCCCTGACCACGGCATTGCCGGCCACCGGCGGTACCAGCCCCGGCATGGCGGTATCGGATGGCGCAATCACGTCCACATCGTAGCCGCCATTACGAAGGTCGTTGGCGAACTCACAACCGATCAGGCCGGCGCCCATGATGGCGACCCGGGACTGACCTTCCAGCGTGTTGCGGAAGGCCCGGTAATCCATCAGGTCGTTGATGGAATAGACGAACTCCTGACCGTCGCCGTCCAGCGGGATGCGGATAACGTCCGCACCCCAGGCCAGCACCAGCTTGCGGTAAGGCAGGCGCTCGTCGCCGATAAGGACGCACTGGTTGGCCGCGTCGATGCCGGTCACCGTGGTATGGGTACGCAACTCGATATTGAGCTGTTCGGTCATGCCGGCGGCATCGGACTGGGCCAGTTCGTCGGCGGTCTTACCTTTGGTAAACCCCGTGGAGAGCATCGGTTTGGAATAGCTGTGACCATCGTCGGCGGTGATCATCAGGACGGGCACTTCCTTGTCCTGCTTGCGGATTTCCCGGGCCAGCGAATAACCGGACAGGCCGGTACCGATAATGACGATGGGGGCATTCTGACTCATGCCACAGCTCTCCTCTTGTAAGTGTTGACGGCTCGCGCCGTTCAGCGGGATCGGGCTGGCCGATCTCAGCCGATTTCAATCATCTCGAAGTCTTCTTTGCCCACGCCGCAGTCCGGGCAGACCCAGTCCTCGGGGACATCTTCCCAGGCGGTTCCCGGCTCAATGCCGTCTTCCGGCCAGCCCTCGGCTTCATCGTAAATCCAGCCACAGACAACGCACTGCCACTTTTTCATCGTCTTTCCTCCAGTTCCCGGACGGTCGGGACTCTTATTTGGTCTACAATCCCACATGCCATGCATGCCGGATCAGCGGTCAATCATTGGGCCCGACATGATACCCGTTGTCCACGCGATGACCAATGCCAAGGGGGACAAGGGATTCTCCACAGCGGCCAGCACCGGACACGAGACAGGCCTCCCCCGACGCGGCTCGCTCCGGTATAATGGCGCGCTTTTGGGGAGACGCCGGCGGCGGCGCCCTCCCCCCGATACAGGATTTGCACGGTATGACTGATTCCCACGACGAGCTGCAACGGGTCTTTGACGAGGCCGACTGCCTCTGCACCGAGCCAGAGGTCCAGGCCGCGATCGACCGGATGGCCGCCGCCATCACCGACACCCTCAAAGACCGCGACCCGCTGCTGTTCTGCGTCATGAACGGCGGGCTGATCCTGACCGGCCAGTTACTGCCCCGTCTGTGCTTCCCGCTGCAGGCCGAGTACCTGCATGCCACCCGCTACCGTCAGGAAACCACCGGCGGCATCCTGGAATGGAAGCTCCGCCCGGACGTGGGCATGCACGGGCGCACGGTGTTGATCGTCGACGACATCCTGGATGAAGGCACCACGCTCAACGCCATTGCCGACTACTGCAAGGCCCAGGGTGCCGCCGACGTGCTGACCGCGGTGCTGGTGGACAAACAACACGACCGCAAAGCCAAGCCGGGTCTGAAGGCCGACTTCACCGGCCTGGACGTGGAAGACCGTTTCCTGTTCGGCTACGGCATGGATTACAAGGGTTACTGGCGCAACGCGCCCGGCATCTATGCCGTCAAGGGGCTGTGATATCTCTGCCCTGCCATCCGGCGCCATGACGCTGCCCCGTGTCCCGACGGCGCGCTGGTATCCGGGCGTTGCCGCGGCACAGCTGATCCGGCCACAGCCGGTGGCTGACGCACTGTACTGGCTGGAGCTGGAGGGATCGCTGACTCGCGCTCTGCAGCTCCGCTGCCGTGAGCGCTTTCACGTTGACGTCCTCCGCGAGGGCTTCGCTCGACCGACCCTGGAAGAAGCTCAAACCCTCCACATTCCATCTCGCCAGCTGGCCTGGATTCGCGAAGTCCAGCTGTGCGGCGACGGTCAGCCCTGGGTCATGGCCCGCACGGTGATTCCGCTGGCAACCCTCCGGGGCCGCGGTCGACGCCTGCGCCATCTGGGCGGCCGACCGCTGGGCGCATTCCTGTTCAGTCAACGTCGCTGGCATCGAGGCCCGTTCCAGATCGGCCTGACCCAAAACCCGGTCCCCGGCCAGCCAGCGGTGGGACGCCGTTCCCGCTTCCACCGCGACCACGACGCCCTGCTGGTCGGCGAATATTTCCTGCCCCGCCTGCTGCAGGAGACGTCGAACCAGCGTCCCGGGTAAGCCACGTGCTTCAAACCCGACGCATCCGCTCGCTATAATCAGGCGGACGTCCATTTTTACGCCGACAAGCCGAGCCGCCATGACCCTCGATTTCCTGCCCGACCACCTGCAATCCAAGCTCATTGCCTACATGCAACTGCTGCGGATCGATCGTCCCATCGGCACCCTGCTGCTGCTCTGGCCGACGTACTGGGCCCTGTGGCTGGCAGCTGACGACGGCATGCCGGGCATCGGCAACATCCTGGTCTTCGGCCTGGGTGTGTTCATGATGCGGGCGGCCGGCTGCGCCATTAACGACTTCGCCGATCGCAAGGTGGATGGCCATGTGAAGCGGACCCAGGCGCGGCCGCTGGCCACCGGCCGGGTCGCCCCCGCCGAGGCGGTCCTGCTGTTCCTGGGGCTGTGCCTGGCGTCGTTCCTGATGGTGGTGCTGTTTACCAACACGCTGACGCTGTACCTGTCGTTCGGCGGTCTGGTGCTGGCCTTCATCTATCCGTTCATGAAACGCTACACCCACCTGCCACAACTGTTCCTGGGGGCGGCGTTTTCCTGGGCCATTCCCATGGCCTGGGCGGCGGAAGCCAATGAAGTGACCCGGCTGGCGTGGCTGCTGTTTACCGCCAACGTGCTCTGGACCGTCGCCTACGACACGCTCTACGCCATGGTGGATCGGGATGACGATCTCAAGATTGGCGTCAAATCCACCGCCATCCTTTTCGGCGACGCGGACCGTCTGATCGTGGGGATCCTGCAGGCCCTGGTGATCCTGATCCTCGCGATGGTCGGAACCCAGGCGGAACTGGGTGTGCTGTACTATCTCGGGCTGGTGGGCATGGCGGTCTTCTTCCTGTACCAGCAGCACCTGATCCGCTTCCGCGAACGCGAGCCTTGCTTCCACGCCTTCCTCAACAACAACTGGGCCGGTGCGATCGTATTTGCCGGCCTGTTCCTCGACAGCCTGATGCGCTGACCCGTCTGTCATATACTTGTAACAAAGGCAGGTTGTAATGAGCCAGCAACAAAGGAACCGGAGCGAAGGGCGCTCCGCCGTTCCGGAAACAGACTGAATTCAAGCACGCCTTCATGCAGCTCCTGCAGCAAGCGGTCCAGGAGCCTGGCACAGCCTGTTTCAGCGATTCCATAACCGCTGGTGATGACAAGGTAGGATGTCATGACGGGAAAAACAGTTCTTATCGTCGATGACGAAGCATCGATTCGCGAGATGATCGCCGTGGCCCTGGAGATGGCCGATTACGATTACCTCGAAGCTGCCGACGCGCTGGATGCGCACGCCATGATCGTGGACAAGAAGCCGGACCTGATCCTGCTCGACTGGATGCTGCCCGGCACCAGCGGCATCGAGCTGGCGCGGCGACTGAAGAAAGACGAAGCCACGGCGGAAATTCCGATTATCATGCTCACCGCCAAGGTGGAGGAAGACAACAAAGTCCAGGGTCTGGAATCCGGGGCCGATGACTACATTACCAAACCCTTCTCCCCGCGGGAGCTGGTGGCGCGCCTCAAGGCGGTGCTGCGACGCACGACGCCGGCCGGCGTGGAAACCCCGGTGGAAGTGGACGGCCTGCACCTGGACCCGGCCAGCCATCGCGTCACCACCCCGATCGGTGCGCTGGACATGGGCCCGACCGAATACAAGCTGCTGCAGTTCTTCATGACCCATCAGGAACGGGTCTATACCCGGGCACAGTTGCTGGATCAGGTCTGGGGGGGCAACGTCTATGTGGAAGAGCGGACCGTTGACGTCCATATCCGCAGATTGCGCAAAGCACTGGGCGACAAGTACGATCACCTGATCCAGACGGTTCGCGGCACCGGCTACCGGTTTTCCACCCGCGCCGCCTGACGGCTTGCCGTCACTGAATCGCAAACAGGCGTCGCCATTTATTGGGGCGCCCTGACGGGATCGTTCAATGCAGCACAACTGGTCGCATCATCTGCGCCTGATTATCGGTGTCCTGCTGGGCATTATGCTGGTGGGGCTCTGGTTCGGACACCCCCTGATCGGCCTGGCGGTCGGTCTGTTCGGCTACCTGATCTGGACGCTGGTGCAGATGCGCCGCCTCCACCACTGGCTCAGCCACCCGGACGAGGATGACGAAGCGCCGGGCAGCATCGGCATCTGGGGCGAGATCTTCGACGGCCTGCACCGCATGCACCGGGCCAACCAACGCCGGCAGGATCAACTGCAGACCCGCATCAACCGCGTGCAGGAATCCACCAACGCCATGCGCGACGGCGTTATCATGACCGACGCCGACGGTGCCATGGAGTGGTGGAACTGGTCCGCCGAATACCTGCTGGGCTTCCGTCGGGAGACCGACCGCGGCCAGCCCATCCACAACCTCATCCGCAACCCGGCCTTCAAGGCCTACTTCGATGCACGGGACTACCGCGACCCGCTGGAGCTGCGTTCGCCAGCCAAGCCGCACATTCACCTGCAGATCCAGATCAGCCTGTTCGGCGACGACGACCGCCTGATCGTGGCCAAGGACGTCACCCGCCTGTTCCAGCTGGAACAGATGCGGCGGGATTTCGTGTCCAACGTGTCTCACGAAATGCGTACCCCGCTGACGGTCATCAGCGGCTACCTTGAAACCCTGTCTGACCACGCCGACGAGGTGCCTGCCAAATGGCGCCGGGCTTTGACCACCATGTCCCAGCAAGCGGAACGAATGGAAGCGCTGATCACCGACCTGATCCTGCTGGCCAAACTGGAAACCGGTGAGCAACACATCGACGACCGGGTGACCGATGTGGCCGCGCTGATCCGCCAGACCTGCAGCGACGCCAAAGCCGTCAGCGGCGACGCCGGCCACATCATCGAAATGGACATCGGCGAGCGACATCACCTGTTCGGTGACGAGAACCAGCTGCGCAGCGCCTTCTCCAACATCATTTTCAATGCCGTGAAGTACACGCCGGCCGGCGGCACCATCAAGGTACGCTGGTATACCGACCGGGAAGGCGCCCACCTTGCCGTGAAGGACAGCGGCATCGGCATCGATCCGGTCCATATCCCGCGTCTGACGGAACGCTTCTACCGGGCCGATCCCAGCCGCCACCAGCAGACCGGCGGCACCGGCCTGGGCCTGGCCATCGTCAAGCACGTGTTGCTGAACCACGACGGTTCTCTGGAGATCAACAGCCAGCCCGGAGAAGGCAGCGAGTTCGTCTGCCATTTCCCGCGCCAGCGCATCACCGAGGCGCCGATCGAGACCGCCTGACGGCGATCAGCCGCCGGCGCGGAAGCGGGCAATGAAGCGCGAGAGGTCTTCCATTTTCTGGGGATCTTCATCGACGAAGCGAATCACCAGGCTGACGAAGTCCGTGTCCTGGCGCTTCTCCACCGCCTGCAGCTGGTGCACGTAGCCGTTCAGCCGCGCCACCTCGCCCTCGTTGAATTCCATATCCACCACCGCCTGGTCGAGGATACCCGGGAAGGACTGGTCGCGCTTGGCGATGACCCGGATTTCGGTGAGGGTGATGTCCTTGACCACACAGCGCAGCACCGAATCCGCAAAGCGGATCGCCGCTACACTACGGGACTTACTGGCAACGGTGCGTTCGGGAGCGGCGGCCGCTTCCTTGGGTTTACCGGTCAGCAGCGCCGCGGATTCCTTGAACGCGTCAGCGGGCCCATCCAGTGACTTTCCGGAGGACGTCATGGCGTCCTTCAACCGGCGCCCCATCACCTTGATGATCTTCTTGCTGAGGCCATCGGGGCTGAACGGCTTGCCCAGGTATTCGGACACGCCTTCCTGGACCGCCTCGATCACGTGGGACTTGTCGCCCCGACTGGTAATCATGATGAACGGACAGCGCTGGTAATTGTCCTGCTGGCGCACCCAGCGCAGCAGTTCCAGGCCCGACATTTCCGGCATCTCCCAGTCGCACAGGACCAGATCAAACCGCGTCCGGGTCATCAGGAACTGCGCCTTCTTGCCATTGGCGGCCTCGGTGATCTCGATGACCGGAAAACGGGTGCGGACGGTGCGTTTGACCAGATCCCGCACAAAGCTGGCGTCATCGACCACCAGCGCCTTGAGTGTCGCCATACTACGGCCCCTTCAACAGTAACTGATGACAACTATAGACCAGAGTGCCCCCACAACCGGAGCGCGGTCGGCCCCGATCCTTAAAAAATTGTCACGCCGGGTCGCCGGAGGCGGTATTTTCCGCGGCCCAAAACAGGCTACCATGCGGTTTCCCCGGACTCGCAGCGAGAGGACGCTTTTGTGACAAGACGAACACCTGCCATGCGCACCCTGGGCGGCCTTTTACTGGCCGGCTTCCTGTCCCCGGCCCTGGCCCAGACAGAGGAAGGCACCACCCCGTTCAGCGACTGCGTCGCCAGCCTCAAGGACCGGGCCCTGCAGGCAGGTATTTCTGCGGACACTACCGCCAACGTCCTCGACCACGTCAGTCTGCTGGACCGGGTGATCGAGCTGGATCGCCGTCAGCCGGAGTTCACCACCACCTTCGCCGACTACCTTAACCGCCGGGTTAACGAGGATCGTATCAGCAAGGGCCGGGAGCTGCTGCGCAGCCAGTCGGAACTGCTGCACCGGGTGACCGCCAAGACGGGCGTGCCGGGCCCTTATCTGCTGGCGTTCTGGGGGCTGGAAACCAACTTCGGCACCTATTTCGGCAAGATGTCGGTCCCCAGCGCCCTGGCGACCCTGGCCTGCGATCACCGCCGCAGCCGTTACTTTTCCGGTGAGCTGATCTCGGCCCTGCGCATCATCGACGAAGGCGCCATCGATCCGGACCAGATGGAAGGCTCCTGGGCCGGTGCCATGGGCCACGTGCAGTTCATGCCGTCGGTTTTCCTGCGCTATGCCGTGGACGCTGACGGGGACGGCAAGCGGGACCTCTGGCACAGCATACCCGACGCCATGATGTCGGCGGGTAATTTCCTGCAAAACCTGGGCTGGGACGGCGACTACCGCTGGGGCCGTGAAGTCCGGCTGCCCAAGAACTTTGACTACAGCCTTGCGGGCCTGCAGCGGGGCAAGCCCCTGTCCGATTGGCGCAAGCTGGGCGTGACCGACGCCTTCGGCCATACCCTGCCCCAAGCCGACATCAACGCCGCCCTGCTGGTACCGGCCGGCCACGAGGGCCCGGCCTTTCTGGTCTACCACAACTTCCACGTCATCATGGGCTGGAACCGGTCGGAATACTACGCGCTGGCGGTCGGTCACCTGGCGGACCGGATTGCCGGTGCCGGAGGCCTGCAGAATCCACCGCCGGAGGATGCGCCACGCCTGTCGAGGGCCGAAGTGGAAGCCCTGCAGAAAGCCCTCAGCGCCCGCGGCTACGACAGCGGCAAACCGGATGGCATCCTGGGTCCGGCTACCCGCAGCGCGATCCGGGACTTCCAGAAAGACCAGAACCTGATCGCCGACGGCTTCCCCGACAAGACCCTGTTCGACGCGCTGGACGTCAAACTCGCCGATCCGGATGCGGGCTGAGGGTATGGACGACAAACCCGAAATTCTCGACACCCGCCTGGTCGCCCGCAGTCGCCTGTTCGGCATCGAGTCCGTCCACTTGCGCTTCAGCAACGGCGAGGAACGGGAGTTCGAGAGACTGCGCACGCCACCACTGGCGGGTGTCATGTGCGTCCCGTTGTTGGACGACGATACGGTCGTGCTGATTCGCGAATACGGCGCCGGCCTGGAAAACTATCAACTTACCCTGCCCAAAGGCGCCTATGAGCACGGCGAAGACTGGCGGCAGGCGGCCAATCGCGAATTGCGCGAGGAGATTGGCTATGGCGCCCGCTCGCTGACCCATCTCAAGGACATGAGCCTGTCACCCGGCTACATGGGCCACAAGATTCGCGTCGTGATTGCACGGGATCTTTATGAAGAGTGGCTCGAAGGGGACGAACCCGAGCCGCTGGAAGTGCTGACCTGGAAACTGTCGGACCTGGAATCGCTGGTGCAGCGCGAGGATATGACCGAAGCGCGGGTCATTGCGGCGTTGTATATGGTGCGGGAGGGTTTACGTCGGTTGTAATACTCACGAGCCAAATGTCAGCTTTTTATACAGACCTGACAGATCGCTCGATATACCTCTCTGTATTTAAAGACTTTTTAAAATTGGCACAAATATAGCTTTTCCTGCCGTACGTTCGAAAGAACGAACCTCCTTCGGAATGGACAACAGGAATAACGCTATGAAATTCATAAAAACATGCTTGGGTGCTACAGCGCTGTCTCTTGCCCTGGCTTCGTCAGGTGCCTGGGCCTTCCCGATTGACCTGGACTCTGTTTCAGGACAGTGGTCGAATCATTCGGGCGGACAAAACGTACATTACAACGCTGCCGGCAACCAGATTCGCTGGGGTTACGGCTATCCGCAAAGCGGCTATGGTTTCGTGGGAAGCGCTCCGCCTTCCGTAACCATTAACGATTCCTCGCCGTTCTCACTCGGAACGTTCACGCATTACAACTACCCGATCTCGAATGAAAGCGCCATCGACAGTGTAGACCTCAACATCTACGCCGATTTCTCAACGGCAGACGGCAGCACGTCGCAAGGCCCCTTTGCATTCACCTTCCTGCATAATGAAACACCGAATAATGCGCCCGTTGAACATTGCGGAAGCCTCTGTCAGTTCCTGGCCATTTTCGGTATTGATACGTCTTACACCACCCACGACGGACCGGTCGACGACATCGTTCAGATCATTTTTGACAACGCCCTGACCAGTTCTGAATTCACGATCGGTTCAGAAATCTACTCCCTGAGCATTCTGGGCTTTGAGGGCGATTCGTCCATGCTGACAACATCCGAGTACAGTCAGACGTCAGTGAACCTGCTTGCAAGCCTCAATGTCCGCGACGTCCCGGAACCGGGCACGCTTGGCCTGATGGGTCTGGGTCTGCTGGCATTGGGCGCCGCACGTCGACGCGCCGCTTGATCGGACATCCCGGTCGCCAGAAAAGCCCCGCTCCTGCGGGGCTTTTTGTTATAGGATCCGGCGTCCGATCGTGAGATCTCGCCAGCCGCATTGCCACTGAGGAATGTTCCGGCGACAATGCCTCAAATTTCTCAAGAGCCCCCTGTCACCTTGCGCCTCGATTACCTGATTTCCAAAGGCAAGAATCTCTCTCGCAAAGAGACTCGCCGGTTCATTCTGGCCGAGCGCGTCAGTGTGGACGGGCAGACCTGTAAAAAAGCCGCCACGCAACTTGCAGGGGGAGAAGTCGTCTGCCTCGACGGCGAACCGGTGTCCCTGCCCGGTGATCGCTACCTGATGCTGAATAAGCCGCTCGATGTCGTCAGCGCCACCCGCGATGACGAGCACGCGACGGTGCTCGACCTGGTGCCGCGAGAGCTGCGCCGCGACCTGCATATTGCCGGTCGCCTGGACCGGGATACCACCGGCCTGCTCCTGCTCACCAGCGACGGCCAGTGGTCACACCGGGTCACGTCGCCGCGTTCACAATGCGACAAGACCTACCGTATGGAGCTGGCGGAGCCCTGCACGGCTGCCATGCTGGCCCAACTCCGCGCCGGCGTCCTGCTCAAGGGCGAAAACAAGCCGACGGCGCCGGCGCAGGTGGAGGTATTGGGGGATCGGCAGTTGCGACTGGTCATCAGTGAGGGCCGCTATCATCAGGTGAAGCGGATGCTGGCCGCGGTGGGCAATCACGTGAACAACCTTCACCGGGAAGCCATTGGAGCGGTGCATCTGGATCCGGCGTTGGCGCCGGGCGAGTTCCGCGCACTGACTCTGGACGAAATCGACAGCCTGGGCTGACAGGCCACGCTGCCGCTCAATCGGTCTCGAAACGACCGGCTTCGCGGTTCTTGCGGGCCTTGCGTGGGTCCAGGATCTGGCCACTCATCGCCACATAGACCCCTTCGGGCAGGCTCTGCAGCGCACCGAGTGCAAAGCCGACATTGAACGGGGCATCGGTCAGGCGCATGCGGGAAGGCTGCATGGCACCGGTGAGGACGATCGTTTTGCCGGGTATATCCAGTAACCGGCGGGCGGTCTCCACCAGGGTGTCGGTGCCATGGGTGATCAACACCCGTTTCTCGGACGCCGCGGCCACCGCCTCCCGGATGACCTCCCGGTCCTCGTCCGTCATGTCGAGGCTGTCCTTGCGAAACACGGACTGCAGCCGGTAGGGCATCTGTACCTGCGCCAATTGGGCGATCTCCGGAAACTCGCTGTCCCCGGTGCTGTATTCACTCTTGGCATCAAAATAGATCTTGTCGATCGTACCGCCTGTGGTCAGCACCAGCAGTCCATCGTCGCTCATCGTCCCGACTCTCCTGTTCACATCGCTCTACGGATCGAGTTTCGCCGTCTGCGTATCGGTCGATCCGGCGTTCTTTTCAGCGTAGTAGGCATTGCGACGATTCTCATAGTTCCGGGCCGCCTTGGCAATCGAACCGCCATGACCGGTGGTCAACCAACGCTTGACGCGCCCGGCATCGCCGATGGGCGTACGCGTTCCGAACGAATCCAGCAGCACGGAAATGACTTCGCGACCGTCGATCCGGGTCACCATGAGCAGGCAGCGTCCGGCTTCGGTAAGGTATCCCGTCTTGCTCAGTTCCACCTGCCAGCTTTTACGGTGAACCAGAATGTTGGTGTTGCCGAACGCCAGCGAATAACGCGGCTGGCGAAAATGGGCGGTGTAATATTCAGTCGTGGTGTATCGGCGCAGTTCAGGATGCTTGAAGGCGGCCCGCACCAGTTTCACCAGGTCACCGGCAGAGGAATGATTCTTGGGCGACAGGCCAGTGGGCTCCACAAAGTGACTGTGGCTCATACCCAGCTCCCGGGCTTTGTCGTTCATCGCCCGCACGAACGCATCAAAACCTCCCGGATAATGACGTGCCAGGGTGTAGGCCGCCAGGTTTTCCGAAGACATCAGCGCGATCCGCAACATGTCGCCGCGCTTCAGGGTCGAGCCGATGCGGATGCGTGAATAGCCATTGTTCGGCGCCGCCCGATGCCGTTTGTAAACCTCGATCCACTCATTCAATGGCTGGCCGGCATCCATCACCACCACGGCGGTCATCAGCTTGGTGACCGAGGCGATCGGCACGGAACGGTCCGGATGCTTGCTGTAGATCAGGTCGCCGTCATCCATGTAGGCAACGGCCGCATTCACCGAGGCCAGTTCCAGGCCGGCCGGATCCGGCGCGGCCCAGGCGCGGGCAGCCAGGCCCAGCCACAGCATAAGAAAGAGAAATCGCGATCGGCATCCGCCCCATTGCATTCTGACCTGACCTCCGGGTTCGGGCTGTTTTTGTTGAACAGGCGAGCCTCTGATTCGCTGAAAAACGCGACCATGGCGTGCGCGGAGGCTACGCCGGCGTCCATCAGAAGCTCTCAGGTTTTATACACGGATGGTCCACAGAATTCAGCCCCGACCGGACGTTTGTAACAATCCAACCGGTCCGGGCCGCTTTCAGCCAAAGAACACGTAACGCCCGCCGGAGGCGACCACAATCACGATCAGCCCCAGGATCAGGTTAATCCCGACGAAGCGGCGGATCTGGCCGATCCGGCGACCGGCTTCGGGGATATCGTTGGCCGCTACGGCCTGTTTCAGGCGGCGAAACGGGGCAAACCAGACGTGCATGAACAGCAGCATCATGACAACGCCCAGGGCGATCATGACGTGGATGTGCCAGCCGGCTCCGGCCATGCCGTTGAAGTAGAGGAACAGGGTTGTCAGCCCGGTCACCAGAAGGACCGCAATGGCCGCCCAGACCCAGGCGAAGAAGCGAGTCAGCGTCTGGCACCACAGCGGTGCCCGCTGGGCGGGTTCCAACACGCTGGCTGCGGCGGGCCGTAGCGCCATGTAGGCAAAGAACATCCCGCCGACCCAGATCACGGCCGCCAGGGTATGCAGGGCTATCAGGTATCCCATGGTTATCACTCCTCAATCCGGAATGAACGCACTCTACCAGATAGCCGCTTCCAGATGGGCGTCGGCGGATGCTTCGGACAACCCCGGGCAACGGGGTTGTCCGTCTTCAATCAGGCGTGTTCGGCGATAAAGGCATCGAGGGCGCCAGCGCCAACCGCACCCACCTGGGTACCGACCGGTTCGCCGTCCTTGAACAGCATCAGCGTGGGAATCGAACGAATGCCGAACTTCACCGCCAGTTCGCCCTGGGCGTCCACGTCCACCTTGGCGACCCGCAGGCTATCGGCGCGTTCGTCGGCGATATCCTCCAGCAGCGGGGCGATGGATTTACAGGGGCCGCACCAGGCCGCCCAGAAGTCCACCAGTACGGGTTTATCCGCCTGCAGGACGTCTTTTTCGAAGGTGTCGACGGTTACTGCAATGGGTTGAGTCATGGCTTGTCCTCCTCTGCTTGGAACCGATGACCTGTCATCACCGGCATTTTATAGACCAGTCTACTAGTATCCCGTGTCAAAAAAAGACGGTCACAGCAGACCGCCTCTCCACTTCGAATCAATCATTTGCGAGCTTGGCGCCCTCAAGCACCAGGCACCGGCACGCCGAGCACGGTCTCGAAAAACATCGCCGCAAAGCGCTCCATCGGAACCACGGACTTGGCCACCTTGGCCCTCAATGTCGCTCCCTGCCAGCCCATTTGCAGCAGTTGTGCGAGGGCATCGGGATCCATCTCGCTCTGTATATCACCGCGCTCGCGGGCCTCATCCAGGCAGCCGGCAAACCGTTTCTGCCAGGCACCGAAAATCCCGTCCAGACGCGCCCGGAAAGCTTCGTTCTGACCGGCCAGCTCCTGCCCCAGATTGCCGATCAGGCACCCGCGACAGAAATCACAGGCCGCCATATCGGCGATGGAAGTGTCCAGGTAACGGCGTATCCGCACCAGCGGCGGCTGGGTGTGATCGCCCAACGTATTGTCGAGTCGGGCGTCGGACGCGGCGGCAAAATCATCGATCACCGCCAGCCCGAAATCCTCCTTGCTACCGAAATAATAGTAGAAGGAGCCCTTGGGCACTCCCGCCTCCTTCAACACCACGTTGATACCGGTGTTGTTGAATCCGCGGCGGGCAATAATATCGCTGCCGACACGAATCAGCTCGGTCCGGGTTTCGTTGCCGGGTCTGGCTTGGGATTTGGAAAGCGTTGTCATCATTAATTTATATTAGACCAGTCGTCTAGTTAGCGTCAAATGGCTCATGGGGCCAGAGGATCGAGCGCCTCCCTTGGCCCCTCACGCCTTCAGGAGGCGTCCGTCACAGCGCCCTTGGAGGCCGAGTTGACCGTCCGTGCGTACTTGGCCAGCACCCCTCTCGGGTAGCGCAGCGCCGGCGCCTGCCAGCGGGCCCGGCGGGCTTCCATTTCATCGTCGAAAATAGCCAGCTCGATGGTGTTGGCCTCGGCATCAATGGTAATGGTATCGCCATCCTCCACCAGGGCAATCGGGCCGCCGTCCTGCGCCTCCGGGGTAATGTGGCCCACCACGAAACCGTGACTTCCACCGGAGAAACGACCGTCGGTAATCAGCGCGACATCGCTCCCCAGGCCCTTGCCCATGATGGCCGAGGTTGGCGTCAGCATTTCACGCATGCCGGGCCCGCCCTTGGGGCCTTCGTAACGGATAACCAGCACGTCGCCGGCCACCACGGTGCCATCCATGATCCGGGCCTGGGCCTCTTCCTCGGAATGGAATACCCGGGCCCGACCGGAAAAGTGGGTGCCTTCCTTGCCGGTGATCTTTGCCACGGCGCCGGTGGGCGCGAGATTTCCCCGCAGGATCCGCAGGTGACTGTCTTTCTTGATGGGGTTGTCCAGGGCATGCACGATCGTCTGGCTGTCCGGATAGGGCGCCACGTCCGCCAGGTTTTCCGCCAGCGACTTGCCGGTGACGGTCAGACAGTCGCCGTGCAGCATGCCCGCCTCCAGCAGCATTTTCATCAGCGGCTGGATGCCGCCGATGGCCACCAGTTCCGACATCATGTAGTGGCCGCTGGGTCGCAGGTCCGCCAGCACGGGCACCCGTTTGCCAATGCGGACGAAGTCATCGATCTCCAGGTCCACTTCGGCGGTACTGGCCATGGCCAGCAGGTGCAGCACGGCGTTAGTGGAGCCGCCCAGGGCAATAACGACGGTGATGGCATTCTCGAACGCCTCGCGGGTCATGATGTCGCGGGGCTTGATGTCCTTGTCCAGCAGGTTGAGCACCGCCGCACCGGCGGCCCGGCAATCCGCTTCCTTGGTCTCGGAGACCGCATTCTGCGCCGAGCTGCCCGGCAGGCTCATACCCATCGCCTCAATGGCCGAGGCCATGGTGTTGGCGGTATACATGCCGCCGCAGGAGCCCGGTCCGGGAATTGCCGTCTCCTCGATCTGTTTCACCTCGATCAGGTCCATGTCGCCCTTGGCGTGGGCACCGACGGCCTCGAACACCGAGATGATATCGGTGTGATTGTCACCGGGCTGGATGGTACCGCCGTAGACGAAAACGGACGGCCGATTGAGTCGGGCCAGCCCCATCATGCAACCGGGCATGTTCTTGTCACACCCGCCGATGGCAACCAGCCCGTCAAAGCCTTCGCAGCCCGCCACGGTTTCGATGGAGTCAGCGATCACTTCCCGCGACACCAGCGAATACTTCATGCCTTCGGTGCCGTTGGCGATCCCGTCGGACACGGTAATGGTGTTGAAGATCAGGCTCTTGCCACCGGCCTCGTCGGCACCGCTGGCCGCTTCCCGGGCCAGCCCGTCGATGTGCATATTGCAGGGCGTCAGGTTGCTCCAGGTGGACGCAATGCCCACCTGGGGGCGCTTGAAGTCCTCATCGGTAAAGCCGACCGCGCGCAGCATGGCGCGGCTGGCGGATTTCCCGAGGCCGTCGACCACGGGGCTCGAATAGCGGCGTCGCTTGTCTTCGCTCATAGTCTCTCCCGTTGCACCGCACCCGCTCGATCCGGGCGGCGCTTATCCGTTCTTCTTGAACATCAGCAGACGATTGTTCGCCGGCATAGCCTGTGCCGTGACGAACGCCAGGTGATAGAGGGCGGCCTGCTCGATCACATCCGCCTCGTCCTTGATACCGCTGTCGCGATCACGCTCCCGCAACCAGGCATCCAGCGCGGCGTTGCCCGCGCTGGTGTATTGTCCCTCCCGATTGAAGGGCCCGTAAATCGCCAACCAGCCGTCAGCGGCCAGCGCTTCCGATGCACAGCGTAACAGCGCGTCCACGACGGTCCAGCCGACAAAGTGCACCGTGTTGGCGGTAAAGACGCCGGCATAATCATGCGCCGGCGGTCCGGTCCGGGTCACGTCCAGCAACACCGGCGGCGGCAGGTTGGTCAGTCCGGCTTCCGATTGCCAGGCCCGCAAACCGGGCAGGGATTCGGCCAGGTCGGTCAACTGCCAGGTCACCTGAGGCTCCCGCCCGGCGATGAACACGCCGTGCTGTCCCGTCCCGCTGCCCAGTTCAAGCCAACGGCCGCCCGCGTCCAGATAAGGCCGCAGGGCCTCTGCAATGGGCGCCTGATTTCGCAGGCAATGTTCGGCAACAGGCTTCATCCGGAGTCGCTCCACAGGGACATCGCTTCAGGGTAACACCCCGTTAAATAAGGCGCTGCCCTCTGATCTGTGGCGCCGACCTCAAATCACCAAAAGATGAAATGCAAAAAATCTTCAAATGGAGTAAAATGTGCGCAAATTCAGCATGTTACATAACTTTACCGTGTGTAAGTGAAATGTAACCGGTGACGATAGGTTGGACAGCCTTGTCCAGGAAGGGCCCATGCCGGAACGGAAGCACCCCAACATCATGCGAGGCCGCCATGGCTGATCCGCACGCGCCTCGTGGCCGATACTGGATGTGGTTTCCGCTGGCGCTGTTTCTGGCCCTCGGCATTTATGGTTATCTTCTCAACCTGACGCCGGCCTTCGACCCGGGTGCGGACAGCCGCCTGCTCCCCCCGCTGCTGCCTACCGCCGCCCTTGAGCCGGGCCAGTCACACGTGAGCTACCGACTGACCAGCCTGGATCGAATCCTGTCCGAGCAATCCTGGAAAAACGAGGCCGGCTGGCAAACGCTCGCACCAAACGACAACGGCCTGGGCTATCTGTCCGGGCCCGCCACCTTCCGAGTGACACTCGACAATCCCACCGCCGATACGATGCCCCTGCTCCTGGATCTGCAGGCGCCGTCCCTGGATCAGGTACGGGCCGTTCGTATCGTCGGTCACGAACCGCCGCATACCCTGCCGACACTGGGCGACAGTTTCCCCTTCGGCGAGCGCCTGGTGGAGCTGCCATCGCTGATCTGGCCCCTACGCCTGGCCCCGCACAGCCAGAACACGCTCCTTTTTGAAGTCATCAACGCCGGCCCCACCCTGTTCCCCCTGCACTTGTCCCATCCCGAACATCTATTGAGCCAGGCCGGCAACGTGATCGCCTGGAAAGCCGTCCTCTATGGCGTCCTGCTCTTTGCCCTGGTGTTCGATCTGGCCCTGTTGCTCACGCTGCGCAGCATGGCCGCCGCCTGGCTCACCTGCCTGTTGGCCAGCATTCTCTACAGCCAATTGTGTGTGGATGGATTCGGTCTCTGGCTGGTCTGGCCCGAGTGGCCGGCCCTGAACAACCTGCTCACGCCCATGCTGGCCCTCAGCGCCGCCGCCTTGCTGGGCTTTACCCGACATTTCCTGCACCTGACCGGTCGCCCGGCACGGCTCTGCCAGGCCGGCAACGGTGTCATGCTGATGCTCGCCCTACTGGCTCCGCTGCATCTGCCGCTGCTGGGCCAGGGAACCGTATTGATCGCCGGCAGCGCCACCCTGGTATTGGTCCTGGGACTGTCGCTGCTGCGCTGGCCCAGCAGCGTATCGGCGCGTCACCTCGCGATCGCCCTGCTCCTGCTGTTGGCCGGCGCCGCGACGGCCATGGCACGGACAGTGGGCTGGATGCCGGTCAATGCGTTGACCAGCTCCGGTTTCTACCTGGGGACCGGTGCCGCGTCGGTATTCCTCACGCTGGTCGTCGGGTACCGCCTGGTGGAAGAACGACGCCGGCGTTTCGATGCGACTCTCAAGGTGGTCGAAGAACGGCGCCTGCGCGCCCGACTGGAGCAGGACTACGACCAGCTGATGGCCTCTCACCGGGTCACCGGTCGCCCGGACCGGCCGGTCGTGGAGCAGACCCTGGACCAGCTCGCCGCGTCACACGCACCTTTTGTGGTCGGCCTGCTGCGTCTGGAACGCTACGGTGAAATCGAACGGGCGCTAGGCTATCAGGAAGCCGAGAACCTGCTGCGCAAATACCTGACCCGGCTCTGCCGGTTCCTGGAGACCGCTTTCCCCCGCCAGCTGGTGCTGTTCCGCGGCCACCCGCTGGGCACCGTGGACACCTTCAATCACGTCATCGCCCTGCGTACCGACGTGGACAGCATCCCCTGGAACGAGATTCGCACTTGGCTGGAAAAGGCCTTCAGCGAAGATCACTACGCCTTCAGCTGGATGGCGCGACTGGGCCTGGCCTACGCCCCGGAACACGGCGGCAGCGGCAGTGAACTGATCTCCCGGGCCGGCTTTGCCGCCCTGTCCACCGACGTGACCATCAACGTCTACGACCCCTACACCGAGCGCAAGCAGAACCTGCAGCACTTCCTGATCCTCGACCTGGACCGCGCCCTGCGCACGGGTGGCATCCAGCTGCACTACCAGCCCAAGGTCAGCCTCATCGATGAGCGGGTGCTCGCCTACGAAGCGCTGATTCGCTGGCAGCATCCGGAGTACGGCGCCATCAGCCCCGGCCAGTGGATCCCCTTTGCCGAGCAGGTGGGCGCCATTCACGGTGTGACGCTCTGGACCATCGAGCGCGCGGCACAGGACCTGGCCGCCCTGGAACAGCAAAGCGGGGCGCCGGTCACCGTGTCGGTCAATATTTCCGCCCGGGATCTCGCCCGAACCGACTTCCACAGCGAGGCCCTGGCGATCCTGGCCCGCCATCGCGTGTCGCCCCAGCGATTGATGCTGGAAATTACTGAAACCGCCGTCATGCGGGATGTGGACCAGGCCCGGCAGATGCTGGAGAAACTGAGTCACGCCGGCTTCCGCATCGCCCTGGACGACTTCGGCACCGGCTATTCTTCACTGAGCGCCCTGGCCACCTTCAGCCTGGACGAGCTCAAGATCGACCGCAGCTTCCTCACTGACATACCGACGGATTCCGTACGTCAGCGGATTTTCCACGCCGCGGTGGAACTGGGCGAAGCCCTGGGATTACGGATTGTGGTGGAAGGGGTCGAATCCGAGGCGGTGGCCCAATGGCTCAAGCGCTACCCCGGACTCTGTGGGCAGGGTTATTTCTGGGGGCGCCCGGCCCCGCTTGCCGCGACCTCGGTCAGTGGATACGACTCAGTCCAAAGCGATTGACCAGCCCCACACCCATCGCGTAACTGCGCGGCACAAATCGCTTGGTCCGCCAGATCAGGCGGGCATCAAACTGAGGCATGACGTAGAGATCACCGCGCTGGTGGGCATCCAGCGTCATCCGCACCACCTTGTCCGGGGACACGCCGAAACGGTCCATCAGCCGGTGGAACAGCCTGGAGGTGTCGCCGATGATGCGCCCATTGTCACCGATGTTGGTCTTGACCAGTGTCGGGCACAACGCCGTCACCTTGACGCCGGTACCGGCCAGCTCGGCCGACAGCGTCTCGCTCAGCGCCAGCGCGCCCGCCTTGGACACGTTATAGGGCCCCATCAGCGGCGCCGCCGAATAGCTGGCTGTAGAGGCGACGTTGATGATGCCACCATAGCCCTGCTCCCGAAGCTTCGGTGCAAACACGTGGCAGCCGTGGATAACACCCCACAGATTGATCCCCAGCGTCCACTTCCAGTCCGCCATGGTGGTTTCCCCTACCGGCGTCCCGCCGACGCCGACCCCGGCGTTGTTGATCACCAGGCTGACGGGCTCGGACAGCAGCGCTTCGGCGTCCTTCGCCAATTTCTGTACGGCGCTGAGCTTGCTGACATCGCAGACCACCGCGTGAGCCTCGCCCCCGAGAGCGCGAATCTCCTCAGCGGTCGCCTGGGCGCTGGCTTCGTTGATGTCCGAACACAGGACGGCTCCGCCACGACGGGCAATTTCCAGGGCAAAGGACCGACCGATTCCGCTACCGGCACCGGTTACGACTGCAGAAACCGGGCGGTCCGGTTTCTGGGGCAAACGACTTCCGAACATGGGCCACCTAAACTGGTTGAGTGTGAGGGCCATCGATCGGCCCAGCCTGACGAGAAATTAAAGCGAAGACTTGTTCGGATTCAATTCGGAAAAAATATGGCGAGAAAACCGCAACAGGAACGTTCCAGGGCGACCGTCAACGCCATCGTCGAGGCCGGCTTCATCGCCATGGCCCAAAGTGGCCCGGCGGCCACCACGACGCGACAGATCGCTGATATTGCCGGGGTTGGCGTCGGTTCGCTGTACGAATACTTCGACAACAAGGAAGCGATTTTCAGCGAGATGTCCCAGCGTTTCGTGGCCGACACGGTCGCGATGATCCAGCCCCAGGTGCCCCGACTTGTTCGGATGCCGATAGACGAGGCGGTCAAAGCCCTGCTGCAGGCCTTCCGCGAGTTCCTGCAGCACAACGACGGGCGCTATCTCAACTGTGTGCAGCACGCCATGACGCTGGACTTCGAGATGTATCTGGAGCCGTTGCAGAAAGCGCTGTCGGACCTGGTCACCCAGTACCTGATGCATCACCCCGAGACCCTGCAGATCCGAAACATCCCGACCATGAGCTACATCATGATCCACGGCGGCATCTTCGCGGTGGTCCGCCACCTGACCGATCCCAACCCGACGATCAGCTTCGACGAACTGGCCGACGGGCTGGCCCGGATGGTCGGCCACTACACCGAACAGGAAATCCGCATCGCCAGGGCCACCCGGGAACGGCTGGCTCAGACCGGTCAGGGTAGCGAGGTTGGATCAACCGATGAACTGGGGCGCGAAGCCGTAGTTCCAGATCAGGACCGAACCGATGCGGGTGGTAACCAGGATCACGAGGGCAACCGTCAGCACCGCGCCGGCGTAGACGATGGCCCGCTCCTTGGGGATACCCATCACGATCGGTAACCCGTCGAATAACAGGTAACCGGAATAGGCCGCCGCGGCCAGGAACACCAGGGCGTTGAACCAGGGCACCGGGTAGAGCAGCGCAAATCCGGCCAGGAACATCGGTGTCGCCGCGTAAGCCGCCAGCGCCATGCCATTGGACTTGTCGTTCTCACTCTTGGCGCCGTAGGTGGTGGCCATCCAGTCAATCATCCAGCCCAGCGCAAACACCCCCACCAACATCGCGACATAGGTCAGTACGCTGAGTTGTACGGCACTGATATTGGAGAGCTTGATCAGGCGTTCATTGCCCACGGTCCAGCCAAACATGGCCGTGGAGATGTAAGCACAGATCGGCCCGATCGCGGCCAGGACCAGCACGTAAGCCCAGAGCACATGCCAGGGTGTTTCGTGTTCCCGGCGGATTTCAGCCCATTCGCTGTCGGGATGGGTGAACAGACCGAAAGCATGTTTGAGAAGCATAGCCCTCTCCTCGTTTCTTGTTCGACGGCAGCCGGAACGGCCTTCAGCGTCCCTCATCACAGCATAGATCAAACCCGGAAAACCGGTTAATGATTATACAATCGGGCCTTCGGGCTGACCTTCCTCATCCCGGCCTTTGACGCCGATAGACGACCGGTCTAGTGTCCGTGGACGGACATTCATCGCCACGCGACCAAGGAGTTCCTATGAAAAGCGAAGCACTGGAGTACACGATCGACGGCCAGCGCTACATCGGCCACATCGCTTATGACGAGAGTCAGAGCAGCCCGCGCCCCGGCATCCTCCTGGTTCATGAATGGTGGGGACTGAACGACTTTGTCCGCGAACAGGCAGAAAAACTCGCGCAGGAAGGCTATACCGCTTTCGCCGTTGATATGTATGGAGAAGCCCGGCAGGCTGAAACGCCGGACGAGGCAAAGAGCATGATGCTGGCGGTCAAGGACACCCCGGGCGAACTCGAGAAACGTTACCGGGCCGCCCTGGAGGTGCTGAAGGCCCACGACAGTGTGGATCCGGAGCGGATCGCCTCCCAGGGCTACTGCTTCGGCGGTGCGGTATCGCTGAACATGGCCCGCCTGGGACTGGACCTGAAAGGCGTGGTCAGTTTCCACGGCAACCTGGGCACCGAAATCGCCATCAAGCCGGGCGACATCAAGGGCCATCTGCAGGTCTATACCGGCGGCGCCGATGCCATGATTCCACCGTCCCAGGTGGCGGCGTTCGTCGAGGAAATGCAGGAAGCGGGCGTGCGCTTCGACCTGATCAATTACCCAGGCGCCCAACACGGCTTCACCAATCCGGGGGCCACCGCCAAGGGGCAGAAATTCGGCTTCCCGGTGGGCTACGACGCCGATGCGGCGCAGGATGCCTGGGAAGGCTCCCTTGCCTTCTACCGCCGACTGTTCGGTTAAACGGCCAAACGGCGCGGGCTCCGGCTAACCGGAGCCCGATGCTATCAGCTTCGGGGATCGGTATCCGCCACCATGGGCCGCTCCCGGTTGCGGTCACGGAACGACAGCAGACTCTCCACCCCGGTGAAATCCACCACATCCCGAAACTCCAGCCAGTCCACCAGGCTGTACAGACACATGGCCGGATATTGCCAGGCTTCGAACTCGCCGGCGTCAATCATGGCCGCCAGGGTCCGCATGGACATCATGATGCGCTCGCGCTGCAGGTTGTAGAACATCAGATCCTGTTCCACATCGATGCCGGACTTCATGGACAGCACCAATGTGACCGCCGAATCGTTGATCGCGTCGATCAGGGTCAGCTGGTTTTCCTGCTCCCAACTCAGCGGCGTATCCCCCCGTTTTCCGGCGATGTAGCGGGAAATCACGCGGGAGTCGAACACTTCCTGATCACCGTCGATCAGCACGGGAATTTTCAGCGCCGGGTTGTTGCGTCGCAGTTCGTCCCGACCTTCGCCATAGATGTCCAGGTTGACGAATTCGTAGTCGGTGTCACCGAGCAACAGGCGCGTGCGGCGTACGTAGGGCGAGGTGGTCGAACCGATCAATTTCATGACGTTGTTCCATATGATGGCCAGTGAATGTTTGCAGGGCGCCAGGGTTCAAGTGTAACGCACCTGCTCGGCTTTCTTCTCAGGCAGCGGCAGACGGCTTTCAATCCGGTCCCGGGTCTCTTCCATCAGCTCTTCCAGAGAAAGATCTTCGGTGGGAATGGGCGGATGAATCACCACTTCGATCTCGCCCGGCGTGAACGCCCCGGTGCCTTTGGGCAACCGGTCGTGACTGCCGCGGATGGTGATCGGAAGGATCGGCAGCTGGCCGTCCTTGGCAATCACAAAACCGCCCTTCTTGAATGGCAGCAGCTCGCCGTCCCAGCTGCGAGTGCCTTCCGGGAACAGCAGCACGCCGGTACCGTCTGGCAGCTGCGCCACCGCCTCGCGAATGCTTTGCATGGCATCGCTACCTTTGGCCCGGTCGATAAACAGGTTGCGGGAAGCTTCCAGCGCCAGACCGAACAGCGGCACCTTGCGCAGCTCCTTCTTGATGACCCAGCGATACTGGATGCCCAGGGCCAGCACCAGCGCCGGCGGGTCCAGGTAGGACGCGTGATTGCTGAGAATCACGTAGCGCCGGCCCGCTTCGATATGCTCGCGACCGGTCACCTTCAGACGCATGCCCGTCATCCTGAGCAGGATCCATGCGTAGACCTGGGTGCCGTGGAAGGCCATATCGCCACGCCGTCCCAACAACGCCGCAACGACGATGGGCAGGAACAGGAGCAGCGTCAGGGCAATACCCCAGAATATGATCCAGACTGATTTCAGGGCTTTCATGGAATCGACTACGGTCCTTGGTCTGCTGAAACGGTGCCATGCTTCATCCTACCTTCACGGCCCTGTCACGGATCACAGGCAGCCTGAAGCAGCAACCCACCCTTCTGATGGTAAAAGGATCTTACTATGAAACCAGTACGACATTGGCCGTGGCTGCTGTCATTGGCCATTCTCTTCAACGTCCTGGGCAGTGCCGACCTGCAGGCGGGCAACTGGCGGGATCATGATCACGACGACCGTTCCGGCCGGGGCCACCCCGGACACCATCCACACCACGGCAACGACAACATCCAGTTGGGACCTCGCCCCTATTTCCTGGTCAACCACATGGACAACGGGCCTCTCAAACGTCGGCTTCAGGCCTGCTCAAAGAAGCCGGTGAAGCGGACGGCGTTTTCCATCGGCCACCGCGGCGCCCCGCTGCAGTTTCCCGAGCATACTCGCGAATCCTACATCGCCGCGGCCCGCATGGGTGCCGGCATTGTTGAGTGCGATGTGGCCTTCACCAAGGATCGCCAACTGGTGTGCCGCCACGCCCAGAACGATCTGGCGACCACCACCAACATCGTCACCCTTCCCGAACTGAATGCGAAATGCACCCAGCCGTTTGTGCCGGCCGATCCCGCCAGCGGTACCCCGGCCTCGGCCGAATGCCGCACCAGCGATATTACGCTCGCCGAGTTCAAACAGCTCAAGGGCAAGATGGACGGTTACAACCCGCAAGCCACCACCCCCGAAGCATTCGTCGAGGGAACGCCGGGCTGGCGCACCGATCTCTATGCCACGGAAGGCACGCTGATGACCCATCGCGAGAGTATCGCGCTGTTCAAATCACTGGGGGTCAAGTTTACTCCGGAGCTCAAGGCCCCGGTGGAGGACATGCCGTTCGAGGGCGACTACACCCAGGAGGATTACGCCCGGCAGATGATTCAGGATTACCGCGATGCCGGCGTCGATCCACGCGATGTCTGGCCGCAATCGTTCCAGCTCGAGGACATCCTGTTCTGGATTCAGGAAGCGCCGGCGTTCGGCCAACAGGCCGTCTTCCTCGACCAGCGTCCCAACGAGCCGGACGTCACGTCCCTCGCCTACTTGCAGTCTCTGAAAAGTCAGGGGGTTAACATTGTGGCGCCGCCGATCTGGAAGCTGATCGATCTGGACCCGTATGGTGAGATTGTGCCCTCCGACTACGCCCGACACGCGAAAGCCGCCGGTCTGGACATGATCGCATGGAGCATGGAGCGAAGCGGTCCGCTGGCCGAGGGCGGCGGCTGGTATTACCAGTCCGTGAATGACGCCATCAATAACGATGGTGATATGTACACCGTGCTGGACGTGCTGGCGCGGGATGTCGGCGTCATGGCTATCTTTTCGGACTGGCCCGCCACCGTCACTTACTACGCTAACTGCATGAAACTCTGAGGCCCCACCTGGCCGCTCGCTATTCGGCGAAGCGGCCAGGCCGGAAAGCATCCAGATCCAGCGACGGCGTCTCCCCGTCAATCACCTGCGCGATCAGATCGGCGCTGCCGGCGGACAGGGTCCAGCCGAAGGTGCCGTGACCGGTGTTGAGGTAGAGGTTATCGCGGGTGCCGCGGCCGATGGCCGGCGGGCCATCTGGTGTCATGGGCCGGAAACCGGTCCAGGTGCTGGCCCGGTCCATATCGGCCGCCCCCGGAAAACGGGACGCCACCGACGCCTTGATGGTATCGAGCCGCGATTCGTGAATCCGCCGGTCGAAATCCGCCAGTTCGACAAAGCCGGTCGCGCGAAGCCGGTCTCCCAGGCGCGTAGACACCACCTTGTAGTTGTCGTCATGAACCGTGGAACGCGGCGCCCGCTCGCGGTCGATCAGTGGCGCTGTCAACGAGTAGCCTTTCACCGGGTAGACCGGCAGGCGCAGTCCCAGCGGCCGCAGCAGTTCCGGCGAGGCACAACCCGCCGACATGACCACCGCGTCCGTTTCGATACGCTCCACAGCGCCGCCGGCATCCGCCACTTCCACCGCATGGACGTGCCGGTCGTCGGCCACCAGGCGCCGCACCGACGTGTTGAACCGGAAAGTCACACCGCGCTTCTCACAGGCCTCGGCCAGTGCCCGTGAAAACAGGTGGCAGTCGCCGGTGCCGTCGGTGGTGTATTGCAGCGCGCCGAAGAGGGGACCGGGACCGCGCATGCCGGGCTCGACGTCACGGACCTGATCGGGGGTCAGTAGAGCGTGCTCAATGCCCAGTTCAGCCAGCAGGGCGGCGGTATCCGCGTAGTCGGTCATGGCCGATGGTGAGCTGGCCAGGTGCAACAGGCCGGCATGATCCCCATCGAACGACAGCTCCACCGCCTCTTCCAGCGCCTGGAAGCAGGTTCGGCTGTGAATACCCAGGCGCAGCATGGCCCGCTTGTTCAGGCCGAAAACGCCCGGCGCATAGGCAAATCGCAGGGTGTCCAGCAGGAAGCGGAGGGTCTTCAGGGAAGGCGGCATGCTCATTTTCAGCGGGCCCTGGCGGTCCAGCAACCAAGGCAGCGCCTTGCGCACCATCGCCGCCGACGCCCAGGGATACACCACGCCATAGGAGCGCTGGCCGGCATTGCCTTTACTGGTTTCCTGGCCGACCCCTTCAAGACGCTCGATCACCGTAACCTCATGTCCCCGCTGCTGCAGGGCCCAGGCCGTCGTGACTCCAACAACCCCGGCCCCGATAACCACAATGTGCATAACTGCCTCCTTGACGTCCTGTCCTATCACAGTGATTGGAGCGGCATCCGTCAACCTGAACGGGATGGGTATTTTCCGAAGACAAGCTGCTGGAAGCGAAAACTCGGGCACAAAAAAAGGCAGCCCGGAGGCTGCCCTTTCTCGATTGTCCGGCGCGTCTGGTGACCCGCCGTAACGCTCGTACTAATACGGCTTAGAGCGGAGTAACGTTCTCAGCCTGCGGACCTTTCTGGCCCTGAGTTACAGTGAACTCGACCTGCTGGCCTTCAGCCAGGGTCTTGAAGCCTGAACCCTGGATGGCGCTGTAGTGAACGAAAACGTCCGGGCCGCTTTCACGAGTGATGAAGCCGAAGCCCTTGGTTTCATTGAAGAACTTAACGGTACCGGTCTCTGTAGACATAACTCTGTTCCTGTCTGTATTCAATATTCAATAAGTGCCTGGAAAACGGGTGTCTATACACTCACTCTCCAAGGCGGTATTCGGAAACGCAATTCGCATAATCAAAAACAGGACGATGCACTACTTAACTACAGAGGGATACGTCTTATTTATGAAACGCTTTGCTATAACTTTCCTACCGGGTCACTGTACCGCTGATCCTGAAGTTTGCCAACAGATATTTACGTTGTAGGTATAACTACGTTAGTCGCATGCCTGCGCGGTCGCGCCAACGCCGCTGCAGCAGGGGCTTCACGCGGGGTCACCGTTGCACGAACGGCGCTTTTTCATTAACTTAAGGTCACAGGAGATGGCATTCCTCCATCGGTCGGCGTGGGATACGCTCTCGTCGCCGCCCAAAACCGCTGCATTCGCCCCCTTTCAATTTGCGATGTCGCTGATGATGCCTGTAAACCGCTGTCCGCTTTAGGAGCCTGTGATCCACTCCTGGGGTACGGTTCGATACAGGTATGTCTATTCATCACGTCCCGTTTACTGTGGGCGCCCCGCCGGTCGGGCGTGTTCCCACGACATACCTCGCGCACCACCTCGCCTGCTCCCTTGCGCCAGCAATCCCGGTATAACGCAACCAAAGTGAGGCCTGTCTTCATGTGGATGTCGGTCATTGCCATCAGCGCGGGGGCTGCCTGCGGCGCACTCCTGCGATGGTTTCTCGGTTTACAGCTCAACGCCCTGTTCCCAACGGTGCCGCTGGGCACCCTGGTCGCCAACCTGCTGGGCGGCTACCTGATCGGCCTGTCGATCATGATCTTCTCGCAAGCCGTGAACCTGTCTCCGGAGTGGCGCCTGTTCGTCATCACCGGCTTTATGGGCGCGCTCACAACCTTCTCCACATTTTCCGCGGAAATGGTGACACTGTTACAGGGCGGACGTTTCATGTGGGCGCTGGGCGGCATTGCCATGCACGTGGGCGGCTCGCTGCTGATGACGCTGGCCGGTATGGGCACGTTCCTCTTCATTCGCTGGATAACTGCGGGGTGAGCAACATGGAAAAAGGCTACGAAATCATCTTCATCACACCGGAGAACCGCCGCCACAACAACAAGCGGGTCTGCGAACTGATCACCGATATGGCCAAAAAACGGGGCATCTCCCGGATGACCAAACGGATCGACCGTGAAGGGCTAGGCGCCGGCGGCCATCTGCATTCGGCGCATTTCTTCGAGCTGGCCGATCAGCCGGTGGAAATCATGTTCGTGGTGGACTCCGCCACCGGCGACCAGTTGATCGAGGACGTCAAACAGGCAGGCATTCACGTTTTCTGCATTCGCAAGGAAGTGGAATACGGGGAGCTGGGCTGAGGTGTCCGGCGATTCCGTCGCCGTAACGAAAAAGCCCCGCCGGATCGGGCGGGGCTGAAGGGATCGGATCAGGCCGCGTCGTGGCGGACGATGGAGTCCTTCTGCTGCGCAAAGGCATCGAAGGCGAAATCGTCGACCGTGAGCATTTCCAGTACGCGGGCTTCGTAATCACGCATGAATTCCGCGTCCTCCTGGCTCAGGATGTCCGCCTTCAGGGCCGCCTCGAAACGGTCTTCCGGATGCAACGCTTCCTGCGGCAGCTCGCCCTTGGCGTATGCCTTGTTCACCGCGCGATAGAGTTTCTCGGCACGCTCGTATTCGACCAGCAGATCGTTGTACTGCGCCACCGGGTTGTCCACTCCGCCCTCGACGTGGGTGGTCCAGGCCGGACGCAGCAGTTTCTCGCGCAGCGGCGTCGCCAGGGTAATGGATTTGGCCAGGGCCCGTGACACGTCGTCATGCGGCATATCCCAGCGCCGGCCCAGTGGCAGTGTCAGCGCCCGCAGTGCCCAGGCCACCGGCCGATTGGGCAGGTTCTGGAGCAGTTCGTCCAGGGCGGTCTCGGTGCGGTGCAACAACAGACCCAGGCTGTACTGGACCAGTTCCTTCTCGCCCTCCACCGGCTGGGTTTCGTTCCAGTTCTTCAGCACCATGGAAGCCAGGTACAGATTGGCCAGCATGTCCCCCAGGCGGGCGGAAATCAGCTCGCGCATCTTGAGCTGTGAACCCAGCGTGGTCATGGCGGCATCGGCACACAGGCCAAAGGCGGCACTGAAACGCGAGACGGCCTGGGCGTAGCGCCGGGTGACGGCATCGAACGGCACATCCGGATGGCCCAGCCCCAGACCCTGGGTGAAGGCCCGCGCCGCATTGCCGAAGATCAGCCCGGCGTGGCCGAAGAAGGCGCGGTCGAACGCGTCGACATCGTCGTTGTCCTTCGCCGCCAGCTCTTCCAGCACGTACGGATGGCAGCGGATAGCGCCCTGACCAAAGATCATCAGGCTGCGGGTCATGATGTTGGCGCCTTCCACGGTGATGGAGACCGCCGCACCGCTGTAGCCGATACCCAGGTAGTTACGCGGCCCCAAGGTGACCGTCTTGCCGCCATGGACGTCCATGGCATCGGTCAGGCACTGGCGCTGCATTTCGGTCAGGTGGTACTTGAGGATGGCTGACGGAACGGCCGGCTTCTCGCCCTTGTCCACCATGTTGGCCGTCTGGTAGACCGACGACTGGGCGATGTAGGTCAGGCCGGCGATCCGCGCCAATGGGCCCTGTACGCCTTCCATTTCCGCCACCGGCGTATTGAACTGACGGCGTACGCGGGTGAAGCCACCAGCGGTGCCCACGGCCGCAGCCGCAGCGCCCGCCGCACCTGACGGCAGCGTGATACAGCGGCCCACGGAAAGGCACTCGACCAGCATGCGCCAGCCTTCACCGGCCATATCCGGTCCACCGATGATGTAGTCCAGCGGGATGAAGACGTCCTTACCCTTGATCGGCCCGTTCATGAACGGGGAGCCGATCGGGCAATGGCGGCGACCAATCTCCATGCCCTTGGTTTCGCGGGGCACCAGGGCGCAGGTAATGCCCAGGTCTTCCTGGTCACCCAGCAGGTTATCCGGGTCGAACATGCGGAACGCCAGACCGACGACCGTGGCGATCGGCGCCAGGGTGATCCAGCGCTTCTCGAAATTCAGGCGCAGGCCGATGACTTCCTTGCCCTCGAATTCGCCCTTGCAGACGATGCCGGTGTCCGGCAGCGAGGTGGCATCGGAACCGGCCCGCGGCCCCGTCAGACCGAAGCAGGGAATGTCACGGCCATCCGCCAGACGCGGCAGGTAGTGGTTTTTCTGCTCTTCGGTACCGTATTTGAGCAGCAACTCGCCGGGGCCGAGGGAGTTGGGCACGCCGACGGATACCATCAGCGACTCGTTGGACGCCAGACGCTGCAGCACAGCCGACTGCGCCTTGGCGGAGAATTCCAGGCCGCCGTATTCCTTGGGAATGATCATCCCGAAGAACCCTTCCTTCTTCAGGTAATCCCACACTTCCTGCGGCAGGTCGGCCCGCTCGACGGCCACGTCCCAGGCGTTGCAGAGGCTGATGGCGTGTACGCACTGGTTATCGATAAACGCCTGCTCTTCGTCAGTCAGGCCGTTGTTGCGGTCGATCAGCAGCTTCTGCCAGTCCGGCCGACCGGTGAACAGCTCACCGTCCCAGCCGACGCTGCCCGCTTCCAGGGCCACCTTCTCGGTGTCGGACACCTTGGGCGCCACTTTCTTGAACATGGCGAAAATACGCGGGGTCAGCCAGGCACTGCGGAAACCGGGCAGACCACAGGCGGCGGTGATCACGGCACCGGCGAACAGCACCAGCGCCAGCCAGCCGGAGGCGAAAATCAGCGACACCAGGCCGAACCCGGCCATCACGCCAATCGCCGACTTGGCACCGGACTCCTTGCGTAATACCAGAAGCAGTCCGGCAAGGGACAACAGGACTAGAATCAAAGTCGTCATAGGCGGTCTCAGTCTTCCATGTTATTGAAATGACTGGGCTGCCACACGGGCAGCCCTTGGCAATCCACTTAATGCTACGTTTAACCTACCGCAATGGATGGCTCCCGGCCAGTGACTGAGTCGCCATCTGTCAATGCGCCTTTCGGCGAATCCCCGATGGCGTGATCCAGGCACCGTTCCGACCTCTTACGACGACACGATCACCCGCAGGCCGCTCAGCGACATGCGCGCCTTGTCGATGGCCGCCTCGCCGGCCGCCAGCTGCGCTTCGAAGAACTGGATCTCCTCGTCACGGATCGCCGGATTGATCGGTTGCAGGGCCCGCAAGCGATCGACTTCCGGGGTAATCAGTGCACGCAGCCGCTGCAGCGCCGATGCCTGCACCTCACCCAGCCGCTCGGCGGCAAAGCCTTCGGCGTGGTCGATCATGGTTTCGACCTCGGCACGCACCTGCGGCACCACTGCCTGGGCCGTGCGCCGGCGGATGTTGGAACAGAGTTCGTTGAGCCGATCATGGGGTAGCGCGCCGGACAGGTCCTTGCCATTCACGTCCACCAGCAGGCGCAGCGGCGCCAACGGCAGGCAACGGGACAGCTGCAGGCTGTCCGGCGCTGGGCAATGCAGGGTGAACAGGGTCTCCAACAGCAGCGTACCCGGCGGCAGCCCTTTCACGGACAGGCTCGCCAGCGCCGCGTTCCCCAGCTCCGAATCGGTCATCAGCTCCATCACGCCGGCCACCATGGGGTGCTCCCAGCTCAGGAACGCCAGGTCTTCCCGCTCCAGGGCCTGCTGACGGTCGAAGGTTACGGTGATACCGTCTTGCGGCAATCCCGGGAAGTGGCCGGTCAGCATATGGTCGGACGGTTTGAGCACGTCCGATGTTTCGGTGTGGTCCTCGGTCTCGACGCCGAAGATATCGAAGGCCTCGGTCATGTAATCCACCAGGCCGGACGCCTGCTCTTCGGTCTCGATCGCTTCGATCAGCGTCTGGGCCGCTTCCGGGCGGCAGGAATTCATCTCGATCAGGGCGTCCCGACCGGCCTGCAGGCGCTCACGCAAGGCCTCGGCCTGCTCGCGGGTCGCATCGATCAGGGCCTGCCGATCGGCTTCCGGATTGTCCAGCGCAGCGTCCAGTTGCGCCTGTACTTCGGCTTTCACGGCCACGCCCACGGCGGTGTTGCGACTCAGGGCATCGAGGCCGTCGTGATACCAGTGGAACAGAGTTTCCTGAGACGTGCCTTCCAGGTAGGGCACATGAATATCGATCACATCCCCCTGCCCGATCCGATCCAGGCGACCAATACGCTGCTCCAGCAGATCCGGGTTGGCCGGCAGGTCGAACAACACCAAGTGATGGGCAAACTGGAAGTTGCGGCCTTCGCTGCCGATCTCGGAGCAGATCAGCGCCTGGGCACCCTGTTCCGTCTCGGTGAAGTAGGCGGCGGCACGGTCCCGCTCCACCAGGCTCAGGCCTTCGTGGAAGGCGGCACTGCGAATGCCGGCGCGCAGTTGCAGGTGATGCTCCAGCGCGGTAGCGGTCTCGGCGTTGGCACAAATCACCACCACCTTGGCCGGACGCAGGCCGGTCAGCGTTTTTTCCAGCCAGTTCACCCGGGGATCATCCGCCAGCCAGGTCTCTTCCACCAGCCCGGCTTCCGGCGCCATCCCGTCTTCACCAGCACGGCGCTCGGCATACAGATCCGGGCAGGGTAACGGCGCCGGATGCACGCGACGCTCCGGAAAGCCCTGGATGGCTGAGCGGGTGTTGCGGAACAGTACGCGGCCGGTGCCGTGGCGGTCCAGCAAGGTGTTGATCAGGGCCTCGCCGCTGTCGTCTTTAGCCAACAGCCCGTCCAGCTCGTCACCCAGCCAGTTGGCGAGCTGCTCCCGTTGCTGCGCATCCGGCTGACCGCCACGGGCCTGGAGATCCCGCACCAGGGCATTGATATCCGCGTAGCGCGCTTCCTCTTGCTCGAAGGCCGCCAGGTCGGGATAGCGGGCCGGGTCCAGCAGCCGCAAGCGGGCAAAGTGGCCGGCCAGGCCCATCTGCTCTGGTGTCGCGGTCAGCAACAGGAGACCGCGGATCTCGGCCGCCAGTTTTTCCACCGCCTGGTATTCCGGGCTGGCCGCTTCCGGCGACCAGGCCAGGTGATGGGCCTCGTCCACCACCATCAGATCCCATCCGGCTCGCAGGGCGTCCCGCTGGGCTTTCTCGCTGCCGGCCAGGAAGTCCAGACTGCACAGGACCAGTTGAGATTGTTCGAAGGGGTTTTCACCGTCCCCATCGTCGTCCTCGTCCGAGGCCTCTCCCAGCATCGCCAGGATCTTGTCGGCCGCGTCGTCCAGCTCGTAGTGGGAACCATCGACGATGGAAAACGACAGGTTAAAACGGCGCAGCATTTCCACCAGCCACTGATGGATCAGCGAGTCCGGCACCACAATGAGCACGCGGCGGGCCAGGCCGGTCTGGAGCTGGGAATGCAGGATCAGACCCGCCTCGATGGTCTTGCCCAGACCCACTTCGTCCGCCAGCAGCACCCGCGGCGCGTAACGCCGTGCCACTTCGCCGGCAATATAGATCTGGTGCGGCAGGTGGCTGGTGCGCGCGCCGATCAGGCCCCGGGCCGGTGACTGGCGCAGGCGCTCCTGGTGCTCGACCGTGGCCATACGCAGCCGGAAGGCCCCGTTACGATCGAAGCGACCGGCGAACAGGCGCTGGCGCGGGTCGGTAAAACGCACATGGCTACCCAGCTTGACCTCGGAGATCTGTTGGAGCTCACCCTCAGCATCTTCGGCGTGATACATGAGGACGCCGTCGATGTCCTCCACCGCCCGCACGGTGAGCGATTCGCCGTCGAACGTCTCTATGGTGTCGCCCAGCTGGTAGCTGACCCGGGCCAACGGCGCGTTATCGGTGGCGTAGGTCCGCTCCTCGTCCACCGCTGGGAACCCGAGGGTCACCCGACGGCCGGAGATATCCGTGACGATACCCAGACCCAGGGAGGCGTCGCTGTGACTGACCCACCGCTGACCAATGACAAATTCCATGCTTTGATTCACCTTGCAGAACTGATTTGAACGGAAAAAGGGGAGCCCGGGCGCGGGTTCAGGCCTGGCCTGAACGCTCGCGAACCCAGTAGGCCGTCGCGCCGCACACCGCGGCGGGCACGACAAAGAGGTTGAGCACCGGGACCATGGCGGCCAGCGCCACCGGCAAACCGAAGCCCATGGCCGACAGGCGCTTGGCCGCCAGCATGCGACGCAGGTTGCCAAAGCTGACCCGGTGGTTATCGGCCGGATAATCCACATACTGCAGCGCCATCATCCAGCTGTTGAACAGGAACCAGAGGACCGCCGACACCAGGTTCACGACGGGCACCAACCCCAGGACCAGCAACAGGACCGCCCGGGGCAGGTAGTAGAGGATCTTCTGGACTTCGCGCCAGAGTGCCCGTGGAATGTCCTTGATGATCTGCCCCCAGCCACCGTCGACGGTCACTTCCTGGCCAGTGAGTTCCTTTTCGGTCAACTCGGCGAGATAGCCGTAGAACGGGGAACCGATCAGGTTGGCAACGATCACAAAGCCGTAGGCCATCATCAGCAGGATGACCACGCCATAGAGCAGCCAGAACAGCCAGTCGAGGGACTGCAGCCAGTTCCAGTCGGGCAGCCAGCCCATCGCCATGGCAATCAGGGCGCTGAAGCCGTGGGCCATGAAATAGAACAGGGCAGCAAACAGGATGATGTTGAGGACGATCGGGATGATCACGAACAACCGGAGGCCGGGCCGGCGGATCAGCCGGAAACCCTCTCCCAGGCAGCCCAGGCCTTGAAAGAAATTGCCCTTAAGCATGTCAGTCTCCTCCGGTTTCCTGGCGCAGTTCCGGCCGGAAGCCTCTGGCGAATGCAGGGCCCCCTGGCGGAATTCGGGCGCAGAGCATACCATGACCGGCTCATTGACCATACCCGCCACAACCCCGGGAGCATCGATCCACACCATGACCGACCTGCTTCGCTCGCTGATCCATCAAACCCGCCTGTGGCGCGCTGCCCTGTTCGTGTCGATGGCCGTTATCCTGTGGCTGGCCACGGCGCAACTGGACCATCCGATCGAGGTCTCCAGCTGGGACAAGATCAACCATCTGGTGGCCTTCATCGAGGTCACCCTGCTCACCCGCCTGGGCTGGCCGCAGATGAAAGCCCTGCACGTCGCCGTGGCCATGCTGGGTTTTGGGGTGCTCATCGAGATTGTCCAGTTCCCCCTGCCTTACCGGGAAACGTCGCTGCTGGATGTCTTTGCCGACAGCCTGGGTATCGCCGCCGGTCTCATCCTCTGGCGCTTTACCGGTGCCCGCCTTTCGGCTGCCTCGTAGGAAACCTTCCAGCATCCGCGTAGGAAATATCGCACACCCACGTAAGAAATGGCGATTTTGTGCTGTGGGAGTGGTACAACAACGCCAACCTTAAATTTGTATCTTAATGTTATTTAAGGGTATTCAGATTCCATGACGCAACCGTCACATTTCTACAGGAACACCGTCACACGAAAATCATATTCAGATTGATATAGTTAAATTGTCAGGAAGACAGGGAAAGGACGATACACGGAGAAGTTCCTCACAGGATTGTGAGGGGAAGCAGGGAACAAAGGGACTTCACGCTTAAGGGACTCTAATTACTGGATCGCTGGCTCGGACGCCGGCGCCACGGAGTTGGCCAGGGACTTCAAAACGCGACAGGGTGTCTACGCGCGCAGGGATGCGAATACCCGTTCCGACGAAGGGCAACGTTTGTTGCCCTTTTTTATGCCTGTACCGCCACCCCAAAGCCGACGCCTACCTTTGCGCCTGATAGATACGCACGCGATTGAACTCCTCGAATTCGTGCAGGTCCGGCCAGGTTCGGGCCTCATGCACCGTCTGCAGGAGGTAGTGATCGTCCCCCAGATCCTTCACCCGGGAATCCGCCAGCAGAACCCGCGGCGCTGCCTCACGAAACGCCGACAGCAACGGTCGGTTCTCCGGGTCGTACAGCACATCCGCCGCGGTGACCACGTCGAATCCATCCCCGCGCCGGTGCCAGTCGTCACACAAGTCCACCTGCACGCCATTGGCTTCGGCATTGGCCATCACCGCGGCCAAGGCATCGTCATCGATGTCGCAGGCCACCACCTGGCGGGCCCCCGCCCGGGCTGCAGCGATGGCCACGATGCCCGATCCCGACCCGAAATCGATCACCCGCCGGTCGGCGACCGATTCCGGATGAGCCAGGATGTATTGCGCCAGCACCTGCCCACTGGCCCAGCAGAAGGACCAGTAGGCCGGTTCGGCCACCACGGCCTGGGCTTCATCGTGACTGAGCGGACCTTCCAGCACTGCGGGATCGAACAGGTACAGGTCGATGGCCGGACAACCGGCAGGGGCCGTGAGCGCAACGCGCCCCCGGCTCAGGGTGCGGCGCATGCGCGTGTTGAGGTGGTCATGGGTCTGGAGCATGCCGCATTCTAACCGGCTGATACGGGGCCGGCCATCCGTTATACTGCGCCCACCACTTCCAGACTGCCGAAATAATGCCCAGACCCGACACCCAGGATTACCTCGACCTCTTCCTCAACGACACGCCGCTGATGGATGTCCGAGCCCCGGTGGAGTTCAGCAAGGGCTCCTTTCCCACCGCCATCAATGCGCCCCTGATGAACGACGACGAGCGGCACCGGGTGGGTATCCGCTACAAGGAGGCCGGTCAGCAGTCCGCGATCGAACTGGGCCATCAACTGGTGCAGGGCGACATCAAGCAGCAGCGGATCGAGTCCTGGATCCGGTTCACCCAGCAGCATCCGGACGGGTATCTGTTCTGCTTCCGCGGCGGCCTGCGTTCGCAGCTGACCCAGCGCTGGATCCACGATGCCGGTGTCGACTTCCCGCTGGTCAAGGGCGGTTACAAGGCCCTCCGGCGCTTTTTGATCGACGCCCAGGAGGCCCTGCTACCGGAGCTGCCGATCTACATCATCAGCGGCCGCACCGGAACCGGCAAGACCCGGGTCCTGCTGGACACCCCCAATCCGGTCGACCTGGAAGGCATGGCCCATCACCGGGGTTCCAGCTTTGGCCGGACATTGACGCCGCAGCCCAGCCAGATCGACTTTGAAAACCGCGTGGCGATCGCCCTGCTCAAGGCAAAACACCGGTTTGGCGGCCCGGTCTTCCTGGAAGACGAGAGTCGGCTGGTGGGGCGCTGCGCCCTGCCCCACAATCTGCGCGACCGCATGGCCGAAGCACCGCTGCTGATTCTGGAGAACACACTCGAAGAGCGGGTCGACATCATCCGCCAGGACTACGTCACCGACATGCTCGCCGCCTTTATCGAGCGTGATGGCGAGGAGGCCGGCTGGCTGAATTTCCGAGACTACCTGCTCAGCGCCCTGGACCGGATCCGCAAACGCCTCGGTGGCCAGCGCCACCAGGCGCTGAGGGACGTGATGGTTCAGGCCCTGGACGAACAGCAGCGAAGCGGCGACGTCAGCCGTCACGCCGAGTGGATTCAGGTGCTGCTGCAGGACTATTACGATCCCATGTACGACTATCAACTGAGCCAGAAAGCCGGACGCATCGCGGCCCGGGGCAATCCCGACGAGCTTCGCGAGTGGGCTGCCAACGCATCAGGCTGAAATCCCACATGGCACACAATGAATCCAATAACGACCGGCGACGTACAGTCTCCGCTGAGAGACTGGCCGATAACGACCTGATCCAGCGGTGTATTTGACTCGGCATTTTCTGCTATATAAAACCAGTAAACCTCAAGTACGCGGGGCCGCGGTGCCACCTCTCCGGCGTTCCAGCAATCCAAACCGGAATTAAAGACAGCAACAAGGAGTTCTCATGGAAAATCTCTTCTCCGGCGACGGACAGGTCGCTGAACTGGCCCAGATGGCCTACGGCATGGTGATGGCGTACGCGCCGAAGGTGATTCTGGCGATCGTCACACTGATCATCGGCCTCTGGCTGATCAATCGTTTTATCAGCGTCCTGGACAAGAAACTGGGCGCCAAGGATCCGACACTCAACAAATTCCTGTGCGGCCTGATCGGCGCCGTCCTGAAGATCCTGCTGTTCATCTCAGTGGCCTCGATGGTCGGCATTGCCACCACCTCGTTCGTAGCCATCATGGGTGCCGCCGGCCTGGCGGTGGGTCTGGCCCTGCAGGGCAGCCTCGCCAACTTTGCCGGCGGCGTGTTGATCCTGATCTTCAAGCCGTTCAAGGTCGGTGATGTCATCGAAGCCCAGGGCTTCTTCGGCAGTGTTGTTGAAATCCAGATCCTCTACACCATCATCAACACCTTCGATAACCGCCGCATCGTCATTCCCAACGGCCAGCTGTCCAACGCCAGCCTGACCAACGTCAACGCCTACAACACGCGGCGGGCCGACATGGTCTTTGGCATCGGCTACGGCGACGACATCGACAAGGCCAAGGCCATCCTCAAGCGTCTGATCGAGGAAGACGAGCGCTCCCACGCCGATCCCGCCCCGAACATCTTTGTGGGCTCACTGGGTGAAAGCTCCGTCGATATCAATGTTCGCGTCTGGACCGACACTCCCAACGTCTGGCCTTTGATCTGGGACATGCAGGAAAAGGTCAAGAAAGCCTTCGACGCCGAAGGGGTCACCATCCCTTTCCCGCAGCGCGACGTTCATTTGTATGAAACCAAAGGGGAATAACCCCCGCCCCGGAGCCCGGCGCCCGCCGGGCTCCATCCATCCCGCCAGATCAGCCGTCCGTCACATTCCCCACACCCGCGCCTCGCGTTCTCCGACCGCTGAACTATGCTTGCCAGTGAAACAGGTGGCCTTTGTCCGCATGGCGGCGCAGGGGTTCGTGCTGTCATTGCTGGTTGGAGGTTGTCTCGATGCCGGTTCAGCAATTGAAAGAATTTCTCGACGCTAAGGCAGTACCCTACGACTGCCTCTCCCACCCTCCGGCTTTCACCGCCCAGGAGTTGGCGCATCATGCGCACGTGTGCGGTGATGAGGTCGTCAAGACGGTCATCGTCGAACTCGACGGCAAGATGGCCATGCTCGTCATGCCGGCCACCTGGCGCGTCCGCTGGGATCGGCTCTCCTATGTACTCGATACAGACTTCGTCCAACTCGCCGACGAGGACGAGTTCAAGGACCGGTTCGCCCACTGCGAGGTGGGCGCCATGCCGCCGTTCGGCAATCTCTACGGCATGTCGGTCTACTGCAGCGAGGCGCTGACCAGCCAGGCTCACCTGGTGTTCGCCGCCGGCAGTCATACCGAGTCGATTCGCATGGCGACCAGCGACTTCCTGCGACTGTCCAATCCCATGGTGATCAACCAGGGATTCCGGCGTCCGGATTCGCCACGGCCGGCCTGGCTGCGCAAAGTGTCCTAGCACGGGCGGGGCACGTCGGGGTTTGCGGTGGTTTCGAACGGGCTCTAATATGAGGCCATTCGAATCAGGAAGCGGACATGACGCAAACTTTCGACGTGATCATCGTCGGCGCCGGCATGGTCGGCGCCGCACTCGCCAATGGCCTGGGCCGGGCCGGGCTCACGGTTGCCCTGCTCGACCGCCAGGAACCCGCCGCCTTTGATCCGGCCCGCGAGCCGGATCTGCGGGTTTCAGCCATCAGCGCCGGCAGCGAAGCCTACCTGGAGCGGCTCGGCGCCTGGTCTCGCATCCGCAGCATGCGGGCGGTGCCCTACCGGCGTCTGTCGGTGTGGGATGCGGCGCCTCATCCCCTGAGTCGCCTGATGCCCAGTGGCATCGCGCGGACCACGTTTGAAGCGGCTCCCTTGGGCCGGGACCACCTCGGCCACATCGTCGAGAACCGCATCACCCAACGGGCGCTGTGGGATCAGGCCGGCGAGTGCGCGCGCGTCGAGCGGATGACCACGGACCACATCGTCTCAGCCGTATCGGACGATGCACAGGTGACGCTCACCCTGGACGATGGCCGTATCCTGCACGCCGAATTACTGGTGGGCGCCGACGGTGCCCAGTCCCGCATCCGCCAGCTGGCCGGCATTGGCACCACCCGCGACCAATACGCCCAGCAGGCGCTGGTGGCCAGCGTGCGTTACACCGGGCCCCAACAGGACATCACCTGGCAGGCATTCCACCCCAGTGGCCCACGCGCCTTCCTGCCCCTGCACAGCGACGGAGAGTACAGCTGGGCTTCCCTCGTCTGGTACGACGACCCGGCCCGCCTGGCCAGTCTCAAACAGCTTCCGGACAGCGATTTCCTGGCCGCCGTTACCGATGCATTTCCGGCCGACCTGCCGCCGCTGACAGCCGTTGCCGGGCGGGCCAGCTTCCCCCTGGCCCGTCAGCACGCCAAACGCTATTCCGTGGATCGCATCGCGCTGGTCGGGGATGCCGCCCACACCATCAACCCCCTGGCCGGCCAGGGCGTCAATCTCGGCTTCCAGGACGCGGAAGTGTTGCAGCAAGAAGTGGTGGAAGCCCGTCGTGCCGGTCTCCCGATCGCAACGCCAGCCTTGCTTGCGCGCTATGAACGCCGACGGCGCCCGGCCAACCGGCGCATGATGCTGGCCATGGACCTGTTCTACCATGCCTTCAGCAATCGTCTGCCGCCGGTCCATCTGGCGCGCAACCTGGGGCTGGCGCTGGCCAATCACCTGCCCTTCGCCAAGCATCAGGTCGCCCGCTACGCCATGGGAATCGACGACACCCTGCCGCCGCTCCTGCAGCAACTGGTCGACCGGGCGCCGCGGCCCGCCTTTCTGAAATAGCACGGACAACACCGACAAAGGAGCCATCATGGCGGAAACCATCTTCGACAAGATCATCAATCGCGAGATTCCGGCCGACATCGTCTATGAAGACGACCAGAGCCTGGCGTTCAAGGACATCAACCCGCAGGCTCCGGTGCACCTGCTGATCATTCCCAAGGTCCGGATCGCCACCATCAACGACCTCAAGGACGATCAGGAAACGCTGATCGGCCATCTGTTCACGGTCGCGCGCGACCTGGCCAGGGAGATGGGGTTTGACGAAAGCGGTTACCGGGTGGTGATGAACTGCGGCGAGCAGGCCGGCCAGACCGTGTTCCATCTCCATCTTCACCTGCTGGCCGGCAAACCGCTGGGCTGGCCGCCCTACACGGATCGCATGAAGCAGGCCTGACGTTTGCGCAGGCGCAGCGGGCCGGCTCCCGACCCGCTGCAGACTATTTGATCCCGTAGCGTTCCAGAACCTCGGCCTCGGTCAGCATCGGCGTCTGGTTGGCAAAGTCGTAATAGCCCGGCTTGCTGTCGATAAAGATCTGGTTGCCCATCGCGAAGTCCGTTCCCGTCTCGAAAAAGCCGGCCGTCATGGCGTATTGGCCCGAGCCTTTGAACTTGTAGAACAGGTGCGTGCCGCAGCGATTGCAGAAGCCCCGCTCTGCCCAGTCCGACGAGGTGTAGACGGTCACGCTGTCGAGTCCGGTGATCTGGACCTCCTGACCGCAGTGGACGGCCAACAGGGGCCCGCCACCCCAACGGCGGCACATGCCGCAGTGACACACTTCGACCCGGTCACGTCGTGGCGCTGTTATGCTGACGGCGCCGCACAGGCACTGCCCCTTCATGATCTGTGTGTGCTCCATGCTCTCCCTCCCGATGATTTGCCTGCTGGTATGGAATCACTATAGCGCGGGCGCCGCGTTGGCGATGCCGAATGGAATATGCACCATCGGAATCGCACCGCCGGCGGATGACAGGTGACTTTTCTGGTCATCGAAGAACATATGCGGGCGCAATACTGCGAGAATGCGCTCCTTGGTCATACCACCCAGGAAGAAGGTTTCGTTGGCGTTCACGCCCCAGTGCTCCAGCGTGGTGACCACCCGCTCGTGAGCCGGTGCATTGCGGGCAGTGACAATCGCCATCCGCAGAATGCGGCGATAGTCGGCATTTTGGTCCACCGCCTTGTCCTCCAGCGCCTGCAGCAGCGACAGCTTGCGGAACAGGTCCGCCAAGGGCCCCGGGTTCAGCGGTACGTCGGCCTGATCCTGCTCATGCCGGTGAAAATCCGCCAGCTTGCCCTCTTTGTAAATCCGCTCCGAGGCGTCGTCGGCAATGACGCCGTCGAAGTCGAACGCGATACGCAGCTCCCCGTCACTGTCATCGTCCACCACCGCCGACGGCAGCACCAGGCCCGCCGGATAGCCAGCCTCGACCGCGTGCCGGATATCCCCCTGGTTGGCTGACAAAAACAGGGAAGCGTTGAATGCCGGAATATAGGGATATGGTGATTTGCCTTCGAGGAAAGCCGCCCGGGTGATGTCCAGGCCGTGGTGGCGGATCGAACGAAACACCCGTTTGCCGGTAATCGCCGAATTACGGGACAGCAGGATGACCTCCACCGGCCGCTCTTCGGCAAAATGCCGGTTGATGCTCAGGAAACGCCGCACAAAGGGAAAAGCCACACCCTTGCCCAGCGGAACGTCCAGCTGCCGCTCCTGGTAGTGGCGATAGGCGTTGGGCCCCTCCTCGCGAAAGACGGCGTCGGATTCGCTCAAATCAAAGAGCGCGCTGGACGCCACCGCAATCACCAGTTTCTGTTCGATTGGAAACGGCATGCCTACCTCGGCTCATTCTGTCTGTTCGGCAGGATAGCCGAACGGTGACCTTCAGACCCAATGATGGATCCTGTTGAAGCGCCTCGTAATTTTTGAACATGTATCAAGTCAGTAACAAAAAAGATCGGCGTTTTTTAGAAATAAGACCTCTTTAAGCGACTCCCTGACTTTATTTTTAAGGTCTTTGTATGTAATTTTACTAACACTTTTGCAAATACGCCTCAGGGCTACACCCCTAAAAAATTGCAAAAGGATGAGGAGCCGCAAGCGGGAGTGGCTCGCAGAACCCACGTCCTCCGGGAAGAAGGACAACCCGCGTTGCGCTCCATGTCTGACTAACAACAACACCAGGACAAAGATCATGAGCGATAACAATAAGTTTCCTCTGCTCCGTCGCCATCAACTGGCTGCCGCCGTCGCGGCCGTGATGGTCTCAACCTCTGCCGCAGCTGTCGATTTCCACGGCTACTTCCGTTCCGGTATCGGTGACACCGTTGGCGGTGGTGACCAGGCCTGTTTCAAGGCTGCCGGCGCCGGCGCCAAATACCGTCTCGGTAACGAGTGCGAAACCTACGCTGAAATCCAGATGGGTGATGAAGTCTACAAGGAAGGCGATACCAGCTTTTACGTAGACTCCATGATTGCCTACGTCACCAACCAGGAAAACGACGGTGAATTCAGCTCCGATGGCAACGCCAATGTGGGCGTAAGGCAGTTCAACGTTCAGGGTAAAAACGTCATTAAATCCCTGCCGGGCTCCACACTCTGGATCGGTAAGCGCTATTACCAGCGTCATGACGTGCACATCAATGACTTCTACTACTGGGATGTTTCCGGTCCGGGTGTGGGCCTGGAAGACATCGACGTCGGTACCGGTAAGCTGCATCTGGCCTGGACCCGTTCCACCAACGACACCTCTGGCACCAACGTCAGCACCGACGACGACGTGACCAACGACATCCTCGACGTCCGCTGGACCGACCTGCCGGTCAACCCGGGCGGCACGCTGGAAGTCGGTTTCGACTATGGCCACGCCAACCTGACCGACGCTCAGGATGACGCCAACATCGCCGACGACCAGAGCGGTTACATGGTGACCGCAGAGCACAAGCAGTCCGATTTCCTCGGTGGCTACAACAAATTCACCCTTCAGTACGCCACGGATTCCATGATCAATGGCACCGGTAAAAGCAACAGTGTCTACAGCGGCAAGATGTACCGTGTGATTGATCAGGGTGTCATTCCCGTCGGCACCGAAAACCTGCAGATGTTCTATGTTGGCATCTACCAGGACAACGATTTCGACAGCAATGACGGCGGTCAGTGGATGTCAGCCGGTTTCCGGCCGACCTATTACTGGAATGACCTGATGAGCACGGCGGTCGAACTGGGTCTCGACAAAGTGAAGCCGGATGCTGACGGCGAAGACGACTACGACCTGCAGAAAGTGACCCTGTCCCAGCAGTGGGAACCGGGCCGCACCTTCTTCGCACGTCCCCAGCTGCGCCTGTTCGCGACTTACGCGCATTGGAGCGACAACTACAATGCCGCTGTCGTGGCCAACGGCCCCGACCAGGATGCCATCGATATCGACGATACGGATGGCGTGACCTTCGGCGCCCAGGCTGAAGTGTGGTGGTAAACCTCCGCTAACTCTCCTTGTTGCGTCTTTTGGCGTGGGCAGCTTCGGCTGACCCACGCCTTTTTGATTCAATCGGTCTATGCGGCTTCCAAGGCGGCGACAACCCTTTCCCGTCACACGAAGCGCCAACCCTGCGACTATTTGCGGAAATCAGTGGGCTGCTCCAGCTCGAGCACCGCTTCCCCCAGTTCGTCCACCTTTTTCTGGAACAGGGCCTGGGCGTCATAGAGTCCGCGATTGTAGAAGTAGGCGCCCACTTCCCCGGCGAAGAAATCGATCAGGAACTCCGCGTCGAACTGCCCAATATCCTGGTCCAGCTCTTCCCTGAAATAGAGCTTTACCTTCTGCACCACCTGTCGCTTTTCTTCCGTGGTAAACCGGATCTTTTCCATGATCAACTCCGCGAGACACTTACACCGGACGCCGGGCCAGCAGGGCCCATATTCCGGCTGCTGACAATAACGATCCGCCCGTGCAGTTAAACCAGCGGCGCGAACGGGACGAGGTCATCAGGCGTCGGGCGGAGGAGGCAAACAGGGCGTAGAGGGCGGCATTGAGGGCGCCCAGAGCGACAAATGTGGCCGCCAACAGCCAAAGCTGACCATGGCTCTCCGGCCCGGCAGTGACAAACTGCGGCAGAAACGCCAGGAAAAAGACGATGCCCTTCGGGTTCAGTGCCGTGACCACATAGGTGTTGGCAAACAGCCGCCAGCGGGATTGGGCAGCCACGGTATCCGGCAGGGCCAGCGGCGACAAGCCCGCCCGGAACAGCCGGAAGCCGAGATACAACAAATACAGACCGCCGGCCAGTTTGATAACGGTAAACCAGAAGGCCGAGGTGGCCAGCAGGGCGCCGAGTCCGATAATGGACGCCGCAACCGCCGTCGTATCGCCCAGGGCGACGGCAGCCACCAGCGGCATCGTCGCCGAACGGCCATGGCTCACCGCGTAGCTGATCACCGCGAGGATGGTCGGCCCCGGGATCACCAACAGGACGGTGGACGCGATCACAAAGGCAAACCAGGTTTCCAGGGACACAGGCACCTCCAGGGGCTCCGCTGCACGTCAGGGGAATACCGGAAACTTACCACCCTCAATCGCCCGGGCGTATCCCTTTCAGCGACTTTGAGCCTGAATCCATCAGGAAGCCGTGCCGGGAACGTAGGCCTGGATCAGGATGGAGATCCCCACCAGCAGCGGCAGAACGGTGTAGGCCAGGAAATGCAGGATGTAGCCGTTCCGCTTGCCCAGCTTCTGCTGCAGGATCTGCAGCTTGAGGAATTTCTCCGGCGCAAGATGGCGGCCCACCAGCGAGACCAGTCCCACCGCAATTGCAAACAGTCCGAATAAGAGGCCTATGTCCACCGCTGATACTCCCGTTAAAACCTGTCTGGATATGGAGCGGAGAGCTTACTAGAAGATGGCCATGGAAGGCAGACCTGATGATCCCTCACGCATCCACCACCTGCTCAAACCCGCCAAAGATCATCCGCTTGCCGTCGAACGGCATCTTGCTCATGTCCATGTTCATGCGCGGGTCTTCCATGGCTTGCTTCAAGCCGGTATCCCGAACCGCCTTCGAAGGCCACAGGATCCAGGAAAACACCACCACTTCGTCCGCCTTGCACTGGACGGCCATGGGGAAGGAGGTCAGCTTCCCTTCCGGCACATCGTCGCCCCAACATTCCACCAGCTGCAGCGCACCGTGGTCCCGAAAGATCGCCGCGGCCTCCCGGGCCATCTTGAGGTACGCCTCTTTGTTCGCTTTGGGAACCGGCACCACAAATCCGTCAACGTAAGCCATGTCGCCTCTCCTTTGATTGATGGGTGACAGGTATTGGTCGAACGGGGAGCCGGTATTTCGACTCTCGGTGCAAAAAAATCGACGGCAACAGGGGCGCCGGCTTCGGGAACTAATACCCGGCGGCGGACTGCAGTCCCCAAAGGTGGGCCGCCACCAGGGCGCGCCAGGGCGAGAAGGGTTCGAGCCAGGCTTTGGTCTCGGCTTCGGTGGGTTTTTCCGGGGTTTCCAGCAGAGTCTGCAGGTTGCGGCGCACCGCAACGTCACCGTGAAGGGAGCCATCCATCCAGCCAAAACCCCGCATCAGGGCATAGCTGACGGTCCAGGGTCCGATGCCTTTGATCCGGTTCAATTGTGCGCCTATGGCCTCGGCAGACGTCTCAGCCAGGGGATCTTCCAGCGGTAGCTCGCCGGCGACCACCTGCTCACTGACGGCCTTGAGCGTCGCCGCCTTGGTCCGGGACAACCCGGCCGCCTGCAACACGGCGGGCTCGGTTTGCGCGACCCTGCGGGCATCCGGCACACACCACAGCCCGCTGGAATGCGCCGCTCCGGCGGCCTGGATGAATCGTCGGCGGACGGAGACGGCCGCACTGACGCTGATCTGTTGTCCGGTCACCGCCCAGGTCAGGGCTTCAAACGGCGTAGCGGTTTGCGGCACCCGTAACCCGCGGTTGCGGGCGACCACGGGGCCCAATTGCGGGTGGTCGACCATCGCTGCCTCGAAGGCCTCCACTGGCTGGGTCAGCCCCAACATGCGACGCGTCATCTGGTCCAGCCGGGCCAGGCTACCTTCGGGTCGGCGACCGTCCACCACCAGCTCAACCACAACCTGGTTCGTCCCGAAATCCAGCGCCAGACACGCCGGCACGCCGTCCCAGAACAACCCTTTGCGGACACGCTGCTCCGTGACCTGCTCAGCCAGCTGCTCGCTGTCACGGCGGTGAAAGGCCAGGACATCCCGGGCGCGAAAGCCGGCTGGCAGCGGGATGGTTGTCCGGAGGGGCGAAGGTTCACTCAACGGCGTTCTCCTGAGGACGCCCTGGCTTCGTGTTCCAACAGGCGGCGTTTACGCTCCACACCCCAGCGGTAGCCGGACAAGCCGCCGTCGTTGCGCACCACGCGGTGGCAGGGAATAGCGCAGGCCAGCCGATTGGCGGCACAGGCGCCGGCCACGGCCCGCACCGATTTCGGGGAACCGATGCGTTCGGCCACTTCGGTATAGCTCAGGGTCTGGCCGGGCGGGATCTGGCGCAGGACGTCCCAGACCCGACGCTGGAAGGCGGTGCCGCGAATGTCCAGCGGCAGATCCAGGCCCAGCTCCGGTGCCTCGACGAGGCCAACCACCTGACTCACCACGGAATCAAAATCCGGCCCACCCGGCGCCAGGTCGGCCGCCGGGAAACGATCCTGCAGGTCGCGGACCAACACTTCGGGATCATCGCCCAACAGGATGGCGCAAATCCCCCCCTGGCTCTGGGCCACGAGCACGGCGCCCAGCGAGCAGGCACCCACCGCAAAGCGGATCCGGCTGTCGGGGCCGCCGTCCCGATAACGGCTGGGGGTCATTCCCAGTACCTCACTGGATTCATGATAGAAACGACCACTGGAGCTGTAGCCGGCCGCGTAGACAGCGTCGGTCACCGACTCGCCCTGCGCCAGGGCGGAACGCACCCGGTCAGCCCGTCGTTCGGCCGCGTATTCCTTTGGCGAGATGCCGGTCACCGCCTTAAAGGTGCGCTGGAGGTGAGCGGGGCTCCAGCCGACGGCCCGCCCCAGGCTCTCCAGGTCGGGCGGGGTTTCGGCGGTGTCGATCAGCCGGCAAATCGCCGCCACCTTTTCAGTCCGCTCACTGGCTGGAGACCCTGCCTCCGGCCGGCAGCGTCGACACGGCCGGAACCCGGCCCGCTCGGCCTCCGCTGGTGTGGCGTGAAAGGCAATGTTCTCGGGTTTGGCCAGCCGCGACGGACAGTTGGGGCGGCAGTAGACTCCGGTGGTTCGCACGGAATAGACGAAGGCACCGTCGGCCGCCGGGTCGCGAGCCAGCAACAGGGGCCAGCGCGGGTCGTCGGTAATCGCTGCGGTTGTGGCGTTGGTGAGCATCTCACCCCTCCTCTGATTCGGTCATCCTACGCCAAGACTATCGCCGCGGCCTACCCCGGACACTCCGTTTCTTGCGCCCGAATCCGGACGATTCAAGGCCGCCCCTGATTACGATCCGGTGAGGTGGGGAACCCACTGGGACTGGGCCTTGTGGGGTCATCTGCGGCGCAAGACTACGTCGCTTTAAGCGTCACATTAAACCCTGTTAACCCTGGATTCTCGGCACCGACGTCATCTGGCCCTAAACTATATGATGACGGTTGAATCATAAATTGCAGGCGTCGTTGCCTACTCTGGCCGGCGTCCAGACAGCGTATGACAGGAGTTAAAGCTGATGCACACAATAAGGCAGTACAACCGCCCCATCGCCACCCTGATGTCCGTCGTGATGCTGCTCTTTACCCTGGCTGCAGCCCCGGCCTCCGCCAGCGTCGTCGGTACCGGCGAGTTGCTGACCCAACAGCGGGCCGACATCGACCGTGAAGACCTCACCCGCATGCTGGCCCGTGACGACGTCAAACAGGCGCTGTCCGACATGGGCGTGAGCGAACAGGAAGTCCGGGACCGGATCCAGAGCCTGACGCCGTCCGAACTGGCCTCCTTCAAGCAACAGCTGGCGGATGCCCCCACCGGTGAGGGCGTCGTCGGCATCATCGTGCTGTTCCTGGTGATCTTCATCATCACCGACATGCTCTGCGCCACCGATATCTTCCCGTTCATCAACTGCATCCGCTAACGCCATGCCGTCAGTGAATGCTTTCAGGGTGGCTCCGACCGGGGCCGCCCTGCTCTTCCTGATTTTCAGCCTGCTCAGCGGTTGCGCCACCACCGCGCATTGGCCGGATAAGGCTCAGCTCGACCAGACGCCCTCCCGTCAGTTGGACACGGTGCCGTTCTATCCCCAGGAACAATACCAATGCGGCCCCGCAGCCCTGGCGATGATGCTCAACACCCAGGGGGCGGACGTCACGCCGGAGGCTCTGGTGGGACAGGTTTACCTGCCGGAGCGCCACGGTTCCCTGCAGTTGGAAATGGTCGCTGCCGCCCGCCAGCACGGCATGCTGGTGTATCCGCTGAAACCGACGCTGGACGACGTCCTGGCCGAAATCGACGCCGGTCACCCGGTGCTGGTCCTGCAAAATCTGCGCTTTGGCTGGTGGCCCCAGTGGCACTTTGCGGTGGTGATCGGCTACGACACCCAGGCGAATGAGATGATTCTCCACAGCGGCACGGAAAAGGCCTACCACGAGCCGCTGACGGCCTTTATGGCAACGTGGGACCGGGCGGACAACTGGGCCCGGGTGATGTTACCGCCCCGCGAGTTGCCCGCCACGGCCGAACCGCTGGACTATCTGGTCAGCGCCAACGACCTGGAGACCACCGGCCAGCTGGAAGCCGCCCGCGCCGCCTACCAGACCGCCCTGGCGACCTGGTCGGATCAGCCCGCGGCCTTGCTTGGTCTGGGTAACATCGCCTATCGGCAGCAGCACTGGGACGAGGCCTCGAAGCAGTATCAGCGCCTGACCGCCGATTTTCCGCGCATCAACGCCGGTTGGAACAACCTCGGCGAGGCCTTGGCAAAACAAGGCTGTGGTAAAGCCGCCGCCCGCGCCCATGCCTGCGCCCGCAGCCTGAAGCCGGAGCGCTATGACGACGCGACGAGCGCGGCTATCGAAGGGAACGCACCGGCCGACTGCCCCGTGGTGGATTGCCCCATCCCCTGAGCGGTCGACCGGCTCCGGCGTTATGAGCCGGCGGCGTTGGGGTTGAGCAGCCGCACCAACTGGTTACCGACCGACTCCACCGGTTTCAGGATGGCCTGCTGAATGCTGTTGGTGACGACCCGGTTATAGGCGGCCCCGGCATCGGTTTCCAGAAAATCCAGATACTGATCGATCTCATCGATGCTGAAGTGCTCGTAGGTATACAGGTAGGCGGCGTAGACCTGCTGCTCCACGGCACCGCGCAGCATGAAGCGTTGATCCTCGATCTGCTGCTTCATCTGCTCCAGGGTCGGGCCCTCCTTGCCGCTGAAGGCGGACATGGCCGACGCCAGCCCCAGTTGCACGGCCACGGCCGTATCCACCGTGCTTTCGGTCGCCCGGGAGACGCGGTCGAAGCGGGAGAAGGTGTCGGCCCTTTCGGTGCCCTCGTATTTTTTCACCAGGGATGGGCCCTGCGTCTCGATGGTCTTCCAAGCCGCCGGGCGGGACGCGGCAACTTCCGCCTGAGCGATCCGCTGGCCCAAAGGCGTCTGGTACCAGTCCCGGACCGCTTCCAGCTGGCCGTCGTCGAGTTTGCTGGCCAGATCATCCACCACCTGTTGACGGATGGCCGCACTGCTGAAGGCCCGACTGACGATGCCACCCACCATGTCGGCGACCATCGGATCCACCTGGCCGGTCTGCTTCAGACCCTCGCGAATGCCCTCGCTCATCATCGCCGGGTACTGGTCGATGATCTCGCCCAGCGGTGACTCGCTGACCACGGATTCGGACAAGGGGCTGGCGTCCGCCAGACTGCTGGCCAGCACCAGCGCCATCAGGGTCAAACGCCGCAACGGGGCTAATACATTGGGGGAAGGAATCGCTCGCATTACAGATGTGCTCCTGTTTTCGGTCCGCCCGTTATGCCATGGCGTCCCGGATGCAGCAAGGGATCTGCAGTACGATTGGATGACGGTTTGGTGAGAAAGTGGACAGGCGGCCCGACCGGACAACCGGTCCGACCGCCTCGGGAGTCACACTCAGTTGCTGACAACCTTCTCGGCTTCTTCCATCGGGGTGTGGCGCACGTCCTCACCCTTGGCCATGAAGATCACATGCTCGGCAATGTTGCAGGAATGGTCACCCACCCGCTCGAGCGCGCGCAGCACCCACATGACGGACATGCAGCGGGTAATGTTGCGGGGATCTTCCATCATGAAGGTGACCAGCGTGCGCGTGGCGGCCTGGTACTCTTCGTCCACCCGCTTGTCTTCCTTCATGATGCGCAGGGCCAGCTCGGAATCCAGTCGGGCAAAGGCATCCAGACTGTCGCGCAGCATCTGGCTAACGTGATTGCCGATGTGACGGGTCTCCACGTAACCGCGCGGCGCCTTGCCTTCCTCGGACAGGCTCAGTGCAAACTTGGCGATCTTCTTGGCTTCGTCGCCGATCCGCTCCAGATCCGCCACCATCTTGATGACCGACAACACCAGGCGCAGATCCCGCGCCGCTGGCTGGCGCCGGGCGATGATGCGGGTCGCTTCCTCGTCGATTTCCAGCTCCAGCTGGTCGACCTGCTTGTCCCGTGCCCGGATCTCGTCGGCGCGATGGCCGTCACCTTCGATCAGCGCGTCGATGGCATCCACCACCTGCTGCTCGACCATCCCGCCCATGCGCAGGAAATCTTCCTTCAGACCGGCCAGATCTTCGTTGAACTGGTGGGATATGTGATCGCCGTATACGTCTTCGTCATTCTTCATCATCAATCTCCGCTCGCAAACCTGGATCAGCCAAACCGGCCGGTTATGTAGGATTCAGTCAGCTCATGCTGGGGTGCGGTAAACACCTTGTTGGTTTCATTTACCTCCACCAGGTGGCCCAGGTGGAAATAGGCCGTCCGATCGGACACGCGGGCCGCCTGCTGCATCGAGTGCGTCACGATGATGATCGTATAGCTCTGGGACAGTTCAGCGATCAGCTCTTCAATGCGCGCGGTGGCGATCGGATCCAGTGCTGAACAGGGCTCATCCATCAGCACCACTTCCGGACTCACGGCGATGGCTCGGGCGATACACAGCCGCTGTTGCTGGCCGCCGGAAAGGCCGGTTCCGGGAGAATCCAGACGGTCCTTGACCTCATTCCAGAGGCCGGCGCCGCGCAGACTGCGTTCGACGATGTCATCCAGGTCCGATTTGCGGTTGGCCAGCCCGTGGATGCGCGGGCCGTAGGCCACGTTGTCGTAGATGGATTTGGGAAACGGGTTGGGCTTCTGGAACACCATACCCACCCGGGCACGCAGCTCCACCACATCCCGTTTGGCGTCGTAGATGTCCTCGCCGTCCAGCTGCAACTGGCCTTTCACGCGGCAGATATCGATGCTGTCGTTCATCCGGTTCAGGCAGCGCAGGAAGGTGGATTTACCGCAACCGGACGGACCGATAAAGGCAATCACCTCGTTCTTGGCGATATCCAGGCTGATGCCCTTGATGGCGCGGGCATCGCCGTAAAAGACTTCCACGTCACGCAGGGTGAACTTCGGATCGTCGGCAAAAGGCTTACCGACCGTTCGACCTTCCAGTTCGGCGTCATTGAACGTCGCCCCGGCATTGGTCTCGGGCTCGTCTTTGACCGGCACGTCCTGGTCAATCGCCGGATTCATCGTATTCATACTCAAATCTCCTGTTACCACCGACGCTCAAGGCGACGGCGCAGCCAGATGGCCAGGGCATTCATGCCGATCAGGAAGGTCAGCAAGACCATGATCGCGGCGGATGCCCGTTCAATAAAGGCAAGTTCCGGGCTGCCCGCCCAGAGGAAAATCTGTACCGGAAGCACCGTGGCGGCATCCACGAAGCCGGACGGGACATCCACGATAAAGGCCACCATGCCAATCAGCAGCAGCGGCGCGGTTTCCCCCAGCGCCTGGGCCATGCCGATGATGGAACCGGTCAGCATGCCCGGCAGCGCCAGCGGCAGCACATGGTGCAGCACCACCTGCATCTTGGACGCGCCGATGCCTTCGGCCGCTTCGCGGATCGACGGCGGCACGCTCTTGATAGCAGCCCGGCTGGAAATAATGATGGTCGGTAACGTCATCAGCGTCAGCACCAGGCCGCCCACCAACGGCACCGAGCGCGGCAGACCGAACAGGTTGATGAACACCGCCAGACCCAACAAGCCGAAGATGATCGACGGCACTGCCGCCAGGTTGTTGATGTTCACCTCGATGAAATCGGTGAATTTGTTCTGTGGCGCGAATTCCTCGAGGTAGATCGCCGCCGCCACACCGATCGGGAACGACAGCAGCAGCGTTACCACCATGGTCAGTACGGAGCCCACGATTGCCCCCAGGACACCGGCATGCCCCGGATCCCGGCTGTCGCCATTCTGGAAGAACACATCGTTGAAGCTGTTCTGGATGATGCCCCGCTCCTGCAGCTGATCCACCCAGCCCTGCTGTTTCTCGGACAGCTGGATGGAATAGTTGGGATCGTCGGCGTGCTTCACGTAGACGCTGACATCATCGCTGACCAGGAAGGTCATGGTCTGGGTAGTGCCCAGCAGCGACGGGTCCGCTTCCAGGGTATCGCGCACCTTGTTGGCGGCGTAACTGCTCAACAGGTGCCCCAGATCCCGATCGTCACTGTCGCCGGCTTCCGGCACGACGCCGTGCAGGGCGGCCAGCAGCGGCGCCTTGAAGTCGGCCATGCTGAAGGCATCCTTGTCCGTGGCGTCCTCCAGGTACATGGCTTTCGGGTCGAACCGGACCTCAAGGGTCATGGTGGTCTTGATGAACCCGGTATACCCCTTGCCGATGATGTCCGCGAACAGCGTCACCAGGGCGGCCAGGGCAATGGCAATCGCCAGGATGCCGTAGAGGCGGAAGCGGCGCTCCTTGCGATAGCGCCGTTTGAGGGACTGGCGGACCAGCGCCGCCTGCTCATGATTATTCATACTGTTCCCGGTACTTGCGTACAACATGAAGAGCGATGACGTTCAGCGCCAGGGTCACGATGAACAGCATCATGCCCAGGGCGAAAGCGGACAGCGTCTTGGCACTGTCGAATTCCTGGTCACCGGTCAGCAGGGTCACGATCTGCACGGTGACAGTGGTCACGGCTTCCAGCGGGTTGATGGTGAGGTTGGCCGCCAGTCCCGCTGCCATCACCACGATCATGGTTTCGCCAATGGCGCGCGACACGGCCAGCAGGATGCCGCCCATGATGCCCGGCAGGGCGGCCGGGAAAATCACCTTGGTCATGGTTTCCGCCTGGGTGGCACCCAGGGCCAGGGAACCGTCGCGCATGGTCTGCGGCACCGCGTTGATCACGTCGTCGGACAGCGATGACACAAACGGAATGATCATGATGCCCATCACCAGACCGGCGGCCAGCGCGCTTTCGGTTGAGGCATCGAGCCCCATCCAGCCGGCCGCATCGGCGATGAACGGCGCCACCGTCAGCGCCGCGAAGAAGCCGTACACCACCGTCGGCACACCGGCCAGCAGTTCCAGCAGCGGCTTGACGATGCTGCGCATGCGTTTGGAGGCATACTCCGACAGGTAGATGGCCGACATCAGCCCCACCGGCACCGCCACCACCATGGCGATCCCGGAAATCAGCAGGGTGCCGACAAACAGCGGAATCATGCCGAAGGAACCGGACGAGCCGACCTGATCCGCTCGGATCGCGGTCTGCGGACTCCAGCTGGTGCCGAAGAAAAATTCCAGGAACGAGACTTTGTGGAAGAAATGGATGGTCTCGAAAATCACCGAGAAGATGATGCCCACGGTGGTCAGGATGGCCAGTCCGGCACACATGAAGAAAATCTTGCGAAGGGTCGACTCGACTTTCGCCCGCGCATTGATGTGCGGCGCGATCCGCAACCAGGCGACGAACGCCCCCAGTACCGCCACACAAATGACCAGGATGGTCATCATCAGTTTGCTTTCAGCCCGCAGAGCGGTCAGGCGATCTGCTGCACCGGCGATAGGCTCGGGCACAAATTCCGGCGACAGGGCACCGGACGCCACATTGCTGATCTGGGACAGGATCAGGCTGGCCCGGCCCGGCGAATCCGGTTGGATGTCCGCCGGCAGTGAGCCGATCACCAGCGTCTGGATCACCTTGTCCTCGAAGCCCAGCCACAGGGCGAAGATGATCAGGGCCGGCAGGCCGCACCAGAGCGACGCGCGTGCCGCGTAGTAGAACGGCAGCGACTTGAGGTGTCGGATGCCGCCCAGCGGGGTCGCGAGTGCCCGGGACCGGGCGTAGCCCAGCGCAAAGGCGATCCCGATCAACACCACCACCAGCGGAAACAGATTACCCGGTTGCATGTTGTCTCTCTTTCGGTGAATTCAAAGAAGCCTCTGCAATGACCCGTCTGAATCAGACCGTTGCAGGGACTCCCTTGTGTGGGACACCAGTCTAGCCTGCTGCTTCGACTGAGTCACAAAGTCATCTTTTGATGCGGCCTTCAATATGCGAAAAGTGCGGAGCCGATATCGGCCCCGCACTTCCCGTGACTGCCTGACTGAGCGGGCTTATTTCAGCTCGTCACCCGTCATCGGCGTCATTGCCTTGGCGTTCTTGGCCTGCTGAACGCGGGCATCGCGCGGCAGTGCAATCAGGCCGACGTCAGCCAGGTAGCCGTTCGGACCCCAGGTGCTTTCGCTGGTGAACTCGCCCACATACTCGGGGATCCCCGGGATCACGCCTACGTGCGCTTTCTTCACGTAGAACCACAGTGAACGGGCCAGCGGGTAGGCATCGCTGGAGATGGCCTCCTGGGTCGGCTGCTCACCGTTGATGGTGGCGGCCTGCAGGGTACCGGAGTTCTCTTCCAGGAAGCTGTAGCCGAAAATGCCGTAGGCGCTGGTGTCGCTGGCCAGCTTCTGAACGATCAGGTTGTCGTTCTCGCCGGCTTCGATGAAGGCGCCGTCTTCACGGATGCCCTGGCAGACTTCGTCTTTCTTGTCGCCAGCCAGTTCTTCGATGTTGGCCACTTCTTCACAGCCACCTTCCATGGCCAGCTCGACGAACGCGTCGCGGGTACCGGACGTCGGCGGCGGACCCATCACGCGGATCGGCTTGTTAGGCAGGCTGGAATCGACGTCGCTCCAGTTCTTGTACGGGTTGGCGACCAGCTTGTCACCACCGTCGGGGTCCGGAACCTGTTTGGCAAGGGCCAGGTACAGTTCTTTCAGATTCACATCCAGGTTTTCGGCCTTGTTGGAGCTGGCGATCACGATGCCGTCACTGCCGATTTTCACTTCGACGATGTCCTTCACGCCATTGCTCTGGCAGCGTTCGAACTCGCTCGGCTTCATACGACGGGATGCGTTGGTGATGTCGGGGTGCTCGGTGCCGACGCCGGCACAGAACAGCTTCAGACCGCCGCCGGAACCGGTGGATTCCAGCTTCGGAGTGGGGAATTTGGTGTTACGGCCGAAACGCTCAGCCACAACCGTCGCGAACGGGTAAACCGTGGACGAACCGACGATGTTGATGGTGTCACGAGCCAGGGTCGGCGTGGATACGGCAGCCAGGGCGCCGGCTACCGCAACACTGGCGACAGCTGTCTTGATAGTTTTCACGTTGAGCCTCCATACATGCGATTTTTTTCGCGGGCTCTGCTGGTCGTTGTGAATGTGTGCGTCAACCAGGCCCGCTTTACAAACCGGCAGTCGTGAGCCGATGAGTGAGAAGACTAAGGACTCTTTGTGACACTTATATTACAGCAAGCACCACCGTCTAGATTTTTTTGGTGCGCGCTGTCAACACGCCGCTTTGATGCAGAACACGGCGATTGATATAAGCCATCAGTGAGCCCCGCGTGTCATGAAACGGAAACCGTCATCCTTTATGGCCCGCCCATCCGACCCTCTTAGCCATTGGTCGGTCGGGGCGATCATTTTTGTTGCAGATGCGTCCGATGCCACTAACATGAGAGCTGGGGAGCCGGTTATCGCGGCGCCCACTCAAACAACAAATCACTATAAAAACCATGACTCAAAACAGCCTTCTCCTTCGCCTTACTGGCTACCTGGACGGATTCACGGAACGCACTGGACGCACCCTGGCCTGGCTCAACATCGGCATGGTGGTCCTGACCTTTGCCGTCGTTGTGCTGCGCTACCTGTTCAACCACTCGTCGATCTTCATGCAGGAAAGCGTCATGTACCTGCACTCGATCGTGTTCCTGCTGGCCAGCGCCTATACCCTGAAATACAACGAACACGTGCGGGTGGATATTCTCTACACGCGCCTGTCCGGCAAGGGCAAGGCCCTGGTGGACCTGCTCGGCACGCTCTTCCTACTGATGCCGGTGATGATCTTCATCTTCTTTGTCAGCCTGGGCTACGTGGATAGTTCCTGGGCGATCAAGGAGCGCTCCCCGGAGACCAGCGGCATTCCCCTGGTTTACCTGCTCAAGACCCTGATCCCGCTCATGTGCGTGTTTATGGTGATCCAGGGCATCGCTGAAGTGATGCGCAATATTGCCGTTCTGGCCGGCGCGATTCCCAAGGAAACCGGTCCGGCCGCGGAGGATACCCTGTGAGTCCTGTTGTCGAGTTCCTCCCGCTGATCATGTTCGGAGTGGTCTGCATCGTTTTGATGGCAGGCTTCCCCGTGGCTTTCTCGCTGGCCGGTACCGCCCTGGCCTTTGCCTTTGGCGGCATGCTGTTCGGCGTGTTCGATACCAGCTTCCTGGGCGCCACACCCAACCGCCTGTACGGGCTGATGACCAACGAAACCCTGATCGCGGTGCCGTTGTTCATCTTTATGGGCTGCATGCTGCAGCAATCAAAAATTGCCGAGAACCTCCTGGAAAGCATGGCCGATCTGTTCAAGGGCGTGCGTGGCGGGCTCGGCGTGTCGGTGGCCATCGTCGGTATGCTGCTGGCGGCCAGTACCGGCATTGTCGGCGCCACCGTGGTCACCATGGGCCTGATTTCACTGCCCACGATGATCAAGCGGGGTTACAGCCCGTCCTTGGCCACCGGCACCATCTGCGCCACCGGCACCCTGGGTCAGATCATTCCGCCCTCGATTGCGTTGGTGCTGCTGGGGGATGTGATGTCCAGCGCCTACCAGCGGGCCCAGCGGATGCAGGGCATTTTCAGCCCGGACACCGTCTCGGTGGGCGACCTGTTCGTCGGCGCCCTGATCCCCGGGTTGCTGCTGGTGGTGCTGTACATCCTCTATATCGTCGCCGTCGCCTTCATCAAACCGTCCGCCGCCCCGTCCGACAACCGGACCGAGGAAGAAAAGAGCGAGCGGGATCTCAACCTGTGGCGCGACCTGACGCCGCCCATGATCCTGATCGTCGCGGTACTGGGCTCGATCCTGGCCGGCATTGCCACGCCCACCGAGGCCGCCGGTGTCGGTGCCCTGGGGGCGACCATCCTGGCCGCTATCCGCCGGCAACTGGGCATGACCGTGCTGCGAGAGGTCTGCCAGCAGACCACCCGGGTCACCTGTATGGTGTTCCTGATCCTGGTGGGCGCGGCCATCTTCTCGCTGGTGTTCCGGGGTTACGGCGGCGATGAACTGATCCATGGAATCTTCAACGACATGCCCGGCGGCGTGGTCGGCGCAATGATCGTGGTGATGGTGGTGATCTTCCTGCTGGGTTTTATCCTGGACTTCATCGAAATCACGTTCGTGGTGGTGCCGATCGTGGCGCCGGTGCTGCTGAAAATGGGACTGGACCCGGTCTGGCTGGGTATCATGATTGCCCTGAACCTGCAGACGTCCTTCCTGACGCCCCCCTTCGGCTTCTCGCTGTTCTACCTGCGCGGCGTGGCGCCGCCGGAAATTAAAACCTCCCAGATCTATCGTGGCGTGATCCCTTTCATTATCATTCAGCTGATCATGCTCATTTTGCTGGCCATCTGGCCGGTACTGGCCACTGGTCTGCCCGATGCGCTGTACGGATAAGCCATCGGGCCATGGCTCCGCACGCACATTTCATAATCAATAAGAGTTTGACTGGCGAAACACATCCATGAATCTGACGGACGACGACAAACCCAATCCCCGGGGCCAGCTTGCCCTGCAGGTCGTGCCCCTGCCCTCGGACACCAATGCCAACGGCGACGTCTTTGCCGGCTGGCTGGTGAAACAGATGGACATGGCCGCCGCCACAACGGCCGGCCGCCTCTCCCGTGGGCGTAATGCCACGGTGGCGATCGAACGCATGGAGTTCCTGTCTCCCCTGCGGGTGGGCTCGCAGGTGGCCTGCTACACCGACCTGGTGGACATCGGCCGCAGCTCCATGAAGATCAACGTGGAAGTCTGGACCCTGGACCGGGACAAGGACCGCATGCGCAAGGTCACCGAATCCCTGTTCGTATTCGTGGCCATCGACGAACACGGCCGAATCCGGGAAGTGCCGCAGCAGGACTGAGGGCTCTTCCCGGGGCCCGAACGCCGGCTATACCGGATCAATCGGGCCCAATGCCATGCCCCGGCTGGCCGTGGTTTGCCGATGCCGTATTGGGAGCGCTTAACCCCCGTCATGCACGAGAAGGAAGACTTCGGGACCGGAGCCAACCACTACGTCAGCTCCCTGTTCCATGCCACAAGACAGCAGGGGGTGGACCCCATGCCCCTGCTGGCCGAGGCGGGCCTCCCGCTGTCCGTGATCGACCAGCCGGAACAGCGGATTCCCACGGAAAAGCTGGCCAACTTCCAGAAGTACGTCTGGGACCGGATGCAGGACGAGGCCATGGGACTGGCGGGCTGTTCGCTGCCGGCCGGTACCTATTACATGATGGGCCAACTCACGGTGCACCAGCCAACGTTGGGCAAGGCACTGGCTCTGGGCTGCCGATTCTACAACCTCGTCACCCGACGGGAGCTGATCTCCCTGACGGACGACGGGCGCCATACGTTACTGTCGATCAACCTGCCCCGTCCCGAACTCGACTACAAGCACCTGTTTGCGGAAATCGCGTTGCTCTCCTGGCACCGCTATGCCTCCTGGCTGATTGCCGACAGCCTGCCCCTGGTCGAAACCCACTTTAATTACCCGGCCCCGGCCCATGTCGGCGAATACAGCTACCTGTATCCGGGCGTTCATCAGTTCGATTGTGACGACCTGAGCCTGGTGTTTTCCAACATCTACCTCAACCGGCCGGTCAAACAGAATGAAGGCTCCCTCAAATCCTTCATGAACAACTGCCCGCGGGAACTGTTCCGGCGTTACAAGACGGACTACAGCGTCACCACGGAACTCAAGCGGATCCTGACCAAGGAGCTGACCGACGGTGGGCTGACGATTGATCAGGCCGCCGCGGCACTGCACATGACCACCCGCACGCTGACGCGCCGTCTTTCCGAAGAAGGCGCGTCCTTTCAGCAGATCAAGAATGTGGTGCGCCGGGACCTCGCGATCCGATGGCTGGTCGGCCCGGACGACATCGCCATCCACGATGTCGCAGAACGGGTCGGTTTTTCCGACCCCGCCGTTTTCACCCGCGCGTTTCGCAGCTGGACCGGCGATTCGCCGCGTCGCTACCGGGACAAGTTCCGGCAGGGGCGCTGAGACGACCGCTTTCTCTCCGGTCCGGATGCCGGCAAAAACCGCCCATCATTCTTTGCACCTTTAAACAGATGGCGGAAAATGCAAATTTTTTCGTCTACTTCTGCCATTCTGTCCCACCTCCCGGCGCACTATCTTGAAGACATCGGCCGGCTCGCCACGAACCCGCGTGCCACCCGTCCAACAATGACAAGAAGCGTAGGACTATGAACAAGAACCCTTTGCGGGCGCTTGAGCACGCGCCCATGAGCGTGTTACAGATCTGCACGGTCGCCATCTGCATTGCCCTCAATGCCCTCGATGGTTTCGATGTCCTGACCATCAGCTTTGCCGCCCCCGGGATTGCCGAAGAATGGGGTATCGGACGAGGCGAACTGGGTATTGTGCTGGCTATGGAGCTGATCGGCATGACCGTCGGTTCCATCACCCTCGGCCGCGCCGCCGACAGATTCGGACGACGTCCCATCATCCTTACCTGCCTGTTACTGATGACACTGGGCATGGCCTGCGCGGCACTGGTGGGTTCGGTCAATGAGCTGTTGCTGTCCCGCTTTGTCACCGGACTGGGTATCGGCGGCATGCTCGCCACCACCAACGCCATGGTGGCCGAATTTGCCAACCAGCGCCGGCGCAGCCTGTGCGTCATCATGATGGCGACGGGCTATCCTGTCGGCGTCATCCTGGGTGGCAGCGTGGCATCCAGCCTGCTTGAACTTTACAGCTGGCGCTCAGTCTTTGTGTTCGGCGGCGGTGTGACGGGCGCGTTTCTGGTGATCGCCTGGCTGTGGCTGCCGGAGTCCGCCGAGTACCTGTTCAACCGTCAGCCGGCCAATGCCCTGGCCCGCATCAACCGACTGTATGCCCGCATGGGGCACGCGCCGGTCCAGCAGCTCGAGGAACCCACCCGCCAGGAGAACAACGCCGGTTTCGCCGACCTGTTCGCCCCGGCACTGCGCGCGCCCACCCTCCTGCTGATCCTGGCCTACTTCGCCCAGATCATGACGTTCTACTACATCCTGAAGTGGATTCCGAAAATCGTGGTCGACATGGGCTTTCACCCGTCCGCAGCCGGTCAGGTGCTGGTCTGGGCCAATGTCGGCGGCGCCATCGGCGCTGTGCTCCTGGGACTCCTGACTTCCCGTTTGCCTCTGCGCAAACTGCTGGTGGGCGTCCTGGCAGGGGCCTTCGTGATGGTGTCCATCTTTGGCCAGGGTCAGGGATCACTGAGCAGTCTGGCTCTGGTTTGCGCGGTGACCGGCTTTTTCACCAATGCCGGCGTCGTGGGTCTGTACGCGCTGATGGCCCAGACCTTCCCGGCCCGTTTACGGGCCAGCGGCACCGGTCTGGTCATTGGTATTGGCCGTGGTGGCGCCGCCCTGGGTCCCGTGGTTGCCGGCTTCCTGTTTGCCAGTGGTGCGGATCTGGCCAGCGTGTCCATCTATATGGCCAGCGGTGCGCTGGTAGCGGCCTGCGCCATCTTCCTGCTGGGACGGGCCCACAACGATGCGGCCCCGTCCGCAGCCCAGGCCACCAGTCAGCCGTAGCCATCATCCAAATCGTCCCTTAACCGGAAAACGTTTCAAGCGAGGCACTTATGAACTTTCAACGCATCAACCCGCTCACTGGAGACGTCGCCAGTGAAGCACCGGCCATGAAAGCCGCCGATGTAGCGCCACTGGCCGAGCAGGCCCAGGTGGGCTTTGAAGCCTGGTCAAAGCAGGGGCCAAATGCCCGTCGTGCGGTGCTGGCCCAGGCCGCCGGCGCACTGGAAGCCCGTCGGGATGCCTTCGTGAAGGCGATGATGGAGGAAACCGGCGCCACCGAGGGCTGGGCCCTGTTCAACCTGAACCTGGCCGCTTCCATGCTGCGCGAGGCCGCTTCGCTGACAACGCGAATCAACGGTGAAGTCATCCCGTCCGACAAGCCCGGCTGCCTGTCGATGACCCACCGGGACCCGGTCGGCGTCATCCTCGGCATCGCGCCCTGGAACGCACCCATCATTCTGGGCGTCCGTGCGGTTGCCACGGCCCTGGCCTGCGGCAACGGGGTCATCCTGAAAGCCTCGGAAGTCTGCCCCCGCACCCACAGCCTGATCACCGAAGCCCTGAACGAGGCGGGCTTCCCGCCAGGCACCGTCGGCCTGGTCACTAACGCCCCGGAGGACGCCGGCGAGGTGGTCGGCGCCCTGATCGACCATCCGGCAGTCAAGCGCATCAATTTCACCGGCTCCACCGAAGTCGGGCGCATTATCGCCAAGCGCGCGGCGGAACACCTCAAACCCTGCCTGCTGGAACTGGGTGGCAAGGCGCCCTTTGTGGTGCTGGAGGACGCCGACCTGGACGAAGCGGTCAACGCCGCGGCCTTCGGCGCCTTCATGAATCAGGGGCAGATCTGCATGTCCACGGAACGGCTGGTAGTGGTCGACGCGGTCGCCGACGCCTTTGCCGCCAAATTTGCGGAGAAGGTACAAAACCTGAAAACCGGCGATCCCCGCGAAGGCCACGCGCCGCTGGGCTCGGTCATCGATCGCAGCACCGTGGACCGGGTCAACGCGTTGATCAAAGATGCCGTCGACAAAGGGGCCACCATCCTCACCGGCGGCACCAGTGGCTCGTTGCTGATGCCCGCCACCGTGCTGGATGCCGTGACGTCCGAAATGGACATCTACCGGGACGAAAGTTTTGGCCCGGTGGTCGCCATGATCCGCGCCCGGGATGAAGAGCATGCCATCGAGATCGCCAACGACAGCCAATACGGCCTGAGCGCCTCCCTGTTCACCCGGGACCTCTCCCGCGGCCTGACGTTGGCCAAGCGAATCCGCTCCGGTATCTGCCACGTCAACGGCCCGACCGTCCACGATGAAGCCCAGATGCCTTTCGGCGGCCTGGGTGACTCGGGCTACGGCCGCTTTGGTGGCCAGGCAGGCATCGACCAGTTTACCGAACTGCGCTGGATCACCGTCGACACCGAATCCGGCCATTTTCCTTTTTAACCCTGACGTACATTGAGGACCTGAAATGACAATCGAAAGAAGCGAAGCCGAAACGGTGGCCTACACGGTTGAAAACCGAATCGCCTGGGTCCGGTTCAACCGACCGGAAAAACGCAACTGCATGAGCCCCAAGCTGAACCGCCAGATGATGCGGGTACTCGACGAACTGGAGTTCCGGGATGATGTGGGAGTACTGGTGCTGACCGGCGAAGGCTCCGCCTGGTCCGCCGGCATGGATCTGAAGGAATATTTCCGTGAAACCGAAGCCCAGGGGCTGGGTGCAACGCGCCAGGCCCAGCGCGAATCCTACGGCTGGTGGCGCCGCCTGCGCTGGTACCAGAAGCCGACGGTCGCCATGGTCAACGGCTGGTGTTTCGGCGGCGGCTACGGCCCACTCTTCTCCTGTGATCTTGCCTTCGCCAGCGACGACGCGACCTTTGGCCTGAGTGAAATCAACTGGGGCATCCTGCCGGGCGGCGGCGCCAGCAAGGTCGTGGCCGACCTGATGCCCCTGCGGCAGGCCCTGTACCACGCCATGATGGGCGAAAACATCGACGGCAAGACCGCCGCCGAATGGGGCCTGGTCAACGAATCGCTGCCGGCCGACCAGTTGAAAGAGCGTGTGGTTGCCGTCTGTCAGGTCCTGCTGGAGAAGAACCCGGTGGCCCTCAAGGCCACCAAGGATGCGATTCGCCGGGTCAAGGAAATGACTTACGACAACGCCGAGGACTATCTGGTCCGTGCCCAGGAGGCGGCCAACAGCTTTGACAACGACGGCCGCAAGGAAGGCATCCGCCAGTTCATCGACGAAAAAAGCTACAAACCGGGCCTGGGCGCCTACGATAAATCCAAGCAAGCGCAGTAAGGGAGCCATCACCATGGACTTTCTCGGGTTTCAGGCCAGCATCCGACCAGACGTTCTGGCGGTGGAAGACCTGACGTTCGGTCGACGCTGGACCTACGCAGCCTTTGATCGATTCGTCAGCCAGGTGGCGAGCGAGTTGCATCATCGCGGCGTGGCGGTCGGCGACCGGGTGGCCACACTGTCGAAGAACCGGGCCGAGCTGATTGCGCTGCACCTGGCGTGCGCCCGCTGCGGTGCCCTCTTTGTGCCACTCAACTGGCGCCTGTCCCGGCCCGAGATTGATGCCCTGCTGGCGGATTGTGAACCGGCCCTGTTGTTCGGCGATCGTCTCGCTGACGACATGGGGCTGGCTCACGAGTCCATCGACTTGCTGTTGGCGTCGGCGGAAAACCAACCGCCCATGGCTCCCCGTCAGCTGGACCGATCACTGCCGTCCCTGATTCTCTACACCTCGGGAACCACCGGAACGCCCAAAGGCGTCCTGCATACCGAGGCGAGCATCATGGAAACGGCCATCAACGCGTCGTTGGTGTGCCAGGTGGACTCGGCGTCCGTGTTTCTCTGCGACACGCCGATGTTCCACGTCATTGGCCTGATCACCTGCGTTCGGCCGGCACTGTATAACGGCGGCCGCCTCGCCGTTTCCGACGGCTTCGAGCCGGAACGCACGCTGGCCCGCCTGGGTGATCCCAGATTGGGCATCACCCACTATTTCTGTGTGCCCCAGATGGCCAATGCCCTGCGCCAGTTGCCGGACTTCGACCCGACCCGTCTGAGCAAGCTGAAAGGCCTGCTGACCGGCGGTTCCCCCCATCCGGAACCCCAGATCCGGGCCTGGCTGAACGACGGCATCCCGATCGTTGACGGCTATGGCATGAGCGAAGCCGGCACCGTATTCGGCATGCCCTTCAACCTTGACCTGATCGACCGCAAAGCCGGCTACGTCGGCGTGCCCTGCCACCGCATCGAGGCCCGTCTGGCCAATGCCAATGACGAACCTCTGGAGAACAGCGGCCCAGGCGAGGTGCAGCTCCGGGGCGACAATCTGGCGGTGGGTTTCTGGCGACGGGAACGGGCTTTCCGAGACTGCTTCACCGCCGATGGGTGGTTCCGCACCGGCGACATTGCCATTCGCGATCCCGACGGCTTCTATCGCATCGTCGATCGCAAGAAAGACATGTTCATCAGCGGGGGCGAGAACGTGTTCCCGGCGGAAGTCGAAGCGGCAGTGCTTGCTCAGCCGGACGTGCTGGAATGCGCGCTTGTCGGCGTCCCGGATGAGCGTTGGGGGGAAGTGGGCTGCCTGTTTGTGGTGCCCCGGAATCCGGACACACCGCCGACGCCTGAAGCCATACTCGCTGGCCTTAACGGTCAGTTGGCACGGTACAAGTTACCCAAACAAGTGGTGATTCTGGACGAACTGCCCAAAAGCGCGACCGGCAAGGTTCTCAAACGAGCACTCAGGCAATAGCCCCTCTGTCCTCATTGGCCCCAACGGGCGGATCGGACACATTAAACCCCGGCATGTCGCCATGCCGGGGCTTTTTGGTCAGACCGATTCGGAAGCCGAATCAACCTTCGTTCTTGTCACCCTCACGAATGTTCAGGTAAGTCCGCTCGGAAATATCCGTATACGGCACCACCTTGTCGCGGAAGGCCTTATAGGACTCGTAGGCCTTGCGGGCCATCTCATCCTTATCGGCCAGCTCCTTGACGGTTTCCGCCGACATCTCGCGCAGGCGGTTGAGCACATCGTCCGGGAAGCGACGCAGTTTCACGCCTTTTTCTTCCACCAGCTCTTTGAGCGCCTGGTTGTTCTGCGCGGTGTACTCCGCCAGCATGTCCGCGTTCATCTCCCGGGCCGCCACGTCGATGATGACCTGGAGGTTTTTCGGCAGCTTGTTATAGGCGTCGGCGTTGACGATCAGCTCCAGCGCAGTGCCCGGCTCGTGCCAGCCCGGATAATAGTAGTACTCGGCAATCTGGTGCAGGCCGAAGGCCAGGTCGTTGTAGGGACCCACCCACTCGGTGGCATCGATGGTGCCAGTCTGCAGCGCGGTGAAGATCTCGCCACCCGGCAGGTTGACCGGGGTCCCGCCGGCTTTTTCCAGCACGTCGCCGCCGATGCCGGGAATCCGCATTTTCAGGCCCTTGAGGTCGTCAACGCTGTTGATTTCCTTATTGAACCAGCCACCCATCTGGACGCCGGTGTTGCCGCCCGGCCAGGGGATCACGCCAAACGGCTTGTAGGCTTCGCGGTAGAGTTCCAGACCACCGCCGTGGAACATCCAGCCGTTGTATTCCTGGGCGGTCAGACCGAAGGGAACGGTCGAGAAGAACTGGGCAGCGGGAATCTTGCCTTTCCAGTAGTAGCCGGCCCCGTGGCCCATTTCCGCGGTGCCCTGGGAAACGGCGCTGAACACTTCCAGGGCCGGCACCAGGTCGCCGGCGCCGTAGACGGTGATGTCGATCTGGCCGTCGGTCATCTCCCGAACGCGGTCGGCAAAGTGTTCAGGCGCGGTGCCCAGGCCCGGGAAGTTCTTCGGCCAGGTGGTGACCATCTTCCACTTGTAGGTCTGCTTCTCCGCAGCGGGGGCCGCCGCCTGGTCATTCGACGCCGAAGAGCCGCTCTCTTCCTGGGAACAGCCCGCCAGACCGAACCCCAATGCGCCAGCCACAACGGCCGCTAAAAGGTTGCGACGTTTCATGTTTTCTCCTTTCTTGCTTTTATCATTGTTTTTTAAGGCGCCGGAGTCACAGGGACACTCGAGCGTCACGCGCTCCTGCGCTCTTTCCTGCACCGGACAACCCGGCTAAAACGCGACATCCTCCAAGGGTGTACCATAAACCGGCCGCTGACTCTTATTCAAAAGTATGAGAGTCGCAATTATTTGACAGAACAAGTGCTCGCCGCCTCAGAGTCGCTCCAAAGGAGCATAGGCCAGGACGAGCCATTTTGCGCCGTCGTCGAAGTTCACCTGGACCCGGGTGTGGTGGCCGCTGCCCTCGCAGTTCATTACCACGCCTTCGCCGAACTTGGGATGGCGCACCCGCTGGCCCAGTTGCAGGCCGGCGTCGGCCATGGGCGAGCTGTCGAACAGGCCTTCGTTGGGCCGCTGGGTCAGCGCCGGGCGGGTGACGGTGTTGCGCAACCGCACTTCCTGGATGCAGTCGCCGGGAATCTCACGCACAAAGCGGGACAGGGCATGGAATTTCTCCTGGCCGTAGAGCCGGCGGGATTCGGCGTAGGTCATCACCAGCCGTTTCATGGCCCGGGTGATGCCCACGTAGGCCAGGCGCCGCTCCTCCTCCATGCGCCCCGGCTCTTCCAGGGACATGCTGTGGGGGAACAGGCCTTCCTCGACACCGGCCAGGAACACCAGCGGGAATTCCAGGCCCTTGGCCGAGTGCAGGGTCATCAGCTGGACGCTGTCCTGGTGCTCGTCCGCCTGGGACTCGCCGGCGTCCAGCGCCGCCTGGGCGATGAATTCCGAGAGCGGATCGATGCCGTCCTCCACCTCGAAGTCCGCCATGGCGCTGACCAGTTCCTCCAGGTTCTCCACCCGGGCCTGGGCCTTTTCGCCCTTCTCGTTGGCGTGATGGTCGCGCAGGCCGCTGCCTTCGATGGCGCGCTGGGTCAGCTGTTTGAGATCCAGCTCGTCCTGGTCTGCCGCCAGGGACTCGATCAGCCCGATAAACTGCTGTAAACCGGTCTTGGCCCGACCTTTCATGGCGCCGGCTTCCAGCAGCCTTTCGGCCGCCTGCCACAGGGAAATGCTCTGGCCGGTGGCCAGTTCCCGCAGCTCGCCCAGGCTCTTGGCGCCGATGCCGCGAGGCGGCGTGTTCACCACCCGCTCAAACGCCGCATCGTCGTGGCGGTAATGCACCAGACGCAGGTAGCCGAGGGCGTTGCGGATTTCCTGGCGATCGTAGAAACGCAGGCCGCCGTAGACGCGGTACGGAATCCCCTGGCGCAGCAGGGCCTCCTCCAGCACCCGCGACTGGGCGTTGGAGCGGTACAGGATCGCCGCTTCGCTGCGCAGGTTGCCCTCGTCCACCCAGGCGCTGATGGTGTCAGCGATGTAGTTGGCCTCGTCCTGCTCGTTGAAGGCGGCGTAGAGGTTGATGAGTTCACCGTCGGGGCCGTCAGTCCAGAGTTCCTTGCCCAGGCGCCCCTGGTTGTTGGCGATCACCGCGTTGGCCGCCTTGAGGATGGTCTGGGTCGAGCGGTAGTTCTGCTCCAGCCGGACCAGCCGAGCGTCCGGGAAATCCTGCTGGAATTTCTGGATGTTCTCGATCTTGGCGCCCCGCCAGCCATAGATGGACTGGTCGTCGTCACCGACGATGGTCATCGGCACCCGCTGACCGGCCAGCATCTGCAGCCAGGCGTACTGGATGGTGTTGGTGTCCTGGAACTCGTCCACCAGGATGTGCTGGAAACGGCGCTGGTAGTGGCCCAGCAGCTCCGGTTTCTTGAGCCAGAGTTCGTGGGAGCGCAGCAGCAGCTCGCCGAAATCCACCAGCCCGCTGAGCTGGCACTGCTTCTCGTACTGGCGGTAGATCTTGAGCATCACCGAGACGAAGTGGTCGCCCGGGTTGTCCTGGATGTGATCGGCCCGTAGCCCCTCGTCCTTCTGGCCGTTGATAAACCACTGCACCTGTTTTGGCGGCCAGCGGGATTCGTCGATCTGCAGGTCGCGCATGACGCGCTTGATCAGGCGCAACTGGTCGTCGCTGTCCAGCACCTGGAAATTCTCGGGCAACCCGGCGTCCTGCCAGTGCGCCCGCAGCAGGCGATGGGCGATGCTGTGGAAGGTGCCGAACCAGAGACCATAGCCGGATAGGTTCATCATCTCCGAGATCCGGTTGCGCATCTCCCGCGCGGCCTTGTTGGTGAAGGTCACCGCCAGCAGCCCGGTGGCCGGCACCTGGTCCACCTGCATCAGCCAGGCCATCCGGTGTACCAGCACGCGGGTCTTGCCGGACCCGGCGCCGGCCAGCACCAGCAGATGGGCGTTCTGGGCGGTCACGGCCTCGCGTTGGGCATCGTTGAGGGGATCTATGATCGGGGAGACGTCCATCGGGAACCATACAGTCGGGAAATGAAGAGCGCCGATTATAACAAGCTGGCGCTGTGGATCACGCCATGTCGACGCGGCGAATTCAGCAGGCAGGATCAAGCAGGAACGGCGCCCGTCCCGGTGAGGAACGGGCGCGGAGGGAACAATCAGGCGCCGCGGGGCACCGTCTGGGGTTCAACAAACTCGAACAACCCCTCGATACCGCCCTCACGGCCGATGCCGGAGGCCTTCATGCCACCGAACGGCGCTTCCGGCGTTGGGCCGGTGCCGGTGTTCCAGCCCACATGGCCAAAGCGCAGACCACCGATCACCCGGCTGGCGCGGGCGTCGTCGTTGGTAAAGACGTAGGCCGCCAGGCCGAACTCGGTGTCGTTACCCGCCTCGATCACTTCGTTCTCGTCCCGGAACAGCGCCATGGGGACCAACGGACCGAACGTCTCCTCGCGGGAGCAGTCCATATCCCGGGTGATGCCAGTGACCACCGTGGGCGGGTAGAACAGGTCCTTGCCGCTCAGGGTGTCCGGATTGGGGCCGGCCACCAGCTTGCCGCCCTGGGCCAGCGCATCGGACACGTGGCGGCGCACCTTGTCGAAGCCGGCCTTGTTGATCAGCGGGCCGATGTCGACGCCTTCTTTCATGCCGTCGCCGACGGTCATGCGGTTGACCCGCTCCGCCAGTTTCTCACCGAAGCTGTCGGCGACCGTTTCATGCACGAAAATTCGGTTGGCACAGACGCAGGTCTGGCCTCCGCCGCGGAATTTGTTGGCGATCAGGTTATCCGCCGCCGCGTCCAGGTCGGCGTCGTCGAACACGATGAACGGCGCGTTGCCGCCCAGTTCCAGAGCCAGCTTCTTGACCCAGCCTGTGCTGTCGGCCATCAAGGTACGGCCCACTTCGGTGGACCCGGTGAAGCTGATCATCGGCACGTCCGGCGACTCGCAGAACAGCTTACCGATCATGCTGGATTTACCCATCACCAGGTTGACCATGCCCTTGGGAATGTCCACGTGCTGGTTGATCAGGGTGAACATGGCAATCATGGTCAGCGGCGTTTCGCTGGCCGGCTTGATGATCGACGGGCAGCCGCCGGCCAGGGACGCGGACAGCTTCTTGGCGATCATGCCGATGGGAAAGTTCCACGGGGTGATCAGCGCGGCCACGCCCACCGGCCGGTAATGAACCGTCCAGGTGCAGTTCTTGGGCTTTTCGTCGATGGTGTGGGAATCGAGCGTGTCGATGTTCTTGGCACAGTAGTCGAAGAAGCCGGCGGCGTATTCCACCTCGCCCTGGGCTTCCTTCAGCGGTTTGCCATGCTCCAGGCACAGGATCCGCCCCACTTCCTCTTTATTGCCCAGCAGGGCATCGCGAATCCCCACCAGCCATTTACGGCGGGTTTCCAGATCGTAGGGTTCGGTCAGGCGCAGCGCCTGTTTCGCCTCACTGATGGACCGTTTCACGTCGTCTTCGGACATCGACGCGACCTGGGCAATGACCTCGCCCGTTGCCGGGTTGTAGACATCAATCGAGTTGCCCGTCGAAGTATTGACCCACTGCCCTCCGATATAACCATCAAAATGCGTCAATAACGGTGACTGAATCATGTCGGCTCCTTGTGATGAGAGGGTCCTGCCAACGATGGCGCTATAAACGTGTGCAACACCCTCATTGAGGCTCATGCAAGGCTGCCAGGTATCGGCAGCTTGCCTGAAAGTACACCCATCATTGGGGAAAGGTGACGCGAGACACTTGCTCACAAGCTGCGACAACCTAGCCCATGTGTCGTTCCATAGTGGCTGATGCATCTGCATTGGACAAGTCATCCCCGATTGGTCATTGCCGGGAGCAAGTGTACGGATTGTACCCATGGCACACGCGGGTTGAGCCCGGCTCGAATCGACGCTTATACTCGGATGGCGTGTACAGATTTCATCCGGTCGCAACCGAACCAGGGAGCCGAGCTATGAAAGCGTTCTTTCATCCTGCACAGGATCTGCACAATCCCAAGACGTACTTCACCCGCGGCCAGATGCGCCAGCCCCAGGAGGTTCCCGCCCGCACCGGCCAGATGATCGAAGGCCTGCATTCGCTGGAGTTCGACGTGCTCGAACCCTGCGACCAGGGGGCCGGTCCCATCTCGAAGGTGCACGATCTCAACTACCTGCGCTTCCTGGAATCCTGCCACCGCGAATGGATGGCGATTCCGGACGACTGGGGTGACGAGGTCATGTCCAATGTGTTCGTACGCTCCCCCAACGCCCTGCGCGGTGTGCTGGCCAAGGCTGCCCGCTACCTGGCCGACGGCAGCTGTCCGGTGGGCGAGCACACCTGGAAGGCCGCCTATTGGTCGGCCCAGACCGCCCTCGGCGCCGCCGACGCCATCCTCGCCGGCGACCGCAGCGCCTACGCCGTCTGTCGCCCGCCGGGCCACCACGCCCGCAAAGACGCGGCCGGCGGCTTCTGTTACCTGAACAACGCCGCCATCGCCGCGGAAGCGCTGAAGAAGCGCTATGACAAGATCGCCATCCTCGACACCGACATGCACCACGGCCAGGGGATCCAGGAGATCTTCTACGACCGGGATGACGTGCTCTACGTGTCGATCCACGGCGACCCCACCAACTTCTACCCGGTGGTGTCCGGGTTTGAGGACGAGAAAGGGGAAGGAAAAGGCTACGGCTACAACATCAACATGCCCATGCCCCACGGCTCTTCGGAGGAGTTCTTCTTCGAGAAGCTGGAAGAGGCCATGACGGCGATCCGGCTGTTCCAGCCCGACGCCCTGATTCTCACGCTGGGTTTTGACATCTACAGGAACGACCCGCAGGCCAAGGTCTCGGTCACCTCCGAGGGCTTTGCCCGCATCGGCAAGCGCATCGCCGCCGCCAACGTGCCCACGCTGGTGGTGCAGGAAGGCGGCTACGACATCGATTCGCTGGCCGAGAACATTCGCCAGTTCTTCGGGGGGCTGGAAGGACGCTCCCAATAAAGCCGAGAGCGTCCACTCTGGAAACCGAAAACGGACCAGCGAAGGCACGCGACTTGCTGGTCCGTACACAAGAAAAACAACGTTGTGCAACGGCGGGCTTTCACGCCGTTGTCACACGGAAGCCGTAGGCTTTGATGCATCCGGCGGCGCACTGCAACAGTGCATGCCGGACGCAATCGGGTCAGGAAGTCGCTGAAGCCATTCGAATGGAGGGTGTCGGGCGATGCCCGCACAGTCCTTTCGGTTTGGCGGTTGATCGGCACCGTACCGGCGCCGGTGATCGGGTAGCGCTTCCTCATTTTCCAGAGGAGGATGTGACGCGTGCGAACGACAGCCAATACCACCACCCACGAGCCGAACCAGCCGGTTGAATCGGTTCAGGCTGAAATCCTTTCCATTTTCGATCATCTCCAGCGTGATGAAATGCGCGACCGGGAGCAGGCCGCGGCCAAGCGCCGTCTGGCGGCACGCCGGGCCATCGAACAGCATTACGAGCGCAAGGCGCTGGAAGCCTCGATTCGCGACGGCTGGCTGGACGATTGAAAAAGGGAAACCGGGCGCCTGATGGGCGCCCGTTAAAGATTCAGGCGGGGGCGTACACCAGCACGTTATCGACACCGGACGCTTTCAGGTGCCCGGCGTGCATGCGGCTCATGGTGCCCTTGTCGCAGTAGAGCAGATAACGGCATTCGGCGGTCAGTTCGTCGACCCGCTGGTTCAGCTCGTAGAACGGAATGTGCAGCACCTCGTTGTTGGTCAGGTGCAGCGGCGCCCTTTCCTCTTCATTCGGGTGGCGCACGTCGATGATCACGTCATCCACCCCCGGCGTCTGCACCAGTTCGACCTCTTCCGGCGTGCTGATGGAATCCAGGATACGCTGGATCGGCGTTTCCACCCGCGACTCGATCGCCCGCTCCAGGACCGACGGATCCATTTTCGCCTCTTCCGCCTCGACCCGGTTCAGCTTGGCCCGGGTGACCGGTCGACTGGAAATCACACCGCAGTATTCCGGCATGTTGCGAGAGAAACTCTCCGTCCCGATCTGTTCGGCGGTGCGGATGATATCCACCTTGTCCATGGTGATCAGCGGCCGCAGCACCACTTCCTCACTGGCGCGATCCACCACGTTCAGGTTGGCCAGGGTCTGGCTCGACACCTGGGCCACGGCATCGCCGGTCACAATCGCCTTGGCCATCCCGGTCTGGGTAATCGCTGCCGCCGCCTTGAGCATCATGCGCTTGAGCACCACGCCCATGTGGCGGTGATCCACCGAACGCATGATCTCACCCACCACGTCCTCGAACGGCACGGAAATAAACTTCACCGAGTGGGAGGAGCCGTAGCGGGACCACAGGTAATGCGCCACCTGCTTCACGCCCACCTCGTGCGCCGCACCGCCCAGGTTGAAAAACAGGAAGTGCGTGCGCAGGCCCCGGCGCATCGTCAGGTAGGTGGAGACGGACGAATCGTAACCGCCGGAAATCAGCGACACAGCGGTTTCGACACTGCCCAGTGGATAACCACCCAGCCCTTCAAAGCGTCGCTCGACGATGTGGTAACGGTCGTGGATGACCTCGATCCGCACCTGCTCGTCCGGATCCTTGAGCCTGACCCCACTGGCGCCGGATTTTTCCAGCAGGACGCTGCCCACAAGGCGTTCCATGTCAGCGGAGGAAAAGTCATGCTCGCCGGTGCGCCGACCGCGCACGGCAAAGGTCTTGCCCGCCAGCGCCTCGCCCCAGACCGCCAGGGCGCGCTCGGCCACATCGTCCAGCGTGGTCAGCGGGTAATCCCGGACTTCCAGGAAATTGCTGATGCCGGGAATACAGGCGAGCCGGTCCACCAGGGGCTGGCTGTCGAGCTCGTCCGGAACGATCACATCCACCCGGTCCCAACTGCCTTCGACGCGAATGCGGTCGTCGACGCGACGCAGGATTTTGCTGACATTCTGGCGTAACTGCCGGATCTGCTGGCGGCGGACGGGCTTGCTCTTGATGGCTACTTCGGCGCTGGGTCGTATCAGGAAATTCATAATCTGGATGCTGGCTGACTGATCAAAAAACGCACATTCTACCGGCGCGCGACGACATTTAAAAATACGCAAGGTCCGAATGGCGGGGGCGCAAGTGTGTCACAGTGTTCATTGAGGTGCACCTCGCTTCTCCCGAACCGCTCCAAAACCGTTACACTCATAGGAAACCATCAACAAAGAGCATTTCCATGACGCAGGAAACCATCAATGCCCTGGTCTCTCCCGAGGGCAGCCTGGAGATTCTCTCCAGTCATGAAGTCAACCGGCTCAAGGACAAGAGCGAAGGCGGCCTGTACCGTCTTTTCCGCCAGTGCGCACTGGCCGTCATGAACATCGGCGTGGACATCGACGACTGCAAGGACCTGATGGACCGCTACGCGGATTTCGACATTCGCCTGGTGCCACAGCCCCGCGGCCTCAAGCTGGAACTCATCAATGCACCCATCGACGCCTTCGTCGACGGCGAGATGCTGCGCGGTATCCGCGAGCACCTGTTCGCGGTCCTGCGGGACATCATCTACGCCCACTCGGTGCTGGGCGGCTATCCGGGCCTGTCCAACGACGACCCGGACACCATCACCAACCGCGTGTTCCACATCCTGCGCAACGCCCGGGTCATGCAGGCCGGACGCCATCCGGACATCGTGGTCTGCTGGGGCGGGCACTCGATCAGCCGTGAAGAGTACGTCTACAGCAAGGAAGTCGGCCACGAACTGGGCCTGCGCGGCCTGAGCATCTGCACCGGTTGCGGTCCCGGCGCCATGAAGGGGCCGATGAAGGGCGCAACCATCGGCCACGCCAAGCAGCGGGTCAAGAACGGCCGCTACATCGGCATCACCGAACCGGGCATTATCGGCGCCGAGCCGCCCAACCCGATCGTCAACGAACTGGTGATCCTGCCGGACATCGAGAAGCGTCTGGAAGCGTTCGTGCGGGCCGGACACGGCATCATCGTCTTCCCGGGCGGCGTGGGCACGGCGGAGGAAATCCTCTACCTGCTGGGCGTGCTGCTGCATCCGGAAAACCGCGATCTGCCCTTCCCGGTGGTGTTCACCGGTCGGCCGGAAAACGCGGAATATTTCGAGATGATCGACCGCTTCATCCGCAACGCCCTGGGCGAAGAAGCCGCAGCGCGCTACCAGATCATCATCGACGATCCGGTGCGGGTGGCGCAGACTATGAAACAGGGGATGGAAGAAGTTCAGGCGTTCCGCCGGTCCGCCCAGGATGCCTACTATTTCAACTGGATGCTGAAGATCGATCCGATATTCCAGGCGCCGTTCGAACCCTCCCACGAAAGCATGCGCGAGCTGGACCTGCACCGGAACCAGCCGGCCCACCTGATCGCCGCCAACCTGCGCAAGGCCTTCAGCGGCATCGTCGCCGGCAACGTGAAGGAACAGGGCGTCCGTCAGGTACAGGAACGCGGGCCCTTCGAGATCTCTGGGGACCAGGAACTGCTCGAGCCCCTGGAAGAGCTGCTCACCGCCTTCGTCCAGCAGAACCGGATGAAGCTGCCGGGGGCCGCCTACAAGCCGAGTTACCGCATCGTGAACTAGGTGATCGCGGGAGGGAGCCCGGTGATTCCAGCCACTCCCTCCGCAAGGTGCGGTGTTACTTACCGCTGGCAGGCAGGCTGGAGAAGTAGGCGGCGAGGTTGGCAATGTCCTCATCGCTCAGGGCCGCGGCCTGCCCCTGCATGATCGCCGCCTGACCGCCCTGGCGATTGCCGCCCTTGTAGGCTTTCAGCGCCATGACCAGGTACTGCTCATTCTGGCCGGCCAGGTTCGGATAGGTCGGAATCTGCGCATGACCGTTCTGCCCGTGGCAGGCAGCGCAAACGGCGGCCTTGGCCTTGCCGGCTTCAGGGTTGCCTTCCGCCTGGGCGGCCACGGGCATGGCAACGGCCAGCGCCAACGCGATGGGAGTCAGTACCTTCATGATATGTCCTCGTTCCTGTTCTCTCTCAATTTTGGAAAAGCCCTTATACGACTCATGCTTATACCATAGGGAAAACCAACGGAAAATTCGCCCGTTGCCCCTGATTCTTTAGAACCGGATGCCGATCCTACTTTGGTCGCTGTGATCGTCGACGGATGCAGGTGACATCGCGAGGGCGATCCGGTCATCATGACTGGAACCTCTGATTCATGTTTTTGCCGCCCCGGGCGGCCCACCATTTTCGGGAGCCGAGAAACACCCATGTCCATCCGCACTGAAACCCGGCCCTGTGCCGAAGGCCAGATCGGGCTGATCACCCTGGATTCCCCGCACAACCTCAACGCCCTGTCTCTGGAGATGATCAACGTCCTGCAGGACACGCTGGACCGATGGGCGACCGATCCGGCGATCTGTCTGGTTCTGTTGTGGGGCGCCGGTGAGCGGGCTTTCTGCGCCGGCGCCGATATCCGCCAGCTGCATGACATGATCGGTGGTGAGGACGGCATCCGCCAGGCCACCCGGTATTTCGAGGCTGAGTATCGCCTGGACCACACCCTGTATGTCTATCCCAAACCCCTGGTCTGCTGGGCCCACGGCTACACCATGGGCGGCGGCCTGGGTTTACTGTCGGGCTGCCGTTACCGCTTGCTGGCACCGTCGGCGCAACTTGCGATGCCGGAAGTCAGCATCGGGCTGTTTCCGGATGTAGGCGCCGGCTATTTCCTCAACCGGTTGCCGGAGGGCATTGGGCTGTTCCTGGGGCTGACCGGCGCGCGACTGAACCAGGCCGACAGCCTGCGCATCGGACTGGCCGACCTGGCAGTGGCCGACGAAACCCCGGACGCCCTGTTGCAGCGTCTGCTGGAGACCCGCTGGACCGGCGACGTCGCCGCCGACGACAATCGCCTGTACCGGCTGCTGGCGCAGTTTACCCGGGATCAGACCATCGACCTGCCGGACAGCGAGCTGGCCAACCACGAGCAGCGCATTGCCCGCCTGTGCCGCGGCGAATCGCTGCCGGACATCATCCACCAGCTGACCGGCGAAACCGTCGAGGACGATCCCTGGTGGCAGACCGCCATCAACAACCTCACCGAAGGCTGCCCGACCACCGGCTGGCTCATCTGGGAACAGCTGCGGCGGGCCCGCCAGTTCAGTCTCAAGGACATTTTCCGCATGGAGCTGATCATGGCGGTGCGCTGTTGCGAAGGGGATGAACTGCAGGAAGGGATCCGGGCCCGGCTGATCGACCGGGACAACCAGCCTCACTGGCAGTACCCGACCGTGGATGCAGTGCCGTACGCCGATGTCGAGCGTTACTTCACTGCGCCCTGGGCGCCGGCCGACGACCCGCTCGCGGACCTGGACTGAACCGGCCTATTGGCGCGCGCCCGCCTGCACCAGCAGCATCTCGATATCCCCCAGGTTACGCTGACGGGCGATGGACAGGGCAGAGTCCCCGTCCTCGCCACGATAACTGACATCCGCGCCGGCGGCGATCAGCACTTCAGTCATCAACAGGTCGCCGTTGCGCACCACGTGCATCAACACGGATTCGCCGTCGTGGGCAATATTGACGTTGCCCCCGGCATCCAGCAGCGTGCGCATCACCGACAGGTTGCCGGCCTCCGCGGCGGCCGCCACCGCCGTGGTCCCGTCGGAACCGCTGGCATTGACGCCGGCGCCGGCGGACAGCATCAGCTTCACCAGGCGCTGGCTGCCCTCCGCCGAGGCCGCAATCAGCGGCGTCTGCCCGCTGGCGTCCGCCAGATTGGGATCCGCCCCCTGCTGTAACAGGTACCAGGCGATGCGGTCATGACCCGCAGTAGCCGCCGCTGTCAGCGGCGTACCGTCCGCCGTGACCTGGTTCAGGGACGCGCCGGCGGCCACCTGGTCCTGCACCGCCGGCAGGTCACCCTGCATCACCGCGCTCACCAGGGGCGAAGACTGATTCGCCCGATGCACCGTTTCCAGATTGACGGGTTGCGGCTGACCGGAGCAGGCGGACAGGACAATCAGGGCAAGGGCGAGGCAGGCAAGCACGCGTTTGGGCATGGCGGTATTCCGGTCGTTTTCAGGTTGGCCCATTCTGCCCAAGCGGATCAGGCCAATGACATCGAGTGGGTCACAGAAGCAGGCCGTCGCCCGGCTTAATGTGGCGGGATGTCGACCGGTTCAAGCAATTTCCCGGCTAGTTGCCGCAAGCGCTGCTCGGCATCCCGGCGGCCGCGGCACAATCCGGCCGATTGCAACTCGGACCAGGACCAGCCCTGTAGAACCGCCCGGCACCAGAGTGCTGCCTGAGCGTCCGCCGCCAGCGTTTCACTGACCCCCGGCTGCAGGGACAACCGCATCAGCGGCAGCCGGGACAGCTCGAACAGCCGGTAACCGCCGGCAAAGGCGGCCAGCTCGGTCCGGTCCATGGGCGTCAACGGCACCGAGGCGACCCAGTCGCGGCCCAGGGCCAGCGCCAGCTCCGGCTCCAGCATCCGGAAGCTGTCGCCCAGCAACAGCGGCCAGTGCTCGGCGAACCGGGTCTGCAGGCGTAGCAGCAGGTCCATGCCCGCGGCCGACAGGGCCAGCCCCATCTGCAGGGTGTGTTCGCCACTGCTCGCCGAGCGGTGCAGGCCCAGCCGCAGCGGATAGAGACCGGCGCGACACCAGAACGCCAACAGGGGCGCGGTGGCTCCGAAGCTGGTGCCAAACAGGTCAAATCCCGCTTCCCGGCTGTCGTCCCGGGCAGCGGCCAGCAATCGCTGCCCAATTCCCGCCCGCCGGAGTTCGGGCACCACGGCAATTCGCACCACACGCAGGGTGTGAACGGTGGCCGCCTCCGCAAGGCCGCCGTGGCAGGCCAGCGACTGAGCCAGCAGGTGACCACGGATGCGTCGCTCGCCCCGCATCACCTGCTCCGCCAGCGCCGGGTCCAGACCGCCTTCGGCGCTCGCCCACAGTACCCCGACGACCGCATTGTCCGTATCACTGCGGGCCAGCCAACTGCGGGCGTGCGGATCGTCCAGCCACTGGCGCAGGTCCGCGGGCGTGGTGCGATAATGGGCGTCGGTCAGCAGACCGAAGGCCTGGGCCAGGGTGTCGGCATCCGCCTCGGCCGGGCGCCAGGGCTCGATCCGAACATCTGCCTGCGGCGACAGCCCGGTGGCGCTCTCGGCGTCCAGCAGGAACAGGCGATTGACCAGATCCTCGAAGGGATCGCCCTCGCGCCAGCGAATCGGTTGCGACAGGCGCTGCGTCCGCCACTGGGGCGTGAGCCGGTCCAGCACCTCCCGGAAGCGCACGTCGAAGCCCCGGCCGGTGCCTTCGTAGCCGTGGACCGTGGTGGCGAAAACCACCCGCGGCCAGCCGGTCAGGATATCGGCCAGCAGCGGTGCCGGCAGGCCCGCCGCTTCGTCCACCAGGACCACACCGGCCTCTGGACGCTCCTGCAGCAACACGTCTACCGGCAGAAACTCCAGGCAGTGATCGTCCAACCACAGCCGGTGGCCTTCCCGTTTGGCGCCGACCCAATGGGCTTCCGCCGCGGCAAACAGGGTCTCAACCGCCTCGAACCGGGGCGCGGTCACCAGGATGCGTGTCCACTTGTCCTGCAGCAGCTGCGCCGCGGCCCGCCCCAGGGCGGTGGACTTGCCCCGCCCACGATCGGCTCGGATCACCAGTGGACGCCGACGTCGGCCCGCCCCGGTCTGGAGAATGGCCTCGATCGCGGCCGACTGATCCGGCGTATCGGTGGGCTGGAACGGCGCGCCAGCGGCGTCCATGTCGAGGTGTCCGATGACCTCGCCCGAAGCGCACAGCCGCACCACGGCCGGGTGGGCGTCCAGGACGCCCGCCATACGCGCGAGGAAGGGATGCCGGTCAGTGTCGGCCAACCCGGTGCGGGCATAATCCGGATCGTCGAAGCGCCCCCACTCGGCCAGTGGCGGCATCAGCCAGACCAGCAGGGCGCCGGCGGCGAGCGTGCCCATCAGGGCCGCCAGGTCATCCGGCGGATTACCGGCGCGGCCGTCCCAGATCACCAGATCCAGCTCACGACCCAGCCATTCGTGCGCCTTGGTTGGTCGAACCGCCGGAAGCGAACGATCCGTTGGCGCAGGCGAAGAGCCCACCCAAAGGCACCGCGCCGGATCCGCCGACTGGCAGAGCGCCAAGGCGTACTCGACCGCACCGGTGGCGTGGGCCTCCACCAACAGCAGGCGGCGTTCACCGGCGCGGCGCAGGGCGACTTGCCACTCGCGTATCCGGTCGGCAGCCGGCCAGCCAACAGGCACGGTCACAGCAGCAGGCACCGGATCAGCTCAGGTCCACCGCGTGCTGCTTGAGGGCATTCAGGTCGCAGTGTTCGAGCGCGGCCTGGTGCGTCGCGAGCAACCGGACCCGGGGCGCCTTGCCGGCCTCGTACGCTTCGGTCCAACGACCGGCGCACAGGCACCAGGCGTCGCCGTCGCGAAGACCGGGAAAACCGAACTCCGGGCGCGGCGTGGACAGGTCGTTGCCCTTAAGGCGCGAGAATTCGAGGAAATCGTCAGTGACCACCGCGCAAACGGCATGCACGCCCAGGTCGTCCGGCCCAACGTTGCAGCAACCGTCCCGGTAGAAGCCGGTCTGGGGATCGTAACCGCAATCGGCCAGCGGCTGGCCCAGCACGTTGAGGGCGTCTTTTGGGGTCTGTGCCATGGTGTCTCTCCTGCGACCCCGGAATCCGGGGCCTCTGTGCGATTCGTGAGGCAAACCATTATGGATGAGTGACCGGGACCATGCCAGAATAGCGCCCATGCCAACAGCCCTCCCCCCGCACCTGACCGACGAACAGCACGCCATCATCACCGCCGGCTATGAGCACGCCCTCATTACCGCCGTGGCCGGCAGCGGCAAGACCACCACCCTGGCCTGGCGCATCCGCTACCTGCTGGAACAGGGCCACGATCCCACCCGCATGCTGGTGCTGATGTTCAACCGCAGCGCCCGGGACGATTTCCAGAAGAAACTGCAATCGGTCGCCGGCGACACCGGGCTTGGGCTGCCGGAGATCCGCACCTACCACGCCATGGGCTACCGCCTGTACAAACGCTTCGTGCGGGAGGGCTACCTGCCGGATTTCGTCGCCGACATCCTCAGCGACCAGGAGATCAACTTCCAGGTCTGGATGCTGACCCGCCAGCTGGCGCCGGAAGCCCTGCAGGACGAAATCAAGCGCGCCAAGAAGGATTACGTGGAAACCGCCGCCCACTTCATCGATCTGGTGAAGACCACCCTGTCGCCGGTGGAGATCGTGTTCGAGCAGATGGGCTACGGCACCAAGCACCGCTACCTGATCGACCTGTTCCACGGCTTCGAGCAGTGGCGCAAGCGCAACGCCCGCATCAGCTACGCCGACATGCTCTACGAGCCGGTCATGGCGATCCATCAGAATCCGCCGCTGCAGCGTCTGGTGGCCAACAAGATGGATCTGGTGATGGTGGACGAATACCAGGACACGAACGAGATCCAGCACCTGCTGCTGCGCTACATCGCCGGTGAGCGGGCGCGGGTGACCGTGGTGGGCGACCCGGACCAGACCATCTACGAATTCCGCGGCGCCCAGCCGGACTTCATCCTGAGCCGCTTCAGCGAGGAATTCGAAAGCCCGCTGGAGCAGACCCTCAGCTACACCTTCCGCTACGGGCACCGGGTCGCCCTGCTGGCCAATCACCTGATCAGCCACAACACCGGCCGCAAGGACGTGCTCTGCCACGCCCACCCGTCCACGCCGGCCACCGACATCCAGCTGCACCGGGCCGACGAGGACAGCGACGTCATCCTCAAACTGGTGGAAGCCCACCGGGACGGCGGCCGGCCACTGGAAGCCATCGCCGTGCTGGTCCGGGTGTGGAGCCAGAGCGTGCCGATCGAACTGCGCCTGCTGGCCCGGCAGATTCCCTATCGCATCGACAGCAACAAGGGCGCCCTGTTTACCCGCGAAGTGGAAGCCATCACCCACCTGATGCGGGTCTGCGCCGGCCAGTTGCCGATACTGGCCGAACCGGATCGCCTGGAAGCGGCCCGCAGCCTGTTGCGTTTTCCCCACGTGGGTCTCAAGGAAGCGGAACTGCAGAACCTCGCCCAACTACTGGCCCGGTTTGACCGGGACTGGGGCGCCCGCCTGCTGGATCTGGATTTCGACGCGCTGGGGCCGATGCCGGCGCGCAAGCTGAAAAAGCTGGGACGCTGCCTGCTGGACCTGGATGGTTTCAACGGCCCGGCGGGGGACCTGATCGAACGCTACGCCGACGACACCGAGTTGTTCGAAGGCATTCGCAGCCTGGCCATGACCCACGAGTCCGCCGACGAACGGATCGATACCGTACGCGGCTTCCAGGCTTACATCCGGGGACTCGACGTGGGCGCCGGTGAGGCCCTGGCGCACCTGGACACCCTGCGCCAGCAGGCCCGCCAGCCCGGCCGCGGCGGCATCCAGTTGTCCACCATGCACCGCACCAAGGGACTGGAGTGGCCGGTGGTGATCATTCCCGGCCTGCAGGAGAAATACCTGCCCTACACCGCCCGTCAGACCGAGGACATCCGCAGCCTGGTGGAGAGCGAACGGCGCCTGCTCTACGTCGCCCTGACCCGCACCCGTCATGCCCTGCACCTGATCTCCCGGCGCGAGAGCGACACCCCGCATCTGGACGGCGACCAGGGACCGAGCCGCTTCCTCCACGAGCTCTGCTTTCCCGCCTCCGCCGACCTGGGCAGCCAGTTGGACACCCGGCCGGAACCGGGTACCACCCTGCGTCTGGAAAAGCCGCCCACCACCGTCATCCGGCGCTATGCCGACCGTGCCCAAGTCGAACTGGACGCCCCGGAAACCGGCCAGGACAGCGAGGGCGCCGGCCCGGTCTGGACCGAATCCCGCCTGATCCACGCGGTGATGGGCCCTGGTCGGGTCACCGACGAGTCCGACAATGCTTTCGACGTGGCCTTCGACAGCGGCGAAACCCTCACCTTCAGCAAGAAGAGCGCCCACCTCTATTTTCGCCGGCCGACTGCCTCCTGAGGCGGTTCGGCCCTCGAATCCAGAGGCCTCCCAACGGGCCACAAACATGTCCATTCAGCAATGTTGGCGTCAAAACCCTACCCTTTGTGAATCCCGTCACTAAAATTACGCGTAAAGGCAAGGACATGAAGCCTGCTGCGGCGATCCAAGCCACAACAAGAAAGCAGCAAATAATGACGAAGCAATAAACGATAGGAAACGAACAGGAGGTTCACATGACCCGCAACCGACTTCTGGCTACTGCGGCTCTGCTTTCAGCCATCACAACGCCCGCACTGGCGGACGAACAAAAAGTCTACGTTAATCCCTTCATTGGCTTTCAATACTTCGACGACGACCGCAACCTGAGCGAAACCGACACTTATGGGGTCGGACTGGAATATCGTTTCCTGCCTCGCTGGTCCGTCGAGGGTGTCTGGAACCGGGGCGATGCTGACCGCAAACACGCGCCGGGCAGCAGTGATTTCCAGGACTATCGCCTGGACGGCCTGTACTACTTCGCCGATCCGGACGAGAACCTGAATCCGTACGTGGCCACCGGTGCCGGCCATACCGACTTTGACAGTCTGGGTGGCGGCATCGACGGCGAAACCCGGCTCAACGTCGGCGGCGGCCTGCGCTACAACCTCACGGACGTGGTGTCCCTGCGCGGTGATCTGCGCGAGTACTACAGTCTGGACGAGGATGCCTTCGACACCCTGGCCAGTGTCGGCATGAGTTTTGGTTTTGGCTTCGGCAGCAAGGAAGCGCCGGCACCGCAAGACAGCGATAACGACGGCGTGACCGACGACGCCGACCAGTGTCCGGGCACACCGCCGGGCGCGGCCGTGGACGCCAACGGCTGTGAGCCGGATGCCGACAACGACGGTGTGGTCGACAGCCAGGACCAGTGCCCCAACACGCCGGCCGGCGCCGAAGTCGACAGCCGCGGCTGTGAGTTGGACAGCGACAACGACGGCGTGGTCAACAGCATGGATCAGTGCCCGAACACGACAGCGGGGGCCGAAGTGGACGAGAAAGGCTGTGAAGGGGTCATGGAAGAGGTCCAGACCTTCACGCTGAACATCCAGTTCCCCACCAACAGCTCGGTGATCGGCGATCGTTATGACGACGATCTGCGCCGGGTGGCCGATTTCATGGAAGCGCATCCGGAAACGGTCGTGGAAGTGGGCGGCCATACCGACAACACCGGCAAGGCCAGCTACAATGAATTCCTGTCCCAGCGTCGGGCGGAATCCGTGGCCAACCGGCTGACCGGCACACTGGGCGTGGATCCGGACCGGGTCAGCGCGCGGGGTTACGGTGAGTCCGATCCGGTGGCGAGCAACGACACCGCGGCCGGTCGTGCCGAAAACCGCCGGGTGGAAGCCAAGATCCAGATCGAGCGGTAACCCTGTGAAGTCCCGCCCCGGGAATGGCCGACGCCCTCCCCGGGGCGATTGCAGATGGGCGGGCAGCGCCCGGAGGATGTTGTCATGCGCTTAACCGCCCTGTTCCTGCTCTGCTGCCTGCTTGCCCCGTCGGCCTTGGCCGAGGTCTACAAATGCGCCGATGCCAACGGCGTGCGCTATTCCGATACGCCCTGCGGCGACAATCCCGAAACCCTCACCTTACCGGACAACCGGATCGGCGGGCGCTTCAACAGCAACCTGCCCCCACCTCCAGAGCCCATTGAATCGACGGAGAGCGCGGCACCTGCCGAGTCCAGCGCCAGCGAGCCGGAAAGCCCCTGCCGCTATATCCCCTCCACCGACCTGCGCCGCTACATCCTGCGGGAACAGGTGGTCCGGGGCATGACCAAGGACAACGTCCGGGACGCCTTCGGCACCACACCGGAAGTCTACCCGGTGCCCCAGGAAACCTGGGTCTACAAGACGGACTATTACGGCATGCTCTACGAGCTGACTTACGTGTATTTCCGGGATGGTTGTGTGGAGCGGGTCGTTTATCGCAAACCCTAACCGGATGCCGTCGATCAGCCCAACTGGGCATCCAGCAGCAGGTTACGGGGCGTGAGGTGACGCTCACAGAAGGTGCCGAGAGTCACCGTATAGCCCTGCTCTTCCAGATACAGCGCGTAATCCAGCACCAGCCAGAGCTCCAGCGGGCGGCGAAACAGGTGGCGCAGCAGTTCGTGTCGCCGTACCTGCCCCTGTCGGCGCTGGCCAACAGCCAACCAGTGATCGAAATCCGTGTCCGCTGGCAGCACCAGGTCTTTGCGTTCGGCGGCCCATCGGCAAAAGGCCGCAAAACCGGCGTCGTTCAGGTGAGTCGGGTGGGAGGGCACCGGCAGGTAACTGTCTTCACCGCGCACGTGTCTCTGCAGGGCGTCGAAGCCCAGTCGCCACACCTGGGTGTGGCGGGTCTGGCGCCGTACCCGGGCCGGCGCCGTCACGGTTTCCCGGACCGCCAGGCGCAGGGTTTCCCGGGACAAACCGGTCAATCGCCGCGCATCCGCCACCCGCCGGGACAGGGGCTGATGCCGGGCCTGCCGGGTCAGGTGGAAACAGCAGGGCGACAGGCTCAGCCGCGGCCATCGATGGCGCGCACCCTCGGCGATCAGGCGCCGATGCAGATCGCCGCAGGCGTGCAGGGCCACGCCGTGGTAAACCGGCGACCAGGGCAAATCCGGGTCCAGCACATTCCGGGTCACCAGCGTCACCGGATCGCCGTAGCGCTCGGCCAGTGCGTTGCCGTCGGCCACCAGCGCAGCATCCCATTCATAGCCGGCCAGCGGTGCCCTCGCGGTCGGTGCCAGGGTCCGGGCCAGATGGCCCTTGCCGCAGCACCAGTCGAGTATCGGGTGTTTCAGCGGTTGCACGGCGGCCGCAAAGGCGCCGGCCTGCAGCCGCTTGCGGCCGGGCATGTCCACCGCCCGGGTTTCCGGCAGGGCCAGCGACTCGCCCGACAAGTCGGGCAGCTCCAGCAAGGCCTGGCGCCCGGTGATCGCCCGCAGCCAGGTCGAGAGCCGCGCGACCAGCCGTTCGGGATCGGCTTCGTAGGCATCGACGTCGGGGTCAGTCAGCTCCTCGAGAAACGCCGCCATATCCGGATAATGGCGGCACCAGTCGGGCGCCGGTGAGCTGAAGGGGGCCGGTTGCCAGAGATCGGCATGATCGGTCAGCCAGCGGTCGAGCGCCGACCAGCGCTCGGCCCAGTCGTGACTTTGGTGGACGGGTGCCTTCATCGTGGTTCAGCGGTCACCGGTTTTGCGATCGGCATGGCCCAGCGAGCGCTCCGGCGCCACGACGTCACGCACCGCCTGCTTGAGTTCGGTGATGTCGGGAAAGCGACCGGCCGCCTTGCGCGACCAGACCATCTGGTCGTCCGCCCGGACTTCGAACACACCGCCCGTGCCCGGCTTCAGGACCAGCTCGCCAATCTCATCCTCGAAGGTGGTCAGCAGCTCCTGCGCCATCCAGGCAGCACGCAGCAGCCAGCGACATTGGGTGCAGTAGTGGATTTCGACGCGACTGGGCATAACGTTGATTCCGGGTCATCGGTAAGGGATGAACCGCTATTGTCGCCCGTCGGACACCGGCTTGACCACCGGTTGCAACAGACCGTCGGCCGGCAAGCAGGCAATCAGGTCATCCACCGGCAAGGGGCGGCTGAACAGGAAGCCCTGACCGACCATGGCGCCCATCCCCATCAGGCAGCTCAGTTCCAGGTCGTTCTCGATGCCTTCCACCACCACCGTCAGTCTCAGTCGTTCGCACAGGGAAATGATCATTTCCAGGATGGCTCGTTTTTCAGGATCCCGGTCCAGCCCGGACACCAGTGAGCGATCGATCTTGAGATAGTCCAGCGGCAGGTTGCGCAGGTACGCCAGGGACGAATAGCCCGAGCCGAAATCGTCCAGAGCCACACCGATGCCGCCGTCGCGCAATTCGTTCATCAGTTTGACCGCCACCCGGGAATCCGCCATCACCGCCGTTTCGGTCATCTCCACCTTGAAGCGCGCCGGCGACACATCGGCCTCCGACAACCGCTCCAGCAGGTTATCGGCGAGATGGGGATCGTGCAGTTGAACCGGCGACAGGTTGACGCCCAGATTGAAGTTATTGCCGTAGACCTCGACCAGCCTCGGGTCGTTGAACAGGGGAACCACCTGGTCCAGCAACCGCTCGCTCAACTCCCGGATCAGGCCGGTTTCTTCCGCCACCGGAATGAACTGATCCGGGGGAATGATACCGCGCTCCGGGTGGCGGATCCGGGCCAGGACTTCAAAGCCACTCAGCCGCCCGGCCTGCAGATTGACCAGCGGCTGCAGGAAAGGCTCCACCCAACCCAGACGCAGGGCATTGCGCAGCAACTGTTCGGTTTCCAGGCGATCGAGATTCTCCCGGCTCATGCTGTCGTGATAGCGCAGGCAGGACCCGCTTCCCTGCTGGCGGGCCTTACGCATCAGGGTACGGGTCGCCTGCAGCACGGCATCGGCCGATTCCAGGCGGGTTTCGCGCACCGGCATCAGGCCGACCACACCGCTGAGCCAGACGCTGCGTTTCTCCACATGGAATACCCGGTCGAAGGCCCGCTGGACATCGCCGGCACGGTCCAGGCCTGCGTTCGGGTCGGGGCTGTTGATCAGGATGGCGGTGGTACTGTCGGACAGACTGGCGATCAGTTCGCCATTGCGCACACACTCTTCCATACGCCGACGCAGCTCTCCCGCCAGGATCCCGCTTTCCCGGCCGTTCAGGGTCTCGCGCACCAGGGCGTAATTGGGCAGGGCCAGCACCACCAGGTCCAGGTGGCCGGTCTGCTGAGCGCGCATGCGTTCATCGAGGATGGTTTCCAGGTACTGGCTGTTGGGAAAACCGGTCACGGGGTTAATGAACTTCTGCAGGGTCACATCCGCCTGGGTGCCGGAGATCATGCGGGCGACGCCGGTTTGCGGATCGTGGTCACAGATCCCGCGGGCCACCATCCAGCGGTAGCCACCGCGGCCATTGGATAACCGGAACTCGGCCCGGAAGCGGGCCGTCAGGCCATTGATGTGATCGTGCAGGGCCTGCCGGAAATCGGATTGGTCGGCGGGATGGATCATGTCGATCCAGACGTCCGGTTCACACCTCGCGCCCAGGCTGGGGCGGCCGCACTGCACCAGCCAGCGCTGGGACACCTGGATGCTGTCAGTCTCCAGGTCCCATTCCCAGACGCCATCATTGGCGCCTTCGATCACCAGATCCAGCCGGCGGGTTCGTTCGGCTACCCGCTCCTCCAGTTCGTCCCGGGTTCGCTCCAGCGCGTCCAGGTTGCGCCGGACCGATTCGAGTACGAAATTGGACAGCACGGACAGCTTCTGCACATCCAGGTCGTCCGACCCGGAGTTCACATGAAAGTCGAATCGCCCGTCGATCGCCTGGCACAGCTGGTCGGCAATCGCGTTGATTTCCTCGCGCAGGCGCTTTTCCGAATCAGTCACTGACGGTCTCCGTGCGCAGGCAGAAGGTACAGACCGGATCCCCCCGTTTCTGACAGGTCCGGACACTCAACTCGCCGGCCTCGCCGTATTCCTGCAACAATCGATCGAAGAGCGCCTCATACAGGCCGCACAGGCGATTGGGTGAGCCGTAGGTGACCACCAGATCCTCGCCCTCACGGCGAATGGCAAACTTGTCGCGCACCCGCTCCCGACTGGCCTCGTTGCGCAGGCTGGACGCCAACGTGTCGTGAACGCGGGGCTGGCGTTCCAGAAAATCCCGCGCCGTTGGGGACATCCGGTAGAACATGGGAAACAGCCGACGCGATTCAACAATGAACGCATCGGCGTAGAGGCGATACAGGGCCTCCTCGTCCAGCCCGAAAACAGCCTGGGTCGCCTCAATCAGACGCAGGCACTCATCATCCGGGTAATCCGTATCGATCCGGAAATCCGGCGCCGCTGCCAATCCGGCCCGGCGCGTGACCTCTGCGAGCGCTTTGGCCCCACCCTCGCGCTCAACCAGTTCCAATAAAATCTTCTGGATCAATCCAATCATACGGCTCGCTGCTCAACGACGGCACCCCAAAGGTGCCTGAATAGCCCGGGCGCCGGGTCACGGGTCCGGAAACACAGTTTAGGCCAGCGCCTCCGGCTTTGCCGAATAATTCAGGCCACACAATCGGTTGACTATACGCTGGTGCTTGCCCCTCCCGATCAACCTGTTTATGCTCGACGCGTCGGTTTCCTCTGGGAATTAATAGGGAATTCGCCGCGGCCCCGGCCGCGAACCGAAACTGCCCCCGCAACTGTAGGCGGCGAGCGACGTCCAATCACCAAGCCACTGGGATCCCCCGGGAAGGCAGGACGCGCCACGACCCGTCAGTCAGGAGACCTGCCGACCATCCGATTCACGACGCCGGGCGGGGTGCCCCGGGGAAAGGAAGGACCATTCCCATCATACGGATTCCTTTACAGCTTCCTGAACCCTCTTGCTATCGGCCGTGAAACCATATTGTTATGTTATAACATAACTATTATAGTCGCTGCGCTTCGATAGCGATCCCAGGAGGTCACGTCATGTTGGTCACATTCCGTCTCACTGCTCCAGGGCGGTTCCCGTTCTGGCGACTCGTCCGCTGGTCCCTGCCGGTCCTGCTTACACTGACCGCGACCAACGCCGCGGCGGACCCGACGACCTATCCGTTGACGATGGATAACTGCGGCCGGGAGATTCGCTTCGATGCCGCCCCGGAGCACACCGTGACCATCGGCCAGTCCGCCACCGAAACGCTCTACGCCCTGGGACTGGGCAATCGGGTGGCCGGCACGTCGGTCTGGTTCACCCCGGTACTGCCACAATTCAGGGCCATCAACGACCGGGTACCGCGCCTCGCCGACAACGACCCGAGCTTCGAGGCGGTGGTCAACAAGCATCCCGACCTGGTGACCGTGCAATACGAATGGCACGTAGGCCCGACCGGTTCGGTAGGCACCCGCCAGCAATTCGCCGACCTGGGTATCGCCACTTACATCCTGCCGGCGGACTGCGACACCAAGGACAACGCCACCGGCGGTGATGGCACGCGGGTCGCCGCCTTCTCCACGCAGTCCATCTACAAGGGCATCCGCCAGCTTGCCACGATCTTTGACGTGCAGGACGCCGGGGAAGACCTGATCACTGACCTGAAAAGCCGGGAAACCCGCGCCATCGAACGCGCCCATGGGCTGGACCTGCCAAAAGACCTGTCCGCCGTCTTCTGGTTCTCCTCCACTGACATGTCCGCGGCCCCCTACGTCGCCGGCCGTCTGGGCGCGCCAGGTTACATGATGGACAAGCTCGGCATCCGCAACGTGATTGAATCCGATGAGGAATGGCCGACCGTCGGCTGGGAGACCATCGCCCGGGCCGACCCGGACCTGATCGTGATCGCGCAGATGGACCGTCGCCGCTACCCGGCTGACGACATCCGGAAGAAGCTCGATTTCCTGCACAACGACCCCGTCGCCAGCCAGATGACCGCGGTGCGGGAAGGCCACATCGTGCCGATGGACGCCCACGCCATGAGCGCCACCCTGCGCACGATCTTTGGCCTGGACTCCCTGTCGGACGCCCTGGCCGGCATGAGCTTCGACCGATGAGCCGCGTCATATCCCTGCCGGTGCCGGTGGCGCCGCGCCTGCACTGGCTGTGGCTGACCCCACTGGTGCTGGCGATCGTCCTGGTGGCCGGCACCGCCATCGGCGAGACGCGGATTCCCGTGGACATCATTCTCAAGGTGCTGGCCAACCGGTTGTGGGACGCCGGTTACCCGGTTGATCGAATCGATGCCGGCATCGTCTGGAGCTACCGGCTCAGCCGCGCCATCGTCGCCGCCTGCTGCGGCGCCGGACTGGCACTGACCGGGGTGGTACTGCAGGCACTGCTGCGCAATGCGTTGGCGGATCCGTTTCTCATGGGGCTGTCCGCCGGGGCGTCAACCGGGGCCGTGGCGGTCACCGTGCTGGGTTTGGGAGCCGGCGCCATCGGTCTGTCAGCGGGCGCTTTTGCCGGCGCGGCCCTGGCCTTTGGACTGGTGGTGGTGCTGGCCCACGCCGCCAGCGGCGGCGGTCGGGGCATGCAGGCGGCCGGGGCGATCATCCTCGCCGGCATTGCCGGCTCCCAACTGTTCAACGCCCTGACCGCCTTCATGATTGCCAGGTCGGCGAACGCGGAGCAGGCCCGGGGCATCCTGTTCTGGCTGATGGGGAACCTGTCCGGCGTGCGCTGGGACGACGTCGCCCTGGCCGTGCCGACCGCGCTGTTCGGGCTGGGGGTGTGCCTGTGGCACATGCGCGCCCTGGATGCCTTCACCTTCGGCGCGGACAGCGCAGCATCCATGGGCATTGCCGTACGACCGGTCCGGGGCGTGCTGATTGCCGTGACCGCGCTGGTGACGGCGGTGATGGTGTCGATGGTCGGCGCCATCGGCTTCGTCGGCCTGGTGATCCCCCACGCCATGCGCCTGCTGGTGGGCAGCCGCCACGCCCGGCTGGTGCCGGCTTCGGCCCTGGCCGGCGCCGTGTTCCTGATCGGTTCGGACATCCTCTCCCGCATCCTGGTGCCCGGCCAGGTGCTGCCCATCGGCGTGATCACCTCGCTGATCGGGGCACCGGCGTTCGCCCTGATCCTGGTCCGGGGAGCGGGCAAGGCATGAAACTGACCGCCGAACACCTCGTTGCCCGCATCCATGGCCGGACCCTGCTGGATAACGTGAGCCTGACCATCCGGCCCGGCGAGACCTTTGCCCTGGTCGGACCTAACGGCTCCGGCAAGTCGACACTGTTGCGGCTATTGGCCGGCCTGCGTCGACCGGCCCGGGGCGGCGTTTGCGTCGACGGACGCCCGCTCGCCAACCTCAAGCGTCGCATCATCGCCCGGTCGATGGCCCTGGTCGAACAACAGGCCGAAACCAGTGACCGGCTCTGCGTGCGCGATGCCGTTGCCCTGGGCCGCACGCCGTTTTTATCGCCTCTGCGTCCCTGGAGCGACGAGGACGACAGCCTCGTTGACCGGGCGCTGGACGACGTCGATATGCGGCCGTTCGCCGACCGGCTCTGGCACACCCTGTCCGGCGGCGAACGCCAGCGGGTCCACATCGCCCGGGCCCTGGCCCAGCAACCCCGCATCCTGCTGCTGGACGAACCCACCAACCATCTGGACATCCAGCACCAGCTCTCGATCCTCAACCTGGTGCGGCGGCTGCCGGTCACGGTGGTGATTGCGTTGCACGACCTGAACCAGGCGATGGCGTGCGACCGCGTTGGTATCCTGGACGAAGGGCGATTGGTGGCCGTGGGGCCGCCTGAAGACGTTCTCACTCCGGACCAACTCTGGAAGACGTTCAAGGTGCAGGCCGACAGACTCGACGACCCGCTGGACGGACGCCGGATCCTGCGTTTCCGGCAGGCTCCCTGATCGCCCTTGGGGATCAGTCGCCGCCCAGCAGTTTCCGGTAGGCCTTGAGGGTCTTCTCGTCCTCCACTGGATAATCCGGCGCCAGGGCCTGAAGCTGTTCGTCGACCAGGGCGGCCACGATGGACCTGGCAACGGACTTGCGATCGCCGGGGATGATGAACCAGGGCGCCTCGGCTGTTTGGGTGGCGGCAATGGCCTCCCCGGCACAGGCCAGCAGCTCGTCCCGGCGCTCGAAGGCTTCCACATCGGACGGATCGAACTTCCAGCGTTTGCGCGGTTCGTCGAGGCGCTTGATCAAACGACGACGGTGTTCATCGCCACTGAGCCGGATCCAGCATTTGATGACCGTTGTGCCTTCCCGGGAGAGATGCGCCTCGAAGCTGCGGATGGCCTCGTATCGGGCCTGCCAGTTGTAGTCCTCCGGGGCATGGACCGGCCATAGGCGCTCGGCGATCACCGCCTCGTGATGACTGCGGTTGAAGGCCGCCAACTCGCCAAAGGCCGGCAGCAACGGCACCACCCGCCAGAGGAAGTCGTGCCGGGTTTCCGCACCCTGCGGCCGGGCGAAGGACCAGGCGTGGAAACCGGCCGGATCCATGTAGGTCGACAGCGTCCGGATCAGGCTGTCCTTCCCGCTGGCATCGAGGCCGTGGAGGATCAGCAACACCGCCCGGGAACGATTCGCCCATAGGCGGCGCTGGTACTCGCCGATGCTCTCCAGGCTGGTATCCAGGGACGGAATGCCGTCGTCCCCGACGTCAGCCGGGTAATCGTGCAGTGACGGCCGGGTTGGATCGTACCGCCAGCGCTCGTTGAACGGTGTGGTCATCATGACATGGGCCTCGTCTGCGGACTCTGCGGATTGGGAGGGGCACTGTCCAAAATGGTAGACTGCGTCAGAATTCATTCCCAGTGACGCCACAGGCAACGTTCCGCTCATGAGCAAGAAACGACGCGACATCCCGGTTTTCGAGCAGCCGATCATCGAAACCCACTGCCACCTGGACTACCTCAAGGACCGCCCGCTGGCGGAGACCCTGGCTGAGGCCCAGCGGGTGAACGTGGAGCGGGTCATCACCATTGCCGTGGCCCCGGACAACCTGGCTACCGTCCGTGAGCTGACCGGCGAGGCGGACTGGGTGTACGGTACCCAGGGCATCCATCCCCACGAGGCGGAAACCTACACCGACGCCGTCGAGGCAGAGATCCGCAAACACGTGGGTGGTGAGAAGATGGTCGCCGTCGGCGAGATCGGCCTGGACTACTTCTACGACAACGCCGATCGCACCGTGCAGCGGGATGTGTTCCGCCGCCAGTTGCAGATCGCCTGCGACACCGATCGCCCGGTGGTGATCCACAGTCGCGAGGCCGACGACGACACCATCGAGATCCTCAAGGAGTTCGAGAGTACGCTCAAGCGCCGCGGCGTCATCCACAGCTTCACCTCCGGTCCCGGGCTGGCCCGCTACGCCCTGGATCAGGGCTGGTGCCTCGGGTTCAATGGCATTGCCACCTTCAACAAGGCGGAAAACGTGCGGGACATCATCCGCATGACGCCGATCGAGCAGCTGCTGCTGGAAACGGACTCGCCGTTCCTGACGCCGGTGCCCTACCGCGGCCGGGAAAATGCGCCGTTCTACATTCCGTTCGTGGCGGAGAAGATCGCCGAGGTGAAGGATCTGCCCCTCGAACAGGTGCTCACCACCACCTACGCCAACAGCCTGCGGACCTTCTTTCCGGGCTGAGCGACCGGCGCCCGGGGCTATCAGCGCCGGGCCGGTTTCTTCAGCGCCTCGAAGCCGATGATCACATCCAGCAGTTCGCTGGTGATCTCCGACTGACGCACCGAGCGCAAGTCGCCGTTCAACGCCTCCAGACGATCGTCCACCGCCTGCTCGGCCTGCTGCATACGCGCCAGGCGGGCGGCGTTCTCGGTGACCATGGCCTCGGCCGAAGCCCAGAATACGCTGGCGAAGATGTGGTTGCGCACCAGCGCCGCCAGCAGGGCGTCCGGAGCCATGGTGTAGTCCGGCAAGGCTCGTGATGGCCAGCGGTGTTCCCGCTTCAGCAACTCCGGGGCCAGTGGCAGCAGCTGCCGGATCACCGGCGTCTGGCCTCCGGTTTCCCCACGTTCGGTAAACGCCAGGGAAGTCGTACGGCCCTGCAACAGCGGGCGGCCGGGAAGCCCGGCCAGGCGCGTCACCACCTCGCCGGCCAGGCGTCCGATGCCTTCCGCCGATGCCGGGGGCAGCAGCACTGCGTCCGGACGCAGTCCCCGGTCCACCAGGGCATCGTTCATCTGCGCGCCGATGCACAGCAGACGGCAGGCGTTCTTGCCCGCTCCCCGGCAATGGGCCGCCACGCCGTCAGCCAGGCGCTCATTGTAGTTCCCACACAAGCCATGATCGGATCCGAACACGACCACCAGCTGACTGGCACGCGGCACCGGCGGCAGCGTGATGTCGCCCGTTCGATAAGCAAAGGCACGGAAGCCGGCGATGAGGGTCTGGTGATAGGTCTCGATCGATCGCGCCGCCGACTCGTAGGGGGATGCATTCAGTGCCGACAGGGTTTTCATGGCGTGGACGATGCCCCGGATGCTGGTCAGGGTCTGGTGATGGCGGGTCAGGGACTCAAACGTCTGGGCCATGGGCCGCACCTCCTGTCGCTGTGCGGCCGATGGCACGACGGGCCAGGGCCAGCAGTGTGTCGCGGTCGTCCGCCGCCAGCGAATGGTTGGTCGCAACCTGCTCGTTGAGACCCTGCAGTTCGCCCTCCGCCACCTCACGGACCCGCTCCATGGCGAGGTTGATGACCTGGTCGCTCAGCCCGTCGAACAGCCCGGCCATGGCCGCCATCAAAACGGCCAGCTGGCCAATGGCCGACAGCGGATGGTATTCGGGCTGGCGCAGCGCTGCCCGGACCGCCGCGCCGCGGGTCAAACGAGCCCGAGTGGCCTCGTCGAGCCGGGTTCCGAAGCGGGCAAAGTCCTCCAGCTCCTCGAACTGGGAGAGGGTCACCCGCAGGTTCCCGGCCACATCCCGCAGGGCATGCAGTTGCGCCTTGCCGCCCACGCGGGAGACCGATAACCCCAGGTCGACGGCGGGAAACTGGTTCTTGCGCACCAGTCGGGGCGACAGGTAGATCTGGCCGTCGGTGATGGAAATCAGGTTGGTGGGGATGTACGCGGAGAGGTTTTCCGCCTGGGTTTCCACCACCGGCAACGCGGTGATGGAACCGCCACCGGCCTCGGGCACAAACTGACCGGCCCGCTCCAGCAGGCGCGCGTGGAGGTAGAAGATATCCCCGGGGAACGCTTCCCGGCCCGGTGGCCGGCGCAGCAGCAATGACAGCTCGCGATAGGCCCGGGCATGGTGGGTCAAATCGTCAAAGACGATCAGGACGTCCCGGCCCTGGTCGGAAAAATACTCGGCCATGGCCATCGCCGCGTAGGGGGCGATGTAAGCCAGACCCGGGGCTTCTTCGTCACCCGCGGACAGCACCACACAGCGGTCCATCATCTGGCCGGCCTTCAGCGCATCGATCACCCGGGCCACCGCATCGCCCCGCTGGCCAGTCGCGCAGTAGATGCCGATCACCTGCGATCGGGCCTGATTGAGCAGGGTGTCGATGGCAATCGCGGTCTTGCCGGTCTGGCGGTCGCCGATGATCAGCTCACGCTGGCCCAACCCGATGGGCACCGCTGCATCCACCGCCTTGATGCCCGTCGCCAGCGGCCGGAAAACCGGCGCCCGGGACAGGATCCCCGGCGCCTCCGCTTCCACCGGCCGCTGCGCCACTGCGCTGATCGGCCCCAGCCCGTCGCGGGGACGTCCCAATGCGTCCACCACCCGACCGAGCAGGGCCGGCCCGACCGGCACACTGACCACCTTGCGGGTGCGCCGCACCGGTTCGCCCGGCACGATCCGCTCCGCCGGCCCCAACAGCACCACGCCCAGTCGCCCGGGTTCCAGATCCAGCACAATGCCCTGCACGCCGGAGTCGAACACCAGCAGCTCATCCGACAGGGCCCGGGCCAGGCCCGTGACGACGGCAATGCCGTCGCCGACTTCCGCCACCCGGCCCACTTCGGTCAACACCGGTTCCGGCGGCGGTGCGTCCAACAGGGAGTCGATCCATTGGTTGAAGCCCTGCTCACCGGCGTCCGGTCGTTGTCCGCTAGCGGTCATGGAGCGCGCCTCCCCGGCTCGACACCGTGCTGGGCAGGCGGTCATCCAGCAAGGCCTGCAACGCTTCGGCGTAGCTGTCCACGGTCCAGCTCAGTTGGGCTCCGCCCACCTGCAGCACCAGCCCCGGCGACTGATCCGGGTCGGTGGCAAAGCGTAGTGTGAAATCCGGCAAGTGCTGGCCCATGGCCGTGCGCAACTGTGCCTGAAGGGGATCGGGCAACGGCTCACGGGTGGTCGCGACGGCGGTTCTTTCCGAACCCGCCGCCCGGAGCAGATCATCGGCCCGGGTGGTCAGCTGTGCCATCACGTGCCGTACGGTGGCCGCTTCCAGGGTGTCGTCCGCCAGGTCGTGCAGGGCCTTTCGAGTCAGCTCCACCAGGGTCTGGGTGCCGGCCTGCTGCATACGGGCCACGAACTTGCGGCGTTCCCGATCCAGTTGGGTCTGCTGCTCCTGCTGTTCCCGGGCGAGCCGTTCACGCGCCTCGGCCAACAGGCTGTCGCGTTCGCTTTCGGTGGCTTTCAGGGCCTCTGCCACCGCGGCATCCCGGTCTGACTGCAGCCGGGTCGTCTGCGCCTCGAACGTCTGTTCGGCCGCTTCCGCTTTTTCCCGGGCGACACCGGCTTCGCTCATACGTCGGGCGATTTCCGCTTCCCGGGCATCGATGCCGTTGAGAATCGGCTTGTAGAGAAAGCGCTTGAGCAACCACACCAGCACCAGGAAATTGGCGATCTGGGCGATGACGGTGATCCAGTCGATGGACATAATCGGCGATCCGTTGTCCTAGTGGCCGCTGGCGGTCTGCACCGCATCCCAGAACGGGTTGGCGAAGATCAGGATCATCGCCACCACAAAGCAGTAGATGGCGGTGGACTCGATCATCGCGAGGCTGACGAACAGGGTCCGCGACAGGGTCGGTGCTGCATCGGGCTGCTGGGCCATGGCGGCGATCGCCGCGGCGGCTGCGCGGCCTTCTCCCAGTGCCGGCCCCAATGCCCCGAAGGAGACGGTCAGGCCGGCAGTAAAGATGGAAATGATGGCGATCAATGCGAAGTCGCTCATGGCGTGTCCTCAGCGTTGGAAGGCGGGTCAGCCGCCGTTGCGGATGAGATATAGACGGTGGCAAGGATGGCGAAGATGTAGGCCTGGATCAGGCCGGTGAGCAGCCCCAGCATGTCCATCACCACCGGAAAGAAGAACGGCGCCACACCCAGCAGGATGGCGGCAATCACCGCGCCGCTCATGATGTTGCCGTAAAGGCGGATCGCCAGGGAGATGCCGCGCGAAAACTCGCTGATGACGTTGAACGGCAGCATCACCACCGAGGGCTCGATAAAATGGCGCAGGTAGCTGCCCAGGCCGCCACTGGCGATGCCGAACAGGGGCACGGCACAGAGCACGGAGATTGCCAGCGCCACCGTGGTGGACAGCGACGAGGTGGGTGGTGAGAAACCCGGTACGACCAGCAGCAGGTTGGACAGGGCAATGAACAGGAACAGGGTGCCGGCGAAATACATCACGTGGCGCGCCGAGGTCTGGGTGATTTCCCCGATCTGGCTCTGGATCATCTGCACGATGGTTTCCAGCAGGGTGCGCCAGCGATTGGGTGGGACGTCCGGGCGCAGGTTGTGGGTGATCAGCATCGAGCTCCCCACCAGTACGGCCATCACAATCCAGGTGTTAACGACGGTGGCGTTGAGGCTGAAGTCGCCCAGTCTGAGGACGATGTCCTGATCCGGCGTCAGCTGCATGAGGCATCCTCCCGAACCATCGCCGATGGCGGTCGGACCCAGCGCACCGCAACCAGCCGCACGACGAGAAACGCCAGACCGAAACCGGCCAGCGACGCGCCATCGTGGAAGCCGTCGGTCACCGCAAAGCATACCGCCAGCAGCAACGCCATCCGCAACGCGGCGCTCACCAGCAGCAGGCTCCCCGGTCGTCGCGACCTGAAGACCGCCCGAACACTCCACGCCAGGCCGGCAAAGTACAGCCCGCTGGCGGCCACGCCGACCGCCACCCCCACGCTGAGCGATGTCCAATCCATCGTCATTGATCCTCCCCTCCCCGGTCCGGCCCTTCCCGGCTCACCCAGGCCCAGGCGATAACACTGCCCAGGACCACCCCGCCCAGAATCAGCGCCATGGGCCAGGAAAAATCCTGCGGGGCCACGCGATCCAGCCAGAGACCCAGAAACGCGCCACCCACCGTGGGCACGGCAATGGACCAACCCACCATGCCGAACGTGCCCAGCCCCCGCAGTGGGCTATTCCCGGGACGATCCCGCGCCCGCTTTTTCCGGTCGGCATGCCGACTGATGGCCTCCACGGACCGGTCCGGCTTACGGCTCATGACCTCGGTTTCCGCAGTTCGGCAAACCGCCGTACGATATTGGCCTCCAGCCGCGACAGGGCCGCCCGGGCCACGCGTTCATCCTCATCGACGGCGCCGAAGGTGTCGGCCACGGTGTGGCGCAGGGAGGCCAGATCCCGGCCCTCAACCCCGCGTCGGATGGCGATGTTCACCGCGTGTCCCTGCTTGACCAGCAATCCCTCGTCAATACCGAAAAAACGCTCCTGCCCGTCCGGCTCGGTCAGGACCAGTACCGACGGCACCAACGCCGTCACGAAATCCACGTGATTGGGCAGCAGGCCAAACGCGCCATTACCGGCCTCGGCCACCAGCGCGCGCGCCGGCCCCTGAAACAGCGTGCGGGTGGGCAGCCCCAGGGTCACCTGCATCTCACTGGCCATGGTCATGATGCGTTTCCCCGCTCGTTCAGGGCCCCGATCATGTAGTAGTCGCTTTCACTGTCTTCGAAGTGCGTCTGCTGCAACAGGGTTTCACACCCGTCCAGCGTGTCGGCGACGGCCACCCGCTTGCCGCCGCTGCCGGTAAAAGCCCGGGTGGTGAAAAAAGGCTGGGTCAGGAACCGCTCAAGGCGCCGGGCCCGGGCCACCGTGGTCCGGTCCGCCGCGGACAATTCCTCCATACCCAGCATGGCGATGATGTCCCGCAGATCCTCATACTCGGCCAGCGTGCGGCGCACCGCCCGGGCGATGTCGTAATGACGCTGCCCGACCACCGCGGGCGTCAGCATGACCGAGGCGGAGGCCAGCGGATCCACCGCGGGATAGAGACCTTCGCTGGCCCGCTTGCGCGAGAGCACCACCGACGCGGACAGGTGGGAGAAGATGTGGGCCGCCGCCGGATCGGTAAAATCGTCCGCCGGTACGTACACTGCCTGAATGGAGGTGATCGCGCCCCGGCGTGTCGACGTGATGCGCTCCTGCAGACCGGCCAGTTCCGTCGCCAGGGTGGGTTGATAGCCCACGCTGGAGGGCATGCGGCCCAGCAGCCCCGACACTTCCGAACCGGCCTGGACGAACCGGAATATATTGTCGATCAGCAGCAACACATCCTGCTGCCGGTCATCCCGGAAGTATTCGGCCATGGTCAACGCCGTCTTGCCTACCAGGAATCGCACACCGGGCGATTCGTTCATCTGGCCGAACAGCATCACGGTCTTGTCCCGCACGCCGGCTTCGCCCATCTCGCGGTAGAGTTCCTCCGCCTCCCGGGAGCGCTCGCCGATCCCGCAGAACAGGCTGACGCCCTGGTGGTAGCGCACGGTGTTGTTGATCAGCTCGGTGATCAGTACCGTTTTCCCCACACCTGCACCGCCAAACAGGCCGGTCTTACCGCCCCGCTCGATCGGCGACAGCAGGTCGATCGCCTTGATGCCCGTTTCCAGAATGTCGCTGTGGACCACGCGCTCTTCCAGGACGGGCGGCTCCCGGTGGATCGGCCGCCGCGCGTCGGCCCGGGGCGCCGGCTGGCCGTCGATGGGATCACCGAACACGTTGAGCATGCGACCCAGCACCGCCTCACCCACCGGCACGGTGATCGGATCGCCGGTGGCCCTGACCGCCATGCCCAGACCCAGGCCGCGAACCGGCGCCAGCGCCATGCAACGCACCGCGCCATCGTCCAGCAACGAGGCCACTTCCAGCGCAACAGATCCGGCGTAGACCAGCTCGTGGATCCGCGGTACCGGTGGCGGGAAACGGACATCCACAACTCCGCCGCGAATACCTACGATGCGTCCGTTGCCGGTCGCCGGGGGCTTCGTGGGGGCTGACTGGGTATCCGACTGTGGTTCAGGCACTTTTCCGTCCCTCGACCTGTCGCCGTTTGAAAGACGGTCATCGGTACAGGTGAGCACAGGCGTGGTTATCCACCACGGCCCTGGCTGTTTCGGTCAGCATAATCCTCGGCCCCCCCGCGATCATTGATGCAAGTCATTCATATCGCGGATCGTTTGCGGAGCGACACCCCGGCATTTTTCGAACGTTTACATTGTCGGCGACCGAATTTCGTACAAACGGGTATAACAACTAGACTGCTCTGTAGCAGGCTTTCAAGGCGAGCGCCCCCAACAACCATGATCAAACGTATCCCGATTTCTGCCCTTCGGGTCGGTATGTACATCACCGACCTGAACAACGACTGGATTCCCCACAACAACAACCGGCGCCGCGGCGTGATCCGGCGGGACGAGACGATCGAGAAGATCAGCCGGTTGGGTGTTCACCACGTCTACATCGATACCGACAAGGGCCTGGACTCTCCCGATGCCGTGCCGGCCGCCGCCGTTGACCAGCGCAACGAAACCCTGCTCCAGCAGGCCGGTGGCCTCAAGCCACTGATGAAACCCCGCGCGGCCCTGGACGAGGAAATCGTCATCGCCAAACGCATCCACACCGAAACCCAGAGCCTGGTCGGTAACGTGATGCAGAACGTAAAGCTGGGCAAAGCGATTGATCTGGCGCCGGTGCACGAACTGGCGGAAAACCTGCAGGGCTCGGTGTTCCGCAACGCCAATGCCATGGCCTGCCTGGGCCGCATCCGCGAGAAGGACAACTACCTGCTGGAGCACTCGGTCAACCTGAGTGTGCTGATGTCGATCTTCGGCAAGGCGATGAAGCACCCCCGTGATGTGCTCCACCAGACGGTGGTCGGTGCCCTGCTGCATGATATCGGCAAGATCCTCACCCCGGACGCCATCCTGCACAAACCCGGAAGGCTCAATCCGGACGAGTTCGAAGTGATGAAGCAGCATGCGGTGCATTCCCACGACATCCTGGCGGGCACCGAAGGGATTGGCGAACTCACCCTGCTCACCGCGGCACAACATCACGAACGCATGGACGGCAGCGGCTATCCCGCCGGGCTCAAGGGAAGCGAAATCTCCCTGTACGGCCGCATGGTGGCCATCGCCGACGTGTACGATGCCATCACATCGAACCGGGTCTATCACAAGGGCATGACGCCCACCCAGGGCCTCAAGAAATTGATGGAATGGAGCGGCGACCACCTGGATCCGGAACTGGTACGCCAATTCATTCGCTGTATCGGCATCTACCCGGTGGGCTCCATGGTGCTGCTGGAGAGTGGCCGGCTGGGCGTGGTCGTCGAAGCCAACGAGGACGACCAGCGCCTGCCGGTGGTGCGCCTCATGTACCACACCCGTTTCCGGATGCCGATCCCGGTGGCCACCCTCGATCTCGCGGCCCCGGGCAACCAGGACCGCATCGTGCGGGCGGTGGATCCGGCCACCTACAAGATCGACATCCGGCCGTTTATGGCCTGATCAGCTGGCCAGAACCCGGTCCACGGCCCGGGGCGTCCAGGCCGAGCGCCAGTCCGCCGGGTTGGCACTGTCGCCTTCATGCATCGGCAACTCATAGACGTGATAGGCTTCCGGGCCGAAGGGGTCCAGCGCGGTATCGACGTAGCGGTAGCTGTCCGGTACCGGCTGACCCGAGGCCACTACGCGCATCCAGCGTTCGCATTGGGCCGCCTCTGCCGACAGGGGCTCTTCCACCCACAGGAACACCTGCTTCTGCGGCACGACGTATTCACAGCGGACCATGCGATAGCCCTTGTTCAGCGTCAGCAGCTTGGACTCGCCCGACATCTCCAGTGCGTACTTGTGGATCACTTTCATGAGAATGCCTCCGGTTCATGTCACGGTTCGATCATGCCCGGCGCTAAGCTCGTCAAAAACAGATTTAATGAGCGGTTTGGTTCGCTTTTTTCGAGGCATCGAACGGCCTGCCCAGCCGCTGGTGGCAAATGGCGGCCACGGCAGCGTGCAGCGGGCGGCCGGATCGTGAGATGGCGAAAAAACGGTCGGTCACGGTCTCCACCGTACCCAGGCAAACCACTTCATATTGCCGGCAGACCTCGTCGGCCACCAGCATGGGCGCCGCGAAAACGCCCTCGCCCTGGCGGCCGAACACCTTGATCAGCGCGCTGTCATCGATTTCGGCCCGCACCCGGGGGCGAATCCCGCGTTCGGTGAACCAGCGCGTCAATGCTTTCCAGTAGGGGGCTTGCTGATGGATGGCGAGGAAAGGCTGACCGTCGAGGCTGCCCGGGAAACCGGGCGCCAGCCGGTCAGCCAGGGCCGGCGCGGCAAACAAACCAATGCCGGACTCCCCCAGCTCATGCAGGAACCAGGGCGACTGCACGTCGATCGACGGCACGCGGTCGGTGATGAGAACGTCCAGATGGTGCCGGGACAGGTCACGCAGGAGATCCTCGGTGTCCCCGGTCCGACAGGACAATCGAACCTCACGCGCCAGGCCCAGCGCCGGTTCAATCAGGTGGAAGGCAATCAGTTTGTGGATCGAGGCAGACACCCCCACGGAAAGCGGCAGCGGGCGATCGGTCAGTTCCCCCTGTACTTCCTGGCACAGCTGGTCGGCAATGGAGAACATCTCTTCGGCGTGGGCAAACACGGTGCGGCCCAGTTCGGTGAGCTGCAGGCGCCGATGTGCCCGCTCGAAGAGAGCGCCGCCCAGTGCGGTCTCGAAGGACGCCAGCTGCCCACTCAGGGTCTGTGGGGCCAGGTCCAGGTGGTCGCTGGCCTGGGCAATCGAGCCTTCACGGGCGATCACCCAGAAATAGTAAAGATGACGGAAATTGAGCGTGTTGAGCATCGACGCCTCCGGTGAGCCGACCCAGTTCAAGCCTAGGCCGAATCCACCGGAGGCTCCAGCCCCTAACTGTCGTCCAGGTGCTTGCCGAGCATGGCGTGGTACAGCTCACGATCGCCGATGGCACCGACGATCGCGCCGCCGTCTTCCACCAGCAGGCTGTGGCCGGTGAAATAGCGGATCTCCACCGCGTCACGCAGCGGCGTGGACGGGGCGATGCAAGTGGGCTTCTGCTCCAGGCTGTTGATGGCCTGGCCTTCCTGCCAGCTCTGGGTCTGGTAGGTCTGCCCCTGGGTGGTCACCACGGCTTCCATCGATCGTTCCGGCGTATGCAGCCAGGTGTCGTAGCGCTTGTTCAGGCAGCGGTTGCCGTCGGCATCGGCCGGTACGTCGTCGATTGGCAGCATCAGCGAGCGCGCCGCCAGCACATTGAGCGGGTTGGTGCTGGCCACGAAGCTCTTCACGTAGTCCGTTTCCGGATGCAGCACGATGGATTCCGGCTTGCCGTGCTGGACGATCTGGCCGTCCTTCATGATGGCAATGTGGGACCCCAGCTTGAGCGCTTCGTCCAGGTCGTGGCTGACGAAGACGATGGTCTTCTGCAGTTCCGCCTGCAGGCTCAGCAGCTCGTCCTGCAACTGGTTGCGGATCAGCGGATCCAGCGCCGAGAACGGCTCGTCCATCAGCAGGATTTCCGATTCGGTAGCCAGGGCGCGGGCCAGACCCACCCGCTGGCGCATCCCACCGGACAGCTCGTTCGGACGGCGCTTGGCCCAGTCCTGCAGACCCACCAGCTCCAGCTGGCGCTTCACTTTCTCGCGCCGCTCCGACTTGCTCAGCCCCTGCAGGTCGAGACCAAAGCCCACGTTTTCCTCGACGGTCAGCCAGGGCATCAGCGCGAAGCTCTGGAACACCATCGACACCCGGCGGGTGCGGATGTCCCGCTGCACGGATTCGCTGGCGTGGGTGAAATCCACCGACTCGCCGTCGTGGTCGATGCGGATGCTGCCGCTGGTGACGGTGTTGAGCCCATTGATGCAGCGCAGCAGGCTCGACTTGCCGGAACCGGACAGGCCCATCAACACGCAGATCTCGCCCTTCTTGATGGACAGGTTGGCGCCCTGGACGCCAACCACCAGGTCGGTCTTTTGACGGATGGCTTCGCGGTCCATCCCCTGTTCGATCATCGGCAGGGCGCGTTGGGGTTGCTTGCCGAAGACCACATTGACGTTTTCGAGTTCAATCATGCGGCACTCTCCCCGGGATTTTTCTGACGGAAGAAACGGTCCATCCAGATCGCCAGCAGGACGATCGCCAGACCGGCCTCAAAGCCCTTGCCGATGTCCACGGTATTCAGGGCGCGGACCACCGGCACACCGAGGCCGTCGGCGCCAACCAGGGCGGCGATGACCACCATCGACAGGGACAGCATGATGCACTGGGTGATGCCGGCGCCGATGGAGCTCATGGCAGCGGGCAGTTCCACCCGGAACAGCAGCTGGCGGTTGGTGCAGCCGAACGCCTTGCCGGCTTCCACCAGCTCGGTCGGCACTTGGGAAATGCCCAGGTAGGTCAGGCGCACCGGGGCGGCGATCGCGAAGATCACCGTGGAAATCACGCCCGGCACCACGCCCAGCCCGAACAGGGTCAGGGTCGGGATCAGGTAGACGAACGGGGGGATCGTCTGCATCAGGTCCAGGATCGGCTGCAGGCCTTTGTACAGCCATTGGTGATGCGCTGCGTAGATGCCCAGCGGTATCCCGATGACCACACACAGGATGGTGGCGTACAGCACCAGCGACAGGGTCGCCATGGTGTCTTCCCAGTATCCCAGGTTCCAGATCAGCAGGAAGCTGATCAGGGTAAAGGCGGTCAGGCCCCAGCGGCGATGGCGCAGGTGAGCGGCCACGGTGAACAGGGCCACCATCACACCCGGCGGCACCCACAGGAGGCCGTCGGTCAGGCCATGGATCAGGCCGCCCAGGTTTTCAGAAACGGCGTCAAAGAAGCCGCTGCCGTTGTCGATCAGGAAATTGACAACCTCTTCCATGAAGTCGCCGAATGGCAATTGATGCTCGGTTATCCAGCTCATGGTGTCGTGTCTTTTCAGATTCAAAGGCGTTCCTGCCGCCGGCCCTCATGGCCAGCGGCAGGAGGCGAAAGGCTTACTTCAGGCTGGCCTTGACCGCCGGCAGCGCAGGCTGGCCGTCGATGGTGGTCACGCCGTCCAGCCACTTGTCGAGGACAGACGGGTTGTTGGACAGCCACTGGTGCGCGGCATCACGCGGCTCCATGCCATCGTCCAGGATCAGGCCCATCACCTCGTTTTCCATGGTCAGGGAGAACTCGAGGTTGTTCAGCAGGGTGCCGACGTTCGGGCAGTCCTGGGTGTAGTTCTTGCGCACATTGGTGTGCACGGTGGCACCGCCGTAGTTCGGACCGAAGTAGTCGTCACCGCCGTCCAGGTATTTCAGGTCGTAGTTGGCGTTCATGGGATGCGGTTCCCACGCCAGGAAGACGATCCAGTTGTCGCGACGCACGGCGCGGCCCACCTGGGACAGCATGCCGGCTTCACTGGATTCGACCACCCGGAAACCCTTCAGGCCGAAGGCATCCTTGTCGATCATGTCCTGGATCAGGCGGTTGCCGTCGTTGCCCGGCTCGATGCCGTAGATGCGGTTGTCGAACTTATCCGCGTGCTTGGCGATGTCGGCAAAGCTGTGAACGCCGGCGTCGTAGACGTACTGGGGTACGGCCAGGGTGTACTTGGCGCCGGTCAGGTTGGTGCGCAGGGATTCCACGTCACCGCTGTCCAGGTACGGGCGGATGTCCGCTTCCATGGTGGGCATCCAGTTGCCCAGGAACACGTCGATGTCCTTGTTCTTCAGCGACCGGTAAGTGACCGGCACCGACAGGACGTTGGCCTTGGCCTTGTAGCCCATGCCTTCCAGCACTTCGGAGGTGAGAGCGGTGGTGGCGGTGATGTCGGTCCAGCCCACATCGGCAAACCGCACGGTCTTGCATTCCTGATTGGGCGCGGCGATCGCGGCGCCGCTCAGCATGAGACTGCCAAGAGCCAGCAAAAACTTCTTCATCGTTATCTCCTTTCTCCAGCTTGAGGCCGCACCGGAGTCTCCCGGCGTGCCTCTTGGTTTTGAAAGTGCTTCTGTTTTCGAAACATCGTCGTTGTCGTTATCGCGCCACTTCGGGCGCTCTGCTTATCGCTGCTTGTTCTGCCAGTCCGGGTGCTCCCAGACATCAACGGGCATCGGGGTCAGCGGATCCCGGCCGCGGATGTGATCCGCGCATTTTTCCGCCAGCATGATGGTGGGAGCATTCAGGTTGCCGCTCACCACGCTGGGCATGATGGACGCGTCCACCACGCGCAGGTTCTGCACGCCGTAGACCCGGGCCTGCTCATCGACCACCGCCATTGGGTCATCGGCGCTGCCCATCTTGCAGGTGCAGGACGGGTGGTAGGCGCTGTCCGAGTACTGACGTACAAAGGCGTCGATGTCGGCATCGGAGGTCATGTCGGCGCCCGGGCGCAGTTCCTTGCCGCGGAAGCGATCGAACGCCTTCTGCTGGAAGATCTCCCGGGTCAGCTTGACGCTTTCGCGCATCTCCCAGCGGTCCCGCTCGGTGCTGAGCAGGTTGGGCTGGATGATCGGGTGATCGCCCGGCTTGTCGGATTTCAGGGTCAGGTAGCCGCGGCTGGTGGGTCGCATGGGGCCGACGTGTACCTGGAAGCCGTGGCATTCGGCGTCCTTGCGGCCGTGGTCCAGCACCTGTGATGGCAGGAAGTGGAACTGGATGTCCGGATGCCGCACGCCGGCCTCACTGCGGATGAACCCGCCCGCTTCGAGGTGCGCCGTGCGGCAGGCCCCCCAGTCGTGGTTGAGGAACCACTTCACGCCGGCAATCGTCTTGCCCGGCTGGGTGGTGTACTTGTAGAGCGTAACCGGCTCCTTGCACTCGTGTTGGACATAGAGTTCCAGGTGGTCCTGCAGGTTCTGGCCGACACCCGGACGATCCACCTTCACGTCGATGCCCTGCTTTTCCAGGTCCGCCGCCGGGCCAATCCCGGAGAGCATCAGCAGCTGCGGCGAGTTGATGGCGCCGCCGCTAACGATCACTTCCTTGCGCGCGGCGACGCGGACGGTCTTGCCTTCCTGCACGTATTCCACGCCCACGGCGGTGTCGCCGTCGAACAGGATGCGATGGGTCATGGCGCCGGTTTCGGCGGTCAGGTTGGGCCGCTCCAGTACCGGACGCAGGTACGCCTGGGCCGCGCTCCAACGCTTGCCCTGCTTGATGGTCATGTCCATCAGGCCGACCCCTTCCTGCTGGTAGCCGTTCATATCATCGGTGAACGGGTAGCCGGCCTGCTGACCTGCTTCGATGAACGCATCGAACAGCGGGTTGGGCTCGTCGCCGGTATGCACGTTGAGCGGACCGTTACCGCCCCGGTAGTCGTCGGCGCCCTTTTCGCGGGTTTCCGCCTTACGGAAGTAAGGGAGCACGTCCTGGTAGCGCCAGCCAGCAGCGCCTTCGTCGTGCCAGCGGTCGTAGTCGTAGGCGTGGCCGCGGATGTAGACCATGGCGTTGAGGGCGGAACCACCGCCCCAGACCTTACCGCGTGGCCAGTACAGGCGGCGGTTGTCCATGTGCTCCTGGGGCTCGGTGTGGTAGTACCAGTTGTACTTGTCGTCCATGAGGTTGTACATGAGGGCCGCCGGCATGTGGATCTTCCAGGTGTTGTCCTTCTTGCCCGCTTCCAGCACGAGCACCTGGTCCTGGCCGTCCTCGGTCAGGCGGTTTGCCAATACGCAACCGGCTGAACCGGTGCCCACCACCACGTAGTCAAACTCACGATCAAAATTCAAAACAGACTCCCCTGCGTGTTGCAGTCGATAACCGTGTCAGTGGCGACGGGAACAGTTGACCGGGACCGTCCGGGGCCTGGATGGCCCCGGTCGAGCTTACAGGGACGTATTCACAGCGTGTCCCGGCCAACTGTTCCCGTCGGCACGTCTTATTGATGGCTGACGTCAGAACGGCGCTTCGAGCGGCGCCATGCCGACGTAAACGGACTTGGTCTGGGTGTAATGTTCGATCGCCTCGCGACCGTTTTCCCGGCCCAGGCCGGACAGCTTGTAACCGCCCACCGGCATTTCCGCCGGCGACGCGCCGTAGCTGTTGATCCAGCAGATGCCCGCCTGCAGGCGGTGAATCACCCGATGCGCCTTGAGCAGGTCGCGGGTCATCACGCCGGCCGCCAGGCCATAATCGGTCTCGTTGGCGCGGCGAACGGCCTCGTCCTCGTCATCGAACGGCAGCACCGACATCACCGGCCCAAAGATTTCCTCTCGCACGATGGTCATGTCGTCGCGGCAGTCGGCAAACACCGTCGGCGCCACGAAGTAGCCGTTCTCGACGCCGGCCGGACAGAGTTCCGTGCCGCCGACGACCAGTCGAGCGCCTTCCTGCTTGCCGCTCTCGATGAAGCCCATCACCTTGTCCCGGTGATCGGCACTGATCAGTGCGCCCAGGTTGGTGCGCGGGTCCATGGGGTCGCCGGCGACGATGTTGTCCTCGGTGCGACGGGCCACCGCTTCCAGGAAGTCCTCGTAGACGCCGCGCTGTACAAAGACCCGGGTGACGTTGGTACAGATTTCGCCCTGGGTGTAGAAGTTACCCAGCATGGCGGCGGACACCGCCTGCTCCAGATCGGCGTCGTCGAACACCACCAGCGGGGATTTGCCACCCAGTTCCATGGTGACGGACTTGAGGGACTTCGAAGCATCACCCATGACGGTCCGGCCGGTGGCCGCTTCACCGGTAAAGGAGACCTTGGCGATGGCGGGATCGGCGGTCAGCATCTGGCCGACCCGGTAATCCCCTTGCACCACGTTGAACACGCCCGCCGGTACGCCCGCCTCGATGTAGATTTCGGCCAGCTTGATCGCGCCCAGCGGCGTTTCCTCGGACGGTTTGAAGATCATGCTGTTGCCGCAGGCCAGCGCCGGGGCGGATTTCCAGCAGGCGATCTGCAGCGGGTAGTTCCAGGCACCGATGCCGGCGCACACGCCCAGCGGCTCGCGCCGGGTGTAGAAGAAATCGGGGCCGATCGGCTGGCTGATGCCTTCGATGCTGGAGGCCTGGCCGGCGAAATACTCCACCGCGTCTGCGCCGGTGACCACGTCCACCACGCTGGCTTCCTGCCAGGGTTTGCCGGTGTCCAGCACCTCGACACGGGCCAGCTCGTCGTTGCGCTCACGCAGCAGGGCCGCGGCGCGGTTGAGAATCCGGCCGCGCTCCAGGCCGGTCAGCGCCGACCATTCCCGGAAACCGCGCTCGGCGCTTTCCACGGCGGCCTGCATGACCGACTCGTCGGCCTGCTCGACCCGGTAAATCACCTCACCGGTGGCCGGGTTCACCACATCGAAGGTGTCACCGGATTGGTTGGCCAGGAACCGGCCATCCACAAAAGACGAATAAACGGGAAGGGTCATGCGGAATCTCCATTGTTCGCGTCGATGGCCTGATCGATGTAGGTCTTGCACAGGGCCACGGCCTGGTCCGGCTCGATGCGGCCCTCACTCATGGCGGCACGCAGCCAGAAACCGTCGATCAGGGCGGCGATGGTCTGGGCCGTGCCCAATACCCGCTCGGCAGGCATCAGGTCACGGAGATAGAATTGCAGGTTGGACAGCAGGCGGCGTTCGTTGACGCGCTGCAGGCGCATCAGCGCGGGGCTGTGCATGGCTTGGGTCCAGAACGCCAGCCAGGTCTTGGCGGACTGGGGATCGGTCTGCACGCTGGAAAAGTTGGCGTCGACGATGGCCATCAGGCGCTCGCGCGGGGTATCCGGACGTTCCTGCATCAGCCGCTGCACATCTCCGCCCAACGTTGCCAGCAGGTGACGCATGGCCGCTTCGAGCAGCCCCTGCTTGCCGCCGAAGTAATGACTCACAATCCCCACGGACATGCCGGATGCCTTGGCGATCTTGCCGATCGTCGCACCCTGGAAACCGTGCTCCTCGATGACCTTCAGCGTGGCGTCAATCAACTGCTGACGCCGGATCGATTCCACATCCAGCCTTGCCATACCCACCTCATGAAACGGCTTTGAACATCCATTCAATTCATTGAACACTCATTCAATGAGGGTAGCTTAGTCATTCGAGCACTAAATATCAAACCGGTTTCCCTGACCCGAATTTGAGTGCGATGCAGAATCAATCAGCCGATACCGGCCGAAATTCAGCGACAACAAGGCCTTGCCGCCGATAGCAGCGACCGCCCATTCGATTAGAACTCAATTGATTTGCGGCGCGCCCGGAGCGATCGGAGCGCGCCAGCAGAGCCGGCTGTCAGCCGGCGAGGAAGAGGCCCATCAGGACGGGCGACAGGAAGGACAGGATGAAACCCGAGGCGATTGCGACCGGCACGGTTTCCAGGCCACCGCTGCGGCGGATGATCGGCAGGGTGAAGTCCATGGCGGTGGCGCCGCCATAGCCGATGGCCATGGCTGGCCGCCGGGCGATGATCAACGGAATCAGCACCAGGGCGATGATTTCCCGCAGGACATCGTTGAGAAACGCCACGCCGCCCCAGGCCGGCCCCAACGCATCCCCCACCACGATGCCCGACAGGGAGTACCAGCCAAAGCCGGACGTCAGCGCCAACACGTGCATCAGGGGCAGATCATAGAACGGCGCGATCGCCAGGCCCGCCAGCAGCGAGGTCAGCGCCAGGGTGACGGCGATCCCCAGGCCCTGCCGGTTCATCAGCAGGCGCCGCAGGGACAGACCCGCATTACGCAGTTGCAGGCCGATCAGCAGCAGCAGGAGCATCAGCGCCCCGCTGGCCACGTCCTCGATCCAGTTCACCGCGGGCAACAGCCAGTGGCCCAGCCCCATGCCGGCAATCACCGCCAGCAGCGGTTTTGCCGCACCGAGGAACAGGCGCCGGTAACCCACGTTGCCCTGACTCTCCTCGGCCGCTGCCAGCGTCATCGGCTGCCAGCGATGCCACAGCCAGAGGCCGGCAACGTTGGCGATCAGAAGGCCGAATACCAGGACCAGCACCTGACCAGTCATCCGGTTCAGTTGCTCAGCCAATCCCTCAAGCTGGCCCAGGCTGATGCCGAGCAGACCCAGAATGAGATACACCAACGCTTCCAGCGAATGGTTGATCGTTGACAGCACACGGCGATTCTCGACGTGAAAAGCAAAGCCGACAAAGAGCGGCACCAGGATCAGCAGCGCGCTGGCAAGCATAGGGCGTTCCTTGGAAATGGACGTTCAGGCGTGGCCGGAAAGGAGGCGGGAGTGTAGCAAAAGCCGATCAGAAGGTCAGGTTTCGACCGCCGGGCGAGGCGCTGCAGAACGATCGGAATCGCATCGTCCTGCAGCGCGGCCGTCAATTACGGGTAGTGCGATCCTGGATCAGCACCCAGGGGGCAACCACCACAGCCCAGACCGACGCTTCGGCGTCGTACCAGGACTGGGCACGGTCGGCCGGTACGTCGCCGATCGTGCCGTCCGCCATCCACTGCTGGAAGCGGGCCTTATCGTCAGCGGCCAGGGCTTCGGCCACAGCCAGCAGGTCCAGCGACTCGGCCACAAACACCACCTGCCCGCGGGCAAAATAGGTCTGCAGGTCACGCCAGGGAATCTGGGCGGTTTCCAGGTTCAGCTTGTCGCGCAGGTTCTCGGCGGGCTGTTCAGTGGCCATCAGGTCTCCGTTCGGTGATGCGTGTCAGTTGGTCGGCTGCTGTTGCTGCATATTTTGCTGCTTGCGCGCTTGGGCCTGCATGAAGTCCATGATTTTCTGCTTGTTCCGTTCGAGCACCTCGCGGTCGTTGTCCGACACCTTGTCGGCGATGTTACCGAACTGCTGCTTCATTTTCTGACGCGCCTGCTCCGGCACATTGGGGTTGTTCATCATGGCTTCCTGGGTCTGGGCGAGGAAACCCATCATCACCCGGGCCTGCACTTCCAGCAGCTCTTCCACGGAATCAAAGCCGTTCTTTTCCGCCACGCGGCGCACGTCGGAATCCGCGTCGACCTTCTCCAGCGCTTCCGTCATGCTCTCGGCCATGGCTTCCGGATCGAAATCCTCGGCCCGGGGATCCAGCCGCGGCGGACGCTCGTCTTCCGGCAGCGATGCCAGACGCTGACTCACCTGCTCCATCACCGGCTGCAGCTCGTCCATGGCCCCCAACAGGTTGTCGAGTCGCTCGTCGGTCAGCGGGGCATCCGCCTGCACGGACAGTGTGACCAGGGCCAGCATGACACCGGCCAGCCAACGTCCCATGATTTGCCTCATTCTGCTCTCCTTTTCGCTGTGGCCGGCCGGGATCTCGTTTCCGCTCCGGCACGCAATGATTAGTGTTCGGGCACGTTCCCGCCTCCGGACGGACGTTCCCTGAATCAGGATGCGGTCCACCCTGTTACGCACGCCGGGCAGTCGGGGATTTGTGAACCTGGACCCGAAATCCGGAATCATCCAGACACTGTCCAAAAATTCCCAGAGTCAGCGTGGCATGATTTCCCGGGGCGAACAAGCGCCCGCGTTACCCGATCGGCTGCTCGCGCCAGATCGCCCGGACCGATTCCGCCAGCGTCATGGGGTCAAAGGGCTTGGCGATGGTGGCTGCCGCGCCCAGTGCCCGGTAGGCCGCCTGTTCGTCGGGGTCTGCCCGAGCGGTCATGAACACCACCGGCACCGCCGCGACCGCCGGAATCCGGCGTAGCGCGGACAGGGTTTCCGGGCCGTCCATGCCGGGCATCAGCACATCCAGCAGGATCAGCTGGGGAGCGTTCACCGGTGCCACCTGCAGCGCTTCCTCGCCGGACGCGCAGACGGTCACTTCAAGACCACCAATGGCGCCGAGGGCGAGCTCGGCGACCGCCCGGATGTCCGGCTCGTCCTCCACACACAGCACGCGTTTAAGGTCCGTCATTGTCGATCATTCCAGCGGTTGTCGTGAGCGCGGCGCATCCTCCGCCATCGGGCCGTCGGGGTCAATGGTCAGCGCCTTCCGACGCGGGCGACTCGCTGCCCAACCGGCGCATCAAGGTTCGGTATTCCGGAGCCTCCCGGGCCCCGTCGGCAAACAGGGCCGCGGCCCGCATGATCAGCCGGCTCTGGTGGGTGGCGCCGTGGGGCAGGCTGTGGATGGCGCCCACCAGATCCCGCAGTTGAAGTGGCAGGCGCCACTGGACTTTCAGTCGATTGCCCAGCGGCTGGGCCCAGTCCCGGATCAGATCGTCGATGTCGGCGTCGGACAGCTCGCCGCCGGCGCCCAGGTATTGCTGCAGGACGCTGAGTACCGCCAGTTCACCGATCCGTCCCATCAGCCCCGCGGTATAGCACAGTACCGGGCTTTGACCCAGCTGACGGGCCATACGGCTGGCCTCCAGCGCGACCCGGTCGCTCAGGTCGGCGTAGGTTTTTGCCTTGTCCTGCAAGCGGGGATCGCTCAGGTCGTGAGCATGATCCAGTGCCATGCCCAGGGCAATGTTCAGCGCCATGTCCACACCGAGGGTGTTGATGGCATCCCGCAGGGAGTCGACGGACTCGCCGCTGCGGCGATAGGAGCTGCCGTTGGCGACATCAAGAAGGCGCATTACCAGGGAGGTCTCGTCCCGCCAGCGCTCCGCCAGCTGGCCCGGTGAGATCAGGTCGTCACGATGCATCAACTCCAGCACGCTGGCCGGGTCCAGACTGGTGGGCAGCAGGATCTGCCCTTCCATGGCGTCGGCGAACAGGGGTTCCGGCCCGCCGATGGCATAGCTCGCAGGTTCACCCTCCACCAGCAGGCTCTTCAGGCGATCGTGCACCACCGTGACGTCGAACGGCTTGGTGATGAAGCCATTGATGTGGTGCTTGGCCGCTGTCAGGACGGACTGACGGTCGGAACGACCGCTGATCATGACAATGGGCACCTCGGAATCCTGACGTCGGACATGGCGCACAAAATCCAGCCCGGAACCGTCCGGCAGGTTCCAGTCGCACAGGATGAGATCAACCTTGCCCGGCTGCCACTCGGCGACGGCATCCTGATAGCTGCCCAGGAGGCGGGCACGGCCGTGGGGATACAGGCTGAGGACGATGGTTTCCCGCAGTTCGGCCACTAAAAGATCGTCTTCCAGAATCAGGATGGCCATCAGTCGTTGGCCGTCCAAACGCGCACGTCCTGCTGGGCGTTCGGTTGTCGGTCGGCGAGTACCTGGTCGGCGGCGGCCAGTGCGGCGTCGGCACTGGCGAATGCCCCCAGCTCCACCAGACCGACACTGAGCGTGGCGCGGAATGACCGGACACCGGACTGGAATTCCTGCGCCGAGAACTGCTCGCAAATGGCCTCGAAAACCCCGCGGGCCTGCTCGTCGGTACAGTCCGGCAGCAGCACCACGAATTCCTCGCCGCCGTAACGCCCGATCAGGTCAGAACTGCGCAGACGCTGGCGCAGCACATCCGCCAGGCTGCGGATCACGATATCGCCGGAGGTGTGGCCGTAATCCCGGTTCAACTGGCGGAAATCGTCCAGGTCGAGGATGGCCACCACGGAACGACGGCCGTGACGGCGAACCTGCGCATGCTCGCGCGCCACCGCCTGGCGGATGCGCGAGGCGACCAGGGTACCGGACAGGCGGTCCCGGGAAATCTGGCGGGCCATCTGCCGGGCGCGATAACAGCGGGAGCGGACGGCAGTGATCAGGGATCGGTCGGTCAGCGGGCCGGTCAGGACGTCTTCGGTATCCAGGGCATCCTGGTCGACGTCACCGGGGCCGGCCGTCAGGAACACCACCGGCAGATCCTGCCACTCCGGCTGCAGGCGCACCATCCGGGCCAGCACGGGTCCACTGCAAGGACCAACCCGGGTTTCCAGCAACAGGATGTCCGGGCGGAACGCGGGCAACTGGGCCAGGATATCGGCGGGCTCGACCACCACCCGGACTTCCATGCCAGCCGACGCCAGCACCGCCTGGGCGTGCATCACCCGGGCACGGTCGTCGTCCACCAGCATCACGCGGCTGCGCCGGGCCGACTGAAACTCGCCGACGGCCGCCTCGATCCGCTCCACCAGCGCCGGCACGTCGATCGGCCGCAGGAACAGACCGCCCGCGCCGCTTTCCGCCACCCGGTAACGCAGCTCGAACGTATCCTGCCCGGCCAGATAGATCACCGGCAGGATGTGGGGGCGACGGGTCAGCTCCAGATCCTGCAGTTGCGTTTGCAGCGCCGCGTCCGCCACGACAACGACGGGGCCGTCGTCCGCCAGGCTGGCGCGGATCGCCTGGATTTCCACCGGGTCCTGCACCCACTGCACGTGATAGCCGTGCTCCTGCAGGCGCGACGCCAGCGGCGAGGCCTGCGCCACGTCCGGGTCGGCCAGGATCACACGGGTTGGACTGACCTGGGGAATGTCCGTGGCGACCGGCTCGTCGTCATCGTCCGGCAGGTAGGGCTCGCGCGGGTCGTCCGCGGCCAGCGGCGCGGTGTCGTCCAGGAAATCGGACAGACTGTGGATCCGGGCCAGGAAGGCATCATCCAGTATCTGCTGCAACTGGTCCGGCAGGCCGGGTGTGGCGATGTCGGCCTCGACCAGCGGCTGCAGCCGGGTTTCCAGGTCACGCGCCTCTTTTCCCAAGGCATCCAGGCCAAAGGTACCGGAGCCACCGGCAATGCGGTGCAGGATCTGATGGGCCTCGCGCGCGCGCTGGATACCGGCGGCATCGGCCTGGCGGGGGGCCAGCAGGCGCTGCAGCTCTTCCAGTTCACCTTTGACTCGCGCGGCAAATCGGGTCTTCAGAACCTGAAGCCTGCCTTGTACATCAGGAGCACTCAAAATATCGCCATCCAAGCAGTTGGAGAGCCCTGAACGATCCGGGCTCCAGCCCGCCGCGCAGAGGCTCGTCGCAGAACCCCGAAGCCCGCCATGTCCGCTGCGGGCCTCTTTCAATCTCACTATAGACGGCGATCCTACAGAAACAAACTGTCGAAAGGACCGATATTTACGGGACTTTAATCCGAATCCACCGGATTTCGCCCATAAAAAACCCGCCCTGGCGTTCACCAGGACGGGTCTTGCTCAGCGACAGGATGCCTGTTATCAGGCTGCCTTGATCATCTCCCGCAGCACATAGTGCAGGATACCGCCGTTCACGAAGTAACCGGCTTCGTTGACGGTGTCGATCCGGGAGATGAGCTCGACGGACTGCTCCTGGCCGTCCGGGTAGGTCACCGTCATGGTGACTTTCTGCCCCGGAGTGACCTTGTCGCCCGCCATCCCGGTCAGGCTGATCGTCTCCTCACCGGTGAGCTTGAGCGACTTGCGGTCGGTGCCTTCCGGGAACTGCAGGGGCATGACGCCCATGCCGATCAGGTTGGACCGGTGGATCCGCTCGAAAGACTCGGCCACGACGGCTTTCACACCCAGCAGGCGGGTGCCCTTGGCCGCCCAGTCGCGGCTGGAGCCGGTGCCGTATTCCTTGCCCGCAATCACCACCAGGGGCGTGTCGTCCTCGACGTACTTCATGGCGGCATCGTAGATGGCCATTTGTTCACCGGACGGGATGTGGCGGGTAAAGCCGCCTTCCACGCCATCGAGCATCTCGTTCTTGATGCGCACGTTGGCAAAGGTGCCGCGCATCATGACCTCGTGGTTGCCCCGGCGCGAACCGTAGGAGTTGAAGTTTTTCGGCTCCACCCCGTGCTCCTGCAGGTAGCGACCGGCGGGGCTGTCCGCCTTGATCGAACCGGCCGGGGAGATGTGGTCAGTGGTCACGGAGTCGCCCAGCAGCGCCAGGATGCTGGCGTCCTTGACGTCCTCTACCGGGTCCGGCTCGCGGCCCATGCCTTCGAAGAACGGCGGATGCTGGATGTAGGTGGACTTGTCGGACCACTCGTACACCTTGCTCTCCGGCACCTTGATGGACTGCCAGGTGGCGTCGCCGTCGAACACCTCGGCGTATTCCTTGCGGAACATGTCGGTCTTGACCTTCTCCACCGCCTGGGCGATTTCGTCCTGGGACGGCCAGATGTCCTTCATGTAGACCGGGTTGCCGTCCTTGTCGGTGCCCAGCGGGTCCTTGGTCAGGTCCACGCGGACGTTACCGGCCAGGGCGTAGGCCACCACCAGCGGGGGCGACGCCAGCCAGTTGGTTTTCACCAGCGGATGCACCCGGCCCTCGAAGTTGCGGTTGCCGGACAGCACCGAGGCCACGGTCAGATCGCCTTTCTCGATGGCTTTCTCGATCGGATCCGGCAGCGGACCGGAGTTACCGATGCAGGTGGTGCAGCCGTAGCCCACCAGATTGAAACCGAGCTGGTCCAGGTCTTCCTGGAAACCGCCGGCCTTGAGGTAGTCGGTCACCACCTTGGAGCCCGGCGCCAGTGACGTCTTCACCCAGGGTTTGGTGGTCAGGCCTTTCTCCAGCGCCTTCCGCGCCAGCAGGCCGGCGGCCATCATAACGCTCGGGTTGGAAGTGTTGGTGCAGGAGGTAATCGCCGCAATCACCACCGCGCCGGGATCGAGCCGGAACTTCTGGCCGTTGTGCTCGGTGTGCTGGCTGGCGGCGTGCTCGTAGCTCTCCTCGACGCCAACCGCCGACTGACCGCCTTCGGACTGCAGTTTGCCGTCCTCGGTGCCGCCGTTATTGGTGGTGTCGCTGGTGTTCATCAGCAATTCGAAGGTGGACTTCATGTTGGTCAGCGCCACCCGGTCCTGCGGGCGCTTGGGCCCGGCCAGACTGGCTTCCACGTCGCCCATGTCCAGTTCCAGGGTATCGCTGTAGACCGGCTCGTGGCCTGGCTCGCGCCACAGGCCCTGGGCCTTGGCGTAGGCTTCCACCAGCTCGATCTGCTCTTCTTCACGGCCGGTCAGGCGCATGTAGTTCAGGGTCTGTTCGTCCACCGGGAAGAACCCGCAGGTGGCGCCGTATTCCGGCGACATGTTGGCAATGGTCGCGCGGTCGGCCACCGGCATGTCTTTCAGGCCGTCGCCGTAAAATTCCACGAACTTGCCCACCACACCGCGCTTACGCAGCATCTGGGTGACCGTCAGCACCAGGTCGGTGGCGGTGATGCCTTCACGCAGCTTGCCGGTGATCTTGAAGCCCACGACTTCCGGAATCAGCATGGAGACGGGCTGACCCAGCATCGCCGCTTCCGCTTCGATACCGCCGACACCCCAGCCCAGGATGCCCAGGCCGTTGATCATGGTGGTGTGGGAATCGGTGCCTACCAGCGTATCCGGATAGGCGTAGGTCTTGCCGTCCTGCTCTTGGGTCCAGACGGTCTTGCCCAGGTACTCGAGGTTCACCTGGTGACAGATGCCGGTGCCCGGCGGCACCACGCGGAAATTGTCGAAGGCCTGCTGGCCCCAGCGCAGGAACTCGTAGCGTTCCTGGTTGCGCTCCATTTCGATGGCCACGTTGTCCTTGAAAGCGGAGGCGTCGCCGAAATGATCCACCATGACCGAGTGGTCGATGACCAGGTCCACGGCGGACAGCGGTTTGATCCGGGCCGGATCTTCGCCGGCAGCCTTCATGGCGTCGCGCATGGCGGCCAAATCCACCACACCGGGCACGCCGGTGAAGTCCTGCATCAGCACCCGCGCCGGGCGGTACTGGATCTCGGTGTCGGAATGTCGCTTGTCCAGCCATTGATGCATGGCCTTGAGGTGGTCTTCGGTGACGGTATCGCCATCCTCGTTGCGCAGCAGGTTTTCCAACAGCACTTTCAGTGAGAACGGCAAGCGGGATACGTCGCCGAGACTGTCGCCCGCCTTGGGCAGACTGTAGTAGTGGTAGGTCTTGCCGCCCACGTCCAGGCTGGCAAGGGTATTCAGACTGTCGTGACTGATACCTTCTTTCGACATGTAACGCCTCCTTTCCTTATCGCATTCGAAGTGTCAAAGGGCGTGGCAGGGAGCTTCTGACCATTCCCGGCCTCCAGAACCTGTCAGAAGCTCCCGCGATCTCTCTCATCAGATGGCTTATTAGCCTGCGCCAGATAAACCCGATTGACCAGTTACTCCTTACTATTGCATTGATTTGGGCGACTTCAACCGCGTTTCCATGAATGTTCAGCATAACGACGGTGAATGCGCCGGGCACCGTCATCAGTGCTGACGGTCCCCGTAGAGCTGGGCGTATAGCCCCTGCCGGGCGATCAGCTCGTCGTGATGGCCCTCCTCGATGATGCGACCGTCCTCGAACACGTAGGCCCGGTCGGCCTGTTTCACGGCGCTGAGGCGGTGGGCGATGATCAGGGTGGTGCGCTGTTTGAGGAAATCCTCCAGCGCCTGATGCAGCTGGTATTCGGTTTCCGCATCCAGCGCCGAGGTGGCCTCGTCCAGGATCACCACCGACGGGTCCGACAACACCATGCGGGCAATCGCCAGCCGCTGGCGCTGACCGCCGGACAGGCGCACGCCCTGGCGGCCAATGCGGGTTTCCAGCCCCTTGTCCATGGCCTGGATGGTGTGGTCCAGTTGCGCGATCCGCAGGGCATGCCACAGCGCCTCGTCGCTTTGCTCGCGACCCATGGTCAGGTTCTGGCGCACGGTGTCGTTGAACAGCGCGGGATGCTGAAGGACCGTGGCCACATGCTCGCGCAGGCACTCCAGGCCGATACGCTGCACTGGCACGCCGTCGATCAGGATCTCGCCCTGGGTGGGCGTGTACATGCCCAGGATCACCTGAACCAGGGTGGATTTTCCGCCACCGCTGGCGCCGACAATGGCCACTTTCTCGCCCGGCGCTACATCCAGGTTGATGTGCCGCAGCACGTCTTCTTCGCCGTAGCGGAATGACACATCGCGCAGGGTCAGGCTGACGGTGTGGCGGTTCTGGAACGGGTTCTCCAGCGCCGGATAGCGCGGCTCTTCCTTCAGCTGCAACAGTCGGTTGATCCGGGCCAGGGCGGCATTGGCGGCGTAAAACGCGTACTGCATGTTCAGCATTTCCTGCACCGGCGTCAGCATGAACCACAGGTAGCCGAAGATGGCGAACATCATGCCGATGCTCAGGTCGCTCAACAGCACGGTGATCATGGCGGCGGCACGGAAGCTGTCCACGCCGAACTGGAACAGGGTAAAGCTGGCGCGGGTGGCGGCGTCGCTGCGCCACTCGAATTGCACGGCGTGATCGCGCACGCCGCGAGCCCGGTCCACCAGATGGCGCAGGTAGTGACCTTCGCGATTGGCCGCGCGCAACTGGTGGATGGCGTCCAGGGTCTCGGTCAGGTCACCCTGAAACACCTCGTAGGCGCTGTTCTCCCGCCGCTTGAGTTCCTTCACCCGCTTGCCGATCAACATGGTGCAGAAGATCACCAGCGGGTTGAACAGCAGGATCAGCAGGCCCAGCTCCCAGTGAACCCAGAGCAGGACGCCCGCCGTTCCCAGCACCGTCAGGCTGGCCACCAGGAAACGGCTGATGGTGGTGCCGAGAAACTTGTCGATGGTGTCCAAATCGGTGATGAAATGCGCCGTGACGGCGCCGGACCCGAGGGTTTCGTATTCCGACATGGCGATGCGCCCGAGCCGGCCCAGCAGACGTTCACGGATCCGGAAGACCACGTCCTTGGAAATAATGGAAAACTCCCGCGACTGGGCCACGTTGAAGGCCAGCGCCAGGACGCGCATCAAGAACGCCAGGAGCACCATGGACGCGATGTAGACCGCCGGTATCTGCCAACTTTCCGGCAATACCGTGTTCATCACCGGGAGCACCGGGCCGGGCTTGTCCAGCAGCACCTCGTCCACCAGCACCGGCAGCAACAAGGGCAATGGCACACTCACCAGTGTCGCCAGCACGGCAATGATATTCGCACGCACCAGCCGGCGCCGGTGGGTCAGCGCGAAGCGGGCGATCTGGCGCCAGGTGTAGGCCTCGTGAGGGGCTGTCGCGGTCTCCACGGACCGGAGGTCGGGCTGGTGTCGGGTCAATCATGCCTCCCGGGGCCCGGAGCGGCCTGCAGTCACCGGCCGGGCAAGAATGAATCGTCTGTCTCTGTATTCTAACGGACCCGCGTCGCCCGCCGTGTCCGCAATTTTACGAAAAGCCAACATCCGGAGCGCCACCGGCGCTGGTCCCGCCTCCCGCCTTCTGCCATGATTGTGGGCCAGATCAACACCTTAGCAGCGCGACGTGAAACACTACTGTCATTACCATCCCAATACCGCCGCCAAGTGGCACTGCAATCACTGCCAGCAGGAATTTTGCCTGGTGTGCATGCCCGACGCCGACACCCATCGCCGGCACGGCTCCTGCCCGCACTGCAGCCAGACCCTGCGCTACCTGGGCGCGGCAACACAGGTGGAGCCGTTCTGGAACCGGATTCCCGCGTTCTTCCGCTATCCGTTCCATTCTGATCCGCTGATGGTCGTGGGCATCTGTACGTTCGTGCCACTGCTGCTGGATCGCAACCTGATCGGCCTGGTAGTGAGCCTGCTGTTGCTGCTGGCACTGTTCAAGTACACCTACGCGGTCATCCGCCACACCGCCGACGGCCACATGACGCCTCCGCCGCTGGCGACGGCCTTTACCGGCTCCGGGTTCGGCATCGTCCTCCTGCAGTTGCTGGTGTTTATCCTGATGGGGGCGCTGGTCTACAGCGCCGGCCTGGTCGGGGGACCGCTGCTGTCACTGGTGGCCATGGCCTTTGTGATCCTGGTGCTGCCGGCCAGCGTGATGATCCTGGGCATGGAAGAAGCGGTGGGACCGGCGGTGAACCCGGCCAACCTGATCTCGCTGATTTCCCGCATCGGCTGGCCTTACTTCGTGCTGTACGGGCACCTGGTGCTGATGATGCTGGCCAGCGCCGCCGTGCAGGAGTTTGCCGTTAACCATTTTGCGCCAATCGTCGCCCAGCCCCTGTCCGGCTTTATCAGCAGTACCTTCACCCTGATTTTCTTCCACATGATGGGCTACCTGCTGTTCCAGTATCAGGAAGAACTGGGCTTCGCCAGTGACCTGCAGGACGATGAGACCGTGCGCCGGGAGCCGGACCGCTCCCTGAGGCTCGACGCCGACATCGATATGAACCTCAAGGACGGCAACTACGAGCGGGCGCTGAGCCTGATCAAGTCCGGCCTCAAGAGCCATCCGAACCATCCCCTGCGTCTGGGCCAGCTCTATCGGTTGCTGGTGGCCACGAACGATAACGGCGAACTCTACCGGGCCCATCCGCGGCTGCTGCAATGGCTGGCCGATCAGCGCGATGCCGAGGGTCTGGCGGACTTCCTGCAGCGACTGGAAAAGGTGGAACCGGGCTTTCGACTGGACGATCCGGCACTGGCCGTCGCCTGTGCCCGGGTCCTGAACCATTACGGACAGCACCGCGAGGTGCTGCGTTTACTGCAGGATTTCCACAAGCGATTCCCGGACAATGACGAGCTGGCACCGGCCTACCTGCTGGTGGCGCAGTCCCTGGCCCAACTGGGGCAGTGGGAAAAGGCCTCGGCCTTTCTCAACTTCATCCAGAAGCGCTGTACCGGCCACGCCCTGCATGCGTCGATCGACACCTACCTGGAGCAGGCACGCAACCAGCAACCGCTGCGCGGGCCGGCGGCTCGTTTCGGGACCGATCAGGCCTGACCCAATTGCCCCAGCAGATCGCGGTAGTGCCGCGCCTTGGGCGTCATCTGCCGCTTCTCGAACTCCGCCGCCAGCAGGCGGCAGGCTTCTTCCACCAGCGACAGGTCACCGGCCGCCCGCAGGCGTTCGAACACCCGTTCCGCCGTCTTCAGGTCGCCGCTGCGCAGACCGGCGAAGAAGACCCGGTTGTGGTCCTCCGCCGCCAGCGGATGATGCGGCTGCCCCTTGCCCTGGTATTCCTGCCACACCGCCAGCATGCGCTCGGGCTGATGACGGGCCTGGGTTGCCTGCATCAGCTCCCGGGCCCGGTCGCGGTAGGCTTCGCTGTCCGGACGCAGCTTGGCCAGCTGGTACAGGTGCTCGAGCAGGACGATCCGCTCCGGATGCCGCTGCCACAGGGCCTCGAACTGCAGACGGGCCTGTTCAAAATCCAGCGCGCTGATCCGGCCCATGGCCTGGCCGTAGGCGCTGCGGAAGCGTTCTTCCTGTTCGTCCTCTTCCGGCTCGTAGAACGTCTCACGGGGCTGTAACCAGCTGCGACCCAGCAGCCAGACCAGGCCCGCGCCCACCGCCAGGCCACCGGCGTGGGCAATGTAGGCCACACCCGTGGCGCTAGCGAAGAAGTGATCGTAGATTTCCTTGCCGATCCAGACCGGCAACAGGGCCAGGGCCGGCGCCCGGAAATAGTCGAAATAAACGCCGAGAAAGTAGAAGAAGCGGATGCGCTGGCGGCCGAACAGCGCGACGTACATCCCCATCAGACCGGCGATACCGCCGGAAGCCCCCACCAGCGGCAAGTACTGCCCCCAGTTGAAGCCGGCCCACACCAGCCCCGACACCGCGCCGCATAACAGGTAGGCCAACAGGAATTTCACCGGACCCAGCGCCCGCTCCACGGTGAAGCCCAGCATGAACAGCACCAGCAGGTTGCCGATGATGTGCATCCAGCCACCGTGCAGGAACTGGTAGCTGATCAGGTCCGCCAGCGACAGGTCGGCCGGCACCACGCCTGCGGCCATGGCGGAGAGATGGCTGACGTATTCTGCCTGAATGGGGATTCGGTGTTCAGCCCAGTAGGTGCGCTGCTCCGTCGACCAGATCACCGACTGGTTGTCCAGCAGGTAATGGTAGAAACCGGCGTCGCTCAGCAGCACCTGGGCCAGGACAACACGCCGGTCCTGGGCTATCAGGTCCCGCACCGAACCCAGTCGCGAGGTCAGGCCGGTTTCGCCCTCCAGGCGGATCCGGCGTTCCAGATAGGTCTCGTAGGCCGGGGCTTCCAGCTGGTCCAGGTCGGCATCCAGGTATTGTTCGATGGCCGAGCCCATCCGGTGCCTGTCACCGGATTGGTAGAACAGGAACACCAGCAGGCAGGTGAGCATGATGCCCAGGGTCATCCAGGGCGGGCGGCGCCAGTCCACGGCGCGTTCGACGGGAATTATCAGCATAGTACGTCCATGGCAACGGACAGCCGTCGCAGGTCCTGCCCGATTTCATCACATTTCATCCGATCCGGTCTGCTTTTTACCACAGCGGTGCCAGATTATCGCGCTGAAATAGATCCTGAGAGACAGAGACGGGGCCGGCGCCCCAAACCGACGATCAGGAGTTTTTCCATGCCACAGCGTTTGTCATACCCCTTTCACACAGTCCGCATTCAATCTGAGGCGGGCCGCTGGCGGTTCGCCGCAGGCGCCCTGCTGCTGGGCGTTATCAGCGGCTGCGCCTCCAGCGGCGGACCGGAAAACGAGGCGGCCACGGCGACTCCGGCCCAGCCGGCCGTCGCCGACACCCGGCAACACATCGACCAACGGCCAATTGCGACACAGGCAGCAGCCGACAATAGTGAGCCCAAAACGGATGATCGCATCGCCGATGCACCTGAGGAAAAAGATATGACCGTTCTCGTCCTGGACAACCCGGAACTGATGGCCCACGCGGCCCAGGTACAAGCCAGCAACGCACAGGTGAATGCGATGGATGACAGCCCCCGCAAGCCGCACCAGATGAAATTCTACTTCGGCTTCGACAAGCATCGTCTGTCGGAGGAAGACCAGGCCATCCTGCGCCAACACGCCGCCTACATGAAGGCCCACCCGGAAGTGACCGTCAGCATCAACGGCCATACCGACAGCCACGGGCCGGAAGAGTACAACGCCTTCCTGTCCCGCCTGCGGGCCAACAGCGCGGCGAAGATCCTCAAGAGCGAAGGCATCGACGAGAGCCGCATCGAGGTGGTGGGCTGGGGCAGCCGCAAGCCGCTGACGAACCCGGAAGACAGCGCCGCCAACCGCCGCCTGGATCTGGACTACCACAGCGAACAGATGGCGAAGGCCCAGTAATCGATTCTTCCTGCCCCTTCTCAATCCGGCGTGTCGCCTGATACGCCGGATTGAACCCGCCCAGCGAACCTGCGATTCTTTCCCCTTTCCTGACCCGCTACCCCTTGCCAAGGAGGCGACCCATGCGCCCAATGACGCTCAGTGCCCTGATGACCGCGGCTCTGCTGACCGGATGTGCCAGCCAGACACCGGTAACCGAACGCTCACCGTACGGCGTCTGGGAAGGCACCCTGCCCTGCGCGGATTGCCCGGGGATCGAGACCCGCCTGACCCTCTACCGGGAACCGGACACCTACAAACTGACCGAGACCTATCAGGAGCGCAACGGCGATGTCACGGAACGGGAAGGTCAGTGGCAGGTCCTGCCGCCCACCGATCCGATGGATCTGGGGCGCATCAGCCTGCAGGGTGACAATGGCAAGGTCGTCCGGATGTACCGCCGGCTTCCCGAAGGGGATCTGGAAATGCTGAACCGCGACGGCGAGCGCATCCAATCGAAGCTGAACTACACCCTCCGCCGCAAACGGCTCTGAGGTTACGGGTCAGGGACAAGCCTGGACGAAATTAAAGGGAAACCTGGACCACGTTAAGCAGCGTCAGTGCCGCCATGACCAGGATCGACAGCCAGGTGAACAGCGTGCCGAACATGCGGCTCAGCGCATAGCCACCGCGACTGCGGATAAAGCCCCAGGCGTGCAGCAGGCGGCCCACGATGAACAGCATGCCGATGGCGTAAACGTAAATCACGTAGACCCCGTTCAGCTCACCCAGCCCCATCAGGATCAGTGTGATCGGGGCGTATTCCACCAGGTTGGCGTGGGCGCGGATCGCCACCTGGATATCCTTCTGACCGCCATCGCCCATACCCACATTGAGCTTGCGACGGAACAGCGACACCCGCAGGGCGAGGAACAGCATCAGGATGGCCGTGATGGCGGCAAAGACGGCGGTAACCGGTACGATCATTCTCCAGGAATCTCCACGACTGCGGTGAGGGAGCCCCGGGACATTCCCGGAGGCTCCGTGGCGGCGTTCACGCCTTCTTGATGGCGCTCACGATCCATAACAATACGATGGCACCCACGGTTGCGGTCACCAGCGAGCCGATGGTGCCGTGGGAAGACAGCCCCAACAGACTGAACAGGAAGCCACCGATCAACGAGCCGACAATACCAATGCCGATATTGGCGAGTACGCCAAAACCACGCCCTTTCATGATCAAACCGGCCAGCCATCCGGCGACGCCGCCAATGATCAGAAACAGAATCAGATTCATCGCATCACTCCCTTTCGCCACTCTGAAGCCGGACACCGTGGCCCGGCTGCACCTTGCCGCCCCATGCGACAATCCCCACATACCGAAGGAAAAGCGCTGCGAAGTCAAGCAGTCACGGCGAAGGTAAAGACCTCAGGCCGATTCCCCGGTTCCCATCTCGTGGATGGCCTGGCTCATCTCTCGATGGCAGCGGGCCATCAGCTCGGGAACATCGTCGGAGGACAGGTCGCGGGTTTCGACTGGCGGCAACACCCGCAACCGCACCGGGCGACGTCGGCCGAGCAGTCCCCGGGTTTCCGAGCGGTAAGCCTCGGCACAGACCATGGTGATGGGCGCATTGGCGGCGATGGCCGCGTAGAAGGCCCCTTTCTTGAACGGCTGCAGGTTTTCACCGTGGCTGCGTGTGCCTTCGGGAAAAATCCACAGGCTCTTGCGTTCCCGGGTCATCGCCTCCGCCGTGGTCTGGATCACGGCCACGGCGCGGCTGGAGCGTTTGCGGTCGATCAGGACATTGCCGCCCAACCAGAACACCTGCCCGAAGAAGGGAATCCAGCGCAGGGACGCCTTACCGATCGCCACGGTGCGCGGCGGCAGCAGATCGCCCATCAGGAAGAGGTCGTCGTTGTGCTGGTGGTTGGCAATGATCACGGTCGGCCGGTTCAGGGGCATGTTTTCGTAACCATCCAGAGGGCGCTCCAGCCCCAGCAGACAGCGGCCGGTGCGGGCAATCGCCCAGCCCAGGATACGGGTGTTATCGGGATTGAAAGGCCGCGCCATGCACAGAAACAGGCCCAGCAGGCAGAGGACAGGCACCGACAGCCACGCCAGCAGTGCTCGTAAAAAACGCATCGGGACAGACTCCACAGCTCACCAAACGGCGCACACCTGTGCGCCGGGCCGCATAGGATATCGATCCGGTTCGTTTATTGGAACCGTGATAAACAGGCCATCAGCCCGTTAGGACAGGAGTCGGGCCATTTCCCGGCACTGCTGACAGTGGGCGGCGGTGCAGGTTTCATAGTCGTGCAGCACGACGCCGTAGCTGTAATCCACGGAAGCCCCCCGGCGATGGGCGTCCACATCTTCGATGTAGGCTTTCACCGATTGCTCCGCCTGTTCGAAAGACTCGAAAGGCCCCAGCGTGGTTTTTTCCCGCGTCGTGAAATACCAGCGTCGCCCGGCCGCGAAATAGCGGCTTGACCGGGGCGGCAATGGCCCGTGCTCTCCTTGCCGTTTCTGCAGGAACATGACACTGTCTCCGATTAGTGTGCATCAAATGTGCGCCGGAATCTGACTTTTGTCAAACAATGTCAAAGTCCTACGTTGGCAGAGGTCAATAGATCACTTTTGGGTGGGACAATGGCCTGCGTTCGAGTCGGTCTGACAGCAACCTGCCCGCCGGCCTGCAGCTCGTTCAGGTCCTCCGCCTCGATCACATAGCGCATCGGCCCGTGGGGATCCAGGGCGTCGAACGGATAGCAGGTCACCAGAACCAACCGATTGATACCATCCGGCCGGAAATCCAGGCGCGACTGTCTGGAGTCCACCACCCGCTCGTTCACCACCTGATACCGATGCCAGTCGCCGTCGAGGCCCTGCAGGGCCAGCTTGTCGCCCACCCGGATTTCCTGCAACACACTGAAATGGGTATCGCGGTGGCCGGCCAGGATCACGGTACCGGCGTGCCCCGGCAGCGCCGAGGCGGTGACGTGCCCCGGTCCGAAGGCCAGACTTTCGCCGCTGGTACCCGCCAGGACCACCATCGGTTCGTTCCCGTCCGGCAACCGCAGCCGACCGACGGGCCAGGTATCCGCCCAGGGCCAGGGTCGATTCCGGGCCTGTTCGGCCTGGCTCTGGGCCCAGGCCATGTTGAGCAGTTCCTGGGCCAGCTGGGCCTTCAGCGGAATCCACAGGCCGGCCACCAGGGTGATGGCGGCGGCGACGGTCAACATCATCAGGGCGCGCATTATCCAAAAACCCTCCGCCGGGCCAGAAACACAGCGAACGCCGGCATCAGACCCGCCAGGCCGATCAGGATCAGCAGGGAAGACGGGGTGGCAGTCTGCGGGTAGCGCAGCATACCCGGGGTACTGCCCGCCGGCAGCAGGGTGGGCACCGACTCCGCTTTGAGCTTGTCTTCCTGGGTCCGGACCGGGGTCTGATCCACCGCCACGAAACTCGTGTACGGCGTCACCAGGCCATGCGCGAGGGCCAGCGGCGTGACTTCGGCACGGATATCCGCCTCGGAGGCGCCATAGATACGCTGGTCGCTGATCTGGTCGATCTGCTGACGTGCCCAGTAGCGATGCAGGCCCTGGCCGGGTGCCGCGGCGTCCAGTTTCAGGGCGCGTTGCCAGGGCGTGCCGTCCGGCAACTCGCCGCTCAGCTTGAGCTCACCGGCCGGCGCCTGGCCGCGGGCCACCAGCACCAGGGGTTCCCCCTGGAACAGATCACCGGGGCGTTCGGGAAACGCCGTCGGTTGGTCCGGCCAGCTCGCCGAGAGATTGCCCAGCACCGGAGCGGCCATGCGGTCCAGCAGGCTCCCCAACTGGCTGCCGATTTCAGCGCTGCTGCCCACCGCGGTGAACGTCCCCCGGCCGAAGCGGGCCGCCTCGCGCATAAAGTGCATATTGGGGGCCGAACCGATGCCCACGGTGAACAGTCGAGTGCCGCCCAACTGGTCGTGAATCTGCTGGAACAGCGCCTGCTCGTTACCGACGGCACCGTCGGTCATGAACAGCACCTGGCGTACCTGGGTGGACGGTTTTTCACTGGCGGGCCCCTGCTGGCGCAAGGCCCGGTCCAGGGCCGGTGACATTTCCGTTCCGCCGTTGGCCGACAGGTTGGCCGCATACTGACGCGCCGCCCGCAGTGAGTCAGCACTCACATTGCGAGCGCTGCCGAAAAGGGCCGACGTGGTGCTGTTGAACTGGATGATGTTGAAGCGGTCCCCGGGTTTCAGTGTTTCCAGCCCGGCCAGCAGGGCCTCACGTGCCTGGCGGATGGATTCACCCGCCATGGAGCCGGAGGTGTCCACCACGAAGATCAGCTCCCGCGATAACGACTGTCCGCCGTTCAGGCCGGGGACGACCATCGCCAACAGATAGTCTTCGCCGTCGTACTGCTCGTGGAAGACAGCCGCGGAAGGCGTCTGCTCCCGCTTCGGGCGCCAACGCACCACCACGTCCCGGTCCATGGTGACGCCGTCGCCCTTGGGGCTCACCTCCACCTGCTGGCCGCGCCAGACCGAATCCAGCGCGTGACTGGGGCTGACCACCTGCTCGATCGGAAGGCCGGCGTTCAGGGTCAGGTGCAACTGGGCCCGATGACTCCCCGCCGGCACATCGCCGGGATTGACGGTGTAGGGACTGATGGCGTCGGCATCCGGCACCTCGGTGGTGGGCACCGCCCAGCCCTGTTGCCAGGCGACCGGTTTGGGATCATCCACCAGCGGGTCGCCCGGCATGTAACGGGGCGTCAGGGTGGTGGGCAGGCGCAGACTGAATTCGCCATCCCGGTAAGTCACCCGCTGCTGGTAGCGCAGTTCCACGGTGACCGTCTCGCCCGGCGGAATATTGGCCACGCGCGTGGTGAACAGGTTGGGCCGTTGCTGTTCCACCTGGGCGGCCTGTTTGCCTTCGGACTTGGCCTCTTCGTAGGTCTTGCGAGCATCCTCCCGGGTCTTGATCTCACCCACGATGACCCGCTCACCGATGTGCAGTCGCATGGCGTACACGCTGGCCTTTTCCGGCAAGGGGAAGACGTAGGTGCCCTCGCGCCAGTCGTCGCTGGTATTGCGGAAGGTCTGCTTGAGGCGGGTATCGGCCAGTAGTGCGCTGACATTGACGCGGTAATCGGTGTTCAGCGCCAGCGCGGTTTCGATGTGCCCTGACGGCGTCATCAGGCGCAGTTCGCCGGTACCGGGCGACTCACTCGCCCGCGCTGCCGCCGATTGCAGGACGAAAAACAACGCCACTGCCAGCCACAGACTGATACCTTCCATCACCCGCAACAAACGGGGGCGGGCGGTCGTTTTCGAGTGCAGGCCACGGGGCCGTGACAGGATCAGGTTTTGCACAGCATGTCCTCTTTGCCATTCGATTTTTGGCTATTACACCGTCCGGGAAAGGCAAAGCCGTGGGAGAACCTGTCGGGATTGCGGGTCAATCGTGATCAATTGTGGCAAATGGACGGCCAATGCTTGCGAGGGGCCCCCGGCATGTTTAAATAGCCGTCAGTCTTTAGGGAAGCTGTGAGCCGGATGTATGAAACGCCATATCGTGCTAGTCGAGGACGAACCCGCGATCCGGGAAAATTACCGGGATGCCCTGCAGCGACGGGGGTACGAGGTGACGGTCTACGCCGGCCGCCCGGAAGCCCTGGAAGGTCTGAAAGGCCCGCTGCCTGACCTGGCCATCATCGACGTGGGTCTGGGCGAGGAGATTGAGGGCGGTTTCGACCTCTGCCAGGCCCTGCGCCAGCGTTCGGCGCTGCTGCCCATCATATTCCTGACCGCCCGCGACAGCGACGCGGACTCGGTTGCCGGCCTGCGCCTGGGCGCGGACGACTACGTCACCAAGGACATGAGCCTGGACCATCTGTTCGCCCGTATCGCCGCCTTGCTGCGCCGGGCGGACGCCTGGTCCCAGAGCAGCCAGCAGGCGGACGAAAAACTGCAACGGGGCCGCCTGTCGCTGAATGTCGATCGCATGACCGCGGAATGGGACGGCCAGGCTGTGGAGCTGACGGTCACCGAATTCTGGATGCTGCACTCGCTGGTCCAGCACCCGGGCCACGTTCGCAGCCGCACCCAGCTGATGGAGGCGGCTAACACCGTCCTCGACGACAACACGGTGACCTCCCACATCAAACGCATCCGGCGCAAATTCCAGCAGACCGACCCGGCGTTCGACGCCGTGCAGACGGCCTACGGCTTCGGCTACCGCTGGAACGCCCATGAATCCTGAGCCTGCATGGTCCGCCTGACCCTCAAACGCCAGCTGCTGATCGCCTGCCTGCTGGTGTTGCTGATTCCCTGGGCGGGCCTGCAGTTCGTGCTGGAGCTGGACTCGGCGCTGCGTGCCCAGGCCACCGAGCAGCTGGCCCGGCAGTCCGCTCGGCTGCAGCACCTGATCGAGAACGACCGCGCCAGCCTCAATGCCCTGCCTGCTCCGGACCAGCGACTGCTGTATGCCCAACCGCTGACACGGCACCTGTTCATCGACGGTTACGGCGACGACTGGCCCAGTTGGGACGAGGACACGGATTCCGCCTACGCCAGCCCGGTCTCGGCAGACGATCCCGTGCAGTGGCGCGCAGCCGTGGACGGCCAGTCCCTGTATCTGCTGATCCGCGTGCGCCAGGCGCCGGGCCGCTATTTCGATCCGGGTAACCCCGAGGCGCCCCATGCCCATTTGCGCCTCTACCTGAACGACAACGGCCACGCCATCTCCCGGGAAATCCGCACGCCGGCGCCCGGCCCGGTGGTGGGCGCCGCATCCGATGGCGGCCCCGGCGACTACCGGGTCACTGGCGTCTGGCAGGCCACCGCCCAAGGTTATCAGGTGGAGCTGAGGATGCCCCGGCCTGCGCTGAACAGCGAAATCGGCTTCGAAGTCTGGCATCCGGACCCCAGCCTGAGCGGCGGCTACCGCCTCCTTGGGCACATGGGTTACGACGCCGGCCACCACCTGCCCCACCTGCTCTATCCGCTGACCGTCCTGGGCGGCGAGATTCAGCCGTTACTGGGCGCGGGCCAACGGGTGCTCTTGCTGCACGACAAGGGTTGGGTCCTGGTGGACAGTCAGGGGCCGCTGCAGGAAGACCATACGGATTTTGACAGCCTGGGGCCGGGGCAGATCGTCGAACAGATTGCCCTCAACGGCCTGCGTGCCCTGCTGCGTCGCTTCCAGCCCGATCCGGCACCGCTTCCGGAGGCGTCGCCGCGTTATGCGGTGCCCACCATCCCCGAGCAGGGACTGGTGCGTCACGGTGACGAGGAGTCTGCACTGGTGTATCGGCGCACCCTGACCACCCCGTCCGGCGCGCCGGTCACGCTGGTGCTCGAACAATCGCTGAAAGACATCCTGGCCCTGTCCGGCGATACGCTGGGCCGGGTGATCGTCCGCAGTGTGCTGTTCGTGGGTCTGCTGGTGCTGACGCTGCTCGGCTACGCGAGTTGGCTGTCCTGGCGGATCACGCGGCTACAACGCAGCGTGGCGGCAACGGTGGATGCCGATGGACGCCTGCTCAAGCGGATTCCGGAAAGCCGTGCCGGCGATGAACTGGGCGAGCTGTCACGCCAGTTCAGCCGGCTGATCGACAACCTGCACGGTTACACCGACTACCTGGAAAGTTTCGCCCGACGCCTGTCCCACGAGCTGAAAACGCCGGTAGCGGTGGTGCGTTCGTCTCTGGAGAACCTGCGCCACGATAACCCGGAGGTGGCCAACTCGCCCTACATCGACCGGGCCAACCAGGCCACCGACCGCCTCAGCCAGATTCTGCATGGCATGAGCGAAGCGGCGCGGCTGGAAAAGAGTTTCGAGCAGGCCGAACGGGAATCCTTCGACCTCGCTGATGTGGTCGCCCAGGCCACCGCGGCCTACCAGAGCCTGGATCCGGACCACACGATTCGTTACGAGGGACCGACCTCGGGTTGTCCGTTTGTGGGCTCACCGGAACTGCTGGTCCAGTTGCTGGACAAGCTGGTGGACAATGCCCGGGATTTCACCCCGATCGGCGGCCTGATCGAAGTGCGCCTGGAAGACCGGGACGCGGTCTGGCACCTGCAGGTGTTCAATGCAGGAGCGCCGCTGCCCGCTCACTTGACCAGCGAAATCTTTAGCCCGTTCGTGTCCCTGCGCGAAGGCCAGCAGGACGGCCACCTGGGCCAGGGTCTGCAGATCGTGCGGCTGATCACCGACTACCACGGCGGGCACATCAGCGCCCGTAATGTCGGCGATCCCGATGGGGTGGTGTTCGACCTGCTCCTGCCGCGTCACCCGCCTCAACAACCCTCCCACTGACAGGCAGCCATCCATCCTTTCTGGTAGGCTGACGCGTTCAGAGAACAACCAACGCCCACGGATTGGGCAGGAGAACGCAGGATGCGCACGTCCCTTCTGGTGCTCATGCTCGGCATGAGTGCCTGTCCGGCGGTGTCCGCCGCCATCTATCAATGCCAGGGCCCCAGCGGCCAGGTGGTCTTTTCCGACTCGGCCTGCTCGGACCATGCGAAGGAAGTCGAGGTCAACCCGGTCACCACCGGCGGCCGGTTGGACACCGGCACCGACGTGGAAGTCTGGCAGCCCACCCATCACGCCAAGCGCCGCCAATCGACCGACGGCTGTGATCTCGGTTACGTCCAGTCGACCCAGCTGCGCACCTGGCGGGCCCGGCGGCAAGTCAAGACGGGGATGAGCGCTCAACAACTCAATTACGTGCTGGGGGATCCGGACCACAAGGAAGGCCAGTGGTGGGTCTACGAGCGCCGCGGCAAGGAAACCGGGCGCTACAGGGTGCGCGGTGGCTGCCTGGTGAGCTGGCGTTGAGCCGACAGCTCAGGCCGGCTGGCGGGCCAGGTAGACGGTATTCGACGATTCGCCGTTCTGGAACGGATTGAAGAAACTGACAACCTTCGCCTCGACACCCGTGAAGACGGCACCCAGATCCGCCATGAAGGCGTCTGCCGGTGGCTCGTTGGACCAGACCGCGAATATGCCACCCGGCTTGAGCTGCCGGCTCATCAGGCGCAGGCTGTCCGGCTGGTAGAAGCTGGCATTGCCTTCGTCCAGGAAGTCGCTCGGGGAATGGTCGATGTCCAGCAGGATGGCATCGAACTGGCGCCCGGGTTGCGATGGATCAAACCCGCCCTCGACGGCCAGTTCAAAGAAACTGCCATTCACAAAGCGGCAACGATCGTCCTGGTTGAACACGGCGCCCAGCGGGACTTTTTCCTGCTGGTGCCAGCGGATGACCGGCTCCAGCATTTCCACCACCAGCAGCTCACCCACGCGCTTGTCGCGCAGCGCGGCGTCGGCGGTATAACCCAGCCCCAAACCGCCCACAACAACCGCGAAGTCATCGCCAGTCAACGCGCCCAGGCCCAGGTCCGCCAGCGCCACTTCAGCGTCCACGAACATGCTGGACATGAGGAATTCCTCGCCCAGTTTCACTTCGTAGATATCGCGCTCGCCCAACGCCGGAATGCGACGCCGCCGGAGTGTGATCTCGCCGATGTCGGACGGCTGGCTATCAATCTCTTCGAAGAGTACGCCCATCTCGATGTCCCCGTTAAATAGCCGTACAGACTATCATTCATGGACCGGGAAAGCCCTTCGGCCGGCCTGCTTGTCGTCGAATCAATGAAAGTTCATGCTGGACGATTTCGAATGCAACGCCCGCGCGGGGCCCATCAGGACAAGGAGAGCGTCTTTGATCGACTGGCTCAACCAAAACAGCGGCGTATTACAGGTCATCACCAGCGTCTGCACGCTGGCCATCTGGCTGTTCTACGCGCAACTCCTCTACACAACCTACCGGCGGGATACCCGACCGCGCCTGCTGATCAACAAGGGCGTGGGCAAGGACGACCTGGATTCCCCCTGCCTGATCTGCAACATGAGCAAGGAGCCCATTTTCATCCAGTGCCTGGTGGTCGAGCTGGAAACGTCGGAAGGGGTTTTCTGCACCACCGCCACCGATCCGGACGAAAGCCTGGACGATGACGAGAACCGCAAACCCGTTCGCGAACGCACTCGGCAGGGGCCGTTACACAGCGGCGCCTGTATCGAGGTGAAGAGTTTCCGGGAGTTGATCGAGCGGGCTGCGGTTGCCGGCGGTGTCCAGGTGGACAACGGGTTACCCCGGGACCGGGAGGTGGACTTCCTGTCACTGCGGCTGACCATCATCTCCATCTACGGACCGGAAGACCACCCGTTCGGTGCAGCACGGACCTTCAGCCTGGACTGCAGCGATGTGCAGTGCCCGCAGATCCAGCCGATGTCACTGGATACCGAGCGCCTGACCTCGCGCAAGGACAAGCGTCAGGTCGAGCAGTGGCTTTGGGAGTATATCTAGAGAGATCCGGCGAGCGAGCTGGCGTTCTGTCACGCCAGCTCGCAGGGACTCAACCGCGACGGGCGCGCCGCAGGCCCAGGCCCAGCAGACCCAGCCCCAACAGGGCGACGGAGGACGGCTCGGGGACGGACGCCGCATCGTCCGGGTTGGAAGCGCTGTCGACGCCGTCCAGCCAGAGGCTCCAGTTCGGGCCCATGCCCTCGTGACTGGCGGGCTGATCCCATTCGGCCAGGGGAATCGGGTCCAGGCCGTCGTATGCGAACCCGTCGGACAGCATGTTGCCTTGCGCCGCGTTGTTAAAGGTGGCGATGGTAAAGATGTAATTCCCCGCCGCCAGGCTGCTCAGTGAAAACCCTGAGTCAAAACGGGTCTGGGTCGACGGATTGATGCCGCTGTTGTCGTCGTTTTCATCAATAAGTGACCCGTCCGCATTCCAGAGCGCCGTGATCGGATCAAAGTTGGTTCCACCCTGATACGAATCCGTCCAGATCCGCACGTCGTCCGCGTCGTTATCCAGGGTGAAGTAGGTGTAGACGACATCGTTGTGGTATTCGATGTTACCGGTGAAGTGAATCGTTGCGGCGCCGGCATTCGCCGCCATCAGGCATCCAGCCAACAACACTGCTCCCGTCTTCATAACAACTCCTTATCGTTAGAATCCTGTCCATATCCATGGGCCCATCCGGGCCGACGCCGACAGCAGCAATATGCGATCCACAAACGGAATTCATGCCCTAAATCAGTCGCTTTAGGTGAAAAAATCACTGATTATTCAGAAGCATGAACAAGATGTGTGAATTTTTTCGACACATATTCATGATGATCGACCTACTCCCATCGTCGCCTTCCCGGTTACACCGCTTTGGCCTATGGTCATCACAGGACCGTCATAAAACCCGTTGAGGAACATTGTCTTGCACCCGTCACTCGTCCGCCTCGATTTGCACCCGCTGCGCGATGAGCTCTACAACGAGCTGCATTCACGGCCGTTCCAGGTGTTGTCCTGCCCGGCCCGGGTGACTCATATCGCGCTGCTGACCACACCGGGCCAGCGTCGCGAACAGTTCCGACACCTGCAGCACCTGCACCGCCTGCTGGGGTTCGAGGCGCCCGTCCATGAAGTCAGCTGCTACGAAAAGGATTTCGGCACCCTGCGCATCCGGCGGGAGATGCACCTGGAATTTGCCTCCTACACCTTCATCAGTCGGGCCGATCCCGAGGCCGATCCGTTTACGTCGACCGGCATCACCCATCTGCCCAAAGGCTGGCTGGAGCAGCTACAGGGGACTGTGGTTGCGGCATTTCACCTGGACGTGCAGCAGGCGGCCGGCGGCCCGGACGTCGACCTGGCGCGGGTGCGGCCCTGGTTCGAAGAGCTGCGGCTGGTGGGCAGCAGCCCGCAGGAAGGTGCCGCCCGGATCTGGGGGACGTTCCGGCTGCACAGCGATGGCTTCGGCCGGTTCATGATCCTCAACCACCACATGTCCGACAGCCAGTTGGGGCGGCTGACCCAACGGGTGATGGAAATCGAGACCTATCGTTTGATGGCGCTTCTGGCGTTGCCCCTGGCCCGGGACATCTCGCCCGGCCTGGCGGATATGGATCAGACCCTGGCGGCCATCACCCAGACACTGGCCGACAACGCAGACGTGGACGAACCCGCGATTCTGGCCCGACTGACCGACATCGCCGCCCGCATCGAGGCCTTCCGCGCCCGCTCCACGTTCCGGTTTACGGCAACACGGGCCTACCACCAGTTGGTGCTGTCCCGACTCGCAGCCCTGCGCGAAGACGAGTTGAGCGGCCATCTGACCCTCACCGAATTCATGACGCGGCGCCTGACCCCTGCGGTGGAGACCTGCCAGTCCGTGGGTGACCGGTTGGAGGATCTGTCTCGTCGTGTCGATCGGGCGTCAGAGATGATGCGGACCCGGGTCGAGCTGGCCATCCAGAGCCAGAACCAGGAGCTGCTGAGCTCCATGGACCGGCGTTCGAAAATCCAGTTGATGATGCAGCACACGGTGGAAGGGCTGTCGGTGGTGGCGATCAGCTACTACCTGATCGGCCTGTTGAAGCTGGGCCTGGATGCGGCCCACGACAACGGCTGGGCGTTCAACAAATCGCTGGTGCTGGGGGTTGCGATTCCCGTGGTGTTGGGCGGCGTCTTTCTGGGGGTGCGACGGATCCATCACCGTTTCCTGAAGATGGCCCGTCAGCAGTAATCAGTCGGTCAGGCAGCGCTCGACTTGCTCCAGGTCCAGGTTGGCGCCGGTCAACACCAGCACGGTATCGCCGTCGACCGGCGGCGGACGATGCTCGATCAACGCCGCCAGGCCGACGGCGGCCCCCGGCTCCACCATCAGGTGGCCGCAAGAGAGCAGGTATCGCGTCGCCTGTCGGATCGACGCCTCGCTGACCGTCAGGATGTCATCCACCACTCGCTGGCTCACAGCGTAGGTGTTCTCGCCCACCACCGCCGGCGCCAGGCTCGCCGCCCAGGTGTCCACATGATCCAGTGCGGCAGCGGCATTCTGGCAATCCCAGGCATGGCGCATGGTCGGCGCACCCGCCGGCTCCACACCGATCAACTCGACCTCCGGCCGGGCCGCTTTCATCGCCAAACCCAGCCCGGAAATCAGGCCGCCGCCACCAAGCGGGCACAGCACGCGCTGCATGTCCGGGCACTGACGCAGCAGCTCCAAACCCACGGTGCCCTGCCCGGCCATCACGCGCGGATCGTTATAGGGGTGGACCAGCGTCAGCCCGGACTCGTCGCGCAGGCGATGGCAATGAGACACCGCCTCCTGGATCGTGCCCTGGACGATCACCGTCGCCCCCAGCGCTTCCGTGCCGCGGACTTTCAGCGGGCTGGAGCCTTCGGGCATCACCACCGTCACAGGTACCTCACGCTTCGCCGCGGCCCAGGCCAGTGCGAGAGCGTGGTTGCCGGCGGAAACCGTCACCAGCCCCTGTCGCAACTCTTCCGGTTCGGCCGTTAGAACCCAATTGAGGGCACCGCGAGCCTTGAAGCTGCCGGTTCGCTGCAGGGTTTCCAGTTTGAGGTGGAGCGGCGCGCCCATCACGGCGTCCAGGTCGGGCACCCGGAGCAGGGGCGTTTCGGACAGGTAAGGCCGGATACGGGCTTCGGCATCGTGGATGGCCTGCGCATCCGGTATCGGGGTCTGAGCCATGTGGGCCCTCCGGAATCGTGCACTCCTCCAGAGTGAACGCTCGGCAGGCGGGTATCAAGCCGCCGCTTCCGCCTTCACGCGGTCAGCCGGCGGGACGGTCAGCATCAGCAGGAAACCGATCAACAGGAAAGCCAGGATCGTCGCCATGCCCCAGCGCTGGCTGCCCGTCGCGGCCGTCACCGCACCCACCAGCAGCGGCCCGGCGAACGCCGTCGCCTTGCCGGAGAAGGCAAACAGGCCAAACATTTCCGTCTGCAGATGTTCCGGCGCGATGCGCGCCAGGAACGAGCGGCTGGCGGATTGCAGCGGCCCCACAAAAATCCCCAGAATCATCCCCCAGATCCAGAAGCCGGCCACGGACTCCACCACCAGGATCGCCAGCGCGCTGGCCCCCAGGCCCACCAGGGACAGCAGCACGGTGTTGCGCCCGCCAATGGCATCGTCGACCCAGGCAAAGCCCACGGCGCCCAGCCCGGCGGTGATGTTCAGGGCGATGGCGAACTGCAGCACCTGGGTCTGCTCCATCCCGAAGGTGCCCGCGGCATAGACGCCGCCAAACGTGAAGACCGTCGCCAGGCCGTCGGTATAGATCATGCGCGCGATCAGAAAGCGCAGGATGTGCCGGTACTGGCGCACGTGCCGGATGGACTCGGCAATCTGGCGCAGCCCCCCGCGCACAGCCTGACCCGCCGGTATTCCGGTCGGCGGACGATCCGGTGTGAGGAAGAAAATGGGCAGTGAAAACACCAGATACCAGATCGCGACCAACACGAACGTAGCCCGGACCGGCTCCGCCTGCGCTGCATCCAGCCCCAGCCAGGCCCCTTCCGGCTCGATAAAGGCGTAAAGGGCCACCACCAGACTGAGCACGCCACCCACATAGCCCAGGCCCCAGCCCCAACCGGACCAGCGACCGACATGATCCGACGGTGCCAGTTCGGGAAGCATGGCGTTGTAGAAAATGAAGGCAAACTCGGCGCCGAGGACACCCAGGCCCACCCAGATCGCCGCTGGCCAGAACTGATCGGCACTCGGAGTGATGAACCAGAGCATACCGCTGGCGAACACACACAGCAGGGTAAACGTCACCAGCCACGGCTTGAGACGGCCGGACTGGTCCGCGATGGCCCCGAGAATCGGCGCCAGGACCGCTATAAACAGGCCCGAAATCCCTATGATGTTGCCCCATGCCTCGGTGCCGGCCACATCGTCCTGCACCACGGACTGGCTGAAATAACGGGCAAACACGAAGGTGAGGATAATGGTAAAGAAGGCGCTGTTGGCCCAATCGTAGAAGGCCCAGGACCAGAGGGCGCGCCGACTCCCGGCGGTGGGTACTGCAGTCGGACTGGCTTCGGATGGCATCGCAATTCCCTGGCGGTGCGTCGATTATCAAAAGGTTTTCAGGAGATTAGCACTGGCCGATACCCCCGGCCAGTTACCGTCTGGTTACGGCGTGATCACGGCCTTTCACTTTGGCCGGCGTCGGCTAAATTTAAAATGCGGCATTAGGCCAGATAGGACACTTGGCTTCGCGGTCACTCGGCTGCCTGGTGGACGACCCGTCGCGGATACCCGCCCGGTGCAGCCGGTTTGCGGACTGTCAGAACAGTCCAGCGACTGCTACGGGAGCAACACCATGAGCAAACTTTCCGAAATCGAAGGCATCGGCGAAACCTACGCCGGCAAGCTGGAACGGGTCGATATCCATTCCCTGGCCGATCTGCTGAAGACCTGCGGCGATCCCAAGGGGCGCCGGGCCACGGCCGAGCAAACCGGCATCAGCGAAAAACTGATCCTGGGCTGGGTGAACCGGGCGGACCTGGCCCGGATCAACGGCATCAGCACCCAGTATGCCGACCTTCTCGAATACGCCGGTGTCGATACCGTCCCGGAACTGGCCCAGCGCAAGGCCGATAACCTGCATGCGAAGATGGCCGCGGTGAACGAAGAGCGGAAACTGGTCCGCCAGCTGCCCGGAATGAGCCAGGTGGAAGACTGGGTTAAACAGGCCAAGGCGCTACCGCGGGCCGTCCACCACTGAACACGTGTCGAGCCGGAGTCTGGAGCCGTTGGGCTACCGGGCCCCGGCTTCCTTTTGACTGACCGTTTCCACCGCCTTGCTGCCATCGTAGGCGAGGCAATGCCCGTACTCTTCCCAGGCCGGCTCGTGATTGGGGCTGTCCACAAAGGTATCGCCCCGGGAGACGTTTGGAGGCACTGGAAAATCCAGACAGTTCGCCGCCTTGTCCACCGCGACCTGATAACCGAAGCGATTATGCTCGAACCGGTTATCCACAAACGTGTTGTCCCGGCTGAAACTGTTGTCCCAGCACAGCACCGGATCGCGATCGCGAACCGAACAGGTCAGGAATACCCCGGCCCCGGCATTGGTCCGGATCATATTCTTCTCAAACCGGTTGTGTTCGGCATCCGCCAGGTAGAGGCCGTGGGAGCCGTTGTTGGCAATCACATTGTTGCGGATCTCACTGCCTTCCATGAATTCCACCGTAATCCCGGCTGCCGTGTTGTTCTCGATGGTATTGCCGATAATCCGCGTCGGACCGGCCCGGTTGAGGGAGATTCCGTCCCATTCCGCGCCGCTGACGTGGTTGTTTTCCATCAGAACGTCCTTGCCGTGGTATTCCGTGAGCAGACAGGCGCTGCGGCAGTCATTCAGTTCGAGGTTGCGCAGCGTGATCTGCTCACCGCGACGGACAATCAGGGCACTGTTGCTCAGGTACGGCAGGTCCGGCCGGAATTCACTGTCGCTGTGGCCGCCGCCGTGGATACCCAGGCCTTCGACGATTACCTGATGGATCGGGCGCTGGGGTTCCTGGTGATGGGCATCGCCCAGGACCAGCACCGGACTGGAGACCCCGGAGGCCATCTGCAGGATCGTCTTGTCGGGACCGGCCCCGCGGAGCGTCAGGTTGTTGCGCTCCAGGACCACCATGTCCTTCAGGTGAAACGTGCCGGCATCGAGACAGACGATTTGGTGACTGCCGTTTTCCGGCAGGCCGTCCAGGGCGACCTGGAGATCCTCGCCCGTCGTCACTCTGCGGCTACACGCGTTTCGGCTGTCGGCCCAGGCCATTGAATTCAAGACGAACAGGCCCAGCAGGATCAAAACAAACCGTTGGCCTGTCTTTCTGATTGCGCCAGCATCCGCCATCGCGGCACACTCCTTTGATTGCTGATCGGGAGTCCCCGGCTCCGACAGGATCGAAGCCGGGCAAGAGGCTGATACTCTGTCGGATTTTCGATCAACGCGCCATTAACGAATCGTCAAGGAGTGGTCATGCTGCCGGATCTCAGCGCCGAGTGGGCCGATCTCACGCCAAAAGACGCGATTGCTTTGCAGCAGTCGCTGCGTGCCGAGGTCAACACGGACGACGACCTCCCCGAGGTCCGCACCGTAGCGGGCGTGGACGTGGGGTTCGAGGACCATGGCCAGACGGCCCGGGCGGCCATCGTTATTCTGGACCGGACAGACCTGACGCCGGTCGATTACGCACTGGCCCGACTGCCAACCCGGTTCCCCTACGTGCCGGGCCTGCTGTCCTTCCGGGAGTGTCCGGTCATTCTGGAAGCACTGAAACAGCTGAAGACAATGCCTGACCTGCTGCTCTGCGACGGCCAGGGCATCGCCCATCCCCGCCGGCTCGGCATCGCCACCCACATCGGCCTGCTCACCGGATTACCCAGCATCGGCGTCGGCAAAAGCCGCCTGACCGGCACCCATGGCCCGGTGCCCGACACCAAAGGCGAATGGACGCCACTGGTTGATGGCGACGAGACCATCGGCGCGGTCCTGCGCACTCGCTCGGGTGTGAAGCCGCTCTTCATTTCACCCGGCCACCGCATCAGTCTGCCCACCGCCATCGACGTCGTCATGGCCTGCATCACCCGCTACCGCCTGCCGGAAACCACCCGCTGGGCGGATGGCCTGGCCTCCAACCGCGGCCAGCAATGGCTGAAAAACCTCGAGAGCCTCAAATAGCGCAAACGCAGGATGCCGGTGAACCCAGCGAACCGCATCGGGCCCCTTCTCCTATTGCGCCACCGGCTCCTCATCCCGAACCCGCATAAAACTCGCGAACCGCGGTAATCCGGTCGACGTCAGCCCATAATATTTGTAGGTCACCGTCGCCCCGATCGCCGGAGGATCCGCACGCTGCTCATCACTGAACCCGCTACCCAGCTTGAACCGACGGCCATCGGAACGCTCCACCACCAGCGCGCCCAGCATGCCCTCGTATTTTCCCTGCCCCGGCGAATAGCCCACCACCGTGGCTTCGGCATCCTGATACCGCTTCACCTTCAGCAAATCGTCCGAGCGGCCGGCTTCATACAGGGCGCCGCCCCGATGCAGCATCAGCCCTTCACCACCCTCACCAACCACTTCGTCCAGACGCGCCATCAACGCCTCCCGCGTGGTTGCCGGCGTCTGTTCGATCATAACGAGGTAGGGTGATGGCGAAGGCTTGAGCAGCGACCGCATGCGCGCCACCCGCTCCGAGAACGGGCGATCACTCCCGGGCAGGTCAAAGATCTCGTAATGCACCTGCCGCCACTCGCTGTCCACCGGCTCCAGCTTGCGCACCACCCCGGACAACTCGGAAAACGTCCCACGCCCCATCCACAGCTCGCCATCCAGAGGTACCTCCGGAAAATCCCGGGTAAACCAGGCGGGCGGATGAAACGCATGGCCCTGACGCGAAATCAGGTGCTCGCCGTCCCAGTAGGCGCGAACACCGTCAAGCTTTTCGCTGACCCAGTAGCCATTGAGGGCATCGCCCTTTTCGTAGACCTGGGCCAGGGTGAGTTGTGGTTTTTCGGCGTGGAGTTCGAAAGCGGGGAACAGCAGCGCAAGGCCAAACAGAATTGGCAGCCAGCGCTGGTACATCGGGGTGGGCATTTCACTGTCCTTGTGGTGAATTAAGGGTTTGCTTGCATTTCAGCTTCCCTTCCCTGGGAAACCACTCAACGATGAACCGTGTACCGGCTAGTAGCTCGCGTAAACCGTCTTCTCGGCCATGATGTTCGGTCGGCTCAGGGTGCGCAGTGCGTGGACTCGATAGTGCATCTCGCGCTCGCAGGCCTTGAAGGTGTCGTCGTCCATATCGCGCCAGTAGCGTTCCGAGCGGTTGGTTTGCCGGTCGTGCTCTGCTGTGACCGGGTCCAGGTGGCGGTAGGCTTCCCAGATCGGGATATCGGGCAAGGGCTGGGTCACGTCCATGTAGTTTTGTACGAAGTCCCAAAGGGCATAGCAGGGTTCGGGCATGCTGGTGTTACCACCGACAGCCCCCACACCTGCTTCGCACTTGCTGTAACGATGGAACAGATGGAGACGGTTCAGGATCCCGGCCCGGTCACCACGGGTACTGACCCAGGCGTCAAACTCCACAAAGGGGGCTTTAAAGACCTCAGGCTTGCCACGGGGAATAAATGGAAATTTTGGAGGGTAGGTCCATACGGTGACCATGCCGGTGCGGCGGTTCAGCTCCCATAGAGGGCCTTTTCCTGCTTTTAGGAACCAGCCTAAGCAATACTTAGCTAAAACCCTTGAAATCAACCAGATTCCTATTGGAATACCAAACGTAAGTGCGAAGGAACGCCAGTCATCAATAACATCTTGCCAATAATTGCTATCGGATGAGACAAACGACATAACAATGACTGTCAGAATCATCAATGGTCCAAAAATGATGATCATAAGTCTGGTGAAAATTTCTGTTAGATTTAGAATCTGAAAGCGCTTGGCTAAAGGCGCGTATCGAAAACACTCATGATCCATCTGCCCCTGATAGCCAGTGCCCTCGAGGGGATCCCCATGCTCTTCATGCCAACGCAGTAGTTTTGGGGGGGCCTTCGCGAAAACAATAATCGGTACAACCGGTTCCGTATGCCCCCACGGCAAGCGCGCGGTGCCAAAACGCTCCAGCGCGGATTGGTTGTGGTCCTCATGTTGGGGAGGTTGCTCCGGTATCTGATCCGGTCGATACGCGGTATCGGCATAATAGCCGGTCGTCTGCCTTGGTCTTTCTACAACACTATCCACGTTGAACCACCTTTTCATCGAACCAGAAAACCCTGTCCGTTTCAGAGAAATCCGGCTTGGTGTGTTCTTCATTGTTTTTATCGTATGTTAATGAAGAGTCCGGCAAGGGCGCAGGGAAAACCATCAGGTCGTCCTTCTTGCCAATGCGGATCTGGACACGGGCGCTCCACGAGCACTTCACGATCTCCCGACTGACCACGTTTCCGAACATGCCCTTTTGCTCCTCCATATGGACCGCGGGCGCTTCCAGATAAAAGAGGTATCCATTGTCGGTTGGCTCGCTGTATAGAATGCTTTCCCTGGTTCTTGGAATATCCAGCGGAAATAGTCGCCAGAGCTTGACCATACCCGGCCCCAAATTGGCCGGCGACCGCATTTCCACCATCCGCAGGTGAGATTCGATTACTAGCGGCCCCTGATTCTCAAATAACTGGGGGATGGGGCTTTCAACTCGCAAGCACGTATTCGCTCTCTGTTTCGCCTCGATAATCTCGGGCGTTTCACAATCGCCGCCACTACTGCCAACTCCCACCTTGGAACTGAACAGGTTCGGCTCCAGTGTGACGTTCACCCCCATAAGCAAACTGACGAGACGGTAGTATGCCTCGCTGGGCTCTTTCAAATAAGATTTTCCATTCAAGTCCCCAAAAGGCCCCTGCCGCATCCAGGTTTCGAATGGATCTTCAGAGAACCACCAGACCATCACCGCGCCGGCCACACAAAGAAAAATTCCGATGGTCAGCCACACAACTGGCGCCAAAAATAGAAGAGTGCTACCACTCGCCAAAAGACCATTGATACCCATCGCGAAGGTACCCGCCGCAAGCAGGCTGCTTCCAATTCCTGCTCCAGTATTACCCATTTCGAACTGATATAAAGCATCTGAAATAAAGATGAAACCTGTGAGGAAAGCACCAACAGCGCCAAATACAGCCCGAAACGCAACGGGACCTCCGGCAAACGATGCCAATATCCGGCCGACCGGCCCGCCAACCTCTTGGCTTAAAAAAGTAGACATCGAGGCCACACCAAACCGTTTGGTTATAGAACCTTGGAAGCGCTCTGCAAGCATCGCAACCGCAAGCGCAGCATCATAAGTGGCGCTTATAATCCCCCAGTCAGCTCTGGCACTCCCTCGTTCCCGTCTCAAGTGGTCATAGGCTGATACATTAGCCGAAACATTATAAGCCTCAACCATCATCACAACCGCCGGCAGAACCGGCGAATTTAGCGCTTTATAGCTCCACTTGTTCCTGGTTTCAGAAACAGCCTTTCTTGCCCCAGCTGCCTCCTGATCCCATTGGTATCTGGTCGATTCGAACGATTGCTTTTGGCTCTCCAACCTTTTGTTCAGTGCTGCGAATCGATTTTCCGCAGCAGCGTAATTTTTCCTGGCTTCTTGCAGGCGCTGCGCCAATGCGGTGCTTGCTTGACTCGCGCTCTCCGCTGCTTTCTCTGCGCTCGCCACCCCTCTCTGGGCCAGAACAATCGCGGTCTCCGCCTCCGCCAGTTCATTCAGGGCCTTGGCCATGTTTTCATTGTCAGGAAGGACCAGTAAGAGCGCCTCTTCCGAGGTGTTCGCCGCGATGCCCTGAGCCGCAGCGCGCTGACGATTGGTAGAGGCCACCACCTGACTCGTCGCGGCCGTCTCACTGCCTTCCAGCTGAATATCGCCGAATACCCGGATACTGTTGTCCCCCGCCGATTCGGAGGACAGGTTCTCCAGCATTCCAATGACGAGGTAACCTTTCTGGTTTGCTTTGGACAGGCGCGCCAATTTCATCTTGCCCCAGTTTTGAGGCATGGAAGCGCGCATTCCTTCCAGGGACCCCGCATACAACTTCATCTTCGCCCGGATAGCCTGGCCGCGAAGCGTTGCGAGCTGGTCATTGGCGTCGAGCAAAGCGTCATTCAACTGGCGCTGACGGGCATCCAGTTCAGAGGCTTTCGCTTTCTGTATTTCGGTGGCGCCGCGGTGGTCTTCCTCAACAGCGACACGTTGTTCTACAAATTCCTGACGCTCTTTGCGAAGCGACTCCAATTGACTCTTTAACTGCGCGATGTCTTTTTTCTGCTGCTTAATGGCCGGTTCTTCAGCAAGCTTCTTCTCCGCTTTTTGTATTGCAGACCAAAGCTTTCCGTGAACCTCCATCATCATGCTGCTACCGAACCGGATGTAATAATCGAGCATCGTCCGGAATGCGCCCTGATGCGCCGCAGCCACCAGTTCGAGGCCGTGGAACGATGTGATGTCCTCAACCTTCGGCAAACCGGCGGTTTCCAGTTTTGCCAGTTCCGTGCCCCGGTACACGCCGCTACCGTCGTTCTCTTCCGGCTCCTCGGGAGCCTCGTAGTCCGACTGAAGCGTCTCAACACCGGCTTCCGGAAAGAGCATTCCGTACAACTCGGGGCATTGCTCGCCCTGACAGAGCGCCCGCACCCATTGCTTGCCCTCGTTGTCTTCCGTATTCCCCGAATCCAGCGCCAGGGCATCCTCCTCCTCTGGCGCTGTCCCGACGTCCTGGAGAATCTCGGCAACAAACTGGAACGCCCCCAGGTAATCGACCCCATCGAACGAAAACAGATCAGCCAGAGCGGCTTGTGTCTTCACGCTTTTCAATGAAGTCAACATGTCGCCCTGGAGGTTCTTCAGATAGCGCTGAGCCAGGGCGCGCTCGGACTTGGCAATCGACCGATCCAGCTCAGACCGGCCATTGGCGGACAACTCGGAAATAAACTTGTGCAGCGGGTTTTCCCTGCCGTCGAAAGCCTCCGGAACAAGGGCCGTATTCACCAGGAAGCCGGAGTGAAAGTACGGGCGGCACATGGCCCTTCTCGACGCCGCACCTGCGAACCAGACCCCCGCCATTCTTCTCTGAAGCAGGTAGCGCAACCGGTAGATGGCGTCATCCACGGCAATGGTGGCAATGCCGCGCTCGCGGGCATCCTGCAGCGCGTCTGGCACGCATTGGCCACCAGACTCCCAGAGCTCCGACGAGAACGGAGGCTCGCTTCGATTGACCTGTTCAAGATCATCCTGCTCTGGATCTTCGCCTGACCCAGAGGTCGGCTGCGAGTATCCCTGAACTTCCTTGAGCGTTTTCTGGAGACACAGGGAAAGCGCGTTGATTTCGGGACGCTCATCGTCGTAGAGGGTGTCTTTCGGCTCTTGGGACTCCTGGCGCTGATGGATACGTTTTGCGTAGTCCCAACTCGATGACGGGTACTCTCCGTTGACATCACCAAGATACTGTCCTGGCTGGTCGAACTGCCATTCATCCGCGGGTTTGCGCGAGCGTTGCGGCTTGAGTTCGTCGACCGGAAACGCATGCCCCGGCAATTGACCCTCATCGGACGTTGTCGCCTTGAGCTCAAGATGCACAACGTTGAAGCGGTTGGTTCGATTCCCCGACTGCTTTTCGAAGTAGTTCAGGCGAGCGGATGGTAACTGCGACTCACTGAACGCAACCTCAATATCGAGCCACTTGCCATCCATTCGAGCCGGCAGCCAGATTTCCGACAATGCACGCCCCGTCGCCTTTCTCGGGCCGGCCGCAACGCCATCCTTCCGCCGATGCTGTGACAGGGGCACATCGTGATACGTCGTTTCACCCTGCCCGGAAATCCTGATTTCGATTTCCCGCCACAGCCGGCCCTCATGGAGCAGGTAGAGAAAACCGGATCGACACATGACCTGATTGGTTGGATTGCTACCCCTCAGTGTGACGCCGGATACCAGTGTCGTCGGAACGACCGGGAGAACGACATGCTTCTGGCGCTCAGACCGCCTTTCGACAGCCCCCTCCTCCTTCAGGAACGGTACCCGGATTGGATCGCCTTCATCCGCGGCCATTTCCAACCAGACGTTCTTGTCATCCTCACCTTTCATGGGCCAAACATGAAGGATACTGTCGTCCAACTCTTCCGTTTTGACCTGATTCTCCAACCACTCCTGCTGAACCATATTCGTGGTGTCGAAAAGACGAAATGACTGGCCTTCGGGATGCTTCTTGCCGATCACTTCAATGATCAGGTTTTCACCTTCGCAGGCCGGGCCGGTGCTGGCAGACGCCTGGTTCGTTTGATTCTCTGACATCCTTGTCTTCCTTTAACTGCGAGGCTGGCCGCTGGCGCGGCGGCTTGCTAAAGCGGTTAGCGACTCAAGTTGTACCGAGCTCAGATTGGCTCCGGATGGGTCGGCTACAGGCTCCGGGTATTCCGATAGACACCACCGTCCTGATTCCCCTTCTTCCAGCCAGTAGTGGCCGTAATGAATGGTCCGACCGGTGATTTCGCACGCTGAACAGAGCTCATGCCAGATCAGCGGATCGTAGTAGCGCAACAGGCCGGTTCGAGGTGGGGCGAAGGCGACGGTTAAACGCTGTTGAGCCCAGGACAGGACGGCATCGAAACCGTCCGCCGATTCGAGGATGAGTCCGCGCCAGCCTTCCGGGCTTTGCATGTCATCCATAACGCGACGCAAGAACGGCGAACCGGCATCGGTTTTTACCAGCAGAGGACTTTCTGATTGATAGGGGCTCCATTCCGTGTCCGCGAATAGATACTGCCAATGGGGCTGCGGTTCAAGATCGTACAGGGTCGGCAGAACGGGGCGCTTGGGCTGTCCTTCGAGGATGACGAAGACCGTCTTGCTGTTCAGTTTAGGCATCATGGTCATCACCGGTTACGCGGTGGCCGACTTGCCACAGGGGCAATCGCTCAGCGGGCAGGTGCCATCAGGCTGCTCCTGACACTGTTCAACCAACGCCGTCCGCTGGATTCGTCCCTGTTTCAGACGGTGGGTAACGACCGGCTTGGCCTCGGCTCGTTGGGCGGTTTCAGCCAATACAGCGGGCTCAACCTTCTCTCCCGTATGGGCAGCCAACGCCTGGGGCGCCTCCGGCGCCTTCGCCCCCTGTCCCGACCCACTCCCCGGCGAGCCACCGGCATTAAGGTTAATCGCCGGCCCACTCAGGGCGACGCCGCTGGGGTCGATCTTGACGAAGCTGCCGCCGCCTTTGAGGGTGATTTCGGCGCCGGCTTCGATGACGGCTTTCTGGCCCGCCTTGATGTGCAGTTCCTGGCCGGATTCGCTGAGCCAGGCGGTGCCGGCTTTGAGGTGGATCGTTCCGGTGACGTCGAAGCTGTGGTCCTGGCCCACCTTCTCTCGCTTCTCCCCATCAATGGTGCTGTGGTCGTTGGCCTTGATGTGGGCGTAGCGGTCGTTGTCGACGGTGAGGTGACTGTTGTTATGGACCACCTCGGTGCGGTCGTTCTCGGTGAGCAGGTCCAGGTCCTTCTGGGCGTGGACGTAGACCTGTTCCTTGTCCGCCTCGTCTTCGAAGCGCAGTTCGTTGGAGCCGTCCCCTTTGTGGGTCTGGGTTTTCAGGGTGGTCCGTGTCTTGTGCTCCGGCAGCGCGTAGGGCGGCGTGTTGGTGGCGTGGTAGGTGCGCCCGGTGATGATCGGCTGGTCGGGATCGCCGTCCAGGAAGGAGACGATGACCTCGTGGCCGATGCGGGGTAACGCCATGAAGCCGTAGCTGCCCCCGGCCCAGCCCTGGCTGACCCTGAGCCAGGCGCTGCTGTGCTCGTCGTTCTTGGCACTCTCTACCTCGCTTGGCCGCGGGCGCCGATCCCAGGGGAACCGGACCTTGACCCGACCGTGCTCGTCGCAGTGGATCTCCTCGCCCTGGGGGCCGGTGACGATGGCGATCTGCGGGCCGTCCATGATCGGGCGTTGGGGTGGCTCGGGCCGCCAGGCGGTATCGCCCGGCACACTCTGGAAGGTGTTGCTGTAAGTGGTGGGCTCGGAACCCCCTTCCTCTTCCAGCGCCTGGGGCTGCTTGCCGGTGTGTGTGACGGTGGTGATCAGCCAGTCCCGGTTGAGGCTGTCGGTGCTGTGTCCGGAGAGGGTGACCTTGGCCCCGGCACTGAAGTCCGGGCGGTTGCTCTCGCCACGTCCGAGGCTGGCGTCCTTGCGCAGGCTGTCCAGTCGGGCTTCGGTGTAGGGCTGGCCCGAGGCATCGCCTTTGAACCGGCCCGGGTAGTCGTAGTGTTCGTAGTCGCTGCGCTGGCTGTCCAGGTCGGCCGCATTGGCCTCGTGCATCAACGCGTAGGCGGGGTTCTTGAAGGTGTAGTCCTTCATCGCCACGCCGGCGACGGAGACTTTTTCCTGATAGCTGAACTTAAAGACACAGGGGGTCTTGTGGGAACCGCCCGAGGTGGCGTTGTAGCCCACTTCCGGGAGCTGGGGCGCATCCCGGTGGTGGTCGGCGATCACGATGGGCTGACCGGCGGTGGTCGGATCGAAGCGGTAGTGCCAGCCTTCCTCGGCGGCAATGCGGTGGAGAAAGGCTAAGTCTGTTTCCCGGTGCTGGACGCAGTATTCCCGTTCTTGCGGAGTCCGCTTCAGATCAAAGGTCTTGTCCACCAGGCCCCGCTCGTCCAGCAGGGTGCCGAGAATCACATCCGGGGTCTGCTGCTGGAAGATGCGGCTGTTGTGCATCAGCCCCAGGCGCCACAGGGCGGGTCGAACTTCCACTTCGTAGCGGGTGCGACGGTGGCCACTGTCGCCCCGGCTGAAGGCGGTGACGATCCCCTGGACGTTGCGCAGGGCCTGGCCGTCCTGCCAGACCACCAGCTCCACGCCTTTGTCCAGCACATCGCTGGCGGCAATATCCGCAAAGGCACTGGCCAGCTTCAGGGTCAGGGTAAAGGGCCGGGACAGGTGCTCTTCGAGTTCAAACTCGACCACCGCGAAGGTGTCGTCCGGCAGGGTGCCGAGGCGGGCCGTGAACTGCAGGCCGGTTGGCTGAGACATGTGATTCGTCCTTGATCAGTACTGCGTTGCTTCCTGCAACCCGGCGCGGTCCTACGCCGGGCGACTACCCAAACACGAGCGCGACGGCGTTATCCGCCCGAACCGGACCCACTGCCAATCACGATACCGCCGCAGGTGACCGCATCGCCGGTCAGGGCAATGGGCTTGCCTTCCACCAGCACGGTCGGATTGCCGCCGGCAATGGCGCGGGGATGGGTGCCGCTGTTGGGCTTGGTGTGGGGCGCCAGTGGATCGCCCTGGCGGGCCACCGGCTTGCCGTCCATCAGTACGGTGCTGCTCGCAGCGATCACCGGCGTGGGCGGGTAGCCTTCATGATCGGTGCCGATATCGCCCAGCAGTACAACTTTCTTACCCATGTTGTCTCTCCCTGATGCGGCATTCCACAAGGAATGCCGGTTTCTTCGTGCAGTGTGGCCCGGTCATGCCGGGCCCACAATACGACCTGTTGCCAAGCGCCCGCGCCTCAGTAGAGGCTGCGCGGGATCTGGTAACCCGCCAGCAGCTGCTGGGTGAACGGGTTGACGTTGCCGGCGGCGTGCAGCCGGTACTGGACGCTGCCGTCATCGATGCGGAATTTCACGTCGATGGCGCTGGGGCTGACACCGGTGATGTCGGCCTTGTCCAGCAACCGGAAGAATGCCCAGGGTCCACGCGCAATGCGGCTGCGGGGTGAGCGGTTCACTTCCACCGGCACCAGGGTCACTTCGCTCTCGACAGTGTCGCGCAGCGTGTTCGGCCAGATCAGCGGAATACTCTGCCGCGGCCCGTGGCTGAATTCAACCAGTTGGCCGTCGATGTTCATGACGCTGCGCCGTTTGTTGGCGGACAGGTTCACCGGCTCCAGCGCGAACTCCACGTCCAGGCTGCCGTTGCGGGTGAAGAACGCCTGCCGGATCTGCTTGGCCTGATCCAGCGCGGTCATGACGTCGCGACGAATCAACGTGGCCCGTTTGCTGAGGGCGATGTGCTCCGGATGGTCTTCCAGGAACAGCTTCAGCTTGTTCTTGTAGAAGGTATCCAGGATGCCGTCCGGCGCGAAGAAGCGCTCGAAGTCCTGCAGGGCCGCGTCACGACCGGCGTTGCTGTTGAACGGGTAGTTGCGCGCCAGGCTCTGCTGGAACGGCTGGTAGACCTCGTCGTACCACTGCCGCTCGAGCTGGGCGATGGCCTTGTCCAGTACCACGCGCCAGCTTTCCGCGGCGACCTTGTTGAGCATGCGGTCGACCGGCGTCGGCATGGTGCGGGCCATACGCTGCAGGGTGAAGATCGGGTCGGCGCCTTCCAGGGTCAGCCGGTCGCGGGCTGCGGCCAGGGCCGCCTTGCCGCTGTCCGGGGATTCCTGGATGCCGCGCAGGTAGTCGTGCAGCGAACGCAACACCGTCTGGATCTCCTCGATCTGCGAGGGCGTGTCGCCTTCCTTCTGGAACAGGCCGTTAATGCCGCCGAACTGCTGCTCGATGTCCTGCGCCATGCGGTACGCCGGCGATTTTTCCAGCGCCTCGCGGGCCTCTTCCGGCTGGTCGGCCTGGGAGGGATACAGCTGGGTGTTGGCCTTGACCGATTCCAGCAGTTCCACCAGCGGCTCGCGGGTGCCGGTCAGACTTTCCAGCACGCGGACGCCGTCGTTGAGGTCCTGGAAGTCGCGGATCGCCAGATGGTTCAGAGCGCCGCGCCAGGTCTTCGCGTAATCCTCGGCGTAGTGGCTACGCAGCTCCGATTGCAGGCGCTGTTCGTCCGCCTTGCTGAAGTCCACATCGTTGCGGCGACCCAGGACCCAGGCGTCTACCAGGGCCAGTTCGGTGACCTGCTCGGACTCCCGTACGAAGTAGTGCTTCATGCCGTCGCTGGTCAGCATGCGCGGGATCTGCAGCGGATCGTCATCGGCGTTCATGACGTTATCCACCGGCTTGTCGTGGTCGTCGATTTCAGTGAACACCAGCTGGAACGCGGGACCACCCTTGCCTTTCAGGTCCAGCGGCGCCGCCAGGTCACGCCGGCCACGATGACGCAGCTGGTCGTAGACGCGATCCGGCGTGGCCATCTGGCCCAGTTCCTTCTGCGCCCATTTCACGCTGTTCTGGAACGGCGCCAGCGCGGTATCGGCGGCGATGTCGCCCCGGGCCTGGCGGTCCGCGAGGTCGGTGTAGTTCATGGCGTATTCCAGGTGCTGCAGCAGGCGCTCCTGCACGGCACGCTGGCCGGGATACTGGGACTGCCAGTAGCGGGACATGTAATCCATGACGATGTCGTTGCGACGGCCGCTGGCGTCGTACAGCATGCGCAGCACCCGCAGGTGGGCGAGGCGATCGGCACTGCCATCGGGCAGTTGGTTCATCTCGTCCATGACCCCTTCCATCAGTGCCGGCAGGAACTGGTAGGAGAGCATGTCGAGATAGGACTTATCGACTTCCGGGCCCACCTTGTCACCCTGGTAGAGCCCCATGTCGCTGACCGCCGGCCACTTGTTGCGGTAGTCGCCGAACGCCAACGTGGCGTCCCGCAGCTGGTTCAGCGGCGCCAGCAGGTTACGGCCGGTGGGATCCAGGGTCTGGCCGATGCCGGTGGGCTGCCAGTCGTCCAGGAAGCCGTGCACCCGGTTCTCTACCTGCTGGGCGGCGGTGGCGTTCTTGATGAAGTAATGGTGCCAGCCAGCGGTCATGCCCAGACCGGCAGCGACCGCAAGCACAGCCGCGGTGGCCATGGCGCGACGGCGCTGTTTGGTGACGCGCACGTTGTCCCCCGCCAGCCCGGCTTCCGGATAGATGATTTCCGGGAACAGCCGCTCGCTGAAGAAGGTCATGGACTGGCCGCTGCGCTGGGCCGGCTGGATGGCGTCCGCCAGCCCGTAGTGGCGAGCGGTCGCGGAGATGAACGCGTCTTCCGGCACCCCTTCCTGATAGACGGAGGTGAAGTAGACCCCGCGCACCAGGGCCGGTGTGGAGAAGGCATCCGCCGCCAGCATTTCCGTCAGGAACTGCTGGGTGACCGGCATCAGACCGGCCACCTGGCGGCTGAAGGAATAGATCGCAGCCCGCTCTTCCGGATCACGGCTCTCGGACAGCAGCTGCGGGACCCGCACATTGATCTGATCCACCAGCTTGTGGAACGCCGCCTCGAACTGGTCCAGCCACTGATCCGGGTCCTGCAGGGATTCCAGCTCGAAGGTGAAGCCCAGCGGCTGTTCCCGCTCGGCCTTGTTCAGCTTGCGGAAGAACGCGGTGAAGCCGTGCAGCAGGTCCATCTTGGTGAAGCTGACGTACACCGGCAGGCGCGAGCCGATCTGCTCCATCAGCTCCCGCAGGCGGGTGCGCAGCAGCACCGCCTGGGTCCGGCGCTCGGCCTCGCCCAGCGAGCTCAGGTAGGCGAGGTCGATGGTCAGGATCACGCCGTTCAGCGGCCTGCGCGGGCGATGTTCTTCCAGCCAGGCGATGAAGTGCTTCCACAGGCGCTCCTGCAAGCTGCCGCCGTTGGCGGAGCCGCTGTCCTGGCTGAGCAGTTCGCCGTCCGGGTCGATCACGACGGCGTCGTCGCTGATCCACCACTCGAAGCCCAGCGGGTTGCGCTCGGTCTGGCGGTTGCGGGTGACGTTGGTCAGGGTAAAGGTCTGACCGGAGCGCTGCACCAGACTGGTCTTGCCGGCGCCTTCCAGGCCCATGGCCAGGTACCAGGGTAGCCGGTAGATGCCGTTGCGCCCGCGGATGTTGTTGCGCAGGGACGACAGGTTGCGGTTCAGCAGCCGAGTCTGGCGCCGCTCGTAGACCAGGATCGGGTCTTCCTCTTCCTGGCGCGCCTCGGCCTGGGCCTTGTCCACCTTCTTCAGGCGACGGGACAGGATCCAGCCCCAGAATACGGCCACCAGCAGGACCAGCCCCAGGGTCACCATGGCGCGGGTCTGCCAGTTGGCCAGCGGCACCTCGCCGCGCCATTCCCAGGTCGGCCCCAGCCACCATATGGCGGCCACCAGCAAACCAAACCCCAGGGCGAGCACAATGGGGCCACCGGTACGGATAAACGGCCAGAGCTTCTTGCCGATCTTGATTAGCGTGCTTCGGATTTCCATGCCTTTACTTCCTGCTTTCCCTGAAGGGTGGCGTTGCGATGCCCCCGGTTAAAACGGTGTCCAGCTTGCGTGTCGGTGCCGTCACGACAGGCGCTCCAGATGCGCCACCAGCGACGGTTCCCAGTCTTCCAGCGTGCGGCCGACGGTCTGGTCCCGCAGGTCGCCCACCTGTTGTTTGGCGAGGGTTTTCAGGCCGCTGTCCCTTAGCAGCTCGGCGCTCATCAGGCGCCAGTAGAACTGGGCCCGCGGTTCCTTGGCCTTGGCCAGGCCGTCTTCCAGCAATTTCATCGCCGGCGCCAGACCGTCCTGTTTGAGGACGTCCTGGGCGGTTTCGTAGGCCTTCTGCCAGTCGGCGCCCCGCGCCTGCTTGCCGGCACCGCCCGGGCTGCTGGTCAGCAACCACTCACGTACCGGCTTGGGCAGGAACGGCGAGCCGTCCGAGAAGGTCATGTCGGCCAGTGCCGGAAGCCGTTCGACGAACTCCTTGAGGGCCGTGCGGATCGCCTCGGCGCACTTGGGATGGCCGGTCTGCTCCGCCGCCTGGGCGCTCAGGTAGTGACCTTCCAGCCAGAACGGGCTGACCGACAGACTCTGCTCGATGCGACCCCAGAGCGTCATGTCCGCGCCCCGGCCCAGGCTCTCGCGGTAATCGGAGACCCGGTCCGAACTGACCGCCGCCAGATCGCTACGCCCACCCTTGCGGGCCGGCGGCGTGGTGGTGATGCTGTGCCAGATGGCGAAGCGACGGATCTGGTAGCCCAGCGGTGAGCCGGGATCCAGATCGGTCAGCAAATCGGCGACCCGCAGCAGACTCTGGCGGGTGGCGCGTTCGTCCTTGGGGTCCAGGGTCAGGTGACCCAGGCCGCCCGACGAGGCGCTGCTGGACGTGGTCGTCGTAGACCGCTGCGCGGGCGCTTCGGTCGGCTTGGCCGCCGGGGCCGATTCCTCGCGCACCTGCCCCACTTCCGGCAGGTTATTAACCGCGTGGCGCAGGTCCGTAACGGCCTCGGTGGGCAGCGACTCATCCTCGGCCAGGGCCAGCAGGCGGTCCAGCTGATCCAGGCAAAACTGACGGCCGTCGCCCAAGCCGCTGTCAAAGCTGAGCCGGGTCACTTCGGCGCCGGCGCGCTGCATCATCTGGCCGAACAGCATGCGGCGCGGGCGGGCGCCCTTGGCCCCCGGATACGGCCAGGCGTCCTGCCACCAGCCCTGCATCACTTCGCACAGCAGGTGGATCGACAGGGCAAAGCGCTCGCCGCTGCCGCCGCGCTGCAGGGCCAGCAACAGGAAGCCCAGCACCTTAAGGTCCTTGGTGATGTCCGCCAGCAGGCGCAGGGCCTCCTGCTCCACCTTGCCCCAATCAATGTCGCCATGGGCCAGCGAGCCCATTTTCATGATTTCGTTGTCGAGGAATTCCAGCGTCGGATCTTCCTCCAGCTTGCTGCCCTGGGGCGATTCACCCGCCAGTGGCGAGAGCACCTGTTCAACGTATGGATGTTGTTCGACTGCCTGCATGCTCGCCTACGTCCTGTGTCGTCCTTGATCGATTACCAGCCGCACTCGTCGCGCAGCGGTTCCAGCGCCTTACGGAAGCCGCTGAGGTCAAACATCAGCCCGTCCAGAGCGCCTTCATCCGCCTGCAGACTCAGCTGGTTCGCATTGACCAGTCCGCGCAGGGTGCGGATGGCCGGCAGGCCGCGCCCGCCACTGACCACATAACCCTCGTCCCGCACGCGCCAGGTCTGGGACTGGGTGCGGCCGTCGGTGTCGAGCTGAAGGGACACTCGCTCGGCGGAGGTGGCCTTCGGCAGCATCACGGCGAACCGGGTGATGTCGTTGTCGCAACGCACCGTGAGCAGCGGTCGCGGTGGCACCGCCCCCAGCGCGGGCACGGTCACCAGGTAACCGGCATCCCCCTGCCCTTCCAGCGCACCGTCTTCCGGGGTACGTCGTGCCTCCTGGTCGTAGGCGGCCTGCCAGGCCAGCGGCTTGGCCGCCGGTTCCGCGGCGGCCTGTTCTGCCAAGGTGCGGACCGGCGTACCGAAGACCGCATCGAAGCAGGCCAGGCGCTCCAGACGAGCCACTTTCTGGGTGCAGGCTTCCGCTGCCGCCAGCGTCTCTGCGCTATTGGCGTGAACCTGTGCAGACCACGCGACCAGCGCGATAACGGCCCATAAAAAACGCTGACGCATGATTATCCTGTCTCCGTTACATTGAACTTCTGGCACTTGTGCGCCAGCGTGCGCTTGGGCAAGCCCAGGCTTTCCGCCGCCTGGGCCCGGTTGCCGCCGTACTGGCGCAGTCGCGCGGTGATCACCGCGGCTTCGAACGCCTGGGCCGCTGCGCGCAGGTCGTCGATGTCGTTCAACACCGGCACGCCCGGCTGCGGGACAGCCGCCCCGTCGGTCTCGTCGGCCGTGGTGTCTTCCCAATTGGCCAGGGTATCCAGCCGCAGGTCCTCGGCCTGGATGTCTTCCTGCTCCGGGGTCTGCACGCAGGCGAATTCGATCACGTTGCGCAGTTCGCGCACGTTGCCCGGAAAGGCGTACTGCTTGAGGTATTCCAACGCGTGGCTGCTGATGCCCAGCGGTCCGCGGCCTTCCCGCTCGCGGTAGCCCTGGATGAAATGGCGGCAGAGCTGTTCCAGGTCCTCGGTGCGCTCCCGCAGCGGCGTGACCCGCACCGGGAATTGGCTGAGGCGGTAGAACAGGTCGCGCCGGAAGTCGCCGTCCTTGATGCGGGTCTGCAGCGGCTGGTGCGTGGCGGCCACCAGCCGGAAATCGGAATGCACCTCCTCGCGGGCGCCCAGAGGCCGGAACTGGCGGGTTTCCAGTACACGCAGCAGCTTGGACTGCAGCGCCATGGGCATGTCGCCGATTTCATCGAGGAACAGCGTGCCGCCGTCGGCCTGGGCCAGCAGCCCCTGCTTGGCGGCGTCCGCGCCGGAAAACGCCCCCTTGGTGTGACCGAACAGTTCGTTTTCCAGCAGGCTGTCGGGGATGGCGGCGCAGTTGACCACGATGAACGGCCCGTCGCTGCGTGCCGAGAAGTCGTGGATACCACGGGCCACCAGGTCCTTGCCGCAGCCGGTCTCGCCCTGCACCAGCACCGACAGTTGGCTGCCGGCGGCACGGATCACCTGGGCGCGCAGGTCGGCCATGGGTCGGGACTGTCCGACCAGGCTCCGGGCCAACAGATCGCTTTTCTGGCGTTCGGTCTCGGTGTCGCGCAGGGAGCTGAGCGAGCGGCTCAGCAGGCGCTGCTGCCAGAGTCGGTCGTCCCGGTCCCGATGGGCCGCCCACTGCAGGCCGATCAAGGCCAGCAAGCCGTCGTACAGCGGTTGGCCGACGATGTCGTCCCAGGCGGGATCCAGACCACAGAGCACCAGCATGCCGAGGGTTCGTTTGTTGTCCGCCTTCAATGGCTGGATCCAGATGGAATCCGCGCCCCGGCTGGCGTCGAACAGGCGGCTCAGGCCGGCGTGATCGAGCCGGGCGCAGGCCACAGACGACAGCGCGCGGGCCTTGCCCTCGCGCAGGACGTGGGCGAACGGGTGCGAGAAGTCATCGCACTCGAAACGCAGGTCCGCGTCCAGCGCCGGGCAAATCAACGTGCGGCCGCTGGCATCCAGTTCCAGTACCCAGCTCCGGCTCAGGCCAAATGCCCGTTCCAGTTGGGCGGTGGCGCAGCCCAGCAGCGCCGCCCGATCCGGCTGGCGCAGCAGTTCCACCGCCAGGTCGATCCCGGTGTGCAGTTCCATCTGCATCCGTCCCATAGTGCGTCCTTAGCTTACGGTGCCAGTGAAGCGGCCATCGGCGATGCCCAGCCGGACCTCGCTGACCGTTTCCCGGGCCGCGAGTTTTTCCAGCAGCGCCAGTGAGACCGGCGGCAGCAGTTCGCCTTCGATGATCGATTCCAGCATGCGCGCACCGTTCTCGCTGCGCGTGGCGCGACTGCGGATTGCGGCCACCAGGCCGTCTTCCAGCACCACCTCGGTGCGGTAGCGATCGCGGATCTGGTCCGCCAGGCGTGCCAGCTTGTCGCCGACGATGCGGTCCAGCGTCCCCTCGCCCAGCGGCAGGTACGGCACGACTTCCATGCGGGCCAGCAGCGCCGGCTTGAAGAAGTCCGCCAGCACCGGGTAGAGGTCGTCGTCCAGGGCCGACGCGTCAAACTCGCCGTCACGTTCGGCGTGCTGGACGATGGTCTCGTAGCCCAGATTGGAGGTGAGGAAGAACACCACGTTCTGGCAGTTGATCAGCCGGCCTTCGCCGTCCGCCAGCTCGCCTTTGTCGAAGGCCTGGTAGAACAGGTTGAGCACTTCCGGATGGGCTTTTTCCACCTCGTCCAGCAACACCACCGAATAGGGCTTCTGACGGATCGCCTCGGTCAGGATGCCGCCCTCGCCGAAGCCGACGTAGCCCGGCGGTGAGCCGATCAGGCGCGAAACGGTGTGCTTCTCCTGGTATTCGGACATGTTGATGGTGGTCAGGAACTGACGACCGCCGTAGAGCAGATCCGCCAGTTGCACCACGGTTTCGGTCTTGCCCACGCCGGACGGGCCCACCAGCAGGAAGGCACCCATCGGCCGGCCCGGACGGCGCAGGTCGGCCCGCGCGGTCAGCAGGTGCTGGTGCAGCGCGGCAATCGCCGGATCCTGGCCCTTGATGTGAGCTTCCAGGTGCTGCGGCAGATGAGTGATCTTCTGCAGCTCATCAGCGGTCATGCGGTTGACGGGAATACCCGTCCAGTCGGCGATGACTTCCGCGATCTGGCGAGTGTCCACCAGGGCGTGTACCAGTGGCTCGTCCGCCTGGAGCTGGTCCAGTTCCTGTTGCAGGGCCGCGGCTTCCTGGCGCAGCGTATTCGCATCCACCGTTTCGCCTTCAGCCTCTTCTGCCGTCTCGCCTTCGGATTTCGGCGCTTCCGGGGTCAGCAAACGCTCACGTACGTCGATCAGCTGGGCGACCAGAGCCCGCTGGTTTTCCCAGCGTTCCTGCAGTTCGGCGGCTTCCGCTTCCAACGCGGCGACCTGGGTGGTGACGTCGCTCGTGCGCTGGGCATCGGTGTCCTGTCCCAGGTGGCTCTGGCGCTCGAGCAGTTCGTGTTCCATCTGCAGCTGGTGCAGTTCGCTGCGCACGTGGCTGAGCCGGCGCGGCGGGGTGCTCAGGTTGAGACTGACGCGGGCAGCGGCGGTATCCAGCACATCGATCGCCTTGTCCGGCAGCTGGCGTCCGGCCAGGTAGCGGGCGGACAGGGACGCGGCGGCGGTCAGCGCGGAGTCATCGATCAGCACCTGATGGGCTTTCTCGTAGACCGGCCGCAGGCCACGCAGGATGTGCACCGCCTGTTCGGTCGTGGGCTCGCCCAGCGCCACCGGCTGGAAGCGCCGGCTCAGGGCCGGGTCCTTCTCGAAATACTTCTTGTACTCGCGCCAGGTGGTGGCGGCGACGGTGCAGAGCTCGCCTCGGGCCAGTGCCGGCTTGAGCAGGTTGGCGGCGTCGGAACCGCCTTCGCTGTTGCCCGCACCGATCAGGGTGTGGGCCTCGTCGATGAACAGGATGATGGGCGTCGGTGAGGCTTTCACCGCTTCGATCACGCCTTTCAGCCGCTTCTCGAATTCACCTTTTACCGAGGCACCGGCCTGCATGGCGCCCAGGTCCAGCGCCCACAGGGCCACGTCTTTCAGACGATCCGGCACTTCCCCCGCTACGATGCGCAGAGCCAGGCCTTCCACCACGGCGCTTTTGCCCACGCCGGCGTCGCCCACCACGATCGGGTTGTTCTTGCGGCGACGGCAGAGGATGTCGATCATCTGGTCGATCTCGGCGTCCCGGCACAGCACCGGATCCAGCTCGTCGTTGCGCGCCCGCTCGGTGAAGTCCGACGCGTAGCGGCTGAGCATGGACTCGTCGGCCGCCACCGCCGCCGGTTTGCCGCCGTCACTCTCCGCGACCGGCTCTTCGATGGAGCCGCGGGTGATGGTGGCGAACTGGCGCTTGAGGTGTTCCCGGTTGAGGCTGTCCAGCTCTCGGGCCACACGCGGCATCAGGTAGCGGTCGGCGTTGAGCAGCAGCGCCAGGAAGATCGCGCCGGAACGCAGTTGGCCGTGCTCCAGTTCCGTGGAGGCCAGCAGCCAGGCGTCCTGGATCAGTTCGATCAGCAGTGGCGAGAACGACGGATAGGCGTCGGCGGTCTGCGGGCCGCCTTCCAGGCTCTCGCCCACCAGCGGCTGCAGGACCATGTGATCGATTCCGGCCTGGTCAAGCATCAGGCGGATGTCGGAATACGGGGTTTCCAGCAGCTTGAACAGCAGGTGCGCCGGCATGATCTCGGCGCCCTGACGGGCAATGCACAGGGCCGCGGAGGCTTCCAGGCCTTCACGGCAAATCTCGTTGAGGCGCCCGATCAGCGCCGGTAATTCAACCCGAAGCATGTGCTCTCCTTGTCCTAATTCGGGAGTTGCGCCAGCACACTGAGCACGTCCTTGATGCGCTTATCCAGTGCGATGTCGTAGAGGGTGTAGACGGTGACCATGGCGGCCACGAACACGCCGAAGATGCTCCACAGCGGCAGGCCGGTGCGGAAGCGGTTGCGCGACGGCGTAACGTGCTCGAGCGCGTTACCCAGGGTTTCCGGGGTTTCCTCGTCGTGCAGGTCGGCAATCTGGCGATGCAGGCCGGCTATGATGCGCTCGTATTCGTCGCGACCGTTTTCCATCACCTTGTAGCGGCCCTCGAAGCCGAGGCACAGCGCCACGTAGATGAACTCGAGCATGTCCCGGTAGCGGTCCGGCTCCTGCTCCATCCGCGAGAGGATGGCGAAGACCTTTTCCCCGCCCCAGGTCTCGTTATGGAACCGGGACAGGAGCGACTGCTGGGACCAGGCGCTGTGGGCGCCCCAGTCCGTGCCCAACACCGCCTCGTCGATGAAGGCGCAGAGCACGTAGCGGTAGGCCACCACCGTCGGGCGTTCGTAGCCCTGCTCGATCAGCTCGCGATCGATGTCGGTGATCTCGTCCACCACCTGCTGGTAGAGCTGGGGCACGCGATTGAAATCCGCCAGCCGGCGTACCCGGATCACCAGGCCCAGCAGCGGGATGGCGGCGTCCACCAGGCGATTGTTCTCGTAGCCCCGCAGGCGGAAGGTCTCGTCGGCGGTGACTTCGCTATTGGGGTTGTCGTCAAACAGCAGCTTGCCGAAGGAATCCTCCTGCGGGGCTGCCACTGCGCTGGAATCGTCCATGATCTAGCTCCTGATGGCCCAGAACTGCATCTCGATGCCGGGGAAATCGCCCGCCACGTGGAAGGCGAAGCCGCTGGCGTTGTCCAGCATCTGCCACGCCTGACTGCGGGCATCGAGCTGGAAGTAGGTAAAGCCGGCGTGGTACGGCAGCTGGCGCGGTGCCACCGGCAGCGGGACCAGCGGCACGCCCGGCAATTGCAGGCTGATGAGGTCGCGGATTTTCTCCACCGAACCCACCTTGCACTGCTGGATGAACTGCTTGCGCAGGTCGTCCGTCGGCATGTCCGCGCGCACCGCCAGTATGAATTCCGCCTGGCCCATGAGCTGGCTGTCCTGGATCGGCGCCACGGTCAGGCCGTACTGGCGCTGCTGCAGCTGGATCGCCATGGCGCGCGGCTCCAGCACCGTGCTCAGGGACTGGCGCAGCACCTGCATCAGCGGCGCAAACGAGGCCTCCGGCAGGTCGTGATCGTAGGGGGTGTACTCGCTGGGCAGGCGGTTCTCGTCGGTGAAGGTCACCAGCTCGCCGCACAGCTCCAGCAGGGCCTCGTAGAGCCGCTCGGGATGCAGCTGACGCACCCGCGCCAGGTGCATGAAGCGGGGATGGGCCCGGTTGAGCATCTGCAGCAGCATGAAATCGGACACGTCGGCGACGCCGCCCTGGTTGGGCGATCCCACCCGTTCGGCAATGTTCTTGGCGCGTTCACGCATCAGGCCGGCCATTTCGCCAACGAAGCGCTGCAGCTTGGGAGCCGCCCGCACGCTCAGCATGGTGGGCATGAAGCTGGCGTCCATCACCAGGCTGCCGTCCGGGCGCTTCTCCAGGATGCGGCCGATGGCGAGCGCGGCGTAGGCGCTGCGGTCATCGCGCTCCAGCATCAGGCAGGGCTTCACCTTGGCCATGTCGATCGAGTGCTGGTCACCGTCGATGGAGTGCAGGTCGCGAATGTCCTGGGTGGCCGCCAGGAAGCGCGCCGACACGCCGGATTCCGGCCACTCGATTTCCGGCAGGCTGTCCGAACCCAGCGGCAGAGCCAGGTACACCACCTGGTTGGCCACCGAGGAGTCGGTGATTTCCAGCGGCTCAGGCATGGCGTCTTCCATCGGCAGGTTAAAGCTGGTGCCGTCCGGAAAAATGCCGTTGGCCCGCACCAGGCCGATGCGGCCGAAGCTCAGGTATTCGTCGTTGAGCTGCAGGTCGCCGAACCCATAGAGGTAGTCGGACACGGCGAAGGCCCGCTCGTTGATCTGCTGCTCGAGGTACCGTTGTTGTTGCTGGAAGTGCTGCGGCTTGATGAACAGCCCGTCACTCCAGACCACGCGATTTTGTCCCGACATACTTACTTGTCCGCCTTCTGCATCATGACTTCGCGTTCCCGCAGGTTCACCAGGATGTGGTACTGGCCGCCTTCGGGCTCCACCTTGACCACCTTTTTCCACTGGGACTCGTTGGGAAAGGCATAGAACGCCACCACGCCGATGTACCGGGTGTCCGAATCAATCTCGAACGGTTCGATGTACTTGAACTGGCCCGGCACCATCGAATAGTCGCTGTGGTCGATGTAGTTGGCGCCCAGGGCGTCTTCGAGATCCTCGGTGATCTGGTCGAAATCCGCGGCCAGCATCATGGAACTGTCTTCCATCTGGATGATCTGGAAGTTCATGGGGGCCGGCTGCATGGCGTCGTTCGGGTTCATGTCCGGCTCCGCCAGCATCGCCAGGTCCACCGTCGAAGGCCGGTCTTCCGGTTCACCCACCGGGATGTCCGGATCCCAGACCACCTGGGCGGTCTTGGACACGGCCTTGAAGGGGCCGCTGCAGCCGGTCAGGCCGATCATGGCCAGTAACAGGAGTGAGTGGGCGATTTTCACAGGTTGGCCTCCCGCTGCAGTTTTCTCAGGTGGTGGTCGTAGGCCTGCTCGAACACTTCGGCGAACAGACGCTCGAAGCCGCGCTGGCGACTGGAGCTCAGCTCCTCGTAATAATGGGTGTACATTTCCCAGGCCCAGGCCGGCTCGCTCTCGCCGGGTTTCAGGGACCGGCGGTAGCCGTGGAAACGCTTCAACAGGTTGTCCGGCGAGAAGGCATGCAGGATGGCGTCCAGTGCTTCGCTGATGGCCGCCTGGGTGGCCAACTGGTGGTGGCGCAGGCCGGTGAGGCTCTCGGTGACCGCCGCCGGGGCGGACAGGTGCACGGGGCTGCGTTCACCCGCGAACAGGGTGTCCATCACCTGCCCGTAGTCCTGGCCCAGTCGCAGCGGGTTGTCCTCGATCGGCTGCAGGCGGGTGCGCAGCGCCTGGTGGCGACTGTCTTCCCGCTGGTGCAGGTCCAGCAGTCCCTGGATCGTGGCCTTGATGGTGCGACCGGCTTCTTCCAGGAAGCCCTGCATGGCGTCGCTGTTGTCGAAGCGGATGTCGCTGTCGAGTCCGCGCATCAGCGGCGCGCCACTGATGTGCTGTCGACTATGCTCCGTGGCGTCGCCACGGCTGATATCGGTGCGGTCGTCGTCCATGCGCCGCTGTCCTCCGTTAATGACGGGCAGGCGCAGGGCCCGCTCCCGTTCGTCCATGTAGGGGTCGCTGGCTTCCGGGGGTGTTCCGTACCACTCCGGATCGTCGTCGAGCAGCTTGCGTTCCTGCTCGGCGGCCAGGTCCCGGTCCTGATAGCGGAAGCCGTCCATCGGATCCCGCTGTTCCCGCTCGGTCGGAGTCGGGTCCAGGTGATCCAGAGGGTTGGCCCGCTGGGGTTTTTCCGGCTCGTATTCCGCCAGTTCGCCTTCCGGCGCGTTCACCAGCGTGGGATCGTCCGCCGCCTGGTCGAGGGGAATCGAGGTGGGCTCGTCGCCTTCGATCAGGTCCACCAACAGCAGGTAGTTGCCCACCCGCAGCCGGTCGCCGTCCATCAGCCGGGCCCGACGCCCACGGCCCACCGGCATACTGCCGCTGTTGACGTAGGTCCGGCCGGAGCGGTCGATGACGCAGTAGTGGCCGTCGATCCAGCGGATTTCGGTATGGCCGGGCAGCACGCCGGTGCGGTGCGGCGACAAGCGCCAGGTGTCGCTGTCCGCCGAGCCAATGGAACCGCCGCGTTCGCCGAAGTCGCAGCCCAGGTCAGAGCTGACGCCGACGTCCGCGGGGTTGGAAATGCTCAGTCTGAGGCGTGTCTTGGTTGCTGTGTCCATAATTCACCGCCGGATCTGGAGACGGACGGCCTGCTGTGGCACGCCCGGCGTTGGGTTAACGAAAGTGGTCCAACCCAGCCGGACATCCTTGCCCAGTTGCATGGGTTCGACGTCGTCGGACCGGATTTCCAGTTCAAGGTCGAAGGCCAGCTGCTCGCGCATGCTGAACTCGACCAGCTTGACCAGGCTCTGGTGGTCCTGGCCGTTGGGCAGGAAGTCCATGAAACGCTCGCGGCTCAGGCTCTTGAGCCGCAGGATGAACTTGCCGCTGCGGTCGCGGATGCGGTCGCCCACCAGGGTTTCCTGACCCAGGCAACCGTTGGCCCGGCCCAGCTGGGTCTGCTGGTCGGCGGGAATGGCCACCTTGCGCAGGACCCAGGGTTCGATCTCCACATCCGGCAGATCAAAGCAGTGCGCCACGATGCCGCTGACCACCTCCGGCGAGCGACTGCGCCCGGCCATCAGGCCGGCGTAGGAGAGCATCTTCGACCAGTTGATCGGGGTATCGCCGCGCAGGTCGCTGTCGCCCAGGCCCACCAGCGAGAACACATGCTCGGAGAAGGCGTCGCTGGCGCCCGGCTGGAAGCGCACGTAGTAGCGGTACTTGCGCCAGACCCGGTGGAACAGGGTCACCAGCCGGTGGTTGAAGAAATCCAGGAAGTAACGCCGCAGCCCCGACTGCTGGCCGTATTCCCAGGCCAGCTCTTCCAGGTAGTAACCCGGCAGCGGCGACTGGGAGCCGTGCAGGCCCAGGAAGCTGACTTCCATCTGGTAGGGCGCGTACTCGTGCTCCGGCAGCCCGGCCGACAGCACGTCGCTGGCCGGGAAACCCAGGCCGGCAGCCGACGAGAAGCGGATCCGCTCATGCTGCGGCGCATCGTCGGTGGCCCGCTCCAGATCGTCGCCGTGCAGGCGATGGATCAGGTCGACCAGTTGAAAGAAGTTGTAGCGGCGCGCGTTCCCCAGGACGGGCTGTAGGCCGGCTACATCAGGGGCTGCTGCCCGGTCCGTAACGTCCATGTGTACCGCTCCCGGTTTTCGGAATTCACCACGTCCAGTAGGTGAAACGCATTGATACTCGCGTAAAGCGCAAAGAAATGGCTGAGAACTGTGCCGAACAGGTAGAGATCGCCCTCCGAGGCGAACGACTGCTGGTCCAGCGTCAGCGTCGACTGGATGCCCCGCACCGGCAGGCCACGATACATGCGATCCACCGGCTGGGTGTCGATCTTCTGGATGCCCGCCAGCCGCTGCTGCGACACCCGCTCCGCCTGGCGATCCACCAGGGCGCGGAAGTCATACACCCGCAGTACCGAGCGCAGGGCGTCCACGTCCAGCAGGGACAGGTAGTTCAGCGACAGGTTGGACACCAGGGTCCACAGCAGGCTGCCATCCAGTGTGGGCCGCAGCGTCGCCGTCGGCCGGGTGATATTGCGGAAGGTGGCGAACGCCGGTGTGCTCTGGGTCGCCTCGCAGATATCCCCGATCGCCAGCTGGTTCGGTAGCTGACGGTTGGTGCAGGTGACGGTCACCGAAATGGCCTCGTGTTGATTGAGGCACAGTTGTTCGTCACCGCGTACGAACGAGATGTAGTGATCGAAGCCGTCGCCGCGCACGCTCTCGCGCACACGGACCCGGTAATACAGGGCTGTCCGGTTACGATCGCGCTCGATCTGGTGCTGAAAACTCTCGAACGCACTGTAAAGGCGCGGCTCACCCCGCTCCCGCCCGACCGGGTTGTCGAGCCAGCCTTCCACCTGGTCCACACTGAAAATCTCGTAGTGGGACACGAAGCGGCTGGAGGGCTGCATGCGGTATTCGGTCTGCCGGCCGTTGAGGTCGATGGGCTCGGCCTCGTGGCTGAACAGGTTGATCGCCGGGGTGCAGTAGAGCTGGAAATTCTCGGCTCGAACCTTGGCATCCGGCGGCAGCGTCCGGTTGAAATGGAACCGCAGCTTGAACTCGTCCACCTGGATCGCCGGCAGGTGTTTCTGCAGGCCGACCAGATCCATGAAATGGAAGGATTCAGGAAAACTCAGGTACTCCTGCAGGATGCGGTAGCCCGGGTACGCGTTCTTGGGGTACGGCAGCATCGCGTCCTCGGCCGCAAACCCGACCTGGCGCAGGCTGTCCTTGGGCAGGCGGATCACCTTGCCATCCACCTCCATCTCAACGGCCTCGAGACAGTGGTTCATCCACAGGTAAAGCGTCTGCGCGGTAAACGTATCGCCGCCCAGGTAGAAGCGCAGGCTGTCCATGCCCAGTTCCGACAGCGGTTGGTCGGTGTGCATCGCCAGGCTCAGCTCCACCGCCGACACTTCCCGGGACAGCTCGGCATGAGCGTCCGCCAGGGTCATCGGGTACATGGCGATGTCCCGGCAGGTGCGGAAACGGCACTGGGTCTGGCCCCGCCGATCGCCCACCATGCCACTGCGCACTTCCGTGTGGCTGGGAATCGTCTGCTTCTCACTGATGGCGTGCAGCAGCGGATCGAAGCGCATGATGGTGGCACTGGGGACCGGGCGCAGGTAGTTCGGCCAGAGCATGTTCAGCAGCGAGTGCGTCAGCTCCGGGAACTCGTCCTCCACCTTTTCCCGCAGTTTCCCGGTCAGGAATGCGAAGCCTTCCAGCAGGCGCTCCACATCCGGATCGGTACTCTGTTCCGACAGGAAGCGGGTCAGCTGAGGGTGGGCCTCGGCAAACTCGCGCCCCTGCAGGCGCAGGAAATTCAGTTCATCCCGATAGAATCTGTTTAACTTCACGACGTTACACCACGCGGTAATAGCGTTTGTCGTCCAACAGAAGATCGATCGTGGCTCGCTCTTCGACGTCATCCACGCGCAGGTGGACGGTGACCTGGAAGCGTAGTTGCAACGGGTCCGAGTCGTCCGGCAGTGTCGCCACATCGACGCGCTTCACGCGCGGTTCGTAGTGCTCGATACAATGCCGGATCGCGCTGCGGATCCGGATGTTCAGGTCCTGGGTGCCGAGGGTGGCATCGTTGAAGTCCACCAGCCCGAGGGCCGGTGCACTGGCGCTGTTGCCCGGATGGGCGTTGAGCAGCCGAACCAGATGCCGTTTGATGGAGTCCACCACACCGGTGGATTCGCCCATTGCAGTCCCTGCGGGCTGGGCAGCCTGATCGAGTCGCTCGAACAGGCTGCCCCGAGAGGCCTGAACACCGTGGTCACCGGTGTCCCAGCTCACGACTTACTCCTTGTCGAGGCGTCCCACCAGAGACAGCTCGAAGTTGGCACCCATGTACTTGAAGTGCGGACGGACCGCCAGGGAAACCTGGTACCAGCCCGGATCGCCTTCGACGTCAGCCACGGTCACCTGGGCGGCGCGCAGCGGACGACGGCTGCGAACTTCCGCCGGCGGGTTTTCCTGGTCGGCCACGTACTGCTTGATCCAGGTGTTCAGCTCGCGCTCGAGATCCTGACGTTCTTTCCAGGAACCGATCTGCTCGCGCTGCAGCACCTTGATGTAGTGGGCCAGGCGGTTGATGATGAACATGTACGGCAGCTGGGTGCCCAGCTTGTAGTTGGTCTCGGCTTCCTTGCCTTCCTTGGTGTTCGGGAACACTTTCGGTTTCTGCACGGAGTTGGCCGAGAAGAAGGCCGCGTTGTCACTGCCCTTGCGCATGGTCAGGGCGATGAAGCCTTCGTCCGCCAGTTCGTATTCGCGACGGTCGGTGATCAGCACCTCGGTCGGGATCTTGGCTTCCAGCTGGCCAAAGGACTCGTACAGGTGCACCGGCAGGTCTTCCACCGCACCACCGCTCTGCGGGCCGATGATGTTCGGGCACCAGCGGTACTTGGCGAAGCTGTCGGTCAGACGGGTCGCCAGCAGGTAGGCGGTGTTACCCCACAGATAGTGCTCGTGGTCACCGCTGACGTCCTCGCTGTAGTTGAAGCTGCGGATCGGGTTCTCTTCCGGGTCGTACGGCGTGCGCAGCAGGAAGCGCGGCGCGGTCAGACCCAGGTAACGGGCGTCTTCGGACTCACGCAGGGAACGCCACTTGGCGTAGCGCGGACCTTCGAAGACATCGGCCAGCTCCTTGATCGCCGGCAGCTCCTGGAAGCTGTCCACACCGAAGAAGGTCGGTGCGACGGACGACAGGAACGGGGCGTGCGCCATCGCGCCGACGGAGGAGACGAACTGCAGCAGTTTCATGTCCGGTGAGGACGGCGTGAAGGCGTAGTTGCCCACCACGGCGCCGACCGGCTCACCGCCGAACTGGCCGTAGCCGTTGGCGTAGATGTGCTTGTAGAAACCGGTCTGGGTGACGTCCGGTGCAAACTCGAAGTCTTCCAGCAGTTCCGCCTTGGTGGCGTGCAGGATATCGACCTTGATGTTCTCGCGGAAATCGGTGCGATCGACCATCAGCTTCAGGCCGCGCCAGGAGGATTCCAGCTCCTGCAGCTCCGGGGCGTGCAGGACTTCGTCCATCTGCGCGCTGATCTTGCGATCGAGCTCGACTACCATCTGGTCCACCAGGGCCTTGTTGACCGGCTGGCCTTTCTCATCGCTTTTCAGCAGGTTGGCAATAAACGTCGCGACGCCTCGGCGCGCCACATCGTATCCTTCATCCGCCGGTTGCATCCGGCTGTTGGCCATGACCTGATCGAGGAGGGAACCCTCGGCGGCTTCGGTCGCGGCGGACTGCTGTACAGCTGTATCAGACATACCACATCCCTTCAGTACGTATTGGGTCTTCGGATAAAGGCGAGCCGGCCTGCCCGCATCCTGCGGTCAGCGATTGGGGGATTCAGTCCGGTCGCCGGTTCAGTGAGACGTCGGCTCGAATCAGCCGGCTTCCGGCTCGCTTTCGCCCGTGGCCAGCTCCAGCTCGGCCAGCAGCTTCTCGCGGGCTTCATCGTTGTCGAGCAGTTCCTGCAGCTTGGTGCGGAACGCCGGCACGTTACCCAGCGGGCCTTTCAGCGCCATCAGCGCTTCACGCAGCTCGATCAGCTTGCGCAGCTCAGGCACCTGGCGGGCGATGCTGTCGGGGGAAAAGTCGGAAAGACTGCCGATTTCGAGGTTGACCGGCAGGTCGTCGGCGTCGTCTTCGAGGCGATTGGATACCGTCGTGGACAGTTTCAGACCCGCTTCTTTCATCACGGACTGGAAGTTGTTCTTGTCGACGGAAATGCTCTGACGTTCTTCGAGCGAGGTTTCTTCGGGGTGTCCCTTGAAGTCACCGACCACAAACATTTTCAGCGGTAATTCCATTTCCGCCTGTTGGTCGCCAGTTGCAGGGATATACTTGATGTTGATGCGCTCTTTTGGCGCAACGGAACCTTCCTTAGCCATGAGGACTCCTAACTCCGTTTAGCGTTGTACACTCCATATGCGCACCGTCCCGGCACGCTGTACGGTCGAAACTCTACACACCAACCCAGTCCCCCTCAAGCAAAAATTCGCCATTTTTTGGTTAATTTATGTACGCCGGGCAACTTGTTGCCAAGGATAGGGATGAAAAAACCTAAAAATCAGTGCCTTGTCAAAATATACGTAGTTGCCGTATTCGCCAAAAGTAGGTCTCAACTGGGCTTTTTTAAATCCCAAAGCCAAGTCACAAACCCATTCACACCCATATGGAAGCTTCGCCCCAGCTACTCACTAAGTGTGTTTCGAAGATAGGTCTTCTTGGAAGCGATAGGCCAGACAGCCTAATTAAACACTCAATTACATTAATAACTAATCATTACAATCATCATGTGCCATGGGTTTGTAACTCAAGATTATTAAGGTAGCTCCATTTATCACCATCAACCGATCTTCATCTTTATATACTTGAACACCAATACCTTGGTGGCCAGCATTACCATCTTTATATATTGCGCAGCTCGCCCCCCCTTTCACCTCGGCGCTTTTGACCCTCTGATATCCCGCCCCTATCAATTTCTCCCCATAAAACTTGCACACATCTTCTACTGAACGCTTGGATCTCATAATGATTAAACAACTACCTGATCCGACGGTTGTACCCACAAAAACACCTTGAGGCGGAGGCGGAAAAAAAACTTCGGAGGCCTCGGGCACCTCATCCCCAGAACTAAAATCCTCAAGCGGAGAGCCATCGGCAAAAACCCCCCATTCAGCATAGGGCTCCGACAGTGCAGGCATAGAAACTGCGAACCCAATCGCAATTACAGCACTAGGGATCCTCATCAACATTCTCCAAGCAGGCCTATCGACCTAGCTTGGCAATGCCAAGCTAGGCTTTATCGAGCTGAAACTGTGAATTAAGATAATAACTGCAGCACTTTGGCTTAACCAAGTAGATGCGAGAGTGCCCGTCGCCGGTACCGTCACAGACTTTACCAGTCAAAGTGAAGCAGCGATGAAGTACCGACAACTGACCCAAGCACAACGATACCAGATCTAGGCTTTGCGTGTGATCGGCAAAAGCCAGCGACAGATCGCAGTAATAAGTGGTACTGCGGTTATTGGTTGAATCCACGTTCTAAGGAAGAATTAGCCTGCAACCAGTGAGAATCCGCCGTATACGCGATCAAGTTATGACCAAACATATCCTCACCGTGGCGCCTATAGCTGTCGCAGCGACTGGTGCTTACCGTCTTTTTGGGGGATACAGTGCGTCAACAGATGGCTGGCTTCCGGCGAGTCAGGGAAAAGTGCGAGGGATGCCGCCAAGGCATCTGCTGACGATGCCGAACCGCTGCGAAGACGAAGAAAGATTTGTCAAATTAGTCGCCCCTGCAAAAACGCCGTTTTCAGACAGCCAGCAATTTACCGGTCTCTGCCGATTCATCCGGCAACGCCGGGGTTGACCATAAAATAGCCAATATCAGGCGTAAATGCCGTCCGTTTTC
>NZ_JAGDDW010000051.1:0-1064 GCF_040148665.1 Marinobacter sp. NFXS9 | reverse complement strand
TGGGCCCAGCAACGGCTATGGTTTATCGCCCAGTTGGATCCACAGGCTAGCCGGGCCTATCACGTGCCGGCAAGTCTGCGTTTAAGTGGTGAGTTGGACCTCGATGCTCTGAGGGCCACATTGGATGCTTTGTTGGAGCGCCATGAAGTGTTGCGTACGACCTTTGTTCAAAATGACGAAGGCGAGCCGCTCCAAGTAATCCATACCGACGCCGCCTTTGCATTGCAATGCATTGATCTGAGTGAGCTGGATGCGGAGCAACAAACAAAGGCCCTGGCTGAGCAGCAATTGGAAGAAGCGAACGCCACTTTCGATATGGCCAGGGGGCCGCTAATTCGTGGTCGCTTGATTGAGCTGGGTTTGAATGTCCAGCAGCAGCCTGACTATGTACTGCTAGTGACCATGCATCACATTGTTTCGGATGGCTGGTCGTCGGGGATTTTTGTGCGTGAGATCCGGGCCTTGTATGAGGCTTATGTCCAAGGGCGAAAGAACCCCTTGCCGCCACTGGCAATCCAGTATGCCGACTATGCCAGTTGGCAGCGAACAGTATTGGACAAGGATCGTTTATCGACTCAATTGGATTATTGGCGAGAGCAGCTTGAAGATGCTCCGGCGTTGTTGACATTGCCATTGGATCATCCTCGCCCGAGTCAGCAGGATTACGTAGGCGGAAGTATTGAGCTGGAATTGGATTCGGACCTGACGAGTCATTTAAAAGCAGTAGCGCAAGCGCATGGACTGACCTTGCATATGTTACTGCTTTCAGCCTGGAGTTTGCTGCTGTCGCGCTTGAGTGGACAGGAAACCGTGGTGATAGGAACGCCGGTGGCTAACCGACCCCGTGCGGAACTTGAAGAGTTGATTGGTTTCTTTGTCAACACGCTGGCTATTCGTATTGATGTGAACTCTGGCGAGGGCGAAAACAGTCTGACGGTGGCGCAATTTTTCGACAGAGTGAAAGCTCGGGCCTTGGGGGCCTATGCTCATCAGGATGCGCCTTTTGAGCAGGTGGTAGAAGAGTTACAACCAGACCGTAGCTTAAATCACAGTCCGCTGTTTCA
>NZ_JAGDDW010000050.1:0-1214 GCF_040148665.1 Marinobacter sp. NFXS9 | reverse complement strand
GCCAGGGTGTCCTTCACCCCGTCGCAGGCTTTCAGGGCCGCTTCCACTTCCCCGATCTCGATCCGGAAGCCCCGCAGTTTCACCTGCTGATCCATCCGGCCCAGGTATTCCAACTGGCCGTCCCGGTTGAGCTTGACCCGGTCGCCGGTGCGGTAGAGCCGTTCGTTGGGCCGGAACGGGTTCGGCACGAAGCGCTCGGCCGTGGTGGCAGGACGATCCAGGTAGCCTCTTGCCAGGGCCCCGCCCAGGTAGAGTTCACCGGCCACGCCCGGCGGCAACAGGTTCAAGTCACTGTCGAGCACGTAGCCTTGTCGATCTCCCACCAAATCACCGATGGGGGCATAAGGACTGTCGAAGTCCGCCGTCTCAGCGGCCACCCGCCAGAGCGTCGGTGTGACCACCGTCTCCGTCGGGCCGTAGCCGTTGATCACCCAGTCCGGTTTTAGGTGCTCGATGGCGTGGTGCATCATCTGCCGGCTGAAGGCTTCGCCGGCAAAGCAGTAGATGCGCACACCGGGGGGCTGGCCTTTCAGTTCCGCCCACTCCGCCAGTTGGCGCAGGTAACTGGGCGGGAAGGCCGCCACGGTGATGCCTTCCTCGATCAGGCAGTCGTAGGTTTCCTGCACACTCCACAAGGCCTGGTCCCGCAGGACGATGCGGGCACCGTGACTCAATGCCGTCAGCCAGCGCTCGTGGGCCCCGTCGAAGCTGATGGACAGGAAGTGCAGTTCCCGGTCTTCCGGCGTCAGGCCATAACGGGCGCCGATGGTCTGGCAGTGCATGGACATCGCCCCGTGCGGCACCGCGACGCCCTTGGGCTTGCCGGTGGAGCCGGAGGTGTAGATCAGGTAGGCCAGTTGTTCCGGATGGATAAAGGCCTCCGGCACGGATGAGGGCTGACTGGACACATCCAGGTGATTGAGGTTCACCGTCTCGACGCCATCGACCGATGGCAGCCGGTCCAGGGCGGCATCGTGGCTGAGCAGCAGCGACGCGCCGGAATCCTCCAGCATGTAGCGCACCCGCTCGGCCGGGTAGTCCGGGTCCAGCGGCACATAGGCGGCGCCGGTCTTGTGGACGGCGTAGAGCGCCACCAGCATATCCGTGCCCCGCTCCAGGGCGACCCCGACCCGGCTTTCGGCACCGATGCCCTGCCCGATCAGCCAGTGGGCCAGGCGGTTGGCGCGGGTGTCGAATTCGGCGAAGGTCAGGCG
>NZ_JAGDDW010000005.1:0-314431 GCF_040148665.1 Marinobacter sp. NFXS9 | reverse complement strand
GGAGTTGAGGATGAGCGGAACCCATGAGGGCCCGGAAGCCAGAACGCTTCCACGAAGAGGCCGGATATGCGAATGCAACCGTTCTTCACTGACCTGGGGGAGTGACCAACAGGGAGGGGACCATATAAGATGCTTCAGCTTCTTAGGCGCCGCCAAGCGCCCACCGTTCTTACCTACCTCCCGACCTGTATCTATTACTCCTGTGGCGTCCTGCACAAGGTCAGATCGAAACCAATGGCTGCCATCGCTGGAGCAGAGGACAGGATGTCCTCGTCGCCTAAGCGGCCATGGACGGCCCTCTTGGGCGACGGAAGCGATGGCAGCCATTGGCTTCAGACTCCCAAGGTCTGCTCAGGGCATACGCAATAAATGCGCAATAAAAAAGGGGCCCTCGAAGGGCCCCTTATCATTCTCACCACAACCAATCAGTGGGATTCAGACGGCTCGGCATGCGCCTTGGCCGCTTCATCCTGATCGGCGTTGTGGTCCTTCGCCAGCAGGACGTAGAACGCCGGCAGCACGAACAGCGTGAACAGCGTGCCGATGCCCAGGCCCGTGGCAATGGTCAGGCCGATGGCGAAGCGGCTCTGGGCACCCGGGCCGACCGCGATCAGCAGCGGCACCATGGCCACGATCAGCGCCAGGGACGTCATGATGATCGGGCGCAGCCGGATGGCGGCAGCCTCAATCACGGCCTCAAGCTTGTTCAGCCCCTTGTCGTGCTGCAACAGGTTGGCGAACTCCACGATCAGTATCCCGTTTTTCGACACCACCCCGATCAGCGTGATCAGCCCCACCTGGGTGTAGATGTTCATGGTGGTGAAACCCAGCACCATGAACGCCATGGCCCCGGCAATGGACATCGGCACCGACACCAGGATGATGAACGGGTCACGCCAGCTCTCGAACTGGGCCGCCAGAACCAGGTAGATCACCAGCAGTGACAGGAAGAAGGTCACCGCCAGTGCGCTGCCCTGCTGCACATACTGGCGCGAGTCCCCCTGAAAGTCGTAGGTGAAGCCCTGCGGGAACACCTGGCTGGCCGCCTGCTTCATGAAGTTGATGGCGTCGCCCTGCGGCACCAGCGGGATCCCCTGGATGGTCAGGGAGTTCTGCTGGTTGAACTGCGTCCGCTGGGACGGTTCCACCGCTTTGCTGAAGCTGATCACGCTGCTCAAGGGCACCAGTTCGCCCGAGTCGGCACGGATGTAGTAGTCGTTCAGGTCTTCCACGTTCTTGCGGGCGCTGCGCTCCACCTGCGGAATGACCTGGTAGGAGCGGCCTTCCATGTTGAAGCGGTTGATATAGCCGCCACCCAGCATGCTCGACATGGCCTGACCCACATCCTGCATCGACAGGCCCAGGTCGGCGACCCGGTCGCGATCCACCTTGATGGTGGTGACCGGCCGGTCGAACTGGATCGACTTCTGCAGGAACATGAACTTGCCACTCTGCATGCCCTTGGCCAGCAGGTCGTCCGCCACTTTATTGAGCTCTTCATAGCTCTTGCCGGTGGTGATGACGAACTGGAACGGCAGACCACCGCTGGAACCGGGCAGGGACGGAATCGGGAACACCGCCGTCTGCAGGCCGGTAATCTTGGAGATCTCCTTCTGCAGGATCGGCTGGACCTCGAACTGGGAAATATCCCGCTCGCTCCAGGGCTTCATCTTGAAGCCGCCGAACACGGCGTTGGGGCTGGTGATGCCCAGCAGCATGAAGGTCTCGTCGTAGCCGGGCAGCTTCTCGAACTCGTCCTGCATTTCATCGCCGTACTTCTGCAAATAGTCCAGCGTCGCCGTCTGCGGTGCGGTGCCCTGGAACAGCAGAATGCCCTGATCCTCACTGGGTGCCAGCTCGCTTTTGCTCAGTTTGACCATGCCACCGATCGACAACAGCACGATCACCGCGAAGAAGATGGTGACGGACTTGGTCTCCAGGCTGGAGGACAAGGCGCGCTGATAGGCGCCGGCCAGTCCGTTGAAGAAGTTCTCGACCTTGGTCTCGAACTTCGTCGGGTTGCCGTGGGGTTTGAGCACCTTGCCCGACAGCATCGGCGACAGGGTCAGCGCCACGATGCCCGAGATCACGACGGTGCCGGCGAGGGTAAAGGCGAATTCTGTGAACAGCGAGCCCACCAGACCGCCCATAAAGCCGATCGGCGCGTATACCGCCACCAGTGTTGTGGTCATGGCGATAATCGGCGTTGCCATTTCCCGCGCGCCGTTAAGCGCCGCGTCGAACCTGGATTCGCCCGCCTCGATGTGTCGGTGCACGTTCTCCACCACGATGATGGCGTCGTCCACCACCAGCCCGATCGCCAGTACCATCGACAGCAGGGTGAGCAGGTTCAGGGAGTAGCCCAGCGCCAACATCACGAAGGCGCCGCCGATGATCGACAGCGGCACCGCCACCGACGGGATAATGGCCGCGCGCAGCGACCCCAGGCAAAGGAAGACCACCACCAATACGATCAGGACCGCTTCCCAGAGCGTCTGGATGACTTCCTTGATGGAGTCGTCGATGAACTCGGACGCATCGTACGGCAGTTCCACCTTCAGCTCTTCCGGCAGCTGGGCTTCGATATCCGGCAGGGCGCCTTTGACCAGCCCGGCAACGGTCAGCGGGTTGGCGCCCGGCGACAGATTAATCGCGACATAGGTGGACGGCTTGCCTTTGTACAGGGCCAGGTTCTCGTAGCTCTGAGAGCCCAGTTCGACCCGGGCGATGTCGCCCAGACGGATCAGCGTGCCCTTGTCTTCCTTGATGACCAGGTTCTTGAACTGCTCGGCGCTGCCAATATCGGTGTCACTGGTCAGGCTGATCTGCACCAGGTCGCCCTTGGTGTTGCCGACCGCCGCCTGATAGTTGTTCTTCAGCAGAATCTGCACCACGTCGGACGGGGTCATGTCGACCGCCGCCAGGCGCTCCGGATCCAGCCAGACCCGCAGCGCGAATGTCCGGCCCAGCAATTCCGCTTTACCCACACCGGGCAGGGCCTGCAGCTTGGGCTGGACCACACGGGTCAGGTAGTCGGTGATCTTCGGCACGTCCATGGTGTCGCTGTAGAAGGCGATGTACATCAACGCCGTGCTGTCGCCGGTCTCGGACGTGATGACCGGGTCCTGTGCATCCGCCGGAAGTACGTTGCGCTGACTGGCCACCTTGGCCTGGATTTCGGCCAGCGCCGCGTTGGCGTCGTAGTTCAGCTCCATATGGGCCTGAATGGTGGAGGTGCCCTGGGAGCTGGTGGAGGTCAGGTAGTCGATACCGCTGGCTTCGGCGATGGCCTGTTGCAGCGGCGTCGTGATAAAGCCCTTGACCAGGTCGGAACTGGCGCCCGGATAACTGGTGGTGACGGTGACCGTCGTGCTTTCCAGCAACGGATACTCCCGCACCTCCATTTCCATGGCACTACGGACCCCGAGTAGCAGGATCAGCAGACTGACGACGGTCGCCAGTACCGGCCGGTTAACGAATATGTCCGTGAAGCGCATCAGTTGCTGGCCTCCTCGCCACTGTTTTCATCCTTGGCCGGGGCATCGTCGTCCTTGGTGATCTCGACCGCCTGGCCCGCCCGCAGGCGCAGCAGAGCCGTCGCCACCACACGCTCGCCGGCTTCGAGATTCTTCGTGACCTCAACCCGGCCGTCGCGTGTGGCGCCGGTTTCGACGCTGCGGCGTTCAGTGACCAGTTGGCCGTCGTCGTTCTTCTTCAGCACGTAGACGAAATCGCCGTAAGTGTTAAAGGAGATCGCCGTGCGCGGCAGGGTCACGACGTCGCGTTCGGCCGGGCGAACCGTCTGAACGGTGGCGAACATGCCCGGGCGCAGTTCGCGATCCGGGTTGCGCAGGGTGGCGCGGACGCGGACGGTCCGGGTCTCGGGGCTGATCGAGCTGTTGATGGCGCTGACCTTGCCCTTGAAGGTTTCACCCGGCAGTGCGGCCACGGTGGCCTCCACGTCATACCCCACATCCACGTTGGCCAGATCCTTCTCGGAGATGGTGTAGTCCACGTAGATGGGATCCAGCATGTTGATCTCGACGATCGGCGTGCCTACGCCGAGGTACTGGCCCTGGTCCACCAGACGCAGACCCAGGACGCCGGCAAACGGCGCTTTGATGACCTTCTTCTCAAGCGTGGCCTCGGATTCCTTCACACGGGCGTTGGCGGCTTCCAGGTTGGCCTGGGCCTCGTCGTACTCGGCCTGGGAAATGGCCTTCTTGGGCAGCAGGTTGGCGGTCCGTTTGAATTGCTGCTCGGCGAGCTTGGCTTCGGCGCGGGTGGTGCGCAGGGCCGCCTCGTCGGTGGCGCTGTCCATGGTCAGCAGCACATCGCCTTTTTCCACGCGGTCGCCGGACTCGAAGCGCAACTCCTTGATGACGCCGGCCACTTCGTTGGCGACTTCAATGCCGTTCACGGCGGTTACGCTGCCCACCGCCTTGATGGACTGGACCCAGGTGGTGCTTTTTGCGGTGGTGGCTTCAATCGTGGCCGGCGGCTGCGGCTGTGAGAACTGCTTCTGCATCTGGCCGAAGCGATAGAAGGTATAGCCGAAAATGCCGCCGAGCACGACCAGGAGAGCTACGATAACAATGGCAAAGCGGGACGCGGTGCGCATGAGAAAGTCCTGATTTCCGTCACTTAAACACGAATGATTGCCACAGCTGTACGAAACCGGTCACGCCGACTGTCCTTCGGCACCGGTACGGCTGTGAATGTGTGGGGAGGTCTGGTCTTCCCTACCGGGGGGTAGGCGTGTGGCTCCGTTTTTCTTTTCGGGCACAGGGCCGCCTAAAAAGCAGCAGCGCACACCAGGTTCCATCCAAACCGACACCAATAGATGTTTTTACCACGCACTTGCATAGGTAAAAACCCGTATATTGCCTAAATAACTACGGTTTTTTACAGAATTTGGATTTTGACGCCGGAATCATGGCAAACCTATGACATTTCCGGGCATGATGTCGACCACTAAGACGTATTTAAGTTGTTATCCATAAAAAATAATCCGGAGGTTGATCCATGATTGGTTACGTCACGCTGGGTGTCAGTGATATGAATCGCGCCAAGGATTTCTATACGGCCTTACTGGCCGACATGGGCGCCAAATTGCTGCTGGATATGGAGCGCATCGCGTTTATCGGCCGTTCCATGAAAGAGCCGATGGTGGCGGTCTGCATTCCCTATGACAAAGAGCCCAACCATCCGGGGAACGGCAACATGGTGGCTCTGCAGCCCGGCTCCAAGGAAGCGGTAGATGCGTTTTACGCCAAAGCGATTGAACTCGGCGCCACCTGCGATGGCGAGCCGGGGCAGCGTATCCCCAATCAGTTCTACGGCGCCTACATCCGCGATCCGGATGGCAACAAGGTCGCCTTCTTCCACTTCGGTTAAGGCGTCAGTCCGGGCCCCTCAGCCTTACGGTCATTCGGGGCCCTGGTTGGGAATCCGCACCAGCAGGTCGGTAACGCCGACGTCGACCCCCAACTGATTGAACAGCGTGCTGGCCTGCCCGCGATGATGCGTCTGATGATTGAACAGGTGCATCAGCAGGGGACCGAAGGCGCGGGTCAATGGTTCCCCTTTGACGTTGCGGTAATGCAGGGGAACCGCGTAATCCTGCTCGTCACTGGCTTCGATCAGCTCGGCGATCACCCGGTCCATGGTGTCACGGGCCTGGTGCAATTCGGCGAAGCTCGGGTAGAGGGTCTCCGACAGGGTTGTGGGCGTGGGGAAGTGATCCAGCGCGTCAAGGCACCGATAGCGGGCCGGATGTACCCGGAACCGGTTTACCCACATGATGTCCGCCACCAGGATGTGATTCAGTGTGCCTTCGATCGAACCGAAAAAGGCGCCGAGATCCCGCGACCGATCCCCGTCGTCCAGCTCGGCGGCGAGGCGGTAGAGGTTTCCGTTCATCCAGGCGTTGTAATCCGCCATGAAAGTGAACTGCTGCTTCAAAGACATGATTCCGCTCCTTGGTGAGATGACCATACGCTGCGCCTGAAGCCCGAGGTCGTCAAGGTACAGACCGTCCAGCCGCGGGAACTCATTCTGTACCGCTCTGCAGCCTTGCCATCATCCGGTCATGAGAAGCGATCATCATGAGGCTCCTTTTATCCGGGAGGGGAGATCGATGATCGAACGTTACTTGCGCCGCGCAATTGTCCTGACCCATCCGTATCGGCTCGTGGAGATCGAGCGGGAAGGTCCCCGACGTCGACAAAGCTGCTGCGAAGCCCGCTATTTCAATCTGGTGGATAACCGGAAAAACCTGATCGCTGGCTTTGACGCCTGGATGGCAGGGCAGTGCTTCTTCGGCTATTTCCGCTACTCGCCCCAGGGTGACCTTATCGAGCGACGAACCTTCCCGATCGATTCCTGGCAGTTCTGAAATGGAAGACCGTCAGGCGACCGTGCGGTGGGCAAAACTACCAAGCGTGACAGCGAACCATGACGGTGCCGTGAGGGTTCAGTCCTCGTTGAAGGTGAAAATCAGGCTGCCGCCCCTGAGCACGCTGCCGTAGTTGAAGTTCACGCCGATCGCGACGTTGTCCACCAGCGGAATCCGCCCGCGGGCTTCCAGTAGCCAGGCCAGACCGGCCTCGTAGTAATAGCTGTTGCCAAGCTGATCGCCGATGTCCCCGCCCATATCGATGCGTGCCGCACGAATCCAGATGTTCTGGCCCGGCAGAAAGCGTGAAATGATCGGATTGCGAATGCGGACGCCGTTGGACCAGAACCAGGCCTCCGGGTCGGCCTCATGGGCCGGATTGCGGGTGCCAATGGTGTGCCCGCGCATGTAGTGGTAATCGGAAAAGAAATCCCAATCCGCCCCCATGATGGGGCGGCTGTAACCCAGTGTCAGCGTGGGTTCAGCCACCAGGGCATCCACGGTGATGTTGGTCAGGGTGCCATCCAGCTCCGACTGCACGGCTTGTGAGGCGGTCGAGTTGTAGTTGGTGTCGTTCTTGTAGCGCATCCAGTGTACCAGGCTGCCGACGGTGACCTTCACGGGCTTGGTAAAAGGATGCGTCCAGGCGGCGCCGGCACTGGCCGAGACGATCTGCTCGTAGACCTTGTCCTTGCGTTGCTCATCGGACACCACCAACTGGGCATCCTGCTCCTGCGCGATGTACGCCACCTTGCCGGTATAGGTCAGTGTATCGCCCTGGTCACCGATAGGCTGGGTCCAGTCAAAGGGCAGGCTGGCGGTGGTGATGCTCTGGCGCAACTGGGCGGAATCGGCCGAGCCGAGATCATCGTTATCCAGCTCGAAGTAGTCGTTGGGATTGAAGTTCCAGAAGCCGAAACGAACCGCATCGCCGTTGGTTAGCAGTATGGCGAGGGTGTAGTTGGCAGAGAGCACATTGCGAGTGGCCCGATCCAGCTCCGATGCGGCCAGTATCCGCGTGGTCTGGCAAAGCACCAACGTTAGCAACAGGAGCCAGACGGCGCACCGGGCAGTGAGCGTCATAGAGGCGGACCCTTCCTGGAAAAGGTGTGTCTGGTTCCAGTCTAGCCGAGCCGTGGGCAAGGCGGTGTCGGGATATTTCTGGCGTTGACTGGTTAATCGGCGCACTTGCTCATGTTTCTGTCGTTGAAGGTTACGTAACGGCTTGTGAGTGTGGATGACAGGTTGCAACCTAATTAGTTGAGAGGGAGGCGTGTTCGCCTGTCCCCGGGTCCGCCGATCCCGTCCAGAACGCCCGAGCCGCCGCTCAGGGCGCTATTGTGCGACGGAATGGCCGTCGCGAGGGTGCAGACACAATGTGAAATCAATAAAACATTTGCCTTTCAAAATGCTACACACGTCATGTTTGGCCCATGGCACACTCATTTGTATCCACAGACCATTAATGAGGGGAGAGAGCCGAATGCCCGTTACCGTGTTGAAGAGTGAGGACGGCTACCAGCTGCTCAAGGTGTCTCACGCGGGTGAACATGGCGAGATCGTCAGGGAACACCACGTAGTCGTTGATTCCAACGGCGAGCTGGTCCAGGTCGGGATGACCTTTGATAAAGCGGAAGAACTGCTCAGGATTCTAACCGCCGATACCGGCGCAGACATGATGCCGGAACGCCAGAGGGCGGTTGGGGAATAACGCTGGCAAAGTCAGAAAAGCCGCTCAATCGAGCGGCTTTTTCATTTTGCGTCCCAGCGAATGCGGGTTCGATTCCCGCCGTCTCTACGATGTTTTCCAGGGATAAAAAAAGCCCCTGAAAATCAGGGGCTTTTTCGTGGGATCTTGGTGGAGACGGCGGGAATCGAACCCGTCGCCGCACCGTTTCGTTGCGCCACAGTAGCCCACAAAGCCCGTCGAATGGGCATCTCGCATTTTCACCGAACCACAGATTTCCACTTAACAGCGCTATTGCGTGGACACTTTGTTGACACCTGCGAGACTATGCAGTGAAGTCGGTGAAGTATAGGCACCAAGGTGAGTAGTAGGTGATGATCGATTGGGAAGTAACCACAGGAATAGCCACGGTGACGAGCACCGTTTGCACGGTCGGCAGCACCGTTTACTTTGCATTTAAGAAGCAGGGAGAGGTCTCAGCTGGAAGCTCTAGACTGATTAGTTTAGATAAATTTATGGCGTTCTTGTTGGCATCGTCGGGGTGGGCGCTCATTTGCCTGTGCTTTCTTTGGATTTTCAGGCCATTCAATGGCTTTCCGCTCGATCAGGATTGGCTTCAATTTTACGGAGTAGTACTGGCATTTCCAGCACTGATTATTTTTAGGACCGGGCTCAGAATCTTGAGCTCCGTCCAAGCACCAACAGTAGATGACAAGATCTGAAGTGGTGGACGCCCGGGACCAGTGCGCCTTTTTGGCGGTTTTGCCGGTCGAATTCGGGACATTGTTCAAAATTTTCCGATCAGCCTTTTTTGTGAGCTGACTTGCCACTAAGATGCTGTATAAATAAACAGTATTTTCAGGTGCGCCCATGCGCATGATCATCGTCAAAAAAGGCCTCGAAGATTTAACCCTTTGGACTACCGAACCCGGTGGCAAGGTCCGCATCTACAAACGCAACGGCAGTGAGATTCCCAAAAACTGGCTCGGTGGTATCGATGCGGAAACCGCCAAACAGCTGCCCGACGCCCATCCCGTGAAGATCAAGGCACAGGCTTGCAGCACAGGCTCTGGGTTACACCACGAATGGCGCCTGGTGAATGGGAACCGGGCGATTCTCGGTTGCCTGTTCAATGACTGCGTATACGCGATCCTGGATCGCGGCGAGTTCAGAATAGTCTCACGCAACTCGACCAAGACGTCCCGCAAGTGACCTATGGCCTACCGTGGCGAACGAAAGATCCGCACCTTGCGCTGCCGCTTTGGTAGCGACGAATACCGGCTCAACGGGGACGAACCAGGCGGATGGGTCCCCATCCAGAAACGAACCGGCGACGATACGCTGAGAAGCTGGCTGGGTACGATCGACAAAGAACTGGCGAAACGTATCCCCGGCGCCCGGCCGGTAAAGATCCGAGCACATGCCTACTCATCCGGTAAGCATTCCCACCGTATCTGGTTTAACCTCAAGGATAACGAAGCGGTCCAGGGGTGCCTGTTTAACGAGGGCGTGTTTGCGGTGCTGGATAGGGGCGAGTTCAAAATCGTCAAATGCCAGGCACCTGGACCGACGCCGCCACCGGAAGACGAACCGCCACCTCCGCCCCTAGCGGCGTGACCGATTGAAAGGAGACGCAACGACGCATGTGCGGCGCCTACAACGTAAAGCCCAATCCCTACATGATGGAACTGGCCGGACAGCTCCGCATCCCGGTACCGGATGAACGCCTGAACCTTCGCCCAGGTGCATACGGCCAGTTCGTCTACGAGACCTCGGAAAGAAGGCACCTGCAGGAAGGCATGTGGTCACTGCTGATCGAACGCAAACCGGACGGCTCCGGCTACCGGCCAAGCACGAAATACAGTACCTTCAACGCACGCTCTCGCAGTCTCGGCACCAGCCCACTCTGGCGAAAGCGATTCCCAACGCAACGGGCCATCATCCCGGCAAGCGCCTTTCACGAATGGACCGGACCGAAGGGCAGTAAACAGTGCTACAGCATCGCCCCTGTCGATTCAGCGATAGCCTTTGCGGGGCTGTACGAGTTCTGGAACTTCGACGGCGAGATCGTCCCGGCCTACACCACGATCACCCTGCCACCACACCCACGGTTCGACTATATCCACGACAAAAGCATCCCCATGATGCTGAGGGAAGAAGACTTCGAGTTGTGGCTGGACCCGACGATGACCAACACCGATCCGTTCCAGCACCTGCTGGTCGCCGAGATCAACACACCGTTGCGCGTCGTGCCGATCAAATCACCAACGAACCTGGAGCCGATAGGAGAGGAAGAAATTCTCGAACCCGATCAGTAAAGACGCATGTCAGCGATCTCTCACGCCACCCTGGGCGATTACCCCTAACATGCTGCTTACCAATCAGTAGAGTGAACCCCGCTCAGCAACGAACGGAATCACTAAGGCTGGCATGGATGCCAGGCTGAAGCGACACCTGCCCAGTGGTGTGACTTGTCAGGGAGAGGTCTGACTTACCTATCTCCCGGAAATTAAATCTGTCTCTTTTTCTACTCGTCGTTAAACCTAAACTGGTCACTAAATTCCTACCTTACTGTAACTAGGCAGAATTAAAGTTACTGTTTTATCAATCAGTTTTTAATAACAAACAAATCTGAGTTTATCCTTCCAATAAGTCATTAGTCTTGCTACATATCCATTTACTACCAGTAATCAAGGGAGTGATTAGTTATGTTACGATTCAAGGTTCTTTTTCTCGCTTTTCTATCAACTTCTGCGTTGGCATTCGATTTCAAGGCATCTGCTGCAGGAGTTGATGCTAACAAAGAATCGATGGAAAACATGAATTTACATATGTATGAACGTGAGATTACTGAAAGGGATGTGTCTTCAGTTATCCAAGATAATGACGGTTTTGGCGGTAGTGGCAGTATATTAATCTCACAATCGAGTGGCATGACTCAAAGGAAATGGGATGAAATCTATACAAATATGCGCGGGTCATGCTTTCAGTCTCAGAGAAATCATCCGGCAAATTCAGTACTTACAGACGGACAGATAGCGGCTTTTTGTTCCTGTGTTGCAAGTGAGACTGCGAATTCCTTGTCTTCGAATGATGTAGATTATATTGAAAGAACAGGTGATCCAGGTCCCATGCTCTCGGCATCTCGGAGTGCTTACGCGAGATGTGCAAGCTGAATTTTTAGTCTATCGAGGGGCTTTAGAAGCAAATGTACTTTTAGGCGTGGATTCAACCAATAACCGCAGCACCGCTCATTGATAGCGCTCCGGAGTATTCACCCCAGAACACCTCTGCCGGTGTCCGGTAGCCCAGCCGTTTTCTGGGCCGGTTATTCAACTGCTCAACCACTCGGTTGATGTGCGTTTGAGACCGCTTGGCGAAGTCCGTCCCCTTCGGGTAGTACTGTCGCAGCAAGCCATTGGTGTTCTCGTTCGTGCCACGTTGGCCCGAGCAGTACGGGTCACAAAAATAGGCCGACAAACCCAACTTTTTGGCCATCTGTTCGTGTTCCGCAAACTCGCTGCCGTTGTCCAGCGTCAGCGTTTTCGCAACACCCCGAATGGGCTGCAAGAGCCGAATCACGGTGCGCGTTGTCTGACTGGCCGTAAATGACTTCAGACGGCCGGCGAGCAAGTAACCGCTACGACGCTCGACCAGCGTCACCAGACCTGATTGTTTGTGGCCCTGGAGTACGGTGTCGCCTTCCCAGTGATCCAGCGCGGCACGGTTTTCAATCTCTTGCGGGCGACACTCAATTCCAACCCGGTTCGGGATTTTGCCGAGGCCCGCTTCTTTAGCTCTGCGCCTGCGGCCACGGCTATTCCGATGCCGACAGAAGCGCCAGAGCTTACCGCCCTGGAGGCGGTCACGATGAATTAGGTCATAGACCCACTGATGACTGACCCTCACCGGAGCGTCCATGCGGCTCATGAAGCCTGCAATTTGCTCAGGACTCCAGTATTCCTCAAGCCGTTCAGAGACCCAGTTGGTCAGCCACAGTACTCGTTTGTGGCGTTTGAAGGCGGCTCTACGGCGGGTATTGGAGTGGCGCTGCGCCATCTCCGGCTCATAGCCTTGAACGCTGTTCCGTCGCAACTCGCGGCTGATGGTACTGTTGTGGCAGCCCAGCATCACTGCAATCTGTCGTTGGCTTTTGCCGGCCACACGCAAAGCCGAGATCTGGTATCGTTGTGCCTGGGTCAGTTGTCGGTACTTCATCACTGCTTCACTTTGGTCGGTAAAGCCCGTGAGGGTACCGGCGACGGCCCTCCCGCCTCTACCTGGTTAAGCCAAAGTGCTGCAGTTATTATCTGAATTCACGAGGTAATGGTTGTTAGTTGCGTATCGCTATAATGAGGTCTAGGTCAATTTTGACATTTTCGTAAAAAAATGTTAAACTAATTCCACCTTACGGAGCACCCGTAAAGGTCTACCTAAAAGAAAAGGTGAGCTGGAAAGACCTTTACGGGTGCTCCGTAAGGTGGATGGTAGATTTCCAAGAAAATCCTTAAAAATCAAATGCTTAAACTTGGTTTTAAGGTGGTTCATCAAATCCTCCTATCTTGCATTACGGTCGCTCGTCGTTGGAGTTGCCTCCATAATTAAGAGCGGCTTCTGCTATTGGCTATTAACTATAATTGTACAATATTTTGACAGTAATTTCACTGGTGATGCTGTTGGCTCAGTGGTTGACTTCGTATCTATGTTGTTGATTTGAAATAAAAAAAGGGGCCGTTTGGGCCCCTTTTTTTGCTTGGTGCTGTCTCAGAATCCTTTGATTTCGCTATTGCGCATCTTGGTTAACTCCATCTTGGGGGTTAGGGCATCACTTTTTTATTATGCCTATACGTTTTTTAGACGTTTAGGGTCGGGGTTTCAAATAAAATTTTGTAATTACCCGTGTAGAAAAGTATTCGGTTTCACTGGGTTTTAAATGGGGTCAAATTTTACCATCACGCTTTCCTCAGAGCAAACTTTGTAAAAATCTATATATTTTTCATGGTGTTGCGCTATTTTTGTGGGCTCTTCATCGTAATGCTCTCTCGGGGACGGGCTCTCGACCAGCTCGTAGTTCAGGTCTACACCAGACATGTTGATAATCTTAATCGCCAATTTCTTCGTGTACCGTGTTGTCGTATACGTGAAATTTTTATGGCAAGGCTCACGTAGCCAGAAGCGCGACTCTATACGTACTTTTTCGTATGGGTCAATTGTAAATTGTGTAGGAAAAGTAAAGTGCCTATCTTCAATCAAAAACGGTGGTTTGCCATGGTTATGGTGGGAGTAGATCAATTCGCCACTTTCATCTAATTTGCGTGCTTCAATTTCTAAAATTTGTCCGTAAACACCATCTTTTGGATCTTCCTCAAGGTCGCTTCTAAATTCGAGTGTCGCATGTGGATCGGAAAAAGAGTCCATGTGGTGCAGGTTGTGAAGAGTTATATCCATGGCTATAGTGACTTTGAAGGTTTTAGTCTCTTTGCAATAGCCTTCAACGGAAATTTTTATGTTTGTAGATTCGCTAATGCATCCGAGCTTATTTATTTTGTCCTGGAAAAAAGTTTTTAAGTCACTGTCGGTGTTGACCGTCGGGAATAGGTAGGAAACTTTTTCGGATAGCTGCTTTTCTTCAGGTCTGATATTAGATCTGACCCAAACGTAAATGCCAATTACCGCAAAAAATAAGATATCTTGAAGTGCTGAAGCGGTAAATGAGACTGTAAAGCCAGACGGCTGGTTGTTTCGGGTTTCAACGACTCTGTTCATGAACTGCCAGTCTGGAAATACTATTCCAGAGTATATAAGTGGAATCAATAAGAAGGTAAGCGCATACAGTAATAGCGCTAGCGCAAAAAGCTTTACTTCCTTCTGAACTCTATTTGCGATATAGATTCTCGGTTTGTTTTTTTGTTTTGCCGTTGTCATAAATCTTTCCCAACCCAAACAACCTTCCCAATAACCTCAAGCTGCTCCAGATCCGCACTGGAAATCTCCTGAGGCGGATACTCCTTATTATCGGAAAGCAGCTTAACCCCATCATTCCAAAGCTTCTGAATCCGCTTCACCAGCAGATGGTCATCGTTCCGGATCACGTAGATCTGGCCGTCGCTGAGATCCTTAACGCTGGTATCGATCAGCACAGTCTCGTTATCGGAAATGGTCGGTTCCATGGAATCGCCTTTGGCGAAGACAAGCGCCAGCTCGTTCTCATTCAAACCACGGAACCGTAACCACTTTCGGCGAAACGCCAGCTCCCGCGACGGTGATTCCTCGTCGGCGATCCGGCCGTGTCCTGCAGCTACCTGGATGTTGTAGCCGGGAACCAGGGCGAATTCATCCTCGAAGTCGAAAGGCATCGCTGGAGAGGGTTCTTTCCCAGTAGCGAGCCATTCAACGGATACATCCGCTGCATTTGCTATGCGCAGCAAACTGTCCAGCCTGGGCAAGGCGCCATTCAAGATATTGCGGAACGTGCTGTCGCCCATTCCCGCTTTTTGGGCGAAAGCTCTTGCAGATTGCCCTTCTATCAAGCTTCTCAAGCGCTCGGTGAATCCTGTTTCGTCAACAGTTTGCTGTGCGTCGCGCGCGTTCTCGTCGCTCATTTTGTCTACTTTCACAGTTTAAGGCTCAAAAGTTCACAGTTTACTGTTGACTGGGAACGGGAGCACGTCTGTATTTTGAGTTGTGGTCAGTTAACTGCTCAGTTGTGAGCGGGTAACTGTGAAAATAAGTGTAGCAGAGTGCAAAACAGTGGACGAGCAAAAGCAAATCATTCTTCTCGCGACTCCGGTAATGACCCAGGAGCGCTTTGCGGAACTGACCGGCCTTACCGAAGGGCAGGTCAGGGGCATGATCGAAAAAGGCCACCTGCCCAGCCTGAAGATCGGCAAGCCCCGGCTGGTGAACATGGCTCTGCTCTCCAAAGACGCGCTGGATCAGGAGAACTGGTAATGAAACGTCTGAACAGAGCCGGTGAAGCCGTTAAAACCTTCGTAGAGCTACGCCAGAACGGCGGTTGTCATGTGCCGGGCGTCTGGTTCTTCGACGGCGGCAAGCTCGTGGCCTCTGCGGCTCGTCTCGGACCCGCCCGCATGGTCGCCCCAGGAACGGTTGCCGTGAGCGCTTCAGGCCGTCAGTGGATGGCCGTGGGTGGTGACCGGGTCAACGGTGCCGCTGGCTGGACGTTCGTCTCTCCTTATGTCGAACACGAGCCCGTCAAAGGCGACGCGGTTCGTTTCAACGACAACCCGAAGTCCCTCAAGATCCGCGCCAAGCTGGATGCCTATCTCCACTACTTCCAGGACGTCAAAGGCAGCCTCCCGGAGTCTGTGGCCCTGCGCCGTGAACAACTCTCTGCCTGTGGCGCGATGCCGGGCCAACTCTACAAGGGCGTCCGCCTGGAGGCCTACGTATGAGCATCAACAAGCGCCAGATCATCGAAAACGTCCATTCCGTCGGCGTCACGCTGCTCAAACACGGTGAGCGTGACGCGGCCATCGATAGCGCGATCAAACTCGAAGGCATGGTCGACGCCTACGAAGGGCTGGATAACACCCTCTACAACGCCGCCTTCGAGGCCCGCTCGGAACTGTTGCAGCGCATCCTGCATAACGAAAAGCAGGGTAGGGCAGGCCAACAGCCTGACCGTGTCACCACCCGCATCGCGGCCCAGGCCCTCGAAGCGCTTTTCTTCGGCCTCTGCCAGTGCCTGGACCAACTCAAAGAAGTCCGCACCGACCTCCCGGACGACTACGTCGCCCGCTGCAAGGCCAGTTTCACCGATGGCCTGCTGAACGAGTTCGAACGCCTGGGCTACCACAGCGCCGCCTTCGATCGCCTTATCACCCTACGCGATGCCTGGGACAGCGGCCGCCTGGAAAGCCCTCACGTCACGGAGACCACCCAATGACCCACATTCCCCCAAGACAGCAAAAAGTCGAGGACAAGGACCGCCGCTTCTACGTCGTCGCCCCCGGCTCCTGCTACCTGAAGCTCCAGCAGGAAGCCATCCAACGCGGAACGGATCTGTGGACCCTCTCCGGTGCGGTCCTGCGCGCCTGGCTGGATGCCGGCTGCCCGGATTTGGGCTTCCAGGGCCAATCCCCTGAAAAGTCCCCGAGTCCGCCCCCGTCATCGTCACCACTCGCGCACGATCAGGGGGCTGGGCAGTGAGCGCTGCAAGGCTGGCGCCTCGCGCCAGGGCCGAAGGCCCCCTGGCCTTGTGGCGGTCGCTGACCGGTCCACAGTGCGAAAAACGAGTGGTGAGGATGCCGGGGGAGGACGCCCGCCCCTTGATTCCGAACCATGAGCACAGGAGGCAAGCGGAGCGCGGCAGGCGACAGGGATCGTGACCCGTAAGGGTGGCCACCTGAGTGGCCAGGAGCAACGCGAGTAGAGCCCGCCCCGTAAGGGGTCGCAAAACACCGAACCCAACCGGCTGCCTGACTCTTAACCGATCTGGCATGCCTTACCAAGCAACGGAAAACCCGAACCGGGACCACTGAAAAACGAGGAAGTAACCCATGGAAAACTACCTGAACCTAATGATCATCGGCGCCACCCGCTACGACATCGACGGCAACAAAGGCGGCAGCCTCTGGGCCTACAGCCCCGCCGAAGCCACCGACGACAACCGCGTCGGCAACGAAGTCATGAAAATCAGCTGCGACTGGAAACACATCGACCAGCTACGCAACCACGCCGACAAACTCCCGGCGATGTTCGTCGTCAAAGCCCAGATGAAAGCCGGGGCCGGCGGCAAGGTCACCTTCAAGGCCCTGGACATGAAGCCCCAGGACGCCCTGAAAAAGCCAGCAGCCCAGTAACCGAGGCTGAACCATGAACCGTTTTCTCACCTTCCTTCGCCGCTACTGGGAAAACCTGCTGCTTCTCGCAGGGCTGCTATGCCTCGCCTTCGTTGGCGGTATCAGCGTCGCCCTGGTTGAGATCGACCACACCGTGGCCGACTTCATCGAAGCCCACGGCTGCCCGGTAGAAGGAGAGGAAGGGTGAGCACCGTCCAGAACTACGTCTGCACCGGCACCCTGACCAGCGAAGCCATTAACGGCAACGCGGTCATGGCCTGCAGCGGCAACTGGACCGTGGAAGCCATTCAGCAACAGGACATCGAAACGGTGTTCGCTGAATACCTTTCGCCTGATCCCGAAATCATCGGACTGGTCATGACCACCTCACTGGTCTTCTGGGCCGTGGGTCATTGCCTGGGCCGCGTGATCAGGGTCTTCCGGAAGGTCTCATAACCTCAAAACCAAGTTGGAGAAACAGCATGAACGAACTCATCGAAATGGAAACACAGGACGGCCGCACCTGGGCCATGGCTCGCAGCCGCTGGGGCAAGCGCGTCGCCAAAGTGGGCGTTGCGCTCTCTACAGGCGCAATGGCCGGTGTCGCCGCTGCCGCCGATCACTCCGAGAAGATCAACACGGCCTTCGGCGACGGCTCCACCAACGTCGGCGCTGCCGTCACCGGCGTGATCGCCCTGGTGGCCATCGTCACCGGCCTGGGCCTGATCGTCAGCATCCTGCGCCGCTAAATGTTCACCGGCATCGTCATCGGCACCCTCTGGGTGTCGATGTTCGCGCTCGGCTACAACGGTGCATAACAGCAATCCCGAGGGCCGGTCATCCGGCCCTTTTTTATGGGCGAAACCATGAGAACGGCTGCGTTATTCCCCGGCTCAACCTGGGTTCTGTTGCTTATCCTGCTGGCGTCTCCCCACCTGTCGGCGGACACCCTCTATTGGGAAGATTTCGACAACTGCACCGGCAGTACTTCGCCCGTCCAGAGTTTTCTGAGCCGCCAGGAAAACAAGTATCAGGCGTGTCTTGAGGATAACGAGCAGTGCCTCAAGACCTTCGAAACCGTCGATTCGCCCCATTGTCCGGGGTCGCTGATGGGGATCTACCGCGTCTACGTGGCCGAAACCTGCGAGATCTGGTCTGTCGAAGGCGGCGCGAATGCCGAATGCGGCACCTGCCCGGCGGGCTACATCGATGCCGGTGAAGACGTCTTACCCCGCTGTCAGTTACCCGAAACCCCGGAAGAATGCCTGGAGAACGGCGAGTACTACGAACAGGGCGGTTATTGCGTTCCCGAGTGCAAATCCGGTAGCGCCCTGGACCATATGTGCCTGGAGCCGCCTGAAGACCAATGTTCCGCTGGCTCCGATGACTTCATCGGCACCATCGGCTATGGCGCGAACCAGCACCCCGTCTGCGGCGATAACAGTTGCCCCGACGGCGGAACCTTCGGCTTCGAACAGAAAAACGGTGCCTATACCGCGACCTGTTTTCCCCCTGATGCCAATCCCCCGCAATGCCCCGGTGGCTCCGCGCTGATCGTCGGTGAAGGCGGCTATGCCTTCGAATGCCAGGGCCTCGACAACCGCCCCGGCCAGGACGAAGACGAACAAGACAGTGACGGCGATAGCGACGGGGACGGCGAGGGCGATCTGACCGGCATCACCAACCAGCTCGACGACATCAAGAAGCTGCTCAAGAGTGGCAACACCGAACGCAGCAACCTCAAAAGCAAACTCGACACGATCAATAAAACCATCGGCGACGGCGTGAACACCCTCAAGGACGCCATCGGCAACATCCCTGGTGGTGGCGGTGGTAATGGCAACGGCGATGGAGAGGGCGAGAGCGAAGACCCCATCACCTGGACCGGCGAGCCCATCGACACCGAACTGACCGCCGCCGATGAGGAATACGAGGCCGTCATGCAGGAATACCAGGACACGCTCAACAAACTGAAAACCGAAGTCCAGAACATGTTCGGCGCGAACCTCAGTGGCGGCGGCAGCGTCCCGGACGACGTGAAGCAGATCAAGGGCGTGGACGTGAACTTCAGCCTCAACCGCTTCCTGGGCGGCTTCGAGATCCTACCGGCCCTGATTCTGTTCATCGCGGCTTTTATTTCGCTGGGCATCATCACCAGTGGCCGGGGCTAAAGACCAAACAGACAACGAAACCAGAAAAAGAGAAACCCAGGAGTAACCCCATGGAATTTATTGCCGACTTCTTCGACGCCATCTGGGCCTTCTTCGGGTCCATCCCGGCCATGATCGACGACTTCATGGTCAAGGCCGGCGCATGGTTCGTCATCGCCGCCACCAAAGCCAAGATCGCCTTCATCGGCTACAGCTGGGCCGTGGCCCAGGAGATCCTGAACCAGCTCAACCTGTCCAACACCATCGAAAGCTACTGGCAGCGGCTGGACGGCACCTTCCTGGGTGTCGTCACCTATCTCAAGATCCCCGAAGCCCTGAACATGATCATCAACGCCCGCCTGACCCGCTACGTCATGGAGGTGATCGGATGAGCATCGTTATCCATCACGGTCACCCGGGCTCTTATAAATCCTTCGGCGTCCTCCAGCGCCACGCCATCCCGGCCCTGGAAGAAGGGCGCACCGTGGTCACCAACATAAGAGGCTTCGACAGCATCGAAAAGGTCGAGGAAGCCATGGGCCTCACCCTCCCGGACGAAGCCGCCATCCTCAACGTCGACACCGAAGGCCGCGAGGCCAAGGACTACATGGCAAGGTGGTTCCACTGGGTCCCTCACGGCGCGATGGTCATCATCGACGAAGGCCAGGCTATTTACCCGGCCAAGCGCAAGGACTTCAGACCGGAAAACCTCGATTACCCCGGGGGCCACGACCAGGCCCAACAGGACGAACGTCCCGCCGACATGTTCGAAGCCTACGACATGCACCGGCACTACAACTGGGACGTCTTCATCTGCACCCCGAACATCAGCAAGGTGCACGGCGAGATCCGGCAGGCCGCCCAGGTGGCCTTTAGACATTACTCCATGGGCGAATTACTGCCCTGGAAGAAGGGTAAATGGCGGGAGGTGGAACATGACCCTGAAAACAACGGCAAGAGTAAGTCCCATGCATACGGCGTCCCGAAAGAGTACAAGGCGGACACCCGCGTCTTCGCCACCTACCGGAGTACGAAAACCGGCGAACATCAGTCCAATCAAGGCCCCCAGAGCGTTTTTAAAGATAAGCGGGTTGTGGCTTATCTTTCGATTAGTGTCATTGCGCTGGTGGTGTTTATCGCGCTGTCGGTCTCTATCTTCAACCGCGAAAGGGCCCCTCTTGGCGCTCCTGAAGAGAGCGGGGAAAGCACTGCTCAGACTGTGCCTGATGGTCGGACTGATGGTGGTGATGGGCGCCATCCTGAAACTGATCCTCCGCTTCAGTCTGGCGTAACCAACACCACCAACACGATCCCGCACCCCCTGGCTGACGCCAGCCTCCGGATCTCCGGCAGCATCAACCGGCTCTACCTGATCCACGGCCAGGATCGTCAGGGCGAGTTCAGCATCACCCAACACGAACTGGCCGGGTACGGTTACCGGCTGCTCTACCTGCGCCCCTGCCACGGGCAACTCTACTGGGAAGGGGAGGTGGTCCAGGACCTGTATTGCCAGCGCCAACGCATCCTGACCCCGGACCCCCGCCCACAAATCGAACAACCCGGCCTCGAGACAATGGGCCTTGGCCTCATGAAAGTAGCCGACGCCCCGGAGCAAGCGGAGCGGTAGCGACGATGGCGAGGAGCGTACGCGCAGTGCCGCGGAGGGGCGGCGGCCAGACGTCCCTGTAACACGTCTCATAGAAAACGACGGCAGTCGATTTTGAACCACAGACAACCACAGAAGGCCATAGATGAAAATCAAAGACTTTGAACGCCTTGATATCCAGTCCGGTGAAACCGGGAAAGGGGATCTGTTCATTGGTCCTGACGGTCAACAACTCGACCTGTCGAACGTCAATGTCCTCTGGACGGGTGTGGATACCGTCCGGCAACTGTTCGACGGCAAGCTCAAACCCAAGGTCATCGCCGAAGTGATCACTGCCTATGAATCCGGTGTCGGTGCCCAGCTCACGATCCGTGACATCGAATTCCGTGTTCAATCGGGTAAGAAGGGTGGTTACCGCTACCTGCTGCAAAACCGTGAATACGGCCTGACGATCCTGGTCGGCAGCTTCTACAAGGAGACCGACAGCTACGGGGCCCACCTGAAGATCGAGTGTTCGCCGCGCTGGATCTATGAGCGTGGCTCTGAGCAGATCCACGAAGAGCTGACCGAGTGGGGCATGCACTTCCTGGCCGCGATCAAACCCACCGGCATTGCCTTGCACCTGGCCGTCGATATCCAGGGCTGGGAACCGCCCCAGGACCTGGCGCAATACTTCGTCACTCGCGCCCGTACCGTCTCCGTCCATAACGGCATCAGCGACCTGCAGTTCCAGGGACTGAGCGGATCGACCATCAATGGGCGAGGGGAGACGTTCACCTTCGGCAAGGCCAACAGCCTGCAGATCTGTATCTATGACAAGACCAAGGAAATCGACGTCAGCGACAAACGCGCCTTCATGGAAAACATCTGGGAATGTGCGGTCAGCGAAACCAGCTTCCCGGAAACCTGCTACGACCCCGAACTCCCGGTCTGGCGTATCGAAGTGCGCTTCCATCACCGCATCGTCAACGAGATCTCCCAGGGCACCCAGGGCATGACCCCGATCTATACCTTCGCCGAGGCGAACAAACACCTGACCGGCCTCTGGCAATACGCCCTCAAGGCGAACCGCTTCGAAGTGAAACGCGAATGGGTCCATCCGATCTGGACCAAGCTAAGAGAGGACGTGAACTTCGGCCATGCAGCGCCGCCGATTCACTACAAACGCGTAAAAAAGGAACCGGGTTGCGGCAACGAAAAAAACGTCTCTCTCGCCTTCGGCAACTTGCTCTCGATCTATGCCCGCAACCACTTCAGCGTTAAACAGGCCTGGGACTGCCTGAAGAAATCGGGACTCTGGGAAGACCTGTGTAGCTATTACCGAAGACGGGAGATCTACGAAAACGAACTATACCAGCTGGTACGCGATGGCCTGGTGAAAAGACGACTGCTGAGCAAGGTGGCGGCGTGATCAAGAAGCTAGATTCAGGCCGTTGGCAGGTTGATCTGTGGACGAACGGACGGGGCTCTAAGCGTGTCCGTAAGAGTTTCGCCAGCAAGGCCGAAGCGAAACGCTTTGAGGCCTTCATCGAGTCCCAGCGAGCGCAAGGCCAGGAATGGAACCCTGGGACCTTGGATAAACGAACCGTTAAGGATCTGATCGACTTGTGGTTCAACGCAAAGGGTGTCCACCTCAAGGACGGGGAACGCCGCAAAAGGGCCTTGGAAGCGATAGCCGATTCGATGGGCAATCCGATCGGTCGCAAACTGAAGCCTTCGGAGTTCCTGGCGTACCGAGCTGAAAAGCTCGAGGCCGGTGCGTCTGCAAAGACGATGAACAACCATCTGGGGTATCTGAACGCAGTCTATAACCAGCTAGGCCGGCTATCAGAAATCGACTTCGAAAACCCCTTGAAGCATGTCGAGATGATCCGGATCGACGAGTACGAATTGTCCTGGCTAACGATAGGGCAGATTCGTCACCTGCTGGATAGCATCGAGCGAGCTTCAGAAAATCCGCACGTTCATCTTTTGGTGCGTATCTGTCTCGCTACCGGTGCACGTTGGGGCGAAGCGGAAAGCTTGCTACTCCGGCATGTGCGGAATGGAAAAGTCACGTACGTTAAAACCAAAAGCAGCAAATCGAGAAGTGTTCCGATCAGTGATGATATATTCAGTGAGCTGACCGATCACCTGAAGAAGTACAAGCGGTTCAGTTCTTCGATCAACGCACTTCGACGAGCGATAAGGCGATCAGGGATTGAGCTTCCTAAAGGGCAGTCTTCCCACGTTTTGCGTCATACCTTCGCCAGTCACTTTGTAATGAATGGCGGCGACATACTCACGCTGCAGAAGATCCTGGGGCATTCAACGATCATGATGACAATGCGGTATGCCCACTTAGCGCCTGAGCATTTATTTGACGCGGTGAAATACTGTCCGTTGAATGCAGTTGGTTAGGGAAAAGATTAAGCCCGCCAGCCTTAACTGAATACGGGCATAACCGCTTACAGCTTCGATAGGATCATTGATGCTACCAAGGACAGCGTAAAAGCAGTCAGAGGCTCAAAGCTCACAACCAAGGTTGCGAACATTACACCAAACGCTCCAATTCGAAGGTGCAAAGCATCTGAACGTGCTAAAGGTTGGTGCGCCATTGGCGTTCCTCACTTTAGTGCTCCAGGTCTCTACGTGAGCCGGGTAGGAGCGTTCAGACTCTGCTGTCTATTGCAAGTTTAAAGCCAGTCGCTGAGGCGACAGCAGCCCGACTGGACGGTGAATGAGTACTGCATATCGCGCAGCAACTCATCGTTCGTCACCCCCTGTAGTCACTCGGTGGACACTTAGGGGGAAGTTCATATCTTAATCGTAAAAAAAGCCCCAAAAATCAGGGGCTTTTTTAGGGAGTCTTGGTGGAGACGGCGGGAATCGAACCCGCGTCCGCCAGTCCTCTGCCTTGAGATCTACATGCTTAGCTTCCTTCTATTGATTTAACCTCAAACGACCCGAAGGTCAGGGTGTAAGAGGCGAGCTCTTTATATCTTAGCTATCAGGCAGTGAGCTCTGACTGATAGAGCGTCCTACTCATGATGACGTCCTGAGGTGTTGCTTCTGGGTAGTAGGCACCCCAGTCAGGACGACTGGAACGGCTTACGCCGCCAGTGCGTAGTTTTCGTCGTTTGCGACTATTTAAATGCAGCTTTGGATTAACGAGATTGGCTGCCATCTCGACATGCACCCAAGGGTTTGTAACCGGCGTCGAAGCCATGTCGTCCCCTTGCATGACAAGTATATGGGGGCGGTCCCGCTCACTTCAAGGACATTCGTGCGAGCGGGACTCAGTATTTTTACTAGAATGACGCCGCTTTACGCCGTTCCACCTCCCGCCGCTCGACCTGGGGGTAGGTCCCGGGCGTGCCGGCGACGGCCTGCAGGTCGTAGAAACTCTTCTCGAATGCGGTCATGACCCGCTGTGGGTCCATGCCCAGTTTCTTGTCGACGATGATGCCGAACTGCACGCTGTCGGTGTAGCTGAAAATGCTCATGCCGATCCCGATCCCGCCGGTTTGCGGCACCCAGAACATGGGCTGTCTCAGGCGGGCGCCGGCCAGGTAGACCGGACGGCGCGGGCCCGGCACGTTGGTCAGCACCGCCGAGGCCTTCTGGCTGAGCAGGCCCAGGGCGCGGCGTTCGAGAATATCGGGGCCCCGGCCGAACAGGTCCAGCAGACTGTAAGTGACCTGTGCCTGCCAGGAACGCTTGAGCCGGTTCATATGATCCTGCACCTGGCGGAAACGCATACGCGGGCAATCCACGTCGATCGGCAGCGGCACCAGCACCAGGCCAAACTGGTTGCCGAGGGATTCCACCGGTTGGTGCAGTGGTCGCAGGTTGAACGGCACGGCAACGCGGATGCCGCAGTCCGGCAGGTCGAAGGCTTCTTCCCGCAGATACTCATGCAGGGCGCCGGTGGCGGCGGTCATCAGGACATCGTTGACCGTGCCCTTGAGCGCGCGGGCGGTGTCCTTGACGTTTTGCAGCGGCAGGCTGGCCCAGGCCACTTGCTTGCGGCCGCCCAGCGCTCCTTTGAGCGGCGTCAGCGGATCGGCCGGTGTCAGTCCCAGCTTGGCGCACTCCATACCGATACGGCTGCCGGTCCTGAGCAGCTGTAGCGGATAGGTCGGGTCCTGCTGGACGTTGTGGGCCAGGTGGCGCAGCTGTTCCACGCCGGCGCCTGCCGTGTGGCGCCATTCCCGGGCCAGGCGCTGGATGGATTGCCAGCGGCTTTCCACCGGTTGGTTCCGGGGTGGTACGGCGTGCAGGTGGCGGCCGGGCTTGTCATCCGTGAGCGCGAGCAGGACCCGCACCAGGGAAATGCCGTCGGCGATACAGTGATGGATGCGCACGATCAGCGCGCAGCCGCCCTGGTAGTTGTCCACGTAGTGAATCTGCCAGAGCGGTCGATTGGGATTCAGCGGGGTACTGTTCAGGTCGCTGGCGAACGATTGCAACGTCGCTTCGTCGGCCCGGCCGGGCAGGGCCACCACCTGCAGGTGGTTGTCCAGGTCGAAGGTCGGATCATCGTGCCAGTAGGTGCGGTCGCCGGCGTGCTCAACAACCTGCCGGAAACGCCGGAAGCACAGGAAGCGGTCTTCCAGTACCTGGCGGAAATGGGGCAGATCGATGGGGTCGTCAAAGATCAGCACGGCGCCGATCATCATGGGGTTTTCCGGGGATTCCATGCGCAGCCAGGCGCGGTCGACGGCTGTCATGGGCGTTCGTATGCGAGTCATAAGCCCTCTCTTCATTCCGTGGGAGAGGATGAGGTGTCGCGTCGGACTGCAGGCTCAGGGCGCGGACCCACCCGAAGTCGAACAGTATAGGACTGCGACAGGGTGGGTCGGAAGTGATAAAGAAGGCGACAGGCGAATAGTTCAGCCTTGATTGACCTCCCTCAAGATTCGCTGCTTTTGGCGGTTCCAGTCTCGCTCTTTTTCGGTCTGGCGCTTGTCGAATTGCTTCTTGCCTTTAACCAGCGCGATCTCGCATTTGACCTTGTTCTTTTTCCAGTAAAGCGCCAGAGGAATGCAGGTGTGGCCCTGCTGTTGGGTGACACCCAGCAGCTTGGCGATTTCCTTGGCATGCAGCAGCAGCTTGCGGGTGCGCGTCGGATCGCAGATGACGTGGGTCGACGCGGTGCTCAGCGGCGTAATGTGGGCGCCGAGCAGGAAGGCTTCGCCGCCCTTGAACAGAACGTAGGCATCGACCAGCTGGGCCTTGCCCGCGCGCAGGGATTTGACCTCCCAGCCCAGCAGGGACAGGCCGGCTTCGAACCGTTCCTCTATGTGGTATTCGTGCTTGGCTTTTTTGTTCAGCGCAATTGTGCTGCTGCCAGTGCCCGGTTTCTTCTTGCTCATGGATGTCGAATCGTTACCTGGATACGTCGATGGGGCGCGGGGCCAGCGATGGATAGGCCGGCCGGTAAGATGAAGGTCGCCCCGGCGAAACGACGCATTGTAGCTCAGTAGTGTCAAGCGGGTCACGGGTTGAAAACCGAGGCCTTACGTGTGGATGAACGCGGTCACGGGTTTCCGCTACAATGCGCCCAGCGATGGAGGCTCTGGAGCCCCGGAATAGACCGGTCCCCGTTCTATGGTGGTCGGCGGCAATCGCGTGCAGGGATGCGCTCCAGGCCACGCCCTGATACCCCGTCACGCAGTAGGAATGAGTCAGAGGCGACTTGAATGCTTGGACGTTATCAAACACCGGTCGGCTCCTGGTCCCACCGTACGACCTTTTTCTGGGCCACGACCGGCGCCACGGTCGGGCTGAGCGATCTGTGGACGTTTCCCCATATGGCCAGCCAGAACGGCGGCGGGGTGTTTATCCTGTTCTATCTCGCCTGTCTGCTGATTCTGACGTTGCCGCTGGTGCTGACCGAAGCCGTGATCGGCCGTGGCGCCCGTCATGGCGTGGTGATCGCGATCGACAGTCTGTCGAAGGAGGCCGAAGCGCCGCCGCGTTGGGTGTGGAGCGGTCGGCTCAGTGTGCTGGCGGGCTTCCTGGTGCTGACTTTCTACGCGGTGATTGGCGGCATCTGTCTGGCTTATGTGTTCTATGCCGCCTATGGGCGCCTGGACGATGCGTCCCCCCGGCAGCTGGCCGGGATCCTCACGTCGCTGGTCCAGCAGCCGGAGAACTACCGACACTTCATGGGCTGGCACGCGGGGTTCCTGATCCTGGTGCTGATCGCCTCCATGCAGGGCGTGACCAGCGGCCTCGAGCGGGCCCTGAGGGTGGTGGTGCCGGCGTTCATGCTGCTGCTGGGTGGGCTGCTGCTTTACGCAGCACGGCATGGTAATTGGCAGTCGGCGGTCGACTACCTGCTGGTGATGCGTCCGGAGGATGTGACCATCGACAGCGTGCGCAAGGCGCTGACCCACGCGTTCTACACCCTGTCTCTGGGCACAGGCATCCTGATTGTCTTTGGTGCCTATTCGGCCCCCACGACGCCGCTCAAGCGTTCCGTGCTGGCGGTGGCCCTGGTCGACACGTTGATTGCCATCGTGGCGGGGCTTCTGATCTACACATTGGTATTCAGTCATGGCGTCCCGGAGGGCGCACCACTGCAAGGGTTCAGTCTGGTGTTCATGGCGATTCCGGAGAACGTCGGCACGATGCCGGGTGGCCAGTTCGTACTGACGGCGTTTTTCGCGATGATCGTGCTGGCGGCCTGGAGTTCGTCACTGGCCCTGCTGGAGCCCACAGTGAGCTGGTTACAGGAGCATCTGGCGGCACCCCGGCGTTGGTGCGTTCTGCTGGTTGGGGCTGCAGCCTGGGTGGTGGGGTTGTTGAGTCTGTTCTCCTTCAACGCCTGGTCGGACGCTACGCTGCTGGGTGGCACGCCGTATCGCTGGATCGAGATCGTGACCAGCACGCTGCTGATTCCGGTGGTCAGTATCCTGTTGGCTTTCTTTGTCGGCTGGGTGTTGCCGGATGCGATGGTGGCGCGGCTGATCGGCCCGACGCCGGCTTTCCTGCGGGCGTCCTGGATCTGGGTGCTTCGTTTGGTCCTGCCGGCTGTGATCCTGTATGTGGGGATTCATTACGCCATGCAGTCCGGCGCGTCATTGTGCAACAGCGGCGACTCGCCGTTCTGGTGCAGTGGTGAGGCGCGCCCGGCGGCACCGGCGACTGCGCCGGACGCGACGCCCGCCGGGCCCGCGGCCGATCCGTCACAGCCCCCGGCTGAGGTGCCTCCGGCAAACGATGAGCCGGTCAATGACCCCATGCCGGACAAATCGGAAGCCGTTGTCCCGGAGACGGCGACACCGGTGCAAGCTCGGCCAGACGAAGAATCGACTGCCCCCGCATCCAGCGACGATATGCTTTATCATAGTGTCTGATTCGGCCCGTCACGGGCCGGTGTGTTTCCCATCTGATTGCAGGAAGTGTTCAGTCCCGCATGGCTCAAGTCATCGAAAAATCCGCACTGGTCTGGCATTCGGCCGAGCAGATGTACGCCCTGGTCAATGATGTCGACCGCTATCCTGAATTCCTGCCCTGGTGCGACGGTACGGAAATCCATACGGCCAGCGAGACGGAAATCGTGGCGTCCATCGATGTGGCAAAGTCCGGTGTCCGACATCGCCTGACGACTCGCAACCGGCTTCACGCGCCAAGCCAGATCGAGATGTCCCTGGTGGAAGGGCCGTTCAGTAATCTTGGCGGCAGTTGGGAATTTGTCGCACTGAACGAGAATGCCTGCAAGGTCATCCTGAGACTGCGTTTTGAGCTGTCGGGATCGCTGGCGCGCATGACCTTTGGCAAGGTGTTCGGTCAGGCGGCCAATACCATGGTGGATGCCTTTTGCCAGCGGGCGAAGGTGGTGTACGGAGGCGCGGCCCAATGACGACGTCGACCATTCGCGTTGAAGTGGCTTATGCCACCCCCGAGAAGCAGGCCATCTGCCTGGTGAATGTGCCGGAAGGTACCACCGCTTTCGAAGCGGCCGAGGCCTCGGACATCCGTACGGTGTTTCCGGAGATCGATCTGGAATCGGCGGATATGGGGATTTTTGGCAAGGTCGTGAAAGCGCCGCGGGAACATGCGCTCAGGGAAGGCGATCGCGTCGAGATTTACCGCCCGCTGAAGATTGATCCCAAGCAGGCCCGGCTGAACCGGGCGCGCAAGAAGTCAGTCGATTAATAGGCTGGCGTTTTGTCCAAAAGCTGGGCTTCGTAGGAGTCGTAGCTATCGCCGTCATAATAAACGATGACCCGCTGCTTCTTGATATCCCCACCCCCTTTTTGGAAGGTGTACATGTAGTACTCGCGGGAGTCATCCACCGGGTTGAGCATGATTGGCGTGCCCAGGATGGCATGGACCTGGTCGCGAGGCATCCCCTTCTGTAATTGGGCCAGGGCTTCATCGTCGACGATATTGCCTTGCTGAACGTTGATTTTATAAACGCCGGGGAAGACACAACCGGCCAGCAGGACAAGTGAGAGTAAGGCGGCGAGCTTTTGCATCAGGGGGTGGAATCCTCTATCTTGGAACGCTTGCCTGACCGGGCCAGTTTGTTGGCCTGAACGCGTCAGGATGGGTATCATAACGGAAGCAGACAGTACACCAAAGAGCGAAACAGCAGCATGTCATCTGAAAACGCTGAATTACGCAAGGTCGGACTCAAGGTGACCCTGCCCAGGGTCAAGATCTTCAACATCCTTGAAAATTCCGAAGAACATCATCTGAGTGCAGAAGATGTTTACAAAAAGCTTCTCGAAGCCGGGGATGACGTCGGTCTGGCGACCGTGTATCGCGTGCTGACACAGTTTGAAGCGGCCGGTCTGGTGCTGCGTCATAACTTTGAGGGTGGTCACGCGGTTTTCGAAATGGCGCGGGAAGATCACCACGATCATATGGTCTGCACCGAGTCCGGCGAAGTGATCGAGTTTTTCGACTCGGTGATCGAAGAGCAGCAGCGCAAAGTCGCCCGGGAACACGGTTATGAAATCGTGGATCACAGCCTGATTCTCTATGTGAAGCCGATTAAGAAAAGCTGATCAGTGGTCCTTAAAGGTCACTGATGTAAAAACGCCCCCGCGTCTGACGCGGGGGCGTTTTTGTTTGTGCGGCGTAAAGGGCGCACTGCCGCGATATTCCAGCACGCAAAAAAAAGAGGCAGACCCGAAGGCTGCCTCAGTAAACGCTCGGGGTTGAGCGTGGGGGAAATATCCGCGGCGCGGAATGCGTTATTGACGCCCGCCTGGCCCGGGATGGCCAGCAGGGGTGTCAGTGATGCGTAGCCTGTCCCTTCTGGAACATCTCCTGGGCATGGGCCAGGGTCTGCTCGGTCATGTCGACGCCGCCGAGCATCCGGGCCACTTCCTTGACGCGACCGTCGTCGTTCAACGTTTCGATCCGTGAGAAGGTGGCGTCCTGTTCGCTGAACTTGCTGACAAACAGGTGCTGGTGAGCCTGGGCTGCGACCTGTGGCAGGTGTGTGACACACAGCACCTGGCCGTTGTCGCCCAACTGGCGCAGCAGCCGACCAACCACTTCGGCGGTGCCGCCGCCAATGCCCACATCCACTTCGTCGAAGACCAGCGTGGGGATGGTTGAGGTCTGGGCCACGACCACCTGAATGGCCAGGCTGATCCGTGAAAGTTCGCCGCCTGAGGCGACCTTGCTCAGCGAGCGCGCCGGCTGGCCCGGGTTGGCGCTGATCAGGAACTCGACGTCCTCGTTGCCAACCGGTGAGGGCGCGGCTTTCTCGTGACGGGCCAGTCGGGTGACGAATTGAACGGACGGCATGCTCAGGTGGGCCAGCTCTTCGGCGATACGACCGTCGAGTTCGGCCGCGGCTTTCTCGCGCCGGGCGGTCAGTTCGTCCGCTTTCGATTGCCAGTTATCGTTCAGTTCCATGGCATCCGCCTCCAGACGCTCCAGGCTGCCTTCGCCACCGTCCAGTTGCTCCAGTTCAGTCTGTAGCTGGGTGTGCAGTTCCCCGAGGGTTTCCGGGGAAACCCGATGTTTACGGGCCAGGTCATAAATCGTGCTCAATCGTTCCTCGACTTCTTCGAGGCGAGCCGGGTCGGCGTCGTAGTCTTCCACGAAATGGCGCAGGTTATTGCCGGCTTCGCTGACCTGAATCTGGGCCTCGTTCAGCATTTGCAGGGTGTCGGCCAAGGCCGGCACCTCGACCGGCAGCTGCTCGAGCTGTTGCAGGGCCTGCTGGATCAGGCTGGCCGCACTGGGCTCGTCCTCACTGCACAGGACGGACGCCTGGTGGCAATTGTGCAGGACGGTTTCAGCGTGACTCAGGCGGGCCTGCTCGGCTTCCAGGTTGTCCAGCTCGCCGTCTTCCAGCGCCAGGCGGTCAAGTTCCTCTACCTGGTAGCGCAGCAATTGCAGGCGGGCCTCGTTCTCGTCGCGGTTACCGCGCAACTCTTCCAGTCGCTGCTGGGTCTGGTGCCAGGTTTTCCAGGCGGCACGGACGTCGCTGGCCAGCTTGTCGGCGTCGGCGAATTCGTCCAGCAGTTTGCGGTGGGTTTCTTTCTGTAGCAATGACTGGTGCTGATGCTGGCTGTGGATGTCCATCAGCATGCCGCCCAGTTCCCGCAGATCGGCCAGTGGACATGGTTGACCGTTGATGTAGGCGCGGGAGCGGCCGTCCTTGCTGATCACGCGGCGCAGGATGCAGTCGTTGTCTTCATCCAGATCATGGGCTTCCAGCCACTCTCGGGCCTCGGCGATGCGGCGCACGTCGAAGCTGGCGGTAATGTCCGCCCGCTTGGCGCCGTGGCGTACGGCCCCCGCATCGGCGCGCCCGCCCAGTACCAGCCCGAGGGCGTCGAGAACAATGGATTTACCGGCGCCGGTCTCCCCGGTCAGCGTGGTCATGCCCTGGCGGAACTGTAGTTCGACGCGCTCGGCAATGGCGTAGTTGGCGACGATCAGTTGATTCAGCATGAGAGGCTCCAGTCCTGTTCGACGGTGCTGCCAAGGCGACGGCGCCCGGCATCTGGTCAAATATACAGTACCTGTGAATGTATACAGTATTTTTGCTGGTTGCAAGCAATCGTTGCAAAAGCGGTTGAAAGCCCGGTGAGCTGTCCCCATATTCGCTGGCAAGCTATTCAAGAAGGGCGGCCGAGCCGTCATCGATGATTGATCAGGAGTGACTGATGAGCGCAGAAGAAACCCGTAACCAGAACGTGGAAGACGAGTTGAAAGAGGCCTCTGAGGAGACTGCGCAGGCCGACGCTGGTGCCGGCGAAACCTCGGCTCCGGAAGGCGAGTCGCAGGGTGAATTGAGCGAGGTCGAGGCGCTGCAGGCAAAGCTTGCCGAGCAAAAGGATCAGGTCCTGCGGACACAGGCGGAAATGCAGAACGTGCGTCGTCGCGCCGAAATCGATGTCGAGAAGGCTCGCAAGTTCGCGCTGGAGAAGTTCGTCAAGGAGCTGTTGCCCGTCGCGGACAGCCTGGAAAAGGCCGTTGAAAGCACCGAAGGCAAGGCGTCGTCAGACGACGTTGTCGCGTCCATCCGCGAAGGCGCCGAGATGACGCTGAACCTGCTGATGAACAGCCTCGAGAAGTTCAACGTGAAGCGGGTCGACCCGGTCGGTGAGCCGTTCGATCCGCAGCTGCACGAGGCCATGTCCATGGTGCCGGCGCCGGATGCCGAGCCGAACAGCGTCGTGGCTTGCATCCAGAAGGGGTACACCCTCAATGAGCGCCTGGTACGTCCGGCCATGGTTGTGGTCGCTCGACCGGAAGACGGCGCAAAAATCGACGAGCAGGCTTGAAAAAGAAACGTCTGAGCCAATATAGGCAGTAAACGGTTCGCAAGCCGACAGAATGACAGCATCCCACGCATGCTGATTCGGGCAGAACAGAGCTTAGGAATAAAAGGAACTGGAGTCATTCAATGAGCAAGATTATTGGTATCGACCTGGGCACCACCAACTCTTGTGTAGCCATCATGGATGGCGACAAGGTCAAGGTGATTGAAAACGCGGAAGGCGATCGCACGACGCCGTCCATCATCGCATACACCGAAGAGGGTGAAACGCTGGTGGGTCAGTCCGCCAAGCGTCAGGCGGTGACCAACCCGAGTAACACCCTTTACGCCATCAAGCGTCTGATCGGCCGTCGTTTCGAAGATAACGTCGTTCAGAAAGACATCAAGATGGTGCCGTACAAGATCACCAAGGCGGACAACGGTGACGCCTGGGTTGAAGTGAAAGGCAAGAAGATGGCGCCGCCGCAGGTGTCTGCGGAAGTGCTGAAGAAGATGAAGAAGACCGCTGAGGACTATCTCGGCGAGAAGGTTACCGAAGCGGTCATCACCGTTCCGGCCTACTTCAACGACAGCCAGCGTCAGGCGACCAAGGACGCCGGCAAGATCGCGGGCCTGGACGTGAAGCGGATCATCAACGAGCCGACTGCGGCTGCCTTGGCCTATGGCCTGGACAAGAAGAGCGGTGATCGCACGGTAGCCGTCTACGACCTGGGTGGTGGTACCTTCGATATCTCCATCATCGAGATCGCCGACGTCGACGGTGAGCACCAGTTTGAAGTGCTGGCCACCAACGGGGACACGTTCCTGGGTGGTGAAGACTTCGACCTGAAGATCATCGAGTACCTGGCGGACCAGTTCAAGAAAGACAGTGGCATCGACCTGCGCGGCGACTCCCTGGCCATGCAGCGCCTGAAGGAAGCGGCCGAAAAGGCGAAGATCGAGCTGTCCAGCAGCCAGCAGACCGACGTCAACCTGCCGTACATCACGGCGGATCAGAGTGGTCCGAAGCACATGAACGTCAAGCTGACCCGCGCCAAGCTGGAAGCGCTGGTTGAAGAGCTGGTCGATCGCAGTCTGGAGCCGTGCAAGGTGGCTCTGAAAGACTCCGGCGTTGACGCCAGCGACATCGACGAAGTGATCCTGGTCGGTGGTCAGACCCGGATGCCGAAGGTCCAGGAAAAAGTGAAGAATTTCTTCGGTAAGGATGCGCGCAAAGACGTGAACCCGGACGAAGCGGTTGCCATGGGTGCTGCCATCCAGGCCGCGGTTCTGTCCGGCGATGTGAAAGACGTCCTGCTGCTGGATGTCACTCCGCTGACCCTGGGTATCGAAACCATGGGCGGTGTGGCCACGTCGCTGATCGAGAAGAACACCACGATTCCGACCAAGAAGTCGCAGACCTTCTCGACCGCGGATGACAACCAGACCGCTGTGACCATTCACGTGGTCCAGGGTGAGCGCAAGCAGGCGTCCCAGAACAAGTCACTGGGTCGTTTCGACCTGGCCGATATCCCGCCGGCACCGCGCGGTGTACCGCAGATCGAAGTCACCTTCGACATCGATGCCAACGGTATTCTGAACGTGTCTGCGAAGGACAAGGCGACGGGCAAAGAACAGTCCATCGTGATCAAGGCCTCTTCCGGTCTGAACGAGGACGAAATCGAGAAGATGGTCGCCGACGCCGAGGCCAATGCCGAGGACGATCGTAAGTTCGAGGAACTGGTCCAGGTGCGCAACCAGGGTGACGGCATGATCCACGCCGTTCGCAAGACTCTGAGCGAAGCCGGCGATAAGGTCACTGAGCAGGAGAAAGAGTCCATTGAAAGCGCCATCAGCGAGCTGGAAGAAGCCCTGAAAGGCGACGACAAGGACGACATCGAAGCCAAGACCCAGAAACTGACCGAAGCGTCTTCCGAACTGGCTCAGAAGATGTACGCCGATCAGGCCGAGCAGGGTGCCCAGGCTGAAGGGCAGGGCGAACAGGCCCAGTCCAGCGGCGACGATGCTGTCGATGCCGAGTTCGAAGAGGTCAAAGACGAAGACAAGCGGTAATATTCATGTCTTCATGAGCGTCGCAAAACGCGGGGAGTCAGCTTCCCGCGTTTTGCGCGTTTGATGGGTTGGAAATTTGTGAGTCGCATCGGTCCGGTCTGGGTCGAATGCCAGTGCTCACGGAGCAGTCATAAGATTCCGGGCTGGCGGGATCTGCAACGGGTATCAGAACATGGCCAAACGCGATTATTACGACATTCTCGGAGTCTCCCGGGATGCAGATGAGAAAGAGATAAAACGCGCGTATCGCAAGCTTGCGATGAAATACCATCCGGACCGGAATCCGGATGACGAAGAGGCCGAGAACAAATTCAAGGAAGCCAGTGAGGCCTACGAGATCCTGGCGGATTCGAGCAAGCGCAGCGCCTACGATCAATTCGGCCACGCCGGCGTGGATGGTCAGGCCGGCGGTGGTGGCTTCGGTGGCGGCGGCGCCAGTTTCTCCGATATCTTCGGCGATGTCTTTGGTGACATCTTTGGTGGTGGCCGGGGTCGCAGTAACCGCGGTGCGGACCTGCGCTACACCCTGGAGCTGGATCTTGAACAAGCGGTCAAGGGCACGACGGTTCAGATCAAGGTGCCGGGGCATGTCGAGTGCGATACCTGTGACGGTTCCGGCGCGGCCAAGGGCAGTCAGCCGGAAACCTGTGGCACCTGTGGCGGTATCGGCCAGGTGCGGATGCAACAGGGTTTTTTCGCCGTACAGCAGGCGTGCCCCACCTGTCGGGGTTCTGGGAAGGTCATCAAGAATCCGTGTAAGAAGTGTCACGGCGCCGGTCGGGTTGAGCAGGCGAAGACCCTGTCTGTGAAAGTGCCTCCGGGTGTCGACACCGGTGATCGTATCCGCCTCTCCGGCGAAGGCGAGATGGGCATGGATGGCGGTCCGGCGGGCGATCTTTACGTGCAGGTCGCTGTGCGTGAACACGCGATTTTCACCCGCGATGGGCGTAACCTGTACTGTGAAGTGCCCATCAGCATTGTCGATGCGACGCTGGGCGGCGAGCTGGAGGTGCCCACCCTGGATGGCCGCGTGAAGCTGAAGATCCCGGCGGAAACCCAGACGGGCAAGCTGTTCCGTCTGCGCAACAAGGGGGTGACTCCGGTGCGCGGTGGGCCGGCTGGTGACTTGCTGTGCCGGGTGGTCGTGGAAACGCCGGTCAACCTGACCAAGCGCCAGAAAGAGCTGATGGAAGAATTTCAGCAGACGCTGGACGGTCAGAGCGCTTCCAGCCATGCGCCGCGCAAGACCTCGTGGTTCGAGGGCGTGAAAAGCTTCTTCGACGAAATGAAATTCTAAGGATTGAGGATATGAGGGTAGCAATCATGGGCGCCGCCGGGCGCATGGGCAAGACGCTGGTGGAGGCGATCGACGAGGCGGACGGTCTCGACCTGAGCGCCGCCGTTGTCGAGCCGGGCAGCAGTCTGGTGGGCGCCGATGCCGGTGAAGTGGCTGGCATCGGTCGCAACGGAGTTACCCTTGTGGATAACCTGGCCGCGGTTGAGGACGCCTTCGACGTCCTCATCGATTTCACCTTCCCGGACCTGACACTGGAGAATGCCCGCTTCTGCGGCCGTCACGGCAAGCGGATGGTGATCGGGACCACCGGCATGACCGAAGCGGAGAAAGTCGAGCTGCGGCAGGCTACCGAATCCGTGCCGGTTGTTTTCGCGCCCAATATGAGTGTCGGCGTCAACGTCGCGCTCAACCTTTTGCGCACCGCGGCCCAGGTGCTCGGTGATGACTACGATGTGGAAATCATCGAGGCGCACCACAGGCACAAGAAGGACTCGCCGTCCGGCACGGCGGTTCGGATGGGCGAGGTGGTTGCCGAGGCGCTGGGGCGTGATCTGAAAGAGTGTGCCGTCTACGGCCGTGAAGGTTTTGTCGGCGAGCGTCCGCGTAAGGAGATCGGCTTTGAGACCATCCGTGCCGGCGATGTAGTCGGGGATCATACGGTGTTGTTTGCCGGTATCGGCGAGCGAATCGAGATCACCCACAAGGCCAGTAGCCGGATGACCTTTGCCCGCGGCGCCGTGCGTGCGGCGCAGTGGTTGGCAGAGCGCCCGGCAGGTCTCTATGACATGCAGGACGTGCTCGACCTCAAAAGCTGAGCGGCCATTAGTCATGGACAGTGATCGCCAAATTTTTTACAATAAGGCGGTTTAACTGCACCAAGCGTGGTTTTAAAAGCCGGGAAGGCGGCAGCCCTCCATCGGCAACGAAAAAAGCGGGACGGAGTCATAATCTCCCTCTCGCTTTTTTGCGACCTGAATTTGCGCTTGCGCTCCTGTTCGTGACGTTAGGGGCGGCCTCTTTAGCCCGGGCGAGAGAGCCGGTCCGTTTCGGAACCAACGATACGCCACTCGATGAGGATACAAGCCTTGAGTACACCAGCAATCCTTGCGCTCGCAGACGGAAGCCTGTTCAAAGGAATCGCCATCGGCGCTGACGGCGAAACCAGTGGCGAAGTCGTCTTCAATACCGCCATGACGGGCTACCAGGAAATCCTGACCGATCCGTCCTACGCTCGCCAGATCGTCACCCTGACCTATCCCCATATCGGCAATACCGGCGTCAACGACGAAGACGTCGAGTCCGCCGGTATCCAGGCGGCCGGCCTGATCATCCGCGATCTGCCGCTGATGGCCAGCAGCTGGCGCCAGACCAAGACGCTTGACGCCTACCTGCGGGACAACAATGTGATCGGCATTGCCGATATCGACACCCGCCGCCTGACGCGTATCCTGCGGGACAAAGGTTCCCAGAACGGCGCGATAGTCGCTGGCGAGCATGCCACAGAAGAACGCGCTCTGGAACTGGCGAACGCCTTCCCGGGGCTCAAGGGCATGGACCTGGCCAAGGAAGTCGGCAGCAAGACGACCTACCAGTGGAGCCAGACAGAATGGTCCCTGGAGGGCGGTGGTTACGGAGAGCTGGAATCACCCAAGTACAAGGTGGTCGCCTTCGATTACGGCATCAAGTACAACATCCTGCGCATGCTCGCCGCCCGCGGCTGCGACGTGACGGTTGTGCCGCCGCAGACGCCGGCCTCCGAGGTGCTGGCGATGAATCCTGACGGCATCTTCCTGTCCAATGGCCCCGGCGATCCCGAGCCCTGCGATTACGCCATCAAGGCGATCAGCGACATTCTTGAGACCGAGGTGCCGGTCTTCGGTATCTGTCTCGGCCACCAGCTGCTGGCCCTGGCCAGTGGCGCCAAGACCCTGAAGATGGGTCACGGCCACCACGGTGCCAACCACCCGGTGCAGAACCTGGAAGACGGTACTGTGATGATCACCAGTCAGAACCACGGTTTCGCGGTGGATGAATCCACGCTGCCGGATAACCTGGAGATGACGCATAAATCCCTGTTCGACGGCACCCTGCAGGGTATCCGACGCACGGACCGCCCGGCCTACAGCTTCCAGGGGCACCCGGAAGCGAGCCCGGGACCGCATGACGTGGCGCCGCTGTTCGACACCTTTATTCGCCTGATGGACGGGCCGGCTCGCAAGCCTCCTGAGGTGCGCCGCTGAACGCCGCGGTAAGCGGCCAATGCTGACGACTGACTCAAGCTGCTGACAGGTTTACTGAGAAATGCCAAAACGTACTGATATCAAGAGCATCCTGATCCTGGGTGCCGGCCCCATCGTCATCGGGCAGGCGTGTGAGTTCGACTATTCCGGGGCCCAGGCGTGTAAGGCGCTGCGCGAGGAGGGCTACCGGGTCATCCTGGTGAACTCCAACCCGGCGACCATCATGACCGACCCGGCGATGGCCGATGCTACCTACATCGAGCCGATCACCTGGAAGACGGTGTCCAAGATCATCGAGAAAGAGCGTCCGGATGCGCTGCTGCCCACCATGGGTGGCCAGACCGCGCTGAACTGCGCGCTGGATCTGGAAAAGCACGGCGTGCTGGCGGAGTTCGGTGTGGAAATGATTGGCGCCAACGCTGACACCATCGACAAGGCCGAGGACCGTGACCGCTTCGACCAGGCGATGAAGGCCATCGGTCTGGAGTGTCCGCGCGCGTCCCTGGCGCACTCCATGGAAGAAGCCCTGCAGGTGCTCGACAACATCGGCTTCCCCTGCATCATCCGCCCGTCCTTCACCATGGGCGGCTCTGGCGGCGGTATTGCGTACAACCGGGAAGAGTTCGAGGAGATCTGTGAGCGTGGCCTGGACCTGTCGCCGACCAATGAGCTGCTGATCGACGAGTCCCTGATCGGCTGGAAGGAATACGAGATGGAGGTCGTTCGGGACAAGAACGACAACTGCATCATCGTCTGCGCCATCGAGAACTTCGACGCCATGGGCGTGCACACGGGCGACTCCATTACCGTCGCCCCGGCGCAGACCCTGACCGACAAGGAATACCAGATCATGCGGAACGCCTCCCTGGCGGTCCTGCGTGAGATCGGCGTGGAAACCGGCGGCTCCAACGTCCAGTTCGGCATCAATCCGGACACCGGCCGCATGGTGGTGATCGAGATGAACCCGCGGGTGTCCCGCTCCTCGGCGCTGGCGTCCAAGGCCACCGGCTTCCCGATCGCCAAGGTCGCGGCCAAGCTGGCGGTGGGCTACACCCTCGACGAGCTGCAGAACGACATCACCGGCGGCGTGACCCCGGCCTCGTTCGAGCCGAGCATCGACTATGTGGTCACCAAGATCCCCCGGTTCACCTTCGAGAAGTTCCCCCAGGCCGACGCCCGCCTGACCACCCAGATGAAGTCCGTGGGTGAGGTCATGGCCATCGGTCGGACCTTCCAGGAATCCGTTCAGAAAGCCCTGCGTGGCCTGGAAGTGGGCTCTGAAGGCTTCGAGGAGATGGTTGACGTCACCACCGAGGACGGTCGCGAGACCCTGATCCAGGAAATGAACGTGCCTGGCGCGCAGCGCATCTGGTACATCGGCGACGCCTTCCGCGCCGGCATGACCGTGGACGAGATCTACCGCCACACCAAGGTGGATCCCTGGTACCTGATCCAGATCGAGGATCTGATCAAGGAAGAAGCAGCGCTGAAGACGGCCGGCAAGAGCGACATCGATCACGCGACCCTGTTCCGCCTGAAGCGCAAGGGCTTTTCGGATTCGCGACTGGCCAAGCTGCTGAGCATTTCCGAGTCCAGCCTGCGCAAGCACCGCCACGACCTGGGCATCCGCCCGGTCTACAAGCGGGTCGACACCTGTGCGGCGGAATTCGCCTCCTCCACGGCCTACATGTACTCCACCTACGAGGAAGAGTGCGAAGCCGAGACGTCGGACCGCAAGAAGATTGTCGTCATCGGCGGCGGTCCCAACCGGATCGGCCAGGGCATCGAGTTTGACTACTGCTGTGTCCACGCCGCCTTCGCCATGCGCGAGGACGGTTACGAGACCATCATGATCAACTGCAACCCGGAAACGGTCTCCACCGACTACGACACCTCCGATCGCCTCTACTTCGAGCCGATTACCCTGGAGGACGTCCTGGAAATCGTGAACCTCGAGAAGCCGGCGGGCGTGATCGTCCAGTTCGGCGGCCAGACGCCGCTGAAGCTGGCCCGGGGGCTGGAAGCGGCCGGCGTGCCGATCATCGGCACCACGCCGGACGCGATCGACCGCGCGGAAGACCGTGAGCGCTTCCAGCAGATGATCAATCGCCTCAATCTGCGCCAGCCGCAGAACGCGACCGTGCGCAGTCATGAGGAAGGCGTGCTGGTGGCCCGCGAAATCGGCTACCCGCTGGTGGTGCGTCCGTCCTACGTCCTGGGTGGACGGGCCATGGAAATCGTCTACGACGAAGAAGAGCTGGTGCGCTACATGCGCAACGCCGTGCTGGTCTCCAACGACAGCCCGGTGCTGCTGGATCACTTCCTCAATGCCGCCATCGAGGTGGATATCGATGCGGTCAGTGACGGCAAGGACGTGGTGATCGGCGGTATCATGCAGCACATCGAACAGGCCGGCGTACACTCCGGTGACTCCGCCTGCTCGCTGCCGCCGTACACGCTGCCCAAGGCGGTGCAGGACGAAATGCGCGAGACCGTCAAGCGCATGGCGATCGAACTGGAAGTCGTCGGCCTGATGAACGTCCAGCTGGCCTGGCAGGACGACACCATCTACGTGATCGAAGTAAACCCGCGGGCCTCACGCACCGTGCCGTTCGTGTCCAAGGCCATCGGCGTGTCCCTGGCCAAGGTCGCCGCGCGTTGCATGGCGGGCATCAGCCTGCAGGAGCAGGGCTTCACCGAAGAGGTGGTGCCCACGTACTATGCGGTGAAAGAGTCTGTGTTCCCGTTCAACAAGTTCCCGTCGGTGGACCCGATCCTGGGACCGGAAATGAAGTCCACCGGTGAGGTGATGGGCCTGGGTGACAGTTTCGACGAGGCGTTTGCCAAGGCGTCACTGGCGTCAGGCACCCGTCTGCCGGACAAGGGGACGGCCTTCATCTCCGTACGCGATGTGGATAAGCCGGGCGCGATTACCGTCGCACGCGACCTGATTGACGCGGGATTCCGCCTGGTGGCCACCACGGGCACCGCCGCGGCCCTGAAGGACGCGGGAATTGAGGTCGAGCGCGTGAACAAGGTGCGTGAAGGCCGGCCGCACATCGTGGACGATATCAAGAACGGTCAGATCCAGCTGATCATCAACACCACAGAAGGGCGCAAGGCGATCTCTGATTCAGCCCAGATCCGCCAATCTGCGCTTCAGCACAAGGTGACCTACACAACCACGCTGGCAGGTGGCGAAGCCTTCTGCCGCGCCATTAAATTTGGACCGGAGCGGACGGTACGTCGGCTTCAGGACTTGCACGCAGGAATTTGAACGTTATGAACAATCGAGTGCCGATGACGGTGAGCGGTGAGGCGGCGCTTCGTGCTGAGCTGAAGAAGCTCAAGAGCGAAGATCGTCCCCGTGTTATCGAAGCCATCGCCGAGGCCCGTGAGCACGGCGACCTGAAGGAAAACGCGGAATACCATGCCGCGCGTGAGCAGCAGAGCTTCATCGAAGGCCGGATTCAGGAGATCGAATCCAAGCTGTCTGCCGCCCAGATCATTGACGTTACCAAGATGGACAATACCGGTAAGGTGATCTTTGGTGTGACCGTCAAGCTGATCAATGTCGATACGGACGAGGAAGTTCAGTACCAGATCTGCGGCGAGGATGAGGCGGATATCAAGGCTGGCAAGCTTTCCGTTACGTCACCGATCGCCCGAGCTCTGATCGGCAAGAACGAGGGTGACGTCGTCGCCGTCCGTGTGCCTTCCGGCACCGTTGAGTACGAAATCGAGGCCGTTGAGCATCTTTGATCGCTGGCCTGAATGCAGAAAAGCCGGCGTCAGCCGGCTTTTTTGTGTGTCCCGAATCCCGAAGTCGAAAGGTCCTGTGGCTCAGTCCTTGTAGCGTTGAAGGTTCGACAGCTTGGGGTTGGGTTTCTCAGCCCGACGCAGGATGACGGCGTTCTTGCCGATCATCTGCACCAGTTCCGCGCCGGCTTCCTGGCAGACCGCCTCAATCGCCGCCTGACGCTCGTCGCGATCCGGGCTGGCGATTTTCACCTTGATCAGCTCGTGATCATTCAGGGCACGGTCCAGCTCCTGTTGCAGGCCTTCGCTCAGCCCCTTGTCGCCGATAATCACGACCGGCTTCAGATGATGGGCTATGGCGCGATAGGCGCGCCGTTGTTCGGGCGACAGGCTCATAATTCAGTCTCTTTATCAATACGATTTAAAATGTCGGGCGGCAGTCACTGCGCCAATCCCGTATAATCGACGGATTGTAGCAGCACGCCCGCGGGCGGTGAATCGCTGTCACTACGTATTATTAGGCTGGGTAACTTCGGGCATTTTAACGTCTCCGTCGCCCCGTCTGTTATTGGAGGTTCGGTTTGGCGCGTTCCAAATCCAGCAAGCGCTGGTTGAAAGAGCATTTTGATGACGAATACGTCAAACGCTCGCAGGTCGATGGTTATCGCTCCCGGGCCAGCTACAAGCTGATTGAGCTGGACGACAAAGACCGTTTTTTTAAACCAGGACAAGTGGTTGTGGACCTCGGCGCGGCGCCGGGCGGCTGGTCCCAGGTGGCAATGGAGCGCATTGGGCACAACGGACGAGTCGTGGCCAGTGACATCCTGGACATGAATCCGATTGCCGGCGTGGACTTCCTGCAGGGGGATTTCACGGAGCAGTCCGTACTGGACAAATTGCTGGATTTACTGGGTGAGGCGCGTGCCGACGTTGTAATTTCGGATATGGCCCCCAATATGAGTGGTATGCCTGCCGTTGATATTCCCAAGGCGATGGATCTGGTGGAGCTGGCGCTGGATATGGCCAAGCAGGTCCTGAGGCCGGACGGCGTTTTTGTGGCAAAGGTATTCCAGGGCGAGGGCTTCGATTCCCTGCTCAAGGATATGAAAACGAATTTCAGGACCGTCGTGAGTCGCAAGCCGGGAGCCTCCCGGTCCCGTTCTCGCGAAGTCTATCAGGTGTGTCGCGGTTTTCGTGGCGCCTGAAGCGTCCATTAACGGGTTGCTGTCGGCGACAGGTCGTCTTCGGACACTGCGCCATTCCTAGTTAAGGGGCGTACAATTGATGTAAGGTTGAGGTAGAAGGGGTTGCCGGCTTGACATCCGGTTATCTTCTTGCGGGGCGGCCCCGGCGGTGGCCCTTACATTCACAGGTGATGATCCTTGAACGATATGGCTAAAAATCTGGTTCTCTGGCTGATCATAGCAGCCGTCCTGCTGATGGTTTTCCAAAACTTCTCTCCGACGACGAGTGGACAGCAGGTCAATTACTCCCAGTTCGTACAGATGGTGCAACAGGGACAAGTCAAGCAGGTGACGGTGGACGGCCTGGAGATCCAGGGTGTGCGTGAAGACAACACCCGTTTCCAGACGATTCGCCCGCAAGTGCCGGATAACAAGTTGATGGACGATCTGCTTGCCAACAATGTCGAGATTGTGGGTAAGGAGCCGGACCGTCAAAGCATCTGGACGCAGTTGCTGGTCGCCTCGTTCCCGATTCTGATCATCATCGCGCTGTTCGTGTTCTTTATGCGACAGATGCAGGGCGGTGGTGGCGGCAAAGGCCCCATGTCGTTCGGTAAGAGCAAGGCTCGCCTGATGAGCGAGGACCAGATCAAGACCACCTTCTCTGACGTGGCCGGCGTCGACGAGGCGAAGGAAGACGTCAAGGAGTTGGTGGACTTCCTGCGGGATCCGAGCAAGTTCCAGCGACTGGGCGGTCGCATCCCGCGCGGCGTCCTGATGGTTGGTCCGCCGGGTACCGGTAAAACGCTGTTGGCGAAGGCCATTGCTGGTGAAGCCAAGGTGCCGTTCTTCTCCATCTCCGGTTCCGATTTCGTGGAAATGTTCGTGGGCGTGGGCGCCTCCCGTGTCCGTGACATGTTCGAGCAGGCCAAGAAGCAGAGCCCCTGTATCATCTTCATCGATGAGATCGATGCGGTCGGTCGTCACCGGGGGGCTGGCCTGGGCGGTGGTCACGATGAACGTGAGCAGACCCTGAACCAGCTGCTGGTTGAGATGGACGGTTTCGAGGGCAACGAAGGCGTGATCGTCATCGCCGCCACCAACCGTCCGGATGTCCTGGATCCGGCGCTGCTGCGCCCGGGCCGTTTCGATCGTCAGGTGGTGGTCAACCTGCCGGACATCATTGGTCGCGAACAGATCCTCAAGGTGCACCTGAAGAAGGTGCCGCTGGCCGACGGCGTCGATCCGAAAGTGATCGCCCGCGGTACGCCCGGTTTCTCCGGTGCTGATCTGGCCAACCTGGTGAACGAGGCGGCACTGTTTGCGGCGCGCCGTAACCAGCGTCTGGTCTCCGGGGAAGAGCTGGAGCTGGCCAAGGACAAGATCATGATGGGCGCCGAGCGCAAATCCATGGTCATGAACGAAAAAGAGAAGCTCAACACCGCGTATCACGAATCCGGTCACGCCATTGTCGGGCGTCTCGTGCCGGAACATGATCCGGTGTACAAGGTCAGTATCATTCCGCGCGGCCGGGCACTGGGTGTCACCATGTTCCTGCCGGAAGAGGATAAGTACAGCCACTCCAAGCGCTATCTGATCAGCTCGATCTGCAGTCTGTTCGGCGGCCGTATTGCCGAGGAGCTGACGCTGGGCTTCGAGGGTGTGACCACCGGTGCGTCCAATGACATCGAGCGTGCCACATCGCTGGCCCGCAACATGGTGACGCGCTGGGGGCTGTCCGAAAAGCTGGGGCCGCTGCAGTACGATACCGACAGTGAAGAGCCGTTCCTGGGTCGCTCTGCCGGTCAGAGCCACACGGTCTACTCGCCGGAAACGGCCCAGCGGATCGACGAGGAAGTGCGTTCCATCATCGACGATTGTTACGAGACGGCGCGCAACCTGCTGATCGAGAATCGCGACAAGCTGGAAATGATGGCCGACGCGCTGATGCGCTACGAGACCATCGATCGCTACCAGATCGACGACATCATGGCCGGCAAGACGCCGCGCCCACCGCAGGGTTGGAATGGCCCGGGTGCCGGTGGCAATGCGCCGGACGATGAAGCGTCGCCGGCAGCGAGTCCGGCGTCCGGCAGCGGCGACTCCGGTCGTCGCCCTGGCGAAGGCATCGGCGGTCCCGCTGGGGAGCACTGACCGACGCTGTCGGGTCCGTCCCGAGCGATAGAAAGACCTTCAAACGCCGTCCCGCGGGACGGCGTTTTTCATTGTGGGAAGCGTGTTTGTGGGTCGCGCTTCGACGTACCAATCAACAAGAGGATGCTGCCGATGGAAATGAACTTTGCCGGACACAAGATCGACCTTGCCCATCCCCAGGTGATGGGCGTCGTGAATGTAACGCCGGATTCCTTTTCCGACGGCGGCCGTTTCAATCAACTTGATACGGCGCTGGCACAGGCAGAAAAGCTGGTGCGGGAAGGCGCGGCGTTTATCGATATTGGCGGCGAGTCGACCCGGCCGGGCGCGGCGACGGTCAGCGTCGACGAGGAGTTGGATCGCGTCTGTCCGGTGGTCGAGGCGATCAGTCAGCGCCTTGATGTGGCCATTTCCGTGGATACCAGCACCCCGCAGGTCATCACCGAAAGCGCACGGTTGGGGGCTGGCCTGGTCAACGACGTCCGGGCCTTGACCAAAGACGGTGCGATGCAGGCCGCAGCAGACGCCGGTATCCCCGTGTGCCTGATGCACATGCAGGGCGAGCCGGGCACCATGCAGCAGGCGCCGCATTACGACAACGTGGTGTCCGAGGTGTCGCGATTCCTGATGGATCGGGTTGCTGTCGCCAAGGAGGCCGGCATCCCGGCAGAGCGGATTATCCTCGACCCCGGTTTTGGCTTCGGCAAGAACCTGGAACACAATCTGGTGCTGTTGGAGGCGCTGGATCAGATGCATGCACTGGGTTACCCGCTGCTGGTGGGTATGTCGCGCAAGACGATGCTGGGCCAGATTACGGGCCGGGATGTGGCGGACCGGTTGCCTGCGAGCCTCGCAGTCGCGACAATAGCCGCCATGAAGGGGGCCGCGATTATACGCGTGCACGATGTCAGGGAAACCGTGGATGCCGTTAAAGTGGTGTCCGCGCTGAAGGAAGCGACTGCATGAGCGAGCGCAAATATTTTGGAACCGATGGAATCCGTGGGCATGTGGGCACATCGCCCATCACGCCGGATTTCATGCTCAAGCTGGGCTGGGCCGCGGGCCAGGCTTTCAAGCAGGATGGCCAGCGCAACCGGGTGCTGATCGGCAAGGACACCCGCCTGTCCGGTTACATGTTTGAATCGGCCCTGGAAGCGGGGCTGTCTGCTGCCGGTGTGGACGTGTCCCTGCTGGGGCCCATGCCGACGCCGGCGATCGCCTATCTGACCCGGACGTTTCGGGCCTCGGCGGGTATTGTCATCAGCGCTTCCCACAATCCTCACGAAGACAACGGCATCAAGTTCTTCTCGCCGCTGGGCACCAAACTGAACGACGCCGTGGAAGCGGAAATCGAGTCCTGGCTGGATCGCGATATCGAGGTCTGTGCGCCGGGAGAATTGGGCAAGGCGTCGCGCATCGACGATGCGCCCGGACGTTACGTGGAATTCTGCAAGAGCACGGTGCCCAATGCCTTTACGCTGGAAGGCATGCACATCGTGCTGGATTGCGCCCATGGTGCGACCTACCACGTGGCGCCCAAGGTCTTTCGGGAGCTGGGGGCGAAGACCAGCGTCATCGGCAACAATCCGGACGGGCTCAATATCAACCTCAAGGTGGGGTCTACCCATCTCGATGCCTTGCGCGCTCGCGTACTGGAAGAGCAGGCCGATCTGGGGATCGCCTTTGATGGGGACGGCGATCGGGTCCTGATGATCGATCGCGATGGCTCGATGATCGATGGTGACGAACTGATGTTTATCATCGCGTCGCAGCGTCAGGTCGAGGGTCGACTCCAGGGGGGCGTGGTCGGTACCCTGATGACGAACCTCGGGGTGGAGTTGGCGCTGAAAGAGCTCGGTATCCCGTTCGAGCGGGCCCAGGTGGGCGATCGCTACGTGATGGAAAGGCTGGTGGCCAATGATTGGCAGATCGGCGGCGAAGGCTCTGGTCACCTGGTGGTCCGTGATTGTACGAGCACCGGCGACGGGATTGTCTCGGCTTTGCAGGTCCTGCTGGCCGCCTGGCGTTCCGGAGAGACGATTTCGGCGCTGCGGCAGGGGATGAGCCGTCTTCCGCAGGTGCTGATCAATGTGCGTGTGGACGAACGGTTTGACCCGCTGACCCGGCCGGACATCGCGGAAGCGGTGAAGGCGGCCGAGGCTTCCATGGGGGCGACGGGGCGCGTATTGCTGAGGGCTTCGGGCACCGAGCCGTTGATCCGGGTCATGACCGAAGGCCAGGACGAATCCGAGATGCGGCAGTGGGCTGAAAAACTGGCAGACGTGGTGAAATCCTCCCCATCCGTCTGAAAATTATCCGGGGGTGTTCCATCGGTTGTGTCCGTTGACGGACTGCTGTATAGTGCGCCCTCCCTTGAAATGAGGGTTGTTGATGCGACGCAGGATTGTAGCAGCCAACTGGAAAATGAACGGCTCCCGGGAGCTGGCCAAATCACTGGTTGGCGACGTGCGCAAAGGCATTGCTGCGCTTGATAATGAAGCGGAGGTTGTTATCATTCCTCCCGCTCTTTATGTCGCAAGCGTTCAGCAGCTTCTCGATGGGGTTGCCCAGGTTGGAGTGCAGAACATCGCCGCTTGGGAATCCGGCGCTTACACCGGCGAAATTTCCGGGAAAATGGCTGCGGATGTCGGTTGCGGTTACGCCGTCGTCGGTCATTCAGAGCGTCGGCAGCTCTTCGGTGAATCCGATGCGGTTATTGCCGAAAAGGTCGGTCAGGGTATTGCGGCTGGCGTGCAGATTATCCTTTGTGTTGGTGAAACACTGACGCAAAGAGAAGCGGGGCTGGCGGTTGAAGTGGTCAGTGCCCAACTTCGGGAAGCGCTCAAAGACGTTTCCGGAGAACAGTGGAAGCAGGTTGTTGTGGCCTATGAGCCGGTCTGGGCGATCGGAACGGGCAAGACAGCAACGTCGGAAGACGCCCAGGCCGTGCATCAGGCCATGCGCTCGCAGCTGAGCGAGATGGGGGCTCCGGCACAGGATATGACGCTGTTGTACGGTGGTAGCGTTAAGCCGGACAACGCCAAAGAATTGTTTGCTCAGCCCGATATAGACGGCGGCTTGATTGGCGGTGCTTCTTTGAAGGCATCGGATTTCCTCGCCATCTGCAAGGCGATTTAAGAGAGTTTGATATGGATTGGATTGAAACACTGGTTGTCGTAGCGCACGTCGTGATTGCGGTGGCGCTGGTGGGCCTGGTCCTGATCCAGCAGGGCAAGGGTGCCGATGCCGGTGCAGCCTTTGGTGGTGGCGCCTCCCAGACCGTGTTTGGTAGCCAGGGTAGCGGCAGCTTCCTGACGCGCGTGACCACCTTTCTGGCGATCCTGTTCTTTGTGACGAGTTTTACGCTGGCTGTGTTTGCCAAGCAGCGCGCCGAAGTGGCGGGCGAAACAGGCATCCCGACAGTTCAGCAGGCGCCGGCCGCGGCGCAGGAAAAGCAGGCAGCCGACGAGCAGAGTGATGCTCCGACGGCCAAGGACAGCGAGGCGCCTGATGCGTCAGGCAGCGCTGCCCAGAGTGAAGGTTCTGAAGCCGGCAGTGGTGATTCCTCACTGCCTGAGCTTGAGTAAGGTTGTTGCCGAAGTGGTGGAACTGGTAGACACGCTATCTTGAGGGGGTAGTGGCGTAAGCCGTGCCGGTTCGAGTCCGGCCTTCGGCACCATTATTAGAAACGGCTTGGAATACCAAGCCGTTTTTTTTGGTCAGTCCTTGACCAGTGTTGTCGGCGTCCTTATACTCCGGCGATTATTGCAGTGGGTATCGGCTGCGTCCGGTCCCGCTCAGGCAGGCCAGGTGTCTGTCGGCAGAGAAACGTAACGTTGATGTTCTCTGGCACGTAACGACTTCAGGAGGCCCCGCGTTATCTGGGGCCTTTTGGTTCAGGGGCCTGGCGCATGGGCCCGATTGCACGAAAAAGGGCTGATTAACAGGCCCTTTTTTTGTTTGTGCGACATGTAAAGGCGGCATTGAAAACGGCTTGGCCGCTCAATATCGCCCGAATAGTGGAGATGACAGCAACTTGTCAGCCAAGGTAAAGCAACTCGAAGAAATCCTGGTGCCGGTCATTGAGGGACTGGGATATAACTGCTGGGGGATTGAATTTCGGTCTCAGGGCCACAAGTCAATGCTCCGGATCTTTATTGATGATGCCGAGAACGGCATCAGCGTCGAGGACTGTGAAACGGTCAGCCGGCAGGTCAGCGGTGTGCTGGATGTCGAGGATCCGATCCAGACCGAATACACCCTCGAAGTTTCCTCGCCCGGTATGGACCGGCCGCTGTTCCGACTGGAGCAGTATGCAGCCTGGGCCGGGCACATGGTCAAAATCCGCCTGCGTATGGCGTTCGAAGGACGTCGCAAATTCGAAGGGCTCCTCAAAGGTGTTGAAGGAAGCGATGTCGTCGTGATTGTCGACGAGCATGAGTATCTGCTTCCCGTCGACAGTATCGAGAAAGCCCACATCGTTCCGGTTTTTGAGTGATTCGTTTGACTGCAAGTCTAAGGGTTAAGGGCAGGGCAATCTGATGAGTAAAGAGATCTTGCTGGTAGTTGAAGCCGTCTCCAACGAGAAGGGAGTGGAAAAAGAGGTCATTTTCGAGGCCATCGAACTTGCCCTGGCGACAGCAGCCAAGAAACGTTACGAAGACGAGGAAGCGGATATCCGCGTCCAGATCGACCGCAAGACCGGCGACTACGAAACCTTCCGTCGCTGGCTGGTGGTGGACAACGAAGCCGTGCCGGCGCTCGGTACCGAGCTGACCATGCAGGAAGCCGAGGAGATTGACGACAAGCTCCAGCCGGGTGACATGCATGAAGAGAAGGTGGAATCGGTGGCCTTTGGTCGCATTGGCGCCCAGGCGGCCAAACAGATCATCTTCCAGAAGGTCCGCGAAGCCGAGCGCACCAAGATCGTCGACAGCTACCGCGACCGGGTCGGTGAACTGGTATCCGGTACCGTCAAGAAGGTCACCCGCGACAACGTGATCGTCGATCTCGGTGCCAACGCCGAGGCGTTGCTGCCCCGCGACCAGCTGATCCCGCGCGAGACTTTCCGCATGGGTGACCGGGTCCGGGCCCTGCTGCTGGAAATTCGCACCGATCACCGCGGTCCGCAGCTGATCCTTAGCCGGACCAATCCGGCCATGCTGATCGAGCTGTTCCGTATCGAGGTGCCGGAGATCGCCGAGGACCTGATCGAAATCCGCGGTGCCGCGCGCGATCCGGGTTCCCGGGCCAAGATCGCCGTGAAGACCAACGACCGTCGTATCGATCCGGTGGGTGCCTGTGTCGGTATGCGCGGTTCGCGCGTGCAGGCCGTATCCAACGAACTGGGCGGTGAGCGAGTGGACATCGTCCTTTGGGACGACAACCCGGCACAGCTGGTGATCAACGCCATGGCGCCGGCGGAAGTGGCCTCCATTGTGATGGACGAAGACCGCCAGACCATGGAAGTGGCCGTCGCCGAGGACAACCTGGCCCAGGCCATCGGCCGTAATGGCCAGAACGTACGGCTGGCCAGTGAGCTGACCGGCTGGACACTCAATGTCATGACCGAGGAAGAGGCCGGTGAGCGTCAGGAGCAGGAATTCAACCGTCTGCTGAACCACTTCACCGATAACCTCGATGTCGATGAGGAGCTGGCCGGCGTCCTGATCGAAGAAGGCTTCACCACACTGGAAGAAGTCGCATACGTGCCCATGGATGAGATGCTGGCCATCGAAGGTTTCGATGAAGACACCGTGACCGAATTGCGTCGTCGCGCCAAGGATCGCCTGCTGAACCAGGCCCTGGCCAGCGAAGAGGCCCTGGAAGGCAATGAGCCGGCTCAGGACCTGCTGGACATGGAGGGCATGGACCGTGCGCTGGCTTTCAAGCTGGCCGGCATGGGTGTGCGGACCATGGATGATCTGGCGGAGCAGTCTGTCGACGATCTCATGGACATCGAAGATATGGATGAAGAGCGCGCGGGCCAGTTGATCATGACCGCACGTGCGCCCTGGTTCCAGGACCAGGAATAATCGGGAGAGGAGGACCAGTATGGCTGAAGTAACTGTAAAACAGCTGGCCGATGATGTAGGCGCTCCCGTGGATCGCTTGCTGCGCCAGATCGTAGAGGCTGGCCTGAAAGCCCGTTCTGAGAATGATGCCGTCAGCAGTGACGAAAAGCAGCAGCTGCTGGCATTCCTGCGCAAGAATCACGGCGAAGCTGATGCCGAACCGCGCAAGATCACGCTCAAGCGTAAGACCACGACCACCCTGAAAGCCGGCAGCGGCGCAGGGCGTGCCAAGACAGTGAACGTGGAAGTCCGCAAGAAGCGGACCTACATCAAGCGCGAAACGCCGCAAGCGGAGCCGGAAGAGGCTCCGGTTGAATCCGCACCGGTCGAACAGCCGGTTGCCGAAGCGCCGTCCGCGCCTGAAGCCGCTCCGGCGAAGCCGGCGGAAGAGGTGGCTCCGGCCGCTGAAGAAGCCGCCAAGCCAGAGCAGGGCGCCGAAGAACCGGTCACGCCAGAGCCGGAAGCACCGGCCGAGGAACCTGTGGCTGCCGAACCGGCGGACGAGGTGCCCATGCCGGCGCCAGACGCTGACAACGGCAAAGACCGCAAGGCCAAGAAGAAGAAGGAAAAGACGCGCGAGCGTACCGACGATGCCGAGGACGGCAAGCCGAAGAAGAAGTCCGCGGGTCACCGTGGACCCCGCAATCGTCCTGTAGAGCCCGTTACCCTGAGTGACGACGAGGACGATACCACTCTGCGCAAGCCGCTGCGGGCGAAGAAAAAGCCCAAGCAGAAGCGGCATGGATTTGAGAAGCCGACCAAGCCAATGGTGCGTGAAGTCGAAATTCCGGAAACCATCACGGTGGGCGATCTGGCCCAGCGGATGGCCGTCAAGTCCGCTGACGTCATCAAGACCCTGATGGGTATGGGCGTTATGGCAACGATCAACCAGGCCCTGGATCAGGAAACCGCAGTACTGGTGACTGAAGAGCTGGGCCACAAACCCAAGACCGTCAGCGAAGACGCCTTCGAAGAGGAAGTACTCAGCGAGATTTCCTTCGAGGGTGAAAAGGTCAAGCGCGCGCCCGTTATCAGTGTCATGGGCCACGTCGACCACGGTAAGACGTCGCTGCTGGACCACATTCGCCGTACCAAGGTTGCGGCCGGTGAATCCGGTGGTATTACCCAGCACATCGGGGCTTACCACGTCGAGACCGGCCAGGGCATGATCACCTTCCTGGATACCCCGGGCCACGCGGCGTTTACCGCCATGCGGGCACGCGGTGCCCAGAGTACGGACATCGTTATCCTGGTGGTTGCGGCCGACGACGGCGTTATGCCGCAAACCAAGGAAGCGGTCGATCACGCCCGTTCAGCCGGCGTACCGCTGGTCGTTGCCATCAACAAGATGGACAAGGAACAGGCGGATCCGGATCGCATCAAGACCGAACTGGCGGGTATGGACGTGATCCCGGAAGACTGGGGCGGTGATGTCCAGTTCGTGCCGGTTTCGGCGCATTCCGGCCAGGGCATCGACGACCTGCTGGAAGCGGTTCTGCTGCAATCCGAAATTCTGGAACTGGAAGCTGTTCCGACAGCACCGGGTGCCGGTGTGGTGGTGGAATCCAGCCTGGAGAAAGGCCGTGGTTCCGTGGCCACCATCCTGGTTCAGAACGGTACTGTCCGTCAGGGCGACATGGTCGTGGCCGGCGCCTACTTCGGTAAGGTCCGGGCGATGATGAACGAAGCCGGTGATCAGGTGAAGGAAGCCGGACCGTCGATCCCGGTGGAAATCCTGGGTCTGAACGGCACGCCGGACGCCGGTGACGAGTTCTTCGTCGTGGCGGACGAACGCAAGGCCAAAGAACTGGCTGAGTTCCGTCAGAAGCGCGAGCGCGAACAGCGTCTGCAGCGCCAGCAGGCGGCGAAGCTGGAGAACCTGTTCGAGAACATGGGCAAGGACGAGGTCAAAACCCTCAATGTCGTGCTCAAGACCGACGTTCGGGGTTCCCTGGAAGCCATCACCAAGGCGCTGCTGGACATCGGCAACGAAGAAGTCCAGGTCAAGATCGTGTCTTCCGGTGTCGGTGGTATCGCCGAAACCGACGTCAGCCTGGCGCTGGCGACCGGCTCGGTCCTGTTTGGCTTCAACGTGCGTGCGGATGCCTCCGCCAAGCGTCTGGTCGAGCAGGAAGGTGTGGACCTGCGTTACTACAGCATCATCTACAACATGATCGATGATGTCCGCGCCGCCCTGACGGGCATGCTGGCACCGGAGTTCCGCGAAGACATCGTGGGCATCGCCGATGTGCGCGACGTGTTCCGTTCACCGAAGTTCGGCCAGGTGGCTGGCTGTATGGTGACCGAGGGTACGGTCTACCGGAACAAGCCGATCCGCGTCCTGCGGGATAACGTGGTCATCTTCGAGGGTGAGCTCGAGTCCCTGCGCCGCTTCAAGGACGACGTCCAGGAAGTCAAGAAGGGCATCGAGTGCGGTATCGGTGTTAAGGGCTATGATGTGAAGGTCGGCGACCAGATCGAGGTGTTTGACCGAGTGAAGGTCGAGCGCAAGCTGGAAAGCTGATTCCGGCTCAAGCTCACGACCCAAGCAGACTGGCGCCCCGGACTCCCGGGGCGCCGTGCATTCAGAGGGGCCATTAAATGGCCCCGACAGGAGGCGTGTTGAAACGCCTCGCAAATGACAGGGCGTAACAATGCCAAAAGAGTTCAGTCGTGTTGAGCGGGTTGCGGACCAGATCCAGAAGGAGCTGGCCGTGATGGTCCAGCGCGAGATCAAGGATCCGCGTCTGGGTATGGTCACCGTCAATGCGGTCAAGGTCAGCCGCGATCTGGGGTATGCCGATGTCTACGTGTCGCTGCTGACCACCGAGGAGCTGACCGAGCAGGATCCCGCCGTCCAGGATTCCCTGGGCGTGCTGCGTAAAGCGGCCGGTTTCCTGCGCAGCCAGTTGGGGCGCGCCATGAAGCTGCGGGTGATCCCCCAGCTGCGTTTCCATTTCGACACCCTGGGTGGCCAGAGTCGCCGTATCGACAGCCTGATCGACCAGGCGGTGGGCAAGAAGCCGGCCGTCGATGGATCGGATGACGGCGGGGAGCGCGAGGATTGAGTCGGCGTCGACGCGGCCGTGACGTTAACGGCATCCTGGTGATTGACAAACCCCAGGGGGTCACGTCGAACGCGGTGCTGCAGCAGGTCAAGCGCCTGTACGGTGCTGCCAAGGCCGGTCACACCGGCAGTCTTGATCCGCTGGCGACCGGTGTCCTGCCCCTGTGCTTCGGGGAAGCCACCAAGTTCTCCCAGCTGATGCTCGACAGCGACAAGTCGTATGTGGCCCGGGGCCGTCTGGGCATCGTGACCGACAGCGGTGACAGTGACGGCAACGTCATGGCGGAAAAGCCACTGCCGGAAGGCTTGGATCAGGCGGCCCTCGAAGCCGTGTTGCCACGGTTCCGCGGCGATATTGAGCAGGTTCCGTCCATGTACTCGGCGCTCAAGCACAAGGGACGCCCGCTGTATGAGTACGCCCGCGAAGGCATCGAGATCGAACGTCCGGCCCGCCCGGTCACCATCCATGAGTTGACGCTGCTCGCTTTCGATGGCGAGAATTTCGACATTGCCGTCACCTGCAGCAAAGGCACCTACATCCGCTCGCTGGTGGAAGACATCGGCGAGGCGTTGGGCTGTGGCGCCCACGTCACGCAGTTGCGCCGGACGAAGGCGGCCGGGTTCAGTCTGGACCAGGCCCTGGATGTGGCCGAACTGGAAGCGCGCCGGGAAGCCGGGGAGTCCCTGGACCCGCTGTTGGTTCCCGTCGATGCGGCGCTTACGGAATTTCCGAAAATTCTGCTGCAGGACGCACAGATTGTATCGATATTGAACGGACAACCCGTTAAAATGACGGGTCATCCGCCCGGGTGGGTGCGTCTCTACGGAGGCGACCAATTCCTTGGGTTGGGTGAGCAGTTACCGGATGATCGGGTTGCACCCCGGCGTCTGGTAAAGCAGGCCTGAACACTCCGGTGTCAGGCTCTAGCCGGGCTGTAGAGATGCGCGGTCCGGCCGAATTCAATGGCATCGCAAATAGTGAGGTGAGTTATGGCACTGTCTGCCGCAGAGAAGTCACAGATCGTCAACGATTTTCAGCAAGGTGAAGGTGATACCGGTTCTCCTGAAGTTCAGGTTGCACTGCTGAGCGCCAACATCGACAAGCTGCAGAATCACTTCAAGACCAACAAGCAGGATCACCATTCCCGCCGCGGTCTGATTCGGATGGTTAACCAGCGTCGTAAGCTGCTGGACTACCTGAAGAAGAAAAACGCCGATCGTTACCTGGACCTGATCCAGCGTCTTGGTCTGCGTCGTTGATCGACGATCACGTCGTTCTCTGAACCGGTATCGCAGTCCCGTTTTCGGTCGTCAGCCGTATCGATGGCCGAAGCAGGACGGGTACCGGATCTGCCGGGAGGGTTCAGGCTCTCCGGGCAGGATCTCTCGCCCGTCTACACTGTCTCAACAGTGTGCCGGATGTCCGTCTCGACACAACGAGGGGATGACCGGAACAATGCCGACGCTGTCGGCCTGAAAGATTCACTGGAACGACCGATGTCGTCGAGTGGGTTGTCAGGTCTGTCAGTCCTGCCGGCACATATGAACCACAACAGGATGCCAGAGCTTTACCGACAAACCGGTCGGTGATGAAAGCCCGAACAATAGCAGGTTGTTGAAAGTCGCCCCTGCCGCCCGGTGACGCCTTTCAACAGCCTGTTAGCTTTCAGTCCGGTAAGTCCAGAGTCTCGGTCCTGTGGTGGTGATCACAGGGGTTCCCGCAGGGAACCGGAATATGCCAAGAAGAGTAAGGAGTTACCGTGAATCCGGTAAAGAAATCATTTGAACTGGGCGGCAAGACGGTCACGCTTGAAACCGGCCGCATCGCACGTCAGGCCACCGGCTCCGTCCTGGTGACCATCGACGACATCTCTGTACTGGGTACCGTGGTTGCCGCGAAAGAAGCAAAGCCGGGCCAGCCCTTCTTCCCGCTGACCGTGAACTACTTCGAGAAGACCTACGCGGTCGGCAAGATTCCGGGTGGTTTCTTCAAGCGCGAAGGCCGTCCGTCGGAGAAGGAAACGCTGACCTCGCGTCTGATCGACCGTCCGATTCGCCCGCTGTTCCCGAACGGTTTCATGAACGAAGTGCAGGTCATCTGTACCGTCATGTCCTCCAGCAAAAACCAGGATCCGGATATTGCCGGCATGCTGGCGGCCTCTGCGGCGCTGGCCCTGTCCGGCGTGCCGTTTGACGGCCCGGTTGGTGCGTCCCGCGTGGGCTACACCGACGAAGACGGTTACTTCCTGAACCCGACCTTCGAACAGCTGGAAAACTCCAGGCTGGACATGGTTGTGGCCGGCACCGAAGACGCCGTCCTGATGGTGGAATCCGAAGCCCAGGGCCTGACCGAAGACCAGATGCTGGGTGCGGTCCTGTTCGCTCACCATGAAATGCAGACCGCCGTGACGGCCATCCGCGAGCTGGCCGCTGAAGCCGGTCATCCGCGCTGGGACTGGCAGCCGGTTGCAGTGAACAGCCAGCTGGCCGAAGCCCTGAAAGGCGAGTTCTCCGATGCCATCACCGAAGCCTACGGCATCCGCGACAAGATGGAACGGTACACCCGTCTGGGCGAGATCCGTACCCAGGCCATCGAGAAACTGGCCGGTGAAGAAGACGGCCAGCCTGACGAAGCGGAAGTGAAGTCGTACTTCGGCAAGCTGGAGAAGTCCATCGTTCGTCGCCAGGTGATCGAAGGTAAACCGCGGATCGACGGCCGTGACAACAAGACTGTCCGTCCGATCGAAATCGAAGTGGGCGTTCTGCCGAGCACCCACGGTTCTGCGCTGTTCACCCGTGGCGAAACCCAGGCCATCGTGACCACCACGCTGGGCACCGCCCGCGATATGCAGATCATCGACGCGCTGGAAGGTGAGAAAAAGGATCCGTTCCTGTTCCACTACAACTTCCCTCCGTACAGCGTCGGCGAAACCGGTCGCGTTGGTGCACCGGGCCGTCGTGAAATCGGTCACGGCCGTCTGGCCAAGCGCGGCGTTGCGGCGGTCATGCCGACCATCGAAGAGTTCCCGTACACCATCCGTGCGGTATCCGAGATCACCGAATCCAACGGTTCCAGCTCCATGGCCTCCGTCTGTGGTTCCAGCCTGGCGCTGATGGACGCCGGTGTGCCGATCAAGGCACCGGTGGCCGGTATCGCCATGGGGCTGGTCAAGGAAGGTGACCAGTTTGCCGTCCTGACCGACATCCTGGGTGACGAGGATCACCTGGGTGACATGGACTTCAAGGTGGCCGGTACCGCTGAAGGCGTCACGGCGCTGCAGATGGACATCAAGATCAACGGCATCACCGAAGAGATCATGGAAATCGCCCTGCAGCAGGCCTACGCAGCACGTCAGCACATCCTGGGTGAAATGGCCAAGGTCATCTCCGAGCCGCGCTCGACCCTGTCTGACCGCGCTCCGAGCATCACCAGCATGAAGATCCATCCGGACAAGATCCGTGACGTGATCGGTAAGGGTGGTTCGGTGATCCGTGCGATCTGTGACGAGACCGGCGCCTCCATCGACCTGGACGACGACGGCAACGTCAAGATCTACGCCGACAACCAGGAAGCGGCCCAGGCGGCCCAGAAGCGCGTGATGGAAATCACCGCGGAAATCGAAGTGGGTGCCATCTACAAGGGCACCGTGGCGCGGATCGTCGACTTCGGTGCCTTCGTCAACATCCTGCCGGGCAAAGACGGTCTGGTGCACATCTCCCAGATCGCCGAGCGTCGCATCGAGAATGTCACTGACGAGCTCAGCGAAGGTCAGGAAGTTCTGGTCAAGGTGCTGGATGTGGACAACCGCGGTCGCGTGAAGCTGTCCATGAAGGAAGTGAAGGAAGGCGAACAGCCGACCGATTTCGGCGCCTGATTTCAGGTTCCGGAAGTGAAAAAGCCGCCCCTCGGGGCGGTTTTTTTGTGCCTGAAATAAGGCATGGGTAGGGTGTCAAACGGACTTGGGAGTGGATGCCATCGCTTCCGTCGCCTAAGAGGGCCGTCCATGGCCGCTTATGCGACGAGGACATCCTGTCCTCTGCTCCAGCGATGGCATCCATGGGTTTCGATCCGACCTTTTAAAGCCCCCCGAAGCGTCCACAGCATTTTCGGATTTGTAGCAGATGTTTAGCTTCTGAGGCGCCGTCAGGTGCCCATGTGTCTGTATCGAGCGCCGGGTTATTGACCTGAGTCCTTCGAGCTCACTGCAATCTCCCCCGCCGCCGCTTCTTTCAGGAAGCTTTCAACCGCATCCCGATACGCCGGAATCACAAACGTCGACGCATGGGGCGTGTCCGTCTGCAGGAACTGTTTGGGCTGTTTGGCGGCTGTGTACAGGGTCGTGCCATTGTGGAAGGGAATGATCCCATCACGAATGCTGTGAATCACCAGCAACGGCACCGGGCTGATCTCGGCGATGTGGTCGACGCCTTCGTAGTCGTCCGGGATGGTCCAGCTCAGCGGGATCTGGAGCGGCCAGGTGAGCCAGAAACTGTCCAGTTTTTCCCGGGTGATGGCACGAAAGCCGGCGAAGGTGCTGTCCAGCACGACGGCGGTGAGTGGCGGTTGCTCCTGGCGTTGGGTCCACTCGGCCGCCAGCATCAATCCCAATCCGCCGCCCAGGCTCTGGCCAAGCAGGTAGTAGGGGCCGGTGTCCGGCTGCCGGACCAGCCAGCGAAAGCCGGCTTCGGTGTCCGCCAGGGCGCCCTCGATGTCCGGATCGCCGGTCGACTCGCCAAAACCCCGGTAGTCGATCATGAACACGTTGTATCCTTCCTTGGGTAACCACGCCACATTCAGGATGTGGCTGCTCATATTCTGGGCGTTGCCGTGCAGGTAGTACACGGTGCCGTGGTCCTCACCCTCGGCTGGCAGCCACCAGCCGTGAAGGCGTTCCCCGTCGACGGTGTCCACGTAGACGTCCCGGTAGTCCAGGTTGAGCCGGTCTGGCGTGATATAGATCGTGCTGTCCGGATAGAAGAACAGACTCGAACAACCGCCCAGCGACAGCAGCGATAACGACAGGCAAAGACTCAGAAGTAGGCGTTGAATCCGATCTGCCATGTGGTGTCATACCTTTCGAAATGGTGTTTTCGTTCCCAGCCGGCGCTCAAGCCGATATTGCGTTCCAGGTGCCAGCCGAGACTGGCGTAGGCGATGTCTTCCCGGTCGCCGTCGCCAATCAGCCAGGCCTTGCTTTTGACGCCTCCCGTCACGCTGACCCGATGCCCTTGGTACAGCCATCCCAGATCGGCCCCGGGCGCCAGGTCATAGCCCTTGTCCAGGTCGTCGTCGATTTCCAGGTCGCCGGTCCCCATGGCGTAGATCTGGCTCTGATCGGACGTGGCCCAACCGAAACCCGCCCCGCCGTCGAGGTAAGGGGTGAGCACGCGGTTGCCGGATTCGATGTCGGTCCGCCGGGCACCGAAGCCCACCTGCCAGGACAGGGGGGTGAAAAAGCGGTCGCGCACGGACAGGGAGCGGATTTCCACGCCGATCAGCTTCTCCAGCTGCAGCTCATCTTTATCCGTGTAATAGCGGGTATCGAGACGCAGGAACTGCAGCTGGGCGCCCTGACGATAGCCTTCGGGCGGATCGAGGACGTCGTGATAGGCCGGGCGCAGGGTCATCTGGACGAAGTTGCGGTCGCCCTGGCGACCGCCGGCGACGCTGGCGAGAAAAGTGTCGTGGCCCTGGTCGTCGCGCACCGCTGGCTCCGGCGGCTGTTTCAGCGGTTCGGCATCGTCGATTTGGCTGCGTGCCTTGAGCAGGTCGTAGGACAGGGGAGCTGCCCTGTCGCGGGGCCACTCTTCCTCATGGGCTTCGTAGCGGACGTAATCGTAGGTGGCGTCGAGCACGTGCGCCCGATCTTCATCCGGCAGGGCCTGAACCTCCGGGCTGTCCACTGTGCGGGATCCCTCGGCGAGGTCGGCGGCGAGATCTCGCTCCTCCGGTGAGAGCTGCTCAAGGTAATGCGCAACGACGGTGGCCGAGGACGGTCGGTAGTTCACCGAAGCCACCAGGTCATGATCCACCACCCAGCGGACCGTGTCTGACGGGATGGCGTGAGTGTTCACTTCGTCCAAGAGCTGCGTGCCGGGGCGAGCCACGTCGATCAGCGCCAGCAGCCGATAGGCGCAATTCTCGTCGAAGAAGTAGTAGTCGAAGTTCTTGTCCCGGATTTCCCAGGCGTGGGCCAGCAGCCGGTCGGTTTCTTCCGGGGTGAGGTTCAGCCGGTATTCCCACAGGTCGCGGTTTTCGATATCCGAGTAGAGTTTGATCTTCTCGTAATAGGGCTTGACCGAGGTAATACCCGGGTAGCCGCCAAAAATCCCCCGATAGGCGAACATGATCTCGCTGTCGTGAGCCGAGGCATCGGCCGCATAGGAAACCGTACTGGCCAGCAGCAGGTCCGCATCGCGATCGCGCGTGTCGGCCGGATCCAGTCGCAGGAAGGTATGCCCGAACATGGACGATGGACTGTTCAGGTAGGAGGCTGCAAAGACCAGTGTGACGGTCTTGGTGTTCAATTCATCGCGCCAGGTTTCATAGGCCGGGCAGTCGGCGGGCGGTGCGGGCATATCGAGCCGCGTGCGCAGCCACTGGTCCCGGGCAGGAAAGCGGCAGCGGGCGTGATCATCGCCGGTGCCGGGAGCCTGGATGGCGGTGAGTGTCGCCTTCAGTTCGGCCAGCGGTGAATCCTTTCCTTCGGCGCTCAGGAAAAAGGCATCGTCATCGGCTTGCGAGGTATAGCCGCCGAGCAGGTCGGGCCGGTAATGCCCCAGGTTCAGCCAGACGGGATCATGCGCCAGTTGCTCCAGTGGTTCGGAAGCCTCGGCGTTGGACAAACACAGCAGTGTGCAAATGGCGGCCAGCAAACGGGGAGTGCGCCCCGACATCAGACGTCGTTGCATGTCATCTCGGATGGTTCTGGGTAGGTTGGCCGAAGCCGGTTGAGGCACCGTCCCTGGTGCCGGTTACCGTCCGTGGCGCCTGTTCTCGTTAGGCGACGTACTTGCTCAGTCCCTTATGGGATTCCATCAGGGCAACAATGGCAGAAACGGCCTGGTCAGAGGTGGTGTCTGAGGACGGGAAGATGGTGGCGAAGTTGTCCTGCATCAGCTTGCGGAATTCAGGACGATCCGCCTTGTCGATGTTCAGGAGTACCGCCAGGGTGTCCAGGTTCTCGCCTTCGCCGCGAGACATGTCACGCGCGACCTTGTCGACGTTGCTGTCCATATACATGGCCATGGACTGGATCGACTCGTTGGTATTACAGCCCAGGGTACCGGTGGTCATCCCGAAGGTCTGGTTACCCAGCGTTCCGTTGGTCGTGGCGGCCAGTACGTGGGGGGCAATACCGGACTGGCCCTTCCAGATCATGGCGCCAACGCCACAACCCGGCTGTGCAAAGGCAAGACTGGATGCACCCAGAAGCATGGCACCTGCGATCAGTTTTTTCATTGTCCAACTCCTTGTCGTGTTATGTCATCGATCTGAAAACATTGACTAACGGCCCTGACGTTTCTGCTATTTCCGCGTTGCATGTCGCGGCGTACCTGACCGTTGCTCCGAGTATAGTTCAGATCTGCGGCGTAATGATTAAATCGGCCACAATTGACTGATAATAGGAGTAAAAAAATGAACACGGCGGTAACATATATTCTTTTTTGCTATATAAAATATTTTTTAACTTATTATTTGTAATATGCCTGTCACTTAATTATAGTGCGCCCCGCCAAGACGGCTCATTTATGTCACACGGAGAGAGTAGTTGTGAAAAAAGCACTGATTGCATCCAGCCTGTTGCTGGCCGGCGCCCTGAGCGGCTGTAGCTCCATGAACGTCAGCTCCACTCCGGTACCGCTGGCGGGTACGGTAAGCACCGATATCAAGGCCGATATCGATGTGGGTGAGAAAATCACCGGCAAGTCCCACGCGACCAAGATCCTGTTCTTCACCGTCGGTGGTGACAACGAGTACGCCGATGGCGTGGCGTATGGTCAGGGTGGCGGCTCTGCGCTGTCCGTCCTGGATGCGGTAGCACCGGTCAAGGCCGCTGCGGCCTACAACGCCATCAAGTCCTCAGGTGCTGACGTGATTGTGGCTCCGCGCTACACCGTCAAGAAGCAGGACTACCTGGTTTACGGCACCATCGACGTGACCGTAGAAGGGTACAAGGGCACCATCAAGAGCGTTGACTGAGTCTCTCGCGTCTTCCGCTCAATAAAAAGCCGGGCATTGCCCGGCTTTTTTGTGCCTGTTCGGAGGGTGTCAGCCGCCGAGGTAGGCCTTTTGCACATCCTCGTTGGCCAGCAGGTTGGCCCCGCTGTCTTCGAGGCGGATGCGTCCGGTCTCCAGCACATAGCCCCGGTCGGCGAGCTTCAGCGCCTGCTTGGCGTTCTGCTCGACCAGGAAGACGGTGATGCCGTCGTCGCGCAGGGTGCTGATGATCTCGAAGATCTGCTTGATGATCAGCGGCGCCAGACCCAGTGACGGCTCATCGAGAATGATCATCTCCGGCTTGGTCATCAAGGCCCGGCCAATCGCCAGCATCTGCTGCTCACCGCCGGACATGGTGCCGGCGCGCTGGTTGCGACGTTCCTTCAGGCGCGGGAAAAGCTCGAACACGTGGTCCTGGCTCTTGCGGATCTCCTGCTTGGAGGTGAAGAACCCGCCCATGTGCAGGTTTTCCTCGACCGTCAGGCCGGGAAAGACCCGGCGCCCTTCCGGCACAATGGCGATGCCGGAGCGCATGATCTGGGCCGTCGGCTTATGGGTGATGTCTTCGCCCTTGAAAAGGACCCGGCCGGAACTGGCCTGGGGATCCCCGCACACGGTCATCAGCAGCGTTGTTTTGCCCGCGCCGTTGGCGCCGATCAGAGAGACGATCTCGCCCTTCTGGATCTCGACAGAGACGCCGTGCAGCGCCTCGATCTTGCCGTAATGGGTATGGATATTTTCAAGTACCAGCATGGTGTCTCCCTTACTCCTCGCCCAGGTAGGCTTTGATCACATCGTCATTGGACCGGATTTCCTCCGGCGTACCACTGGCCAGGGGGCGCCCCTGGTTGATGACGTTGATGCGATCGGAAATGCCCATGACCAGGCTCATGTCGTGCTCGATCAGCAGCACGGAGACGCAATAGTCCTCCTTGAGGCTGACAATCAGCTCGTTGAGCTCCCGGGTTTCGTTCGGGTTGAGACCAGCGGCCGGCTCGTCGAGCATCAGCACGTTTGGCTCGGTCACCATGCAGCGGGCAATTTCCAGGCGGCGCTGCTGACCGTAGGCCAGGTTGCCGGCGTCGCGGTTGGCCATCTCCATAAGGCCCACACGCTCCAGCCAGTAAGCGGCCCGCTCCAGGGACTTCTCCTCGCGCTTGCGGTAGTCCGGTGTCTTGACCAGACCGGAGAAGAGGTTGGTGTTCAGGTGACGATGCTGGGCCACAAGCAGGTTTTCCACCACCGTCATCTTGCTGAACAGACGGACGTGCTGGAACGTCCGCACCATGCCCATGCGGGAGATCTTGTAATCCGGCTTGCCCTGGATCGGGCGGCCCTTGAACGTGATCTTGCCGCCGGTTGGTCGATAGAAACCGCTGATGCAGTTGAACACCGTGGTCTTACCGGCGCCGTTGGGACCGATGATGGACACGATCTCTCGCTCGCCCACATCCAGGGACACCTGATCGACGGCCAGCAGGCCGCCGAAACGCATCGACAGGTCGCGTACTTCAAGCATGGTCAGTCACTCCCGCTTCCTGTTTCTTGAGGTTGATGTGGACCCGGGTCATGGGCAGCAGCCCTTGTGGACGCCAGACCATCATCAGCACCATGGCGGCACCGAACACCAGCATCCGGTATTCCGAGAATTCACGGGCCAGCTCCGGCAGGATGGTGACGGCAATCGCTGCCAGGATAACCCCCAACTGCGAGCCCATACCGCCCAGCACCACGATGGCCAGCACGATAGCCGACTCCAGGAACACGAACGACTCGGGGCTGATAAAGCCCTGCTTGGACGCGAAGATGGTGCCGGCGAACCCGGCGAAGAAGGCGCCGATGGTGAAGGCGGACAGCTTGACCGCGGTCCGGCTCAGACCCAGCGAACGGGCTGCGATTTCATCTTCCCGCAGGGCTTCCCAGGAGCGCCCGACCGGCATGCGGATCAGGCGGCGGATGATGAACAGAGTGAACACCGCCAGGATCAGGGTGATCAGGTAGAGGAAGATCACCTTGTGGGTGCTGTCGTAGGGAATGTTGAACACTTCGTGGAACGAGGTGTTGCCCTCGACTTTAACCCGGCGACCAAATTCCATGCCGAACAGGGTCGGGTCCGGGATGCCGCCGATGCCGTCCGGGCCGTTGGTCAGGTCGGTCAGGTTATTCAGCAGGATGCGGATGATTTCACCAAACCCGAGCGTCACGATGGCCAGGTAGTCGCCCCGCAGTCGCAGGACCGGGAAGCCGAGCACGAAGCCGAATGCGGCGGCCAGCACGGCACCGATCGGCAGGGACATCCAGAAGGAGAAGCCGTAATACTGGGACAGCAGGCCGAAGGTGTAGGCACCGACCGCATAGAAGGCCACGTAGCCCAGGTCCAGCAGGCCGGCCAGGCCCACCACCACGTTCAGGCCGAGGCCCAGGATGATGTAGATCAGGACCAGTGTGGCCAGGTCGACTGCACCCCGCGAGGCGATGAACGGCCAGAACATGGCGCCCAGCACGATCAGGACCAGGGCGACGCGTTCAAACCTGATGCGTTTTTCCTGCGGCATCGGCTGGCGGTCCACCAGCGGGTTGAGGGCCTTCACGCGACCCAGTCCACCCAGGATCGCCGGACGGAAAAGCTGGAACAGGAACACGATCAGCACGGCCAGGGAGATACCCACATAAGTCTGAGTTTCGGCGCCGGTCAGCTTGATGCTGATGCCCTGGGCTTCCAGGTTCAGCCCCAGGATGGGGTAGGAAATAACCAGTGTTATGAATGCGCAGAACAGCGCATGCCGGAAATTCTGTGCAATCATCAAATCTTCTCCACTTCCGGTTTGCCGAGCAGGCCGGTGGGCCGGAACAGGAGGATCAGGATCAGCAGGCCGAACGAGACCACGTCCTTGTACTCACTGCTCAGGTAGCCCGACGTGAAACTCTCGGCGACCCCCAGCACCAGGCCGCCCAGCATGGCGCCCGGAATGCTGCCGATACCGCCCAGAACCGCTGCGGTGAAAGCCTTGAGGCCGGCAATGAAACCGAACAGTGGATCGATCGAACCGTAATACATGCCCAGCAGCAGCCCCGCGACAGCCGCCAGGGAGGCGCCGATCACGAAGGTCGCGGTGATGATACGGTTGGTGTCGATGCCCAGCAGGCTCGACATCTTGAGATCCTGGGACACGGCGCGACAGGCGCGACCGGTTTTGGAGCGGGAAATGAACAGGGACAGACCGGTCATACAGATCAGCGTGACGATGAAGATCGTCAGCTGCATGTACGACAGGTTGGCCTGGAAGGTGCCGTCTTCGCCGCCACCCAGAGAAATGCCGCCCTCGATCAGCAGCGGAAAGCCGATGTTGCGCGAGCCCTGAGCCAGGTGAACGTAGTTCTGCAGGAAGATGGACATGCCGATGGCGGAGATCAGCGGAATCAGGCGGTGTTGTCCGCGGACAGGGCGATAGGCGATGCGCTCCACCGCCCAGCCCATGGAGCTGGAAACGATGATGGCACAGATCAGGGCGACCAGCAGGACCAGCGGGATCCAGGCAGGGCTGGTCACGGCCAGGCCGGTGATCACGATCAGCGAGACATAGGCGCCGATCATGTAAATCTCACCGTGGGCAAAGTTGATCATGCCGATGATGCCGTACACCATCGTGTAACCGATGGCGATCAGGGCATACGCGCTTCCCACCGTCAGCCCGTTGATCAGCTGCTGGAGAAAGTACATTACGTCGTGCATTGTGGGAAAACTCCGATAAAGAAAAACCCCGGCTGGCGATCACACGGACAGAAAGCTGCTTGTGGCACAGTGCTCAAACGCTTTACATCCATGAATGCTTGCCGGGGTTCCAAAAAAACACCTTCCCCCTCGTGAGGGGAAGGTGTCCTCAGAAGGGCGTGGCTATGGGCCGTTCCCTTCTTCATCGTCCATTACCGATTTTTAACGGTGATTATTTTACCGGAGTTTTGCTGCCATCTGAATGCCATTTGTAGACAACGAAGTCGAATGACTTCAGATCGCCGGACTGGTCGTACTGAACTTCGCCGATCGGCGTGTCGAAGGTGCCTTCGCGCAGGGCGGCAGCCACTTCATACGGATCCTTGGAATCGGCTTTCTCGATGCCGTCGGCAATCAGCTGAACTGCGGCGTAGGAGGTCAGCACGAACGGACCAGACGGGTCTTCACCCTTGTCCTGGAACGCTTTGACCAGCTTCTGGTTCTCGGCTTTCTGGTCGAAGCTGGGCGGCAGGGTGACCAGCAGGCCTTCGGCTGCGTCGCCGGCGATGGTGTTGATGTCCTTGTTACCCACGCCTTCCGGACCCATGAACTGGGCGTCCAGGCCAGCCTGTTGCGCCTGACGCAGGATCAGACCCAGCTCCGGGTGGTAGCCGCCGTAGTAGACGAAGTCTACGTTGGCCTGCTTCAGCTTGGTGACCAGGGAAGAGAAGTCCTTCTGGCCGGCGGTGATGCCTTCGTACATCACCACGTTGATGCCGTCGTCTTCCAGGGTGGACTTCACAGCGCTGGCGATGCCTTCACCATACTGCTGCTTGTCGTGGATAACCGCCACGCGCTGGGGTTTCAGGCTGGCGATGTAGTTGCCGGCAACCGGGCCCTGCATGCTGTCCAGGCCGATGGTGCGGAAGACCAGTTCATAGCCGCGATCGGTGATGGCCGGGCTGGTGGACGCCGGGGTAATCATCAGGACGCCTTCGTCCTCGTAGATGTCGGAGGCCGGCTGGGTGGAGCTGGAGCACAGGTGGCCCACGACGAAACGAACACCGTCGTTGACCATGTTGTTAGCGACCGTGACCGCCTGCTTCGGGTCACACACGTCGTCCTGTTCGACGGCAACGAGTTTTTCACCCATCACGCCGCCGTTGGCGTTGATCTGCTCGATGGCCATGCGCGCGCCAGAGAACTGCATGTCGCCGTACTGGGCTACCGGGCCGGTCATCGGGCCTGCGATACCGATCTTGATGTCCGCATTCGCGGTCCCTGCGGCCATCACTGCCAGCGAAGCGCCTACCCCGACTACAAGCTTGTTCAGTTTGGTTTTCATTTTGGTTTGTCCTGCCTTAAAGATCACTGAGAACATTTTTGGTGTTTTTACAGCCACGCCGAGCCTCTGCGCGCGTAGCGATGAGACTAACAAACACCACACGTTGAACGTTGTCAAGAAAGCGCCCCGGTGAATGATGATGAATTCATCGGTCGGGTCCGGGGCGCGATGTGCGTTAAACAGGCAGGGATCGTGCCAGTATCAGGCGGAGGGGGGCGTTGCGTCGGGATCCTCGATCTCTTCCGGGTTGATCAGCTGCTTGAACTGTTCGAAATCCTTGAGCCGGGCGAAGCTGGGGTCCACCGACGCGTCGTCCCGGTAGGCTTCGGAAATCTCGATGGCGCTGCCCAGGCTCTTGATGGCGTCTTCCCAGCGGCCAATCTCAGCGTAGGCGCAGGCCAGCTGATAGTGGGGGTGGCCGTTGTCCGGCGCCAGCTTCAGGGCGCGCAGGCAGAGGCTGATCGCCCACAGCGGCTCGTTCAGTTCCAGCACGGCGTCGGCTTTATAGCTGAGCGCCTCCACATCGTCCGGTCGCAGGTCGAGGATCTGGTCATAGACGGCGATCTTGTTCTGCTGCGAGGTTTCCTGGCTGGCCTTGAGCCAGAGGGAGTGCACTTCGTTGGTGCGTTCGATCTCTTCCTGGTTGCGGTTGATGATGTCGGATTTCTGCTGCAGCTGTTCCTCGATGAACTTGAGCCGCTTCTCGTATTCCACCACCAGTTCATTCACACGTTTCTCCGCCACGCTGGCCAGCTGGTTGCGCATATCCCGGATGGAATTCCAGCCGATAACGACGAGAATAGAGGTGGCCCCGGCGATCAGGTAGAAGAAGTAGGTCACCGTGTCGGTGGCGTAGGACATGGTTTTGTCGGCGACGGTCAGTTCCTTGTCCACCACTTTTTCGATCAGCTCGGCGCGAGTGCTCTGGATTTCGGTCCGCAGGTCTTTCACCTGATCCAGCAGGTAGCGCTCGATGAAGGGGTTGTACATTGGTTCTTTCAGGTGGTCGATGCGCTCTTCGACGTCATCTGCCGTGACCTTCGTCGGCTCGCCGGTCTGGGCCGCGGCGGTCGTATCGGTATCCGGCGTCTCCATGTCCTGGGCGTGTATTGAGGCCGCAGCCATCGTCAGCCACAACCCGGTCAGGGCGGGGGCCAGCCAGTGGAATGCGCGGGAGGCGCGCAGGGCAGAAAAGCGGGAAATCAGCGTCGTCATGACCGTCCTGTGTTTGTTTTGAAGCATAAAGTTTTGCACGGGCTCTCTCTGTCGAACCAGGAGACACACCCGGACCCAGGCCACAGCATAGTGCCTCAGTGGCGCGACTCGGGCAAAGGGTGCTGCGCAAGACTGATTAGACTTTAAACGAATGAATAGTTAGAGTTATAAATATTGGTCCTGTTAAATCCTGTGCGCCGCGTCCGCAATGCGGACAACTTCAGGACAGTGTAGACCGCCACAGGGGGCCTCGGGCAGTCCGTAATGTCCGTCCACCCCGGGAAGGCGTCAAACGATTTCCGTATCCGTCTGCACAGCCGGCGTCCAACAAGCTATTTGTAGTGATGTCTGACAGCAAAGTTTTGTACTCAAAAAAGATAGCGCACTATAATCGCGAGCTCGCCGAGCCGGTAGCGTGGGATACAGTCATGAATAACTATGAGCAGGTGCTTGTCGCTCTTCGTCGGGTGATCCGGGCCACCGATCTTCACTCGAAACGCCTCAGTAAGCATGCTGGCCTGACGGCGCCGCAGTTGCTGATCATGCGGACCATCCGCGACCTTGGGCAGGTGACCATTGGCACCATCGCCGACAAGGTCAGCCTGAGTCAGGCGACCGTGACCACCATCCTGGATCGGCTGGAACACCGCAAGCTGGTCTACCGGGTGCGCAGCACTACGGACAAGCGCAAGGTCCATGCGCACCTGACGGAAGACGGCGCCGAATTGCTCGCCCAAGCGCCTCAGCCGCTTCAGGAAGACTTCATCCAGAAATTCCAGAGCCTGCACGAATGGGAGCAGAGCATGATTGTCGCCTCCCTGCAGCGCGTCGCCAGTATGATGGATGCCGACAGTATTGACGCTTCGCCGGTCCTGGATGTTGGGCCGATCAATCGTGAAGATGGCTGGAAGGGTCGTAAGAAGCAATCTGCGGGCTGAAGTCGGTCATCTTTCACATTTTTATGCATTTCCCTCCCTAAATTTTCAGCGCACCTGGCCGATACCTGCGGCCGGGAATGCTTGTATCCCGTTGGTCCCTGCCTGTGCTGTTTTGTAATCGTTACATACGGTTACGGCGTTTCTTGACCTGGATCAGGAATGGCTGGACAGGTGTCGTGATTTTATGCGCGTGCCCCGGAAGCCTGGATATTCCATATTAGGGTCTATAGTTGCTACAGAGGCACCGAAGGAAGCGTGTCGAGTGGCAAACAACAAGGATTGAAACAGTCTATGAGACGTAACCTTCCCGTTACCCAGCGCGAAGTTCGAATGGCGGAGGACGGCCGCCTGATCACCACCACCAATCTCAAGGGGGTGATCACTTACTGCAACGACGAATTCGTGACTATCAGCGGTTTCTCCCGTGATGAGCTTGTGGGGCAGGCCCACAACATTATCCGGCATCCGGATATGCCGCAGTCGGTGTTCAAGCACATGTGGGACACGCTCAAGGCTGGCAAGGCCTGGATGGGTGTTGTGAAGAACCGATGCAAGAACGGCGACCACTACTGGGTCAGCGCTTACGTCACGCCGGTTCGTGAAGGTGGCCAGATCGTGGGCTACGAGTCCGTGCGGACCGCGCCGAGCGAAGACCAGAAACGCCGGGCGGAAGAACTCTACCGGAGGCTCAACGCCGGCAAGACCGGCGCCGGACTGGTCAAACGCGGCAACATGCGTAACAGCGTTATGGTCAGCCTGCCGGTGCTGAGCTCGCTGGTGGCCAGCGTGATTGCGGTGCAGTGGGCATCGCCGGCCGTTGCGACCGTCATCATTGTGCTGTCCCACCTGGTGGCCGGGTTCTCGCTGAGAGGGTTGATCGAGCATCGAATCAGCGGCCTCGTGGACCTGCGTAAGGACGCGTTTGCCGATCCGCTCATTGCCATGACCTACACGGGCCAGCGTGGCCGCTTCGGTGAGTTGGCCATGTTGCTGATCAGCGAAGAAGCGCGCCTGCGCACGGCGCTGGCGCGGATTGAGGATCAGGCCGGAATCCTGGCAAGTCACGCCTCGACCAGTCACAAGGCCATCAATGAAGGCGCCGGCTACATTGCCAAGCAGCGGGCGGAGACCGACCAGACCGCATCGGCGATCAACGAGATGACCGCGTCGATTCAGGAAGTGGCGGAGAACGTCGGTCGCAATGCGAAGGAAGCGGAGGCGGCCAACGAACATGCCTCCCAGGGTATGGACCTGTCGCGCCAGGCCCTGAAAGCAATTGAGGTACTGGTTGAGCGGGTCCACGAAGTCGGCAATGCGGTGGAAACGCTGGGGCAGTCCACAGAGAGCATTGGCCAGGCGGCCAAGCTGATCTCCGACATCGCGGAACAGACCAATCTGCTGGCCTTGAATGCCGCGATCGAGGCGGCCCGGGCCGGTGAGCAGGGGCGCGGTTTTGCGGTGGTCGCGGATGAGGTGCGCTCGCTGGCGGCCCGCACCCGGGAAAGCACGTCGCAGATTCACAGTGTGATCGAGGATTTCCGCCACCAGGTTGATACCGCCGTGAGCACCGCGCGAGATGGTGAGGTCGTGGCCGGCTCCGGCCTGGACAAGGTGCGCGAATCCGAACGGGCCCTGAATGAAATTGTCGACGCGATCAGCCGGATTACCGATCGCTTCCTGCAGATGTCGGCTGCCGTCGAACAACAGAGCCAGGTGTCCGAGGAGATCAATCGGCAGGTGGTCAATATCGCAGAGCTGGCGGACAGCAGCACTGATCGCGCGGAAACCGCCGACAAGGTCAGCGAGGAGCTGATGCGTTTCTCCGATGGCCTGCGGGATCTGGTGGCCCGGTTTATCGGTCGGCGGTAAACCGGCGCGACAAAGGGAGGGCATCCTGAGCGGTGCCCTTTTTTTGGAGCAAAAAAAAGGCGTCCAAATTGGACGCCTAATGGGCTCTTCTCAGATGACAGGGATTCGACGCGAATGCGATGAAATCCAATGGTTAAAAGTGTAAGTATCGACCCCGTTTTGAACCATAGTGGATTGCGCGTACGGGCAATCCGTTATGCTGTAAGCCGCGTCAATTGTGGCTTTCGGGTCGATGCGCTTCGTCAGTGCACGCTCGCTCCACGCCGGGGTTTGTTGCCAAAACAAACCGTGTACACATCGGCATAATGCTTCGCAAAATGGACATCCAGACCTTCCTGCAGGTACCCGGGCAACTCCTCATAATCGCCCCGGTTCCCTTCTGGCAGGATCAGCGTGTTGATCTTCTGCCGACGGGCTGCAATGACCTTCTCGCGAATACCGCCAACCGGTAGGACCTGCCCGGTCAATGTCAGTTCCCCGGTCATGGCGATGCCGGCCTGCGGGGCCTCCTTGCGGGCGATCGACAGCAGGGCTGTGGCCATCGTTACGCCGGCGCTGGGCCCGTCTTTCGGCGTGGCGCCCTCTGGCACGTGCAGGTGGACGAACGACTTGTCAAAGAACGCGGGATCACCCTTGTAGCGTTTCAGGTTGGACGACACATAGCTGTAGGCAATCTCCGCCGATTCGCGCATGACATCGCCCAGTTGTCCGGTCAGCTTGAAACCCCGCTGGCTGGAATGGATGCGCGAGGCTTCGATACTCAGGGTGGCACCGCCCATTGCGGTCCACGCCAGACCGGTGACCACGCCCGTGCCCTTGAGGGATTTCTCCTTCTTGAAATAGGGCTGGCCGAGGTAACCCGGCAGGTCGCTGACGCCCACTTTCACGGGCGTATCGGGCTCTTCCAGCAGTTTGACGATGCCTTTACGGACAATCTTGTGCAGCTGCTTCTCCAGATTGCGCACGCCGGCCTCCCGGGCATAGCCCTCGATGACCTGGCGGATAGCCGCATCGGTGATGTTGAGCTGCTTCTTGAGCAGGCCCGACCGCTTGAGCAGGCGGGGCAGCAAGTGGTGCTTGGCGATCAGCAGCTTTTCCTCGGCGATGTAGCCGGACAGGCGGATGACGTCCATCCGGTCCAGCAGCGGCCGCGGGATGGTGTCCAGCTGGTTGGCGGTGCAGATGAACAGCGCCTTGGACAGGTCCATCCGCACGTCCAGGTAATGATCGAGGAAATCCTTGTTCTGTTCCGGGTCCAGGGTTTCCAGCAGGGCCGATGCCGGATCCCCCTGGAAGGACGCACCGATTTTGTCGATTTCATCCAGCATGATCACCGGATTGTCGACGCCGCTGTCTTTCAAGGCCTGCACCAGCTTGCCGGGCATGGCGCCGATATAGGTGCGGCGGTGGCCCTTGATCTCGGCCTCATCCCGCATGCCGCCCAGACTGAAACGGTAGAACTGGCGTCCCAGCGCATCGGCGACTGAGCGACCGATTGAGGTCTTGCCTACACCGGGCGGGCCGACGAGCAGGATGATCGAGCCGGAAACCTCCTGCCGATAGGCGCCTTCGGCCAGGAATTCGATGATGCGGTCCTTCACGTCTTCCAGACCGTCATGGTCCCGGTCCAGCGTCTCGCGGGCCTGTTTCAGGTCGAAGTGATCCTCGGAATGCTGGCCCCAGGGCACCTGCGTCAGCCAGTCCAGGTAGTTACGGGTCACGCCGTATTCCGGCGAGCCCTGTTCCAACACCGACAGCTTCTGCAGCTCGTCCTTGAAGCGTTGCTGGACGTGCTCCGGCGGATCCAGTTTGTCCATGCGGGTCTGGAAGTTTTCCACATCGGCGGTTTTGTCGTCCTTGGCCATGCCCAGCTCGCGCTGGATGACTTTCAGCTGTTCGCGCAGGAAGAACTCCCGCTGGTGCTTCTGGACCTTGGTGTTGACCTCTTCGTTGATCTCCGCCTGCAGGCGGGCCACTTCCTGCTCTTTCTTCATCAGCAGCAGGACTTTCTCCATCCGCCGCAGCAGCGGCACGGTGTTGAGGACATCCTGTAGCTCAGGGCCCTTGGCGCTGGTCATGGACGCGCCGAAATCGGCCAGCGGCGAGCTGTCGTCCGGCCCGAAACGGGACAGGTACTGCTTCACTTCCTCGCCATAGAGCGGGTTGCTGCGCAGCAGGTCCTTGATGGCGCTGATGATGGCCAGGGTGTAGGCCTTGAGCTCGTCGGCTTCTTCCTCCGGCTCCTGTGGATAACTGACTTCCACCAGGTACGGCGGTTTGCGGCGCAGCCATTGGACGATGCGGAAGCGCTGCAGCCCCTGGGCGATGAACTGGATCTTGCCGCCTTCGCGCTGGGTCTGGTGGACCCTTACGGCGCAGCCCATGATCTCCAGGTCATCGCTCTCGGGAACGGCCATTTCTTCGTCGGCGTCGACGAAGCACAGGCCCAGGACCTGATGATCGGTTTCCTTCACGCGCTTGAGGGTTTCCTGCCAGGGGTCCTGGTTGACCACCACCGGCTGCACCTGGGCCGGAAAGAACGGGCGGTTCTGGACCGGCAGCAGGTACATGCGCTTGGGCATCAGCTGCTGGGGCAGGGCAAGGCTCTGACGGTTCTCGTCCTTGCCGATGTACTCCATGGTGTCATCGTCGTCGTGATGGGTATCGGTCATGATCACTAGGCGTCCTTATTCAGAGGCTCTGTCTCTTCCGTATGTGACGGCATAGCCGGGAATTTCAAGCGGCGCAAGGTTGTTGGTTGAGGCCCGCTTGAATTCCCGGCCATTGGCGCCATAAAAGGTCTACGGTTTGATATAGTTTCCTGATGACATTTCCTTTCCGGACAAGGTTTGCAGACATGAGCGAGTCTCCCTACGTATTTGAAGCCACCCTCGACAACTTCCAGGACAAGGTCATGCAGGCGTCCATGCAGACGCCGGTTCTGGTGGACGTCTGGGCCGACTGGTGCGCGCCCTGCAAGCAGCTTATGCCGGTCCTGGAAAAGCTGGCGGACGAATACAAGGGTGCGTTCCTGATGGCCAAGGTCAACGCCGACGAGCAGCAGGAACTGACCGGCCACCTGGGCGTACGCAGCCTGCCGACCATCCTGCTGGTCAAGAACGGCCAGGCCGTGGATGGCTTCAACGGCGCGCTGCCGGAGAGCGAAATTCGCAAAGTGCTGGATAAGCACGTCGAGGCGCCGGAGGAAAACCCTCACGACAAGGCCAACCGTTTGTGGGAAGAAGGCGACCTGAATGGCGCACTGGAAATCCTGACCGGCCTGAACCAGGCGGACCCGGAGGATATCGCCGTCCTGATCGACCTGGCGCAAATCAAGGCGGAGCTTGGCGATACCGAGACCGCCCAGCAGATCCTCGACAGCCTGGCACCGGAAGACAAGATGCAGCCTCACGCCCGCCAGCTGGCCGCACGCCTGAAGTTCATGGAACAGGCCGGGCAGCTGGCACCGGTGGCGGATCTGGAGAAGCGTCTGGAGGCGGATCCGAAGGATTGCGAAGCGCTGCATCAGCTGGCCCTGCAGCACGTTATCAAGGAAAACAACGCCCAGGCGATGGAGCTCCTGATCCGTCTGATGCAGGTCGATGCGGGTTACAAGGACGGGGTGGCCAAAACCACACTGGTCGAGCTGTTCGACAAGCTGGGCAACACCAACTCCGATGTGCGGACCTACCGCCGCAAGCTCTACACCCTGATGCACTGACAGGGCGGGGCGCAGCCGGTGATCCATGATGCTGAAACTGCCCCCGCAACCGGATCGCTGTGAGCTTTGCGAGCGTCCTGTCGCCAAGCTCACCCGACACCACCTGATCCCCCGCCGCCTACACAGCAAGAAGCGCTTCCAGAAACTCTTCACCCGTGACGACATGATCACCCGCACCCTGTGGGTCTGCCGTCCCTGCCATAGCGCCATCCACGGCACCTGCTCGGAGTACGAGCTGGGCATGCACTACAACACCCGGGACAAGCTGATGCAGCTGGACGACCTGCGCACGTTCGTCGACTGGTTGCGGGACAAGCCGGAAGGGTTTGTGCCGAAGCGTGGGCGTCGTGGGTAAAACGTTTAATGATTGGCTTGGTGGCTTGCTTGGATCGGGTGCCTGAAGCCAATGGGCGCCATCGCTTCCGTCGCCTAAGAGGGCCGTCCGTGGCCGCTTATGCGACGAGGACGTCCTGTCCTCTGCTCCAGCGATGGCGCCCATTGGCTTCGATCGAACGGCGGTGCAAAACGCCGGGCCGTTTTTCTTGAGGCAGCTACTCGAGACTCGACCGAAGCGAAGGGATGTCAGCCCTGGAGGAGGGACAGGGACGTCCCGGTTGTATTAGCCGGCCATGGATGGCCGTCTAATATCAACGGAAGGGCTGACATCCCTTCGCTTCGACTCCCCGGGTATAGGATTTCATTGGCTTCAGCCCCACCGTCGAAAACCAAGGATCATTGGGGCAGAAACAAAAAAGCCGGACACATGGTCCGGCTTCTCGCTCACAGGTGAAACGGCTTAGCCATTTCCCTTGCGCATCGCTTCATACTCATCCTCAAAGAAGAACTTCTCTTCCCCGAAAGCCGGTTCCAGCTCATGCAGCCAAGTGGCCGTATCGCTGTACTTGGCGAAGAACGGGCGCTGCACCCAGTCCGGATTGCGGCCCTGCAGGAAGCGCAGGACGAACACCTTCTCGCCCTTGATCTCGGCGATACCCTGGATTTCCACCTTGCCCGGACCGGCACTCATGGACGGACCGCGCGCGGTACGACCGAGGCCGGAGACGTTTTTCATGGCTTCGCGATAGATCTCGTAAGCCTGCGCCAGTGGCAGCTCGAAGTAGTTCTTCGCGCCGGTGTCCCGCTCGACGAACATGTAGTAGGGGATGATGCCCAGCTGGACCTGCTTCTTCCACATCTTGGCCCAGGCTTCGGCATCGTCGTTGACGTGCTTGATGATCGGGCCCTGGGCGCGGATTTCCGCACCGGTGGCGCGGATGCGGCGGATCGCTTCTTCGGCGATCTCGGTGGTGATTTCCTGCCAGTGGTTGTAGTGGGCCATGATGGCCACGTGCTTGCCGCCTTCCACCAGGCGGGCGAACAGGTCGATCAGCTCATCCGCGTCCTTGTCGGTCACGAAACGATACGGCCAGAAGGTCAGCGCCTTGGTGCCGATGCGGATGGTCTGGATGTGATCGAACTCCGGTTCCAGCAGCGGCTCCAGGTATTGCACCAGGTTCTTGGTCTTCATGACCATCGGATCGCCGCCGGTGACCAGCAGGTCGGTGACCTCGGTGTGGTTGCGCAGGTAGCCGTGCAGCTTCTCGGCGTCGGTGCTGGCCATCTTCAGGTCCTTGTCACCCACAAACTGGGCCCAGCGGAAACAGAAGGTGCAGTAGGAGTGGCAGGTCTGGCCCTGGGACGGGAAGAACAGCACGGTTTCGCGGTATTTGTGCTGCACGCCTTCAAGCACTTCACCGTCCAGCTTGGGCAGGTTCATCTGCATCTGGCCGGCCGGGTGCGGGTTCAGGTCGTCGCGGATTTCCTTGGCGACCGCCTGGATCTCTTTCTTGTCGGCGCCGCTGCGATGCATGTCCGCCATGCGCTCGTAGTGCTCGGGCTTGAGCATCTCGCGCTGGGGGAAAACCAGTTGGTAAATCGGATCGTTGGGCACCTGGTCCCACTGGATCAGCTCGTTGATCACGTATTCGTTGACGCGGAAAGGCAGGACGCTGGAGACCACCTTCATCTCGAACAGGGTCTCTTCAGGCAGCGACTGGATGGCTTCGATCTTGTCCAGTTGACGGTCGGTGTAGACCTGGAAACGACGTTCCTCGAATTCGACGGTGGGAATGCGTGCAGAGAACGTTTCAGGGGCGTTAACGATTGAATTCATAGGCCTCCCTCTCTCCTGTTGGCTCGGGCAGCGTTTCTGTGACGCCGCTGGCAAATGGCTGAGGCAAAAAAGGGACGGCAACGCGCTGTCGTGCGCGCGGTAGACGCGGTGTTCCTCTGGCTGTGACTCCCTCCTTTTGCCCCGGTACAAATCGGGAAGCGGAGTATACCGAATTGCCTCAATATTTTCAGGTCTAATTAAATTTTCAGTGCCGTCAATCGTTTAGCAGAGCACTTCTCGGTAAGTTTCCGAAATTTCGGTGGAAATTATGCAAGGATACTGGCGGGGCGTTACGAAAATATTTCGTGTCAAAATGGAAAGCGGGGAGTGAAGGGCCAACTCATCGTGACCCGATGATGTCTTGAAGACCGCTGGCGGAGGTTTCAACGACAGAGATAAACGATCAATTCCCGCGGACCATGGGCACCGTACGCCATCGTCTGCTGGATATCCGCCGTCTTGGACGGGCCGGAGATGAAGATCAGGTTGGTGGGCATGCCGTGGCGGCTGTAGTAGACCATGGCCGTCGGCATGTCCGGAAACAGGCTGCCTTCGCGCACGATGACGACGTGTACCGGCGGCACCAGGGACAGGGTACGAGGGGCCTCTGGCCGGCTTTCCACAATCAGGGTGCCGGTGTCGGCGATCCCGCCCTGGGCCTGGCTGAGGCTGATGGGTGCCGAATCGAACAGGGCCGCTTTCTGGCCGTCCCAGTCATCAAACACGGTCACGGACGGGGCCGAACCGTGTGCCTGCCAGATAGCCGCGGCTTCGTCGCGGCCGACCCACCACTGCTGCCAGTTCCGCTCGGTCGCGAGTGAGGCCAGATGATCCGGCCAGTCGGCCTCGGCCATCCGGAACACCTGCGCATGGGCGGCTTCCAGGGCCGTGACCATGCTGTCGATGTTCGGCGCTGAGGGCGTAACGGCGATTGTCTCCGGTGCCGGATACGGCGTTGCCGGCGACGCGGCGCGCCCGTGACGGAGTCGGGACAGGATACGATCGCGGGGTTTCATTGGCGGTGATCCTTCTTATGGTGACGCATCCACCCCTGGAAGCTTTGCTCTGCCGGTTCGAGCGGCGCTCGATGGCGGGTCCAGGCCCGTGGCAGCGGAGGCAACAGGCGGCGGGCGCGAGTGGCCGCGCGAGTCACCAGCCGATAGACCGCCGGTCGGGTGTGAATCCATTGCCAGGCTCGCCAGATCAGCGCCTCGCTGACTCGTCGCTGGCGGCCGTGGCCTCGAACCGGGCTGGCGGGATCGGCGCTGACACCTTCATGGCGCAGGCGACGAATCAGGTCGGGCAGGGGAATCCGCACCGGGCACACTTCTCCACAGGCACCGTTCAGACTGCAGGCCTGGGTCAGCTTCCCGGCGTGATCCAGCCCGAACAGCTGCGGCATCACCACTTGGCCGATGGGGCCGGGGTAGACCGTGCCGTAAGCGTGACCGCCCAGCCGCTCATACACCGGGCAGTGGTTCATGCAGGCGCCGCAACGGATACAGCGTAGCGTGGCCCGCAACTGGCGGTCGGCGTAGATGCGGCTGCGACCGTTGTCGATCAGGACCAGATGGACCTGCCTCGGGCCGTCGCATTCGTCTTCCCGGCGCGGTCCGCTGATCATGTTGACGTAGGTGGTGATCGCCTGACCGGTGGCGGACCGGGGCAACAGGCGCATCAGATCCGGCAGGTCAGTCAGCTTCTCGATGACTTTTTCGATGCCCATGACGGCAATGTGCGTGTCCGGCACGGTGGTGGACATGCGGCCGTTGCCTTCGTTCTCCACCAGACACAGAGTGCCGGTCTCGGCGATCGCGAAGTTCACGCCGGAGATGCCCACATCCGCCTCGGCAAAAGCCCGGCGCAAAACCCGGCGGCCGGTGCCGATCAATTCATCCACATCCTCGGTGTAGGGCGTATCGGGAATTTGCTCGGCGAACTGGCGGGCGATGCTGGCCTTGTTGCGATGGATGGCCGGCATGATGATGTGGGACGGTGTTTCATGGGCCTGCTGGACGATGTACTCGCCCATATCCGATTCCAGACAGGTGAAGCCGGCGTCTTCCAGCGCGGTGTTGAGGCCGATTTCCTCGGTCGCCATGGATTTGCCTTTGACGATGCGCTGGCCGTTCACCGCCCGGATCAATCCGGTAATGATGCGGTTGGCATCGTCCGCCGTCTCGGCCCAGTGCACCTGGATGCCGTTGTGCCGGCAACGGTCCTCCAGCTGTTCCAGCAGGTCCGGCAACTGGGCCAGCGCCCGGTCGCGGATGGCGGCGCCGCTGTCACGCAGGGTTTCCAACGCGTCGACGTCGGGAAACTGGGCGCGGCGCTTGTCCCGCAGGAAGGTCATGGCGCCGTGGAAGCTTTCCCGGAGTTCGGCATCGCCCAGGGCATCGTGGATGCGGACGCCGAAGTCCTGGTCGGGGTGGTCGGTGAAGCCGCTCATGGGGTGTCGCCTCCGGTCCGCTTCCAGAGAAATTCGGCCAGGTGCTCGGCCGGCAGATTGGCGCCCTGTTTACGCAGCATACCGTCAATGTTGAGCAGGCAGCCGCAGTCGCTGCTGAGGAGTTGGTCTGCCTCGGTGGCTCGAATGGCGCTGCATTTGTCCGTGGCCATCGCCGCAGAAATGTCCGACATCTTCACGGCAAAGGTGCCACCGAACCCGCAGCAGGCTTCGGCGTTTTCCGGCTCGCAGACGTCCACGCCCTTGAGCTGTTTCAGCAGGGCGAGACCGTCTTCGCGCACGCCCATTTCACGGCGCGCACTGCAGGAGGTATGCATGACGATCTTCACCGGATCGCCGTGATCCTGCCACGTCACCTGCAGCACCCGGTTCAGGAATTCATGCAGCTCGTAGGTGCGGGCGGCCAGATCCTGGGCGGCTTCGGCCAACGGCCCGTCGGCCAGCAGGCTGGGATAATGATGACGCAACATCCCGGCACAGGAGCCGGAGGGCACGATCACGGGGATCGGCTCATTAAAACGGCGCACCACCTGGCGGGCAACGGCCCGGGCTTCGTCATCGTAGCCGGAATTATAGGGCGGTTGCCCACAGCAGGTCTGCTCTTCCGGGAAGACCACCTCGACGCCTTCCCGTTCCAGCAGACGCACGGCCGCCATGCCGGCCCGGGGATGGAAGACGTCGATCAGGCAGGTGCCAAAGAGGTAAACGCGATGGATCGCGGGAGCGTTCATGCAGTAACCCGGCGTTAGTGAGGATGCTCTGTATAGACTAGTGTGCTATCGAGGCAAGATAGAACCTCGCGGGCTCAGACATTGGTCGCAGGCCCCTTGTCGGCGCCGGGCCAAAAACACCACAGTGGGACTTTCCAGCCGCGTTCAGCGCCCCATCGGTTTGTCTGTGGAACCGTTGCCCGGGTTCGGCGACAAACCCATGGAGCGTGTTGCCTCTCGAGCGAATCCGCTCGTCAATGTCCCTGCGTGGGGACGTCTCGGCCTGCAAGATATCGAACCTGTTCTATGCTTATTGGAGCGTTTTGCGAGGCTTTCCCGCCTTTTCAGGGGCAGTCGGCCGCTCATGGGGTCCGGCCGTATCGCCGCAGTTTCGGACCCGGACAGTGATTCCCTGCACCAACAATTTGACGCCTTACGAGGAGGGTTGGATGTATCAGGACGAAGATCCTATCGAAACCCAGGAATGGATGGAGGCGCTGGATTCCCTGATCGAGAATGAAGGAATCGAGCGTGCCAAGTTTATCCTGGAGCGCCTGTCGGAACGGGCCAGCAAAGACGGCACTCCGCTGCCCTATTCGATCACTACGCCGTTCCGCAACACGATTCCCGTCACCCAGGAAGCGCGCATGCCGGGTGACCTGTTCATGGAACGCCGCATCCGCTCACTGATCCGCTGGAACGCGCTGGCGATGGTCCTGCGGGCCAACAAGCGACCGGGCGAACTGGGCGGCCATATCTCCTCGTTTTCCTCCGCGGCCACGCTCTACGACGTGGGTTTCAACTACTTCTTCAACGCCGGGAACGAGAAGCAGGAATCGGATCTGGTCTACTTCCAGGGACATTCGTCGCCCGGGATCTACGCCCGCTCCTTCCTGGAAGGACGTTTTGACGAAGAACATCTGGACAAGTACCGGGAAGAGGTGGATGGCAACGGGTTGTCGTCCTATCCCCACCCCTGGTTGATGCCGGATTATTGGCAATTCCCGACGGTGTCCATGGGTCTGGGGCCGATCCAGGCGATCTACCAGGCCCACGTGATGAAGTACCTGCACAGTCGCGAGCTGGTCGATATGGGTGATCGCCACGTCTGGTGCTTCGTCGGTGACGGCGAGTGCGACGAACCGGAAACCCTGGGTGCGATCGCCCTGGCCGGACGTGAGAAACTGGATAACCTGATCTTCGTGATCAACTGCAACCTGCAGCGCCTGGATGGCCCGGTACGGGGCAACGGCAAGATCATCCAGGAGATGGAAGGCGTCTTCCGCGGGGCCAACTGGAATGTCCTCAAGGTGGTCTGGGGCCGCATGTGGGACCAGCTGTTCGAGCGCGACACCGACGGCATCATGCAGCGGACCATGGACGAGTGTTGCGACGGCGACCTGCAGAACTTCAAGAGCAACGGCGCGGCCTACACCCGCAAGAATTTCTTCGGCCGCTACCCGGAACTGGCCAAAATGGTCGAAGACCTGTCCGACGAGGATATCGGCCAGCTCAACCGCGGCGGTCACGATCCCTACAAGGTGTATGCGGCCTATCACGATGCGGTCCACCACAAGGGCCAGCCCACGGTCATCCTGGCGCATACCATCAAGGGGTATGGCTTCGGTGCTGCTGGCGAGGCGCAGAACACGGCTCACTCCCTGAAGAAGCTGGATATCGACGGCCTCAAGGCCTTCCGTGATCGCTTCGGTATTCCGCTCAAGGATGAAGAGCTGAAGGACGTGCCGTACTACCGTCCGGCGCCGGACAGTCCCGAGATGGTGTACATGAAGAAGCGCCGGCAGGAGCTGGGCGGCTTCTATCCCAAGCGCCGCAAGGACAGCCAGCCGCTGAAGATTCCCGACCTGGATATTTTCAGCAACCTGCTGGAGGGCTCCGGCGACCGGGAAATTTCCACCACCATGGCCTTCGTGCGTCTGCTGACGTCGCTGACCAAGGACAAGCGGGTCGGTAAACGGGTGGTACCGATCGTGCCGGACGAGGCGCGGACCTTCGGCATGGAAGGCATGTTCCGGCAACTGGGGATCTACACTTCCGAAGGGCAGAAGTACACGCCCCAGGATCGCGACCAGATCATGTACTACAAGGAGGACAAGCAGGGGCAGATCCTCGAGGAAGGCATCACCGAGGACGGCTCCATGGCCGCCTGGATGGCGTGTGCCACCTCCTACAGCACCAACGATTTCCCGCTGATTCCGTTCTACAGCTTCTATTCCATGTTCGGCTTCCAGCGAGTGGGCGACCTGGCCTGGGCTTCCGGCGACATCCAGGCCCGCGGCTTCCTGATGGGCGGCACCTCCGGGCGCACGACGCTCAACGGCGAAGGGCTCCAGCACCAGGACGGTCACAGCCACATCCTCGCCCAGACCATTCCCACCTGCGTGGCCTACGACCCGGCCTACGCCTACGAGATGGCGGTGGTGGTTCACGATGGCATGAAGCGGATGTACGAGGACAATGAAAACGTCTTCTACTACATCACCATCATGAACGAAAACTACCTGCAGCCGGCCATGCCCAAGGGCATCGAGAACGGCATCAACAAGGGCATGTACAAGCTGGAATCGGTGGAAACCAAGGGCCGCAAGAAAACCCCCCGGGTCCAGTTGCTGGGGAGCGGTGCGATCCTCAACGAGGTGCGCGAAGCCGCCAAGCTGCTGCGGGACGACTACAGCGTGGCCAGCGACGTCTGGAGCGTCACCAGCTTCAACGAACTGGCCCGCGACGGCCAGCATGTGGATCGCTGGAACAAACTGCATCCGGACGACAAGGCCAAGCAGTCTTACGTCACCAAGTGCCTGGAGAAACAGAAGGGCCCGGTGGTGGCATCCACCGACTACATGAAACTCTACGCCGACCAGATCCGCCGTTGGGTGCCAACCCACTATGAGGTGCTCGGCACCGACGGTTTCGGTCGCAGCGATACCCGGGAGCGACTCCGCAGCTTCTTCGAAGTGGACCGTTACCACGTGGTGGTGGCGGCCCTGAGCGCGCTGTCGGTCGACGGAGACATCAAACAGGAGCAGGTTTTGGACGCGATGCGCAAGTACGGGATCGATCGCAATAAACCCAATCCGGTGAAGAGCTAAGGAGACCGCCATGAGTGAACAGGACATCAAGGTGCCCGATCTTGGCGGTGCGGATGAGGTTGAAGTCATCGAGATCACCGTCAGCAAGGGCGACACCGTCGAAGAGGAGGATCCGATCCTGACGGTGGAATCGGACAAGGCGTCGGTGGACCTGCCGGCGCCGGTGGCTGGCAAGATCACCAGGATCAGCGTCAAGGTGGGGGACAAGATCAAGGAAGGCGATGTGGTCGGCACGATTGACGCCGAGGGAGCCGGCGGCGAGTCGTCTGAGGAGGACGATCAGCCGGAAGACAAGGCGGCCGACTCGTCCGATACCTCGTCCCAAAAGACCTCGTCTGACGAGAAGGCGTCCGCCAGGAAATCCTCCGGAAAATCCGGCGGCGGTTCCCGCAAGGAAACGGTGAAAGTGCCCAATCTCGACGGCACGGAAGACGTGCCGGTCATCGAGATCAATGTGAAGGCCGGGGATGAGGTCGCTGAGGAAGATCCGCTGGTCACCGTGGAATCGGACAAAGCCACCTTTGAGATCCCGTCGCCCTACGCCGGCAAGGTCGGCAAGGTGCTGGTCAAGGAAGGGGACAAGCTCTCGGAAGGCGACGACCTGCTGGAGATGACGATCTCCGACGGCGGCGGAGCCGATAATGATGAAGAGGCCGGCAGTGAGGACGCGTCTGCAGAGGCGTCGGAAGCACCGGCTGAAAAGGCGGAAGATAAGGCACCGAAATCCGGCAAGAAGGCATCGGGCGGCGGTTCCCGTAAGGAAACGGTCAAGGTGCCGAGCATGGATGGCGCGGAGGACGTCCCGGTCATCGAGGTGAACGTCAGCAAGGGCGACGAGGTTGCCGAGGAAGACCCACTGGTGACCGTGGAGTCTGACAAGGCCACCTTCGAGATCCCATCGCCCTACGCCGGCAAGATCGACAAGGTGCTCGTCAGCGAAGGAGATAAGCTGTCCGAAGGCGACGACCTGCTGGAAATGACCGTGTCCGGCGAGGACCAGGACGAAGAGGAGGCCGACGAGGCGCCGGCAGAAGGTCAGAAAGAGGCGACGCGGCAAAGCCCGGAACGTCAGCAACCGGCCCGCAGCGAAACGGAATCCGAACCCAAGACCAGTGGCAAGGTGCATGCCGGCCCCGCCGTGCGCAAGCTGGCCCGGGAGTTCGGCGTCGACATGGCGCGGATCAAGGGCAGCGGCCCGAAAGGACGCATCCTCAAGGACGACGTCCAGGCCTATGTGAAGGGTGAGTTGCAGAAAACCCAGGAGGGTGGCGCAGCCGCACCCGGCGGTGGTGGCATTCCTGGCGTCAAACTGCCGGACTTCAGCCAGTTCGGGGAGATCGAGCGGGAAGCCATGTCGCGCATCCAGGTGGCCACCGCCAACAACATGCAGCGCAACTGGCTCAACGTGCCGCACGTGACCCAGCACGACGAGGCCGACATCACCGACATGGACGCCTTCCGTAAGAGCTTGAAAGCGGAAGGCGAGAAGCGCGGGGTCAAGATGACGCCGCTGGCGTTCATGCTCAAGGCCTGCGCCCAGGCCCTGACGGAACTGCCCCAGTTCAACGTGTCGCTGGATATGGAGCGCAAGGAGCTGATCCGCAAGCAGTACATCCACATCGGCATCGCCGTGGATACCCCCAACGGGCTGATGGTCCCGGTGATCCGGGATGTGGATAAGAAAGGCCTGTGGGAGCTGGCGGAGGAAGCGTCCGACATGGCCGCCAAGGCCCGGGACAAGAAGCTCAAACCCAACGAAATGCAGGGTGGCTGCTTCTCCATCACCAGCCTGGGCGGCATCGGTGGCACGGCGTTTACGCCCATCGTCAGCACCCCGGAAGTGGCGATCCTCGGTGTCTCGAAAGCCTCGATGAAACCGGTGTGGGACGGTGAGGCCTTCGAGCCGCGGCTGATGATGCCGTTGTCGCTGTCCTACGATCACCGTGCCGTGAATGGGGCGGATGCCGCGCGGTTTACGACGTTGCTGGGGCAGTTGCTGGGGGATGTTCGGCGATTGCTGTTGTAAGCGGTGACTGATGATGGCTTAAAAGCAGGCTTCGGCCTGCTTTTTTGTTGCGTGGGTGTTGGGCTTTCTGTGCTCGGGGTTGAAGCCAACGGGCACCATCGCTTCCGTCGCCTAAGAGGGCCGTCCGTGGCCGCTTATGCGACGAGGACATCCTGTCCTCTGCTCCAGCGATGGCGCCCATTGGCTTCGATTTGAGATTTGTGCAGAACGCGACCTGGTTTGCGCTTGATGCCAGTCACTCGAGCTATGGGCGAAACAAATGGATGTCAGACCTGGAGGAGGGACAAGGATGTCCCGGTTGTATTAGCCGGCCAGGGACGGCCGTCTAATCACAACGGAAGGGCTGGCATCCATTTGATTCGCTTCCACCGAATCAAAGCCGATGTGGCCTCGCAGTCGGAAGCAACACAATAAAGAAGATCAATCCAGAAACGCCCGCAACTCCTGCTGCATGTCCTCCTCCAGATAGCAGGTCACGAACTTGCCGTCCTTCTCCACACGAATCAGCCCGGCGTTCACCAGTTCCTTGATGTGATGGGAAATGGTCGGCGCGCCCACCTTCATGGAATTGATGAAATCCACCAGCTTGCAGCCGCTGTCTTTCAACGGGCTGACCCGGGCGGCCTTGATCTGCTGGTAGATGCGCAGGCGATTAGGGTTGGACAGCGCCTTGAAGGCGCGGGCCAGGCGTTCGGAATGGGGCGGTTCTCTGGTTGGCATAACGGTCCCGACAGCAGTCTTTAAAGGCCATTCTATTACAATTTGACAATTATCGAAACGTATAATAATTTGACGATTGTCGAATTATGAAAGGATCACGATCCCATGAAGAACGGCCTCAAGAACAAGCCCGCCGACGACGGCGCCCGGATGAGCGCCAGCGACCTGCTGGGCCAGCCCCTGACGCTGCGCAATGGCAATGTCCTGCCGAATCGCTTCGCCAAGTCCGCCATGAGTGAAACCATGGGCACGCTCGACAACCGCGTCACCCACGACCTGGCGACCCTCTACGACACCTGGGCCGAAGGTGGCACCGGCCTGCTGATTACGGGGAACGTGATGATCGACCGGCGTCACACCGGCGAGCCGCAGAACGTGGTACTGGAAGATGAGCGCGATCTGCCGGCCCTCAAGACCTGGGCCGCCGCAGGCCAGCGGCGCGGCAACGCCATCTGGATGCAGCTGAACCATCCGGGCAAGCAGAGCCCCAAGATGCTGAACCGCGACCCGGTCTCTCCCAGCGCGATCCCGTTCCGGAAGGAACTGCAGAGCATGTTCGCCACGCCCAGGGCCCTGACCGGCCCGGAGATCGAGGACATCATCCAGCGGTTCGGCCGCAGTGCGGCCATTGCCGAGAAGGCCGGTTTTGACGGGGTGCAGATCCACGGTGCCCACGGCTACCTGATCAGCCAGTTCCTGTCACCGCACCACAACCAGCGCACCGACGATTGGGGTGGCACGGCCGAGAAGCGCATGCGTTTCGTGGTCGAAGTCTACAAAGCCATTCGGGCCGCCACCTCGGAAACATTCAACGTGGGCATCAAGCTGAACTCGGCGGATTTCCAGCGCGGTGGATTCACCGAGGAAGAGTCCCTTGCAGTGATCGAGACGCTGGCGGACCTGGGCATCGACCTGATCGAGATCTCCGGCGGCAACTACGAGAATCCCGCGATGGCCAAGGGCACCAAGGCCAGTACCCGGGCCCGGGAAGCCTACTTCCTGGAGTTTGCCGAGAAAGTGCGTGAACGGGCCGACGTGCCCCTGATGGTGACCGGCGGCTTCCGCACCCGGGACGGCATGGCGGCCGCGATCGAGAGCGGCGCCACCGATCTTGTCGGTCTGGCCCGGCCGCTGGCGGTGGAGCCGGACTTCCCGCGCCTGATCCTGGCCGGCGCCGATTTCACCAGTGCGGTGCGTCCCATCAAGACCGGCATCAAGGCCATCGACAACATGGGGTTGATGGAGGTGAGCTGGTACACGCGGCAGCTGGAACGCATGGGGCGCGGCAAGTCGCCACGTCAGCACGACCGCGGTTTGCTGTCGCTGATGCAGGTGATTTCGGTGATGACGACGCGGGGGTTGAGAACGCGTCTTCGGGCCGGCGAGTAAGTGATCGGGCCCGGGAAAACCGGGCCCGAAACGAATCAGTTGGCGAAGTACATCCAGTCGAAGTAGTCGTGCAGGTCGTCCATAACGGCCGCTTCGAACGGGTGGGTCAGCTCAAACAGCAGGCTGGTGTTTTCAGCGTGTTTCATAAGGCATCACCTCCAAACGGTGCAATCCGGTTCCATTCAGTCCTGAGGCCTGACTTCGCGCGCCTCTGTCCTCTACAAAAAAAGCATTGGCTGTGCCATGTGTTGCAAAGTCTGCTAAATCAGTCAGTTGGTTTTTGATCGCCCGCCTGTCGTCCTGTTCCCTTGCCCCATGTTGAGTCGCATCGCGTGAAGTTGGTGCGCGCACGCCGCTTTACTGTCTAAAGTGGACGTCAGGGTGATCGACTATTCAGCGCAAACCTGACTTCCATCAATGGGAGCCCGCAGGCGGACTGCTACTGTTCAGGGATAAAGCGCCGTTGGCAGTCCGCCGTTCTGAGTGAGGGGTCGTGAATTACGCGAATGAATTGAAAGCGTTTCCCATGGGGATCGATACCCATCAGGAACTGGTGGTCTACATGCGGGACGACTGTCACCTATGCCGCTCCGAGGGTTTCGTCGCCAGCAACCGCCTGAACGTGTCCTGTGGTGGTCGATCCATTATCGCGGTGCTGAACGTGGTCTATGGCGGCCATATCCCGCATGGCCATATCGGGCTGTCCAACAGTGCCCTGGAACGCCTGCGGGTGCGGCCGGGGACGCCGTTGACGATCAAGCACGCGCCGCCAATTCGATCGCTCGCCGCCGTTCGCAAGAAGGTGTTCGGCCACACCCTCAGCGATCACGACATCACCGCCATCATCGACGACGTCACCCGCCACCGTTACAGCGATATCGAAATTGCCGCCTTTCTCAGTGTCTGTGCCGGCGGCCGGTTGTCGCTGGCGGAAATTACCGACCTGACCCGGGCCATGGTGGCTAGTGGCGAGCGGCTGGCCTGGGGCGACGACCGCGCGATTTACGACAAACACTGCATCGGCGGCCTGCCCGGTAACCGTACTACGCCGCTGGTGGTGGCGATCTGCAGTGCCGGTGGGCTTGTCATGCCCAAAACCTCTTCCCGGGCGATCACATCGCCGGCCGGCACGGCGGATACCATGGACGTGCTCACCCATGTGGATCTTGGTGTAGCGGACATTCGCCGTGTCGTGGAGGAAGCCGGCGCCTGCCTGGCCTGGGGCGGTTCGATGAACCTGAGCCCCGCCGATGACCTGCTGATCCGGATCGAACGGGCGCTGGAGCTCGATGGCGAGGGGCAACTGATCGCCTCGGTGCTGTCCAAGAAGATTGCGGCGGGATCGACCCATGTGCTCATCGATATCCCGGTCGGCCCGACGGCCAAAGTCCGCAGCCAGCCGGAAGCGGAGCGGCTGGAGTCCCTTTTGGTGGAAGTGGGCGCGGCCTGTGGCCTATCGGTGCGCTGTGTGATGACCGATGGTCGGGGACCGGTGGGGCGGGGAATCGGTCCGGTGGAAGAAGCCCGGGATGTGCTGGCGGTATTGCAGCAAACGCCCGAGGCGCCGGCGGACCTGCGCGATCGGGCGCTGGAGTTGGCATCTCACCTGTTCGATATGGCCGATGGTGAGGGACTGGCGGCCGGTCGGGAGCAGGCCCGCGTGCTGCTTGAGGGTGGCCATGCCTGGACCCAGTTCAAGCGGATCGTGACGGCCCAGGGCGGACTCAAGACGTTGCCTCAAGCCGTCTATACCCATGAAGAGAAGGCCTCCCGCAGCGGCGTGGTCAACGCCATCGACAACCGCCGGCTGGCCAAGCTGGCCAAACTGGCCGGTGCGCCCGCCAGCAAAGCGGCCGGACTGCGACTCTGCGTGGCGCTGGGCGACCGGGTAGAGACCGGACAGCCACTGTTTCAGCTGTTCAGTGAAAGTGCCGGAGAACGGGACTATGCCCTGGACTATTACGCCACCGAACAACCCATTTTCAGCCTGGTGAACCAACCATGACGCCCGCTGCCGAGAAAACGCCGCTGCTGTTTGCCTTTCAGGAGTTGCCGCTGCAACAACCCCTTTGCGACCGACTGAGGGCCCAGGTCGGGCAACTGGAGTCGCGTTATTTTCCAGACGGTGAAAGCTATGTGCGCGTGCTCTCGGACGTGGTCGGGCGTCACTGCCTCCTGCTGGCGGACCTGTCCCATCCCGATGATCGCTACCTGCCGCTGATTTTCCTCGCCGACACCTTGCGGGATCTCGGTGCCGCGTCGGTGGGGCTGGTGGCGCCCTATCTCTGTTACATGCGACAGGATGCCCGCTTCCAATCCGGTGAAGCGATCACCTCGAAAATTTTTGCCCGTAGCCTGTCTGCCCACATCGACTGGTTGGTCACCGTGGAGCCGCACCTGCATCGCTTCCGCAGTCTGGATCAGCTTTACAGCGTGCCCAGCCGGGTCGTGCAGGCGGCGCCGGCGTTGGTAGAGTGGCTGGGTCAGCGCCGGCATCTACTGTTGGTCGGCCCGGATGCGGAGAGTGAACAGTGGGTGGCCGAGATTGCGCGGCGCAGCGGTCATCCTTATGTGATTGGCCGTAAGGAACGCCTGGGCGATCGCCATGTGCGGGTGACCCTGCCGCCGGTGGAGCAGTACGACGATCGCGTGGCGGTCATCATCGACGATGTGATCTCCAGCGGCCATACCATCCTCAAGTGCCTGCAGGCTCTTGAAGCCGGTGGCATCGAACAGGTGGAGTGCGTGGCGGTGCACGGCATCTTTGCGGACGAGTCCGACGCCCAGCTCGTGGGCGCCGGCCTGGCCGGGCTGGTGACCACGAACACCGTGCCGCACGCCACCAACGATATCGACGTCAGTCCGTTGCTGGCGCCGGCGATACAGGCCTGTCTGAAAGCAGCACGGGAGACATGATATGCGGATCACCTTTTTGGGCGGAGCCGAGACCGTCACCGGTTCCAAGTTTCTGCTGGAAACCGATAACACCCGCGTCCTGATCGACTGCGGGTTGTTCCAAGGCTACAAGTGGTTACGCCGTCGTAACTGGGAACCGCTGCCCATGGACATCGACGGGCTGGATGCGATCGTCCTCACCCATGCCCACCTCGATCACTCCGGTTACATTCCGGTGCTCTACAAAGCCGGATACCGCGGGCCGGTTTTTACCCACCACGCATCACGGGAACTTTGCGCCATCCTGCTGGCAGACAGTGGCCACCTGCAGGAAGAGGAGGCGGACTACCTGGGCCGGCACAAACTCAGCCGTCACGAAAAGCCCGAGCCGTTGTACGACCGGGCCACCGCCGAAGCCAGCATGGGGCTGTTCCAGTCGGTGGGATACCACGAGACCTTCGCAGTGGGCGATTTCCAGTTTCACCTTCAGTCGGCGGGACACATCCTGGGATCGGCCAGCGTGATCATCGAGGTGGAGGGCAAACGTATCGGCGTATCCGGCGATGTGGGCCGGCCCCACGACCTGTTCATGAATCCGCCACCACCGTTGCCGGAACTGGACCTGCTGTTGCTCGAGTCCACCTACGGCAATCGCCGGCACCCGGAAGAAGACCCCTACAGCGAGTTGGCAAAGATCGTTAACGAAACCATCAGCGGTGGCGGCAATGTCCTGATTCCCTCCTTTGCGGTGGGGCGGGCCCAGGTGCTGCAGTACATGCTGGCGCGCCTGATCCGTGAGCAGCGCATTCCGGAAATTCCCATCTACCTGGACAGTCCGATGGCGATTGACGTGTCCGGTATTTACTGGAACTACCCCGAGCAGCACCGCCTGAGCGAGAAGGAATGCCATGAGATGGCCAGCGCCGCCATCTACACCCGCTCCGTGGACGAGTCCAAAGCGCTGACCAACCAGGCGTTCCCGCACGTGGTGATTGCGGGCAGTGGCATGGCGACCGGCGGACGTATTTTGCATCACTTCAAAGAGCGTCTGGGCGATCCGCGTACGACGGTGCTGTTTGCAGGTTACCAGGCTGGGGGCACCCGGGGCGCGAAGATGATGGCCGGCGCCGAAGCCGTGAAAATCCACGGCAGCTGGATCCCCATCAAGGCGCGTATCGAGATGCTGGACGGCCTGTCGGCCCATGCGGATTACGTCGAGCTGGAGCAGTGGCTGGCAGCCAGTGACCTACGTCCCGGAACGGCGATTCAACTGGTCCACGGCGAGCCGGAATCGTCGGAAACCCTGCGCGATTATCTCCGGCAGCGGACAAAGTTCGAGGTGGATATCGCGGGCTACCACACCATCCTGCGGGTCTGACCGTCAGGCATAAAAAAGCCCCGGCGAACCGGGGCTTTTGGGGCTTGGTTGTGGATCAGAAGTTGTACTGACCGGCGAACATGATGCGGCTGGCATCACCGTCGTCGCCGTTTTGCTTGTCGACCATGAAGTAGGCGTATTCAACACCCATGGTGACGTTCTTCACTGGACTCCACATGTAGTTGAGCATGGCGTTGCTGTTGGTTTCGTGTTCGTCTGCGACATCTACACCATCATCTTCGGCGTCATCCCAGTCGTTCTGGACCCAGCCGTAGCCGGCGTTGATCGAACCCGGACCAACATCGACGCCTACACCAATCGTGCCACCATAGCCGGTGATGGTGTCCAGGTCGCCGTTACCTTTCACGTAGGCATCCGCCGCGCCGAAGTTATCGCCGGAACGGTACAGGTAGGAGTTGGCACCGTCGCTGTAGGTCACTGCACCCTGAATGCTGACGGTATCGGTGACGGCAAACTTGGCCGCGCCGAAGACGGCATAGCCGATCGCCTGATCATCCTGTGTGCCTGTGTCGTACTCCACCTGGTGCATCAGGGCAGCAGCCGACAGGGACAGCGGGCCGGACGAATTCTCGAAACGTGCGGTCAGTGTCGGCAGGCTGTTTTTCTCAGAGTCTGCAGGCTCATTCAAAACACTGGTGACGTTATCTTCCAGAGAAACCGACAGTGGACCTGTCGTGTAACGGGCTTGGGTGACACGGCCCTGCAGACCGGCGTTACCGGCCAATGCGTCGAAGTCCAGGACGGACGTGTTACCCACAAAACTGTTGAAGTTGGACCAGGTCTGACCCAGCAGCACGCCCATGTATTCACCGTAGGCGTGACGCAGTCGCAGATCGCCACCGCCGTTACCACGGAAGTCCCCTTCCACGACGACCTTGACACCTTGCTCGGTTGTAACCTTCACGCCCAGGCGGGACTGCACGGCGTCCGCATCAAAGTGACCGGTGACTTCATTATCTTCGGCGGCACCGGTGTTCACCTTGTCGAAAGAACCAGCCTGGGTGGACACACCGATATCCTCATCGATGTCGTAAACAGCGTTCATGCGGGCGTAACCGTACAGCTCGGCATCGATTGACCCTGGATTGAGTTCGATAGCGCTGGCCTGGGAGGCGAGCCCCAGTACCATCGCCGCCGTTGTTGCCTGAACTGCGATTGTTATTTTGTTGCGGTTCATTGAAGTGTTCTCCATGCGTTATTGTTGTGTTGCGTCTTCTTCAAAGTAGTTACGGTTTGGTGACAATTCAAACAAGTTGATCGTTATTTATACCAAGGTCTAATTCCCGGGAAACTCCTTTTTAATCGCGGTCCAGTGAGGCTTTGTTCACGTAAAGGATAAACATGTCTGAGACCGTCGCCTTCCTCGATTCCGCCACCTTCGCTTTTCTCGATCTGGAGACTACCGGCGGCAACGCCATGCACGACCGGATCACCGAGATCGGTATCCGCTTCTGGCGCAACGGCGAGGTGGTGGATGAATGGCAGACACTGCTGAATCCGGAAACGCGAATTTCCGCCTTTATTGAACGGCTTACAGGCATCAGCAACGAGATAGTGGCGGACGCACCGCGGTTCGCGGAGATCGCCGACACGCTGCGGGAAAAGCTGAAGGACACCGTCTTTGTCGCTCACAATGCCCGCTTCGACTACGGCTTTATCAAGGCGGAATTCCGTCGATTGGGGCAGGCGTTTTCGTCGAAAGTGCTGTGTACGGTCAAGTTGTCCCGCCGGCTGTATCCGGAATTCCGGCGCCACAACATGGATGCGCTCATTGCCCGGCATGGGCTGCCCGATGTGCAGCGTCACCGGGCCATGGGCGATGTGACCGCAATGCAGGCGTTTTTCGAGGCCTCGTTGCAGGATAAGGGCGCGGAGCAGGTGGAAGCCGCTGTCAGGCACCTGCTGCGCCGTCCCAGCGTGCCGTCGCATTTGCCGCCGGATATCCTCGAAACCCTGCCCCAGGCGCCGGGCGTGTACCGCTTCTACGGCGAAAATGACGTGCTGCTGTATGTGGGCAAAAGCACCAATATCCTGCAGCGCGTGGCGTCCCATTTTTCCGGCGACCACAACTCCCATCGTGGGGTGCGCATGTCCCAGAGTTTGCGCCGGGTGGACTGGACGGAAACCGCCGGCGAGCTGGGGGCGCTGTTGCTCGAGCTGCACCAGATCAAGAACCTGAATCCCCTCTACAACCGGCGTTCCAGGGCCGCCAAAACACTCGTCAGCATTGAACTGACCCACAACGAAGCGGGTTACCTGCAGGCCCGGTTGGTGAGGGAAATCGAACCGCATCGGTTGGGGGACTACTTCGGACTGTTCCGCAGCATCCGGGACGCCGAACGGGCCCTGCAAGGCATCGCCGCCAAGAACGACCTCTGCAACAAACTGCTGGGTTTGGAGCCGGAAGGTGAGGGGCCCTGTTTCCAGCGCACGCTGGGCCGCTGCAAAGGCGCTTGCGAGCAGGATGAGGATGTCACCCGCTATAACCTGCGCATGCAGATCGGCTTCCATAACCTGCGGCTGAATACCTGGCCGTGGCAGGGGCCGGTCGGCGTCGTCGAACATAATCGGGAGCGCGATCGCACCGACATCCTCGTCATCTACAATTGGATGCACGTCGCCACGTTGCACGATGAAAGCGATCTCCAGGATCTCTCTCTGGGCGGCCAGAGTGTCATCTTCGACCTGGATTCCTATAAACTGGTCGTCAAAGCCCTGATGGGGCGGGACGGTCGATCCCGCCGTATTGTCGAGCTACCTGCAGTGAGCACGCCGGATGTCCTGATACCGGACGGCTTACTGTTTGAATGAATCTGTCTGCCGGGAGAGAACTGCTTGTCGCTGCGTGTTGGATTGTTGTTGCTGCCGGGTGCCTCCGCACTGACCTATGCGGCCGCGGTCGAACCGATGCAGGCGGCCAACCGTCTGTTGGGCGAGACGTGTTTCTCCATCGAGCACCTGGGCCTGGGCGCCGCTTTCGGTTCCGGTCTGCCGATCCCACAAACGCCTCTCGATCATTGCGATCCGCCCCTGGACTGGCTGCTGCTGGTGGGCGGTCATGCGCCGCCTCGTGAACTGCCGGACGATTTCGCGCAAAAGCTCACGCATCATGCGGACTGTGTGTCGACATTGGGCGGCCTGGCCAGCGGTGGTCTGCTGCTGGCCGAGGCGGGATTGCTGGATGGCTATCGCGCCGCTCTGCACGGCTTGCCGGCCTCTCAGCTGCGCGAACGCTTTCCGGCCATTCGCCAGACCGAGGACGTGTTCTGTGTGGATCGCAATCGGCTGACCTGCCGTGGCGCCACCGCCGCGCAGGACCTGATGATCTGGACCATCGGCCGCGAGCTGGGCCGTGATGTCGCAGAAGCGCTGGCCCAGTGGTTTGTCCGCGAACGGGTCGGGGAGCCGGAACTTGGTGGTGGCGCCGAACTCGATCAGGCCACCCGCGCCGAGCAGCCCGCGCTGGCGGAAGCCGTCGACCTGATGTTTGCCAACATCGAAGAGCCTTTATCCGGTGACGACATCGCCGGGCACGTGAACCTGTCCCGCCGCCAACTGGAGCGGCTGTTCCGCAAATACCTCGACACCGTGCCGTCCCGTTATTACCTCAAGATCCGCCTGGATCGCGCCCGCGAGCTGGTGCGCAACAGCGCACTGAGCCTGACGGATATTGCGCTTTCCTGCGGGTTCTCCTCAGGTGCGCATTTCAGTACGACCTATCGCAATGCCTTCGGTTTAACGCCGTCAGAAGATCGCGAAGTCTGAGTCCGAGCTTCATTCAATAGCGAATTCTCCGAGTCCCGCAGGTTGGGCTGACGCAGGAAGCCCAACAATAAGCGGGCACCGGACGTTCCCGTTATCGTGGGACAGGCTTGCAGCATGGGTTCTCAAAAGCCGGCTTGGCGACCCTTGGATGGGACAGGCCGCAAGCCCGGCTTGTTGGGCTTCCTGCGTCAGCCCAACCTACCAGAGACTCTGATCTCTGACGTTAACTCCAAAGCTTGTTGGCTTCGATCAGACCGTGTTGCGAGACGCCGGGACCCTGCGGGCCCTCTGAAGCGTCGGCTACACGGACAGAAGCAACCAGGAACACTTCGCCATTTTTCAGGTCGCAATCCTGTAACGGCCGGGTCGCATTCCTGAAAGCGACACGGGTGGCGCCCGTCTAGACTCGTTGCCAGTTTCTGCCAACACCCAACAACGAGGCTCTTATGACAACACCTTCCATTACCCGAGAAATGTTTGATGACGTGATGGTCCCCAACTACGCGCCGGGCAAGATCATCCCCGTTCGTGGCGAGGGATCGCGAGTCTGGGATCAGGAAGGTAAGGAATACGTGGACTTGGCCGGCGGCATCGCCGTGACGTCTCTGGGCCATGCCCACCCGGGACTGCTGGGCGCATTGACCAGCCAGGCCGAGAAGATCTGGCACCTGTCCAATGTCATGACCAACGAGCCGGCCATCCACCTGGCCAAAACCCTGTGCGACCTGACCTTCGCCGAGCGTGTGTTCTTCGCCAACTCCGGCGGCGAAGCCAACGAAGCCGCCTTCAAGCTGGCACGCCGCTACGCGTGGCAGCACTTCGGTGGCGAGAAGAACGAAATCATCTCGTTCAAGAACAGCTTCCACGGCCGCACCCTGTTCACCGTCAGCGTCGGCGGTCAGCCCAAGTACCTGGAAGGTTTCGAGCCGGCACCGAAGGGCATCCACCACGCCGACTTCAACGACCTGGCCAGCGTCGAGAAACTGATCTCCGACAAGACCTGCGCCATTGTGGTCGAGCCGATCCAGGGCGAGGGCGGCATCCTGCCGGGCGAGCAGTCCTTCCTGGAAGGCCTGCGCGAGCTGTGCGACAAGCACAACGCCCTGCTGGTGTTCGATGAAGTCCAGACCGGCGTTGGTCGTACCGGCCACCTCTATGCTTACCAGATGTACGGCGTGACCCCGGACATCCTCTCCACCGCCAAATCCCTCGGCGGCGGCTTCCCGGTCGGCGCCATGCTGACCACCGCGAAGATCGCCGAAAGCCTGGGTGTCGGCACCCACGGCAGCACCTACGGCGGCAACCCGCTGGCCTGCGCGGTCGCCCAGCGTGTGATCGATATCGTCAGCCAGCCCGAAGTGCTCAAGGGTGTTGAAGCCCGCTCCAAGCGCCTGCGCGAAGGTATGGAAAAGATTGGCCAGAAATACGGCGTGTTCGAACAGGTGCGTGGTGCCGGCCTGCTGCTCGGTGGCGTATTGACCGACGAGTGGAAGGGCAAGGCCAAGGAATTCCTCAATGCCGGCCTGGAAGAAGGTGTGATGGTGCTGGTCGCCGGCGCCAACGTGGTTCGTCTGGCACCGTCCCTGATCATCCCCGAGTCCGACATCGACGAGGCCCTGGTTCGCTTCGAACGCGCCGTCGCCAAAATCGCCGGTTAATGACTCCGGAGGCGGGCGCTCACAAGGGGCCCGCCTCCGGGCACATCACAGGAGTTATCTCTCATGTGGATTGTCCGTCCTGCTCGCCACGAAGACCTGGCCGGTATTGAAAAGCTGGCAACGGCTCACGGTGCCCGGGTCTCGACGCTGCCCCAATCCCGGGACAAGCTGAGCGAGAAAATTGATCATTCGCAGCGTTCCCTGGCCGGTGATCCCGCGCTGGCGGATCGTGAGCGTTTCCTGTTCGTGCTGGAGGACTCTGACACCGGCCGCATCCACGGTACCGCCGGTATCGATGCCCGTGCCGGCAACAGCCAGCCGTTCTACAACTACCGCCGCGACGAGCTGATCCACGCCTCCCACGAGCTGGATGTGGCCAAGCGCGTCGCGGTGCTGTACCCGACCCACGAGCTCACCGGCAAGACGCTGCTGTGCTCGTTCACCATCGATCCGGACCTGCGCGACACCGAAGCCTTCGAGCTGCTGTCCCGCTCGCGCCTGCTGTTCGTCGACCGTCATCGCGAGCGCTTTTCCGATGACGTGGTGGTGGAAATCCAGGGCGTACAGACCGAGGAAGGCGATGCGCCGTTCTGGGACAGCCTGGGTCGGCACTTCTTCCACATGGATTTTGCCACGGCGGATTACTACTCCGGTGTGAAGACCAAGACCTTCATCGCCGAGCTGATGCCGCCGAACCCGATCTACGTGACGCTGCTGTCCGATGCCGCGCAAGCTGCCATCAGCGAACCCCACGAGGCCGCCGCGCGCACCTGCCAACTGCTGGGGCGGGAAGGGTTCCGCGTCGGCCAGCACATCGACATTTTCGACGGTGGCCCGGTGCTGGAAGCCCGCACCGACGAGCTGACCTCCATCACCCGCCGCCGCAACAAGACCGCGCGCCGGGGTGAGGGCAGTCGGGGTGTGCGCTACCTGGTGGCCAATGGCGAATGCGAAAGCTTCCGCTGTTCCCTGACCAACGTCAGCGACGGCCTGGGCGACGTGGTGCGCCTGAACACCACCATCGCCGATCAGCTGGGCGTCAGCGACGGCGACGACCTGGTCCTGGTGGCCCTGTAAGGAGAGGAGATTGTTATGTTGCTGATTCGCCCCCTCAATCAGGGTGACCTGGAAGACCTGCACGATATGGCGGAAGGCGCCGGAAAAGGGCTGACCTCACTGCCGCCGAACCGCGATCTCCTGTCCCGCAAGATCGCGCGGGCCGAAGACACCTTCAACGAGCGGTGCGCGCCGGAAGCCGGCATGTACCTGTTTGCCCTGGAAGATACCGAGCAGAAGAAGTGCGTCGGTATCAGTGGTATCGAGGCCCGGGTCGGGCTGGATGAGGTCTGGTACAACTACCGCCTGAGCATCACCGTGAACGCCTCGCGGGAACTGGGCGTGCACGTGCGCACGCCGACCCTGCACCTGACCAACGACATGACCGACACCAGCGAAATCTGCTCGCTGCTGCTGTCGGACACCCACCGTCAGGGCGGCAACGGCCTGCTGCTGTCCCGCTGCCGTTTTCTGTACATGGCGGACTTCCGGGAGTTCTTCTCGGAGAAAGTCTTCGCCGAGATGCGCGGTGTGTCCGACGAGAACGGCCGCAGCCCGCTGTGGGATGCGCTGGGTCGCCGCTTCTTCGACATGGACTTCAGCGAGGCCGACTTCCTGTCCGGCATGGGCAACAAGTCGTTCATCGCCGAATTGATGCCCAAGTACCCGATCTACGTGCCCCTGTTGCCGGAGCCGGCGCGGGCCGTCATCGGTGAAGTTCACGACAACACCAAGCCGGCCCTGCGGATGCTGCAGGCCGAAGGCTTCAACTTCAACGGGCTGTGCGACATCTTCGATGGCGGTCCGGTGGTGGAAGCGTTTATCCACAACGTGCGTACGGCGCGTGAGAGCGTGAAGCGTCATGTGCTGGTCTCGCGGCAGCCGGTCAACCTGGATGTGCCACCGGAAGAGCGGGTGATGGTCTCGAACCGCTCTTTCCGGGATTTCCGGGTCACCACACTGCCGAAGAGCTGTATCAAGCCGGATACCGTGAGCATGCCCGCCGAAGTGGCGGATGCCCTGCAGGTGTCATCCGGCGATCTGGTGCGCCTGTCACCGCTCAAAGAAAACCGCACCGCCAAGTAACCGAATTCAGGAGTTTGCTATGACTGTTAAATTGACCGGAGAAGTCCTCATCGATGGCAAATGGCTGACTGGCCATGGCCCGGCCCTGGAATCCGTCCAGCCGGTAACCGGCGACGCGGTATGGGAAGGGCACAGTGCCGATGTCGAGGATGTCGACGCGGCCGTGCGTGCTGCCCGTGCTGCTTTCCCGGCGTGGCGCCGCAAGACCTTCGAAGAGCGCCTGGCCATTGTCGAGGCGTTCGGCAAGGAACTGGAAGCCAACAAGGAAGAACTGGCCTACACCATCGGCCTGGAGACCGGTAAGCCGTTGTGGGAGTCCCGCACCGAAGTGGGCGCCATGATCGGCAAGATCGCCATCTCCAAGAAGGCCTACGAGGATCGCACCGGCTACAGCGCCAATGAAGTCCCGGGCGGTCAGGCCGTCCTGCGCCACCGTCCGCACGGTGTTGTGGCGGTGTTCGGCCCCTACAACTTCCCGGGCCACCTGCCGAACGGTCACATCGTGCCGGCGCTGCTGGCGGGCAATACGGCCATCTTCAAGCCCAGCGAAATCGCCCCGGCCGTGGCCGAGCTGACTCTGCGCCTGTGGCAGAAAGCCGGCCTGCCGGACGGCGTGATCAACCTGCTGCAGGGTGAGAAGGACACCGGTATCGCGCTGGCCAGCCACCCGGGCATCGACGGCCTGTTCTTTACCGGCAGCTCCAACGTCGGCCACCTGCTGCACAAGCAGTTCGGCGGCCAGCCGGAAAAAATCCTGGCGCTGGAAATGGGCGGCAACAACCCGCTGATCGTGCAGGACATCGCTGACCTGGACGGCGCCGTTCACAACGCCATCCAGTCCGCGTTCCTGTCGGCTGGCCAGCGCTGCACCTGCGCGCGTCGTCTGCTGGTGCCGAAGGGTACGGCGGGCGATCGCTTTGTCGATCGCGTGGTCGAGGTGGCCAGCAAGATCCAGGTGGGTCGTTTCGACGCCGATCCGCAGCCGTTCATGGGCGCCCTGGTGTCTGTTGCGGCGGCCGACGGCCTGCTCAACGCCCAGGCCAGCCTGATCGAGAAAGGCGGCAAGTCGCTGCTGGAAATGCGTCGTCTGGAAGAGGGCACCGCGCTGCTGTCGCCGGGCATCGTCGACGTCACTGACATTAAAGACCGCGTGGACGAAGAGCACTTCGGTCCGCTGCTGACCGTCATCCGCTACGACAGCTTCGATGACGCGTTGGAAATCGCCAACGACACGAGCTATGGCCTCTCCGCCGGCATCCTGACCGACGACCGCGCCCTGTACGAGCGCCTGACTGAAGAAGTCCGGGCCGGCATCGTCAACTGGAACCGGCCGCTGACCGGCGCCAGCAGCGCCGCGCCGTTCGGCGGTGTGGGCGCCAGCGGCAACCATCGCCCGAGCGCCTACTACGCGGCGGATTACTGCGCGTGGCCGATGGCGTCGCTCGAGTCCGAGAAGAGCACCATGCCGGAGTCCCTGGCCCCGGGCCTGAGCTTCGAGTAAGACGACTCAGGCGTGTAGCCGACGCTTTATAGAGTTTGCAGAAGTCTGCGCTTTGAAGCCTCTCTCCCCTTGAGAGAGAGAGGTTTGGAGAGAGGGGAACGAGGCGATAGCCTCGCCAAAGAGGCGGGTGTTGCCGTCACGGGCAACCGCTGGAGCCTCCTCTAGCCCCGCTCTGCGCCCCGGCCCTTCACCAGGGCCGTAGGTTGGGCTGACGCAGGAAGCCCAACAATAAGCGAGTACCGGACGTCCCCGTTATCTCGAGTATGCTTGAAGCATGGGTTCGCAAAAAAGCCGGATTGACGGCCATTTGATGAAGTTGCCTGCAAACCCGGCTTGTTGGGCTTCCTGCGTCAGCCCAACCTACGATACTACTTTCAAGATAGGCCCGGTGACGCTTGATGTGCCGGTGTCACCAAGACGAATTTTGTGAGGTTTTCATGACCCAACACGCCACTGAAGCCAATTTTGACGGTCTGGTCGGACCGACCCACAACTATGCGGGCCTGTCCTGGGGGAATGTCGCCTCCAAATCCAACGTCAGTGCCGTGTCCAATCCAAAGGAAGCGGCGCTGCAGGGCCTGGCGAAGATGAAGGCCCTGGCGGATCGCGGCTTCGTACAGGGCATCCTGCCGCCGCACGAGCGGCCGCATATTCCGACCCTGCGCAAGCTGGGCTTCACCGGCAGCGACGGTGAGATCCTGTCCCAGGCCGCAAAGGAAAATCCGGTGATCCTGGCGGCCGTGTCGTCCGCATCCTGCATGTGGACCGCCAACGCGGCGACGGTCTCTCCGAGTGCCGATACCCACGATCATCGGGTGCACTTCACGCCGGCGAACCTGGGCGCGAAGTTCCATCGCTCCATCGAGCATGAAGTGACCGGCCGGGCACTGAAGTCGATGTTCTCGGACGAAGCCTACTTCGCCCACCATCCGGCGCTGCCCTCGATCAGCCAGTTCGGCGATGAAGGCGCGGCCAACCACACCCGTCTGTGTGGCGCCTACGGCGATCCCGGGGTGGAGTTGTTTGTCTACGGCCAGCAGGCGTTTGACGAGTCGGCGCCGGCACCCAAGCGTTTCCCGGCTCGTCAGACCCTGGAAGCGTCCCGCGCTATTGCCCGGCTGCACGGCCTGAGCGACGCGCGAGCGGTGTTCGCCCAGCAAAATCCGGATGCCATCGACGCCGGCGTGTTCCACAACGACGTGATCGCGGTGGGCAACGGCAACGTGCTGTTCTACCACGACATGGCGTTCCTGAACGAAGCGCAGGTGCTGGCGGACGTGCAGGCGCGGCTGAAAGGGGCCGAATTGCAGGCGGTAAAAGTGAGCACCGACGAGGTGCCGATGGTCGATGCGGTCAGCTCCTACCTGTTCAACAGCCAGTTGCTGACCCAGAAAGACGGCTCCATGCTGCTGGCCGTGCCGGGCGAGTGTCGGGAGATCGAGTCCGTCAGCCGCTATCTGGACAAGCTGGTGGCTCAGGGCGGTCCTATCAAGGCCGTGGAAGTGTTCGACGTGAAGCAGTCCATGCGCAACGGCGGTGGTCCGGCCTGCCTGCGTTTGCGGGTGGTGCTGACCGACGACGAACTCAAGGCGATGCACGACGGCGTGCTGATGAACGATGCCCTGTATGAGCGTCTGACCACCTGGGTGGAAGGGCACTACCGGGACGAGCTGACCCAGGACGACCTGGCCGACCCGATGCTGCTGGACGAATGTCGTCACGCGTTGGACGAGTTGACCGGGATTCTGGGGCTGGGATCGATTTACGATTTTCAGCGGTGATTCCGCTTTATGTTATGACCTGAGAGGCTATTCTTGCCTTCTCCCCCTCTCCCCTAGCCCCTCTCCCTCCAGGGGAGAGGGGGAACGGTCCGGCAACTCGAGATGATGCTCCCTCTCCCCTGGAGGGAGAGGGTTGGGGAGAGGGGGGCGCGCCTCTGACGGCGCCTGATTCGTCTTTGCCATCAAGCCCTGATAGACCGCACCAACATCTCCATCGTATGCCGCACCAGCGAATCGCTGGGGTATGTCGCCAGCGGGCCGTCCTCGCCCATCTCCTGCTGGCACATCATGATCACCCCGTGCAGCGCGCCGCGCAGATAGAGCGCCGTCTCGAAGCAATCACGGACCTGATCGGCATCGATACTGCCGTCCTCGATCCCGGCATTGAGCGCTTCCACCATCAATGACATGGTCTGCATCTCGCAGCCCACCATCTGTTCCGTCTCGTCGGCGTCGGCATCTTGCATGGCCGTCGTGGCCCGGGTCAGGGCGTCGAAATAGTTGGGGTCTTCCTGCCAGAAACGGTAGTAGGCCGTGCCCATCTCGCGGATCTTGTCGAGGCCCGTTTCGCCGGCGTCCAGTGCCGCCCGGAAGCGTTCCCGCAATCGCTCGGCCGCCCGCAGCATGATGCCGCGCTGGATGGCCGCCTTGTCCTTGAAATAGACATAGAGCAGGGCCCGGCTCAGGCTGGCGGTGCGGGCAATTTCGTCCATGGACGTCCGCTCGTAGCCTTTCTCGGCAAACATGGTTTCCGCCGCATCCAGGATGGCGTCCTGTCGCTGCTGTTTTTCCCGTTCCCGCCTTGCCTGCAGGTCACTCATAAAACCGGATCCTCTCTGACTGCCTGGAGCGGTGTCATACCGCGCTGATCCATGCAGGGACTTTATTCATATTCTAGCCGTTGACAAAGTGTCAAAGAATGACATGATGTCTTAAAAGATCGTTCAGGTCATGACCGATTGCAAATTTAATGGATAACCCGTTCAACATTCGCCCGGAAGGAATCCGGGCATCCAGCCAACTGGTGATCACGATGAATACCACCGCCCGAGGTTTCTCCCTTCCTTTCCTGGCTCTGCTGATGACGGCGGTCCCCGCCGGATTAAGTGGCTGTGCAGAGTCGGTCGGCGCGCCCGAAGCGCCGGATACGTCCGTCAGCGTGCGTGCCGCCCCGGTGAGTATCACGGCGGACCAGGCCGAGCCGCTGCGCTTTGCGGGCATTGTCCAGGCCCGTCAGCGAGCGACGCTGACATTCCAGGTGAGCGGTACGGTCCGGGAACGGCCGGTGGAACTGGGGCAGCAGGTGAATCAGGGGCAGGTGCTGGCGCATCTCTACAACCCGGGGCTGGAACCGGCTCGGGATTCCGCCAAAGCGCGCCTGCAGGAACTGCAGACCCAACTCGACCAGGCTGGCCGGGAGTGGCAACGTTCCCAGCGTCTGTTTGAACGCGGAGTGGTCTCGGAGCAAACCCTGGAGCAACTCGAAGCCAAGCGGGATGCGCTCAAGGCCAGCGTATCCACCGCCCGGGCATCCCTCGCCGAGGCCGAGCGGATGGTCGCCGAAAGCACGCTGAAAGCGCCGTTTAGTGGCCGCATTGAGGCGGTGCTGGTGGAAGCGGACGAGTTTGTCGGCGCTGGGCAACCTGTCGCGCGCCTGTCAGCGCCCAAGGGGCTGGAAGTGGAAGTCCGGGTGCCGGCCTATCTGCTGGATCACGTCACGCTGAATGAACCCGTGCAGGTCTGGTCGGTGCAGCAGCGGGACCGGACACCAGTGACCGGTACCGTCAGCGAAATAGCCCAGCCCAGTGGGCTCCGGGGTGAGCTGCACGCGGTGATGATCAACCTGCCGGACGGTCAACTGGAAGCCGGCGTGCCGGTGGAAGTCGGCATCGCATCGCCCAATGCCTCTCTGCTGTCCGTGCCGTTGCTGTCCGTCATGCGCTCGGCCACCGGCACCTCCGTGTTTCGTATAGCCGAAGATGGAGATCGGCCCACCGCTGAACGGGTGGATGTGGCGGTTCGGCGGATCATGGGCGAACACGCGATTCTCGCTGATGGCGCGCTCAAGGCGGGCGATCAGGTGGTTTACGCCGGCATGACGCGGGTGACCCCGGGTGACGCCCTGGAGATCCTGCCATGATGGGCCGGCTGATGCGGTGCCGCCGCTTGCTGGGCATGGTGGTGACCATGCTCTGCCTGTTGGGGATAGCCGCCTACAACACCATGCCCCGGCAGGAAGACCCGTCCTTCCCGCACCGGGCCGGGCTGCTGACCGTCAGTTATCCGGGCGCCAACGCCGACGCGGTGGAGCGTCTGGTGCTGGAGCCGCTGGCGGACGAACTGCGCCAGGTTGAGGAAGTCGACTTCGCCTCCGGCACCGCCCGAACCGGCGTGGCGGTGGTCAATATCCGCCTCAACGACACCATCTACGACACCGACGCCGCCTGGGATCGGGTGCGTCAGGCCATGGAGCGGGCCCGGCACGATTTCCCGGACGGTGTCGGCACCATGAATCTGGAAGATCGCCTGATCAACATTCCCTCCATCGTGCTGGCGGTGGGCGGTTCGCCGTCGGTGACCGAGCTGAGCGAGCAGGCGGAAAAGCTCAAGAACAACCTGCTAGATATTCCCGGCGTGTCTCGCATCGAACTGGAAGGGGACGCCGACGAGCAGATCACCCTGGCGCTGGACGATGCCGCGCTCTACCGGTTGGGCGTGTCGCCGTCGCGGGTGCTGGACACGCTGGCCCAGCGCAATCAGGTGATCCCGGGCGGGTTCCTGGTGGTGGACGGTCAGCGGATTTCGATCCTGCCCAACAGCGAATTCGACAATCTCGATGCCATTCGTGCCACGCCGATCGAGCTGCCGGACGGCTCCCAGGTGCCGCTGGCCTCGGCCGCCGAAATCTGGCGCGGCCCTGCCGAACCCCGGCAGCCGGAAACCTGGTACGACGGCGAGCGGGTGGTGCTGGTCAACATCATGCTGGAAGAGGGCAAAACCGATGCCATCCGCTTTGGCGAGCGGGTGCGCGAGCGCCTGACTCAGCTAAGGCCGGATTTTGCGCCCTACACGATCCAGGAAATGTTCTTCCAGCCGGACAAGGTCCAGGACCGCCTCGACAACCTGGCCTGGAGCCTGCTGTTCTCGGTCCTGATCATCATCGCCGTGGTCTTTACCGGCATGGGGCTGCGGATGGGGTTGTTGGTGGCGACCATCCTGCCGATGGTCACGCTGATCAGTATCGGCCTCTACGATCTGGGTGGCGGCATCCTGCATCAGATCGCGGTGATCGGGATGGTGATTTCCCTGGGTATCCTGATCGACAACGCCATCGTGATTGTAGAAAACATCCAGACGCTGCTGGATGAGGGCGTTGAGCGTATGGAGGCGCTCGTTCGCTCGGTGAAAGAGCTGGCGGGACCGCTGGGGGCGTCCACAGGCACCACGTTGGCCGCGTTTGCGCCACTGTTGCTGTCCAAGGGTGGGACGGCGGATTTCACCCGCGGCATTCCGGTCATGATCATGCTGACCCTGTCGGTCAGCTACCTGTTGGCGATCTCTGCCGTGCCCCTGTTGGCGGCCCGTTTTCTCAAACCGCGCAAGCAGATGAGGGCGGATCGGTTGGCGGGTCTGGCCCGCGTGCTTGGCGGACTGGTGTCCCGGGCGCCGGGTTGGCTGGTTTTAGGGGGTGTCCTGATGGTCGCCGCGAGCGTGGCGCTGACGCCATTTCTCAAGCAGCAGTTCTTCCCCAATGCGGACCGGCCACGGGTGATCGTGGAGCTGTATATGCCCGAAGGCACGGACCAGGGTAAAACCGCCAGGGTCGCTGCCGATCTGGAGCGGGCGATTCGCAGCCGCCCGGAGACGGTCAATGTGCATCGCTTTGTGGGATTTACCGGTCCGAGCTTCTACTACAACCTGCGGCGCGCGCCCCAGGCGCCGAACCGCGGGCGCCTGGTGGTCAAGACAGAAACGCTGGCGCAAACCACCGGGCTGGTGCACTGGATTCGGGAATACGCCGCCGAGGCGTTGCCGGAAGCTGATCTGACGGTCGGCATTCTGGGGCAGGGCCCGCCCCGCGTGGCGCCGGTGGAGGTTCGCCTGTCTCACCCGGATGACAGCGTGCGCGCTCAGGCCGTGGAAACCGTCTATGCCGGCCTACGGCAGGCGCCCGGTGCCGTGGACGTGCGCCACGATCTCGATCCCGGTGTGCCCAGCGTGCGCATCAATGTGGACGATGCAGTGGCCGCCCGCTATGGCATCACGCGGGCGGATGTGGCCCGCAGTCTTTATGGCCAGAGCTTTGGCATGGTGGCCGAGCAGTATCGCCAGGAGGACGATCCGATCCCGCTGGTATTGCGCTCCCGGGAAGGCACCGACCTGTCCCTGACCCGTCTGCTGTCGATCAACGTCTACACGGCCCAGGGCAAGGCGGTACCGTTGTCCGCCGTAGCCACCGTCAACACCACCTGGGAGCCGGCGGCGCGCTACCTGCGCAACGGGGTGCGGGTCAACACGGTGACGGCCAATCTCGAAAACGGCTACAGCTTCAGCCAGGCATTGGGCGGACTGGAAGGCTACCTGAAAACCCATCCACTGCCGCCAGGCACACGCATGGAGTTCGGCGGTGACGCCGAAGGTTCCAAGGATGCCAACAGCGCCATCCTGACCACCGCGCCGATCGGTGTGCTGTTGCTGCTGTTCTTCCTGTTGTTGCAGTTCAACTCGTTCAAGCGGGTGGGCATCATCCTGCTGACGGTGCCATTGGCGACGGTGGGGATTTTCCCGGGGCTGGTGCTGTCCGGTTCGCCGTTCGGCTTCCAGTCGTTGTTGGGCGTGATCGCACTGGTGGGGATTGTGGTGAACAACGCCATCGTGCTCCTGGACGTGATGGACCGGCAGTTGGAAGCCGGGCAGCCGATTCGTGATGCGGTAAGGCTGGCGGTGGAGCAGCGCACCCGGCCTATCCTGTTGACGACGGCCACCACGGTGGCGGGTCTGTTGCCGCTGGCCTTCTCCAGCTCCACGCTCTGGCCGCCCATGGCCTGGGCGATCATCTCCGGCCTTCTGGCTTCCACATTGCTGACGTTGCTGGTGGTGCCTGCGCTGTGTGTGAAGGTGATTCGTGGGCCGGTGGTGGAGATGGAAGAGGCGAGAATTCCGGGATAGCGCTGAGGCGTAGGTTGGGCTGACGCAGGAAGCCCAACAATGAGCATGCGCCGGATGTTTGCGCTATCGCGGAATCTGCTTGATGCATAGGCTCTCAAACAGTAGTTCGGGCTCCTTTGGAGTGGGAGAAATTGGTTGCAAGACTGGGTTGTTGGGCTTCCTGCGTCAGCCCAACCTACGGGCTGAGAAGCTGAAGCATTCCAATAGTTGCGTCGTGAACTCCCTCTCCCCTTGAGGGAGAGGGCCGGGGAGAGGGGGATGCGCCGTGAGGCGCTCCTAATTGCCGGCTACCTTTTTCGGCGAGGCTTCGCCTCGTCCCCCTCTCTCCAAACCTCCGCTCCGCGCCCCGGCCCACATCCAGAGGCTGTGGGCGTTCCGGCGGGCGAAGCGATGCTTCGCTGTTTCCGCCTGCACCCCACCAGGGGAGAGAGGCTTCAATACAGCGACCTTCTTGACACTTTTTCAGCGTCATTGGGGCCGGCAGGCCCCTGAAGGTATCGGCAGACTGAAGTCAGGACTTCTCCCGCACCAATAACCCAACCCGCTGTCCAACGGGCACATTCCGATTCGGGAAGATGATCGCCTCCGGCACATCACCCACCTTGTACCGGGTCTCGCGATCCTCCCAGATGACGGTACCCGGCTGGTACGGTGTGAAGTTAGCGATATCGTCCGGTACGTGGAACTGGAAATCGTCCCCGGTATTCAGGATCTCATGCACCACCTCGAACACCGCCAGCTCGTCGGCGTTTGGCGGTGTGGGCGCCGGCTCGTCCCGGAACAGGCGGCGCAGGGCGCTTTCGATGCCTTTGAAGCGCAGCAGGTCGTTCTGGCCAAACGGCCGCACCTTGCCCAACTCGATGGTGAAGCTCTCTGCACCCAGATAGCTGGACGAAAAGGACGAGAAGGTCGTACCCGACTTGTGCTGCAACAGCAGGGTATGCACGTCCGCTTCCAGCAGGAAATCGCACTGATCCTGCGGCACATCGCGGCCTTCCACAAACGGGTAGAGTGCGAACTTCTCCCGCAGTGAGGGGCGAATCGCCGTGTGCAGGTCGTAGTGGGTAACGGTGTCGGCATCACCCACGAAGTCCCGGCAGGTCTGTTCGAGCAGGGCAGCGCGCTCCGCCTCGGGCGACCCCGCGTAGGGTGCCTTGGCGTGGGCGCCGCTGAACAGCCGGTTCATGTTGTGATCCACGAACCGGTCACCGGCGACCATCGACGGCGGGTTGCCCAGGATCAGCAGCGTCCGGCGCCCGATGGCCCAGTGGCCGCTGATCAGCTCATTCAGCAGACCATTGACCACTTCGATCGGGGCGGTTTCGTTGCCGTGAACGCCGGCGGAGATGATCAGCCGGCGTTTATCCGCCGTAGCCGGTACCAGCTCCAGAATGCCGGTGTCCAGACGCCGGATCTCGGCACCGTCGGGCAGGCGGGTGGTGACAGGGGCTGACGTCTGGCCGGCCCGGGAAAGGGTATGGGCGAGCCAGTCCGGCTCGCCATCGAACAGGGTGTTGCGCACTGACATGAGGGCGTACTCAGCTCAGCGGTTTGAGGTGTCGCAGCATCCGCTTTTCCAGCTGGCGGAAGACGAAGATGATGGTGAACGTCAGGGCCATGTACATCAGCGCGACGGCGATGAAGGCGTCGAACGGGGCGTAGAAACGGGAATAGATATCCCGTGCGGCACCAGTCAGGTCGACGATGGTCACCACGCTGGCAATGGCACTGGCGTGCAGCATGAAGATTACCTCGTTGGAATAGGCCTGCAAGGCACGGCGGGCCGCACTGGGCAGGATGATCCGACGGGTGCGCATGAACCAGGACATACCATAGGCCTTGGCCGCTTCCACTTCACCGTAGGGCGTGGCCTCAAGAGCACCGCGAATGATCTCCGTGGTGTAGGCCGCGGTATTGAGCACAAACGCCAGCAGGGCCGGATAGAACGGATCCCGGAAGATGGTCCACCAGAAGGTCTCCTGAATGCCATCAATCTGGGCGATGCCGTAATAGATGATGTACAGCTGGATCAGCAGCGGCGTGCCCCTGAACACGTAGGTGTACAGCCAGATCGGGCCCGAAATGAACGGGTTGCGCATTGTGCGCAGGATCGCCAGCGGCACGGAAAGGACCAGGCCGATCACCAGGGACAGGAAAACCAGCTGTACGGTAGTCACTAGACCATCCCAGTAATGCAGCATGGTGGTGGCGGTGAACACATCGTGGGTGTTCAGCCATTGAATAATAAAATCAGGCATTGGTTCAGTCCCCCTTCACGACGCCAACGCTGACGCGGCTGTTGACCCAGCGAATAAACAATTCAGATCCGGCTGTCAGTAGGAGGTAGACCACCGCGACCGGAATGAAGAATTTGAACGGGGAGTGTTCTGCCTTGCTGGCCTGCTCCGCCACACGGACCATGTCGGTCAGGCCGATGATGGAGACCAGAGCCGTAGTCTTGAGCAGCACCTGCCAGTTGTTGCCCACACCGGGCAGGGCATGGCGCAGCATCTGCGGAAACATGATGCGACGGAACGTGTGCCAGCGGGTGAAGCCGTAGGCCTTGCCGGCCTCGATCTGGCCGCTGTCGACTGCAAGGAACGCGCCGCGGAAGGTTTCCGTCATGTACGCACCGAAGATCAGACCGATCGTCAGCACGCCGGAAATAAACGGATCGAACTGGAAGAACCAGTCAACCTCGAACTGGTAATACAGGAAGTCGGACAGTTTATTGACCAGAACCTGTCCGCCGTAATAGAGCAGCAGCATCATGACGAGATCGGGAACACCCCGGATCAGCGTCGTATAGACGGTGGCGCCGGCATTGAGTCCGCGGTTCCCGGAAAGCTTAGATGAGGCGCCAATCAAACCCAGGACGACCGCAAGCAGCAGCGATAGCAGTGCCAGCTCGACGGTAATCACCGCGCCTTTCAGGATTGAAGGGCCGTAGCCGTGCAGATCAAGCATGGATAGGTCCGTGTTGAGGACAGGCCGCCGGCGGGATGCCGGCGGCCGTGCCGGGGTTTACATCTTGACGTCGTAGGTGAAGTATTTCTTCATGATGGTGTCGTAGGTGCCATCATTTTTCAGCTTCTCCAGCGCCTTGTTGATCTGGTCGGCCAGATCCTGGTCACGCTTGCGCATGGCCACGCCAACGCCTTCGCCCAGCTTCACCGGCTGACCGATTTCGTGGAAACCGTCGCGGTTCAGCAGGGTCTGCTCGCCTACCGGGTAGTCAACGAAGACCATGTCCAGACGCTCGCCTTCCAGGTCCAGGACCATGTCGTCAGCGGTGGTGTAGCGCTTGATTTCAACCGTGCCACTCATGTTTTCGGTGACGTAGGTGTCCATGGTGGTGCCGCGCTGAACGCCAACGATCTTGCCCTTCATGGCGTCCATGTCGGTCGGATCGGTGTTGACGTCATCCTTGGCGAACCAGCCACCCGGGGTGTTGTAGTATGGCTCGGAGAACAGGACTTTTTCCTGACGCTCCGGGGTGATGGACATGGAGGACATGATGGCGTCGAACTTACGCGCCAGCAGGCCCGGAATCATGCCGTCCCAGGACTGGATGACGAAGTCACAGTTGGCTTGCAGCTCTTTACACATGGCTTCGGCCAGTTCCACTTCGAAACCGGTCAGGGAGCCGTCCGGCTTCTTGTATTCGAACGGCTCGTACGGCACGTCGAAAGCGATGCGGATGTCTTTCCATTCTTTTGCCTGCACTGAGCCGGTCATCACGGCCAGGGCACAGGTTGCTGCAACAATCAGCTTTTTCATGAGTCGCTTCTCCATTGTTTTGCCTTTTGGCTTTTTTTATCCAGTGACGTTGCCATCACTGTTTTTCTGAACCTTTCCCGACCCCCTTTGGTGCGGCGTCGCGGACTGATCCGATCCGTTAATCAGAACTTGGGCGCCAGGAACTGCTTCATGCGCTCCGAATCCGGATTGTCGAAGACTTTGTCCGGCGTCCCCTGCTCTTCAATCCGGCCCTGATGCAAGAACAGGACCTGACTCGACACATCCCGTGCAAACGCCATCTCGTGGGTCACCACGATCATGGTTCGGCCCTCTTCGGCCAGGCTCTGCATGACCCGCAGGACTTCGCCCACCAGCTCGGGGTCGAGTGCCGATGTCGGCTCATCGAACAGCATGACTTCCGGCTCCATCGCCAGCGCCCGGGCAATGGCCGCACGCTGCTGCTGGCCGCCGGACATGTGGGAAGGATAGTAGTCCTTGCGTTCGTAGATACCGACTTTGTGCAGATAGGCTTCGGCGCGCTCGATGGCCTCTTTCTTGGGCACCTTGAGCACGTGCATGGGGGCTTCGATGATGTTCTCCATCACGGTCATGTGGGACCAGAGGTTGAAGCCCTGGAAGACCATGGACAGCTTGGCGCGCATCAGTTCGACCTGCTTATTATCGGCCGGTACCCGGATGCCCTTGCGGTTCTGTTTGAACCGAATTGGTTCACCGTGAACGATCACCTCACCGGCAGTGGGCGTTTCCAGCAGGTTGATGCAACGCAGAAACGTACTCTTGCCTGAGCCGGAGCTGCCGATCAGCGACACCACATCGCCTTTGCGGGTTTCCAGGGAAATGCCCTTGAGCACTTCATTCTCATTGAAGGTTTTGTGGATGTCTTTACAGATCAAGGGCGCATTTTCCGCCATGAATGACTCCTGAGCCTGTCGATAACAGTCGGTATCTGAGTAAAAGATAGTCGCAAACGTGCAGGTGCACTAACCCCTTGATACAGCAATCCGTGTGCCGTCGAGGGTGTGGTGCATCCGCTGCAATTGGGAAGAGGGGAGATCTACTCGTCGAGGACCTTGGCGAGAACGAGCTTAGCCACGGGAGATTGGCCAATCAGCGCTGCTGGCTGCAGGCGCGGACGGCTCACCGTGGGAATAAATGATAGGTATGTCATCATCTGAAGGCTTTGCATTGTGCTTTTACCTGCTACCGTCACCGGGATCACCGGCCGGCTGCATTGCCCTTCTCTTTTTTTGGACCGTCTTACCCCGTATGCCGTCGTTCATGCCTCTTTTGGGGCCACTTCCAACACGATATCGGCACCGGGAATGCGGTTGGATAGCGTTATGTTTTACGGACTGTTGGCTGAAAAATCAATAGTGGCGACAATTCTGGCCAACTCGATGGCATTGATTATCGGTTATAGATATGTCAAAAAAAGACGCCTGCAGAGAGGGTTACGGCCATCCTGCAAATCCGGCCCGAATACAACGCGGGTCACAAAAAGAAACGGTTTTAACCTTCGCTGCCGGGTTATTTTGGTAGGGTGAAGGAAGTTGCTCAGTGGGGTTCTGGAGCCCCGACAGGGAAGAACCGGCGTGACGGATCGCGGTATGAACAATAACAACAGGAACGCGTTGCATGGCTGTCACGCAAAACAATGTTTTACTGGAACGAGGGCTCCTGCGGGTGACCGCACGCCCATGTGAGGAACTGCCGTCTCCCGACAGCCTGACCTATGACGTGGAAATCGTCGGTCAGGAAATCCTCCAGAGTTTCCCCACCTTCGATGAAGCCCGCCAGTTTGTCGACATGGTCGCGCCGAACGACGACTAATGCCGTTGCACCCCACAAGCAGACTCTGAATACCGAATATGAGTAGCGCGCCTCGAACGTTGATCGGTTCGACGAGGCGCGCCATCGTATCTACTTCAGAATCGACAGCACCCGTTGGGCGTGCTCGGCGGCCTCAATGCCCAATTGCGTCAGGTAACCGCCGTCTTTCTGGGTGGTCAGGCCCTTATCGAAAAGCCGCTGCGCTGCGTCCACCGCATCCAGGTCGGCGCTGTGGCCATGCACCTTGATGCCCTCCTGGGTGGAGTGCAGGTTGAAGAGTGTCAGCAGGTTCAGTTCGGCAATCTGGTCTTTGGTAAACGTCATCGTTGGGCTCGCTCGCTTGTTGTTGTGTATTGTGTAATTTGTATCGGATTGGGCAGGATTCGCAAGGGGAAATGACCAGGGAAGCACGTTGTTTTGCTGGTCGGATCGGGTCAAGGTAACGCCATGAAAGGCGAGCCAGGGGATGCGCCCGCTATCTGGAATATCACAAATAATGGAGGGAGTGCGCTGATGGTCGGTTTGAGCCGTGCGAGGTATTCGTTCTCGATGGGACAAGCTGGGTTGTGGCTTTTCGTGATGATGGCCGTGAGCGGCTGCAGCTCCCTCTACTACGACGCCATGGAAGAACTCGGTATCGAAAAGCGTGACATCATGGTCGATCGCGTGGCCGATGCCCGGGATGCCCAGAGCGAAGCACAGGAAACCTTTCGTTCCTCGCTGGAGCATTTTCAGAGCGTGGTGAACACGCCAGACTCCGAACTGAAGGCCAAGTACGAAGAGATTCGCGACGCCTACGAAGAGAGCCAGGATGCCGCCGACAACGTGCGTGACCGGATCGATGCCGTCGAAGACGTGTCCGAAGCCCTGTTCGACGAGTGGGACGACGAGCTGGACCGCTACCAGAGCGATTCCCTGCGCCAGGCCAGCGCGCAGAAACTGAAAGACACCCGGCAGCACTACGACCAGATGATCACCCGCATGCACCAAGCCGAGGAGCGCATGGACCCGGTGCTGGAAGCCTTCGAGGATCAGGTGCTGTTTCTCAAGCACAATCTCAATGCCCAGGCGATCGGTTCACTGCAGGGTGAGTTGGGCCGTATCCAACAGGATGTGGACGCTTTAATCCAGAATATGGAAGCGTCGATAGCCGAATCCGAAGCCTTTATCCAGCGCTTCCAGTCGCAGAACTGACCGTGCAAGCGTTGGATCAGGCGGTCGTCGGGATCGCCTGGCTCTCCCGCAGACTCTTGTAGGCGTTCAGGTCGAAGAACGACACGTGCACGATGTGTTTGGTCGGGATCACGATCCGGAATTCGGACAGTCGGTCCAACTGGGCGCCTTCTTCCAGCAGCCCTTTCTCTTCATAGTGGTGGTAGTAGTTCCGCAGCAGCTTGAGCTCCAGGTCGTCATCGTTCCGGTAACCGCTGAGGGTCGGGATGATCGAAATGGAATCCAGCAGCGCCGCCTCGGTGTGTACATGGGTCACGATGCCGATGTAGCACTTGCGGGTATCCAGCGTCAGCGACACCCACTGCTCGCTGCGCAGCGCGTCCAGGAAAATGCCCTCCAACTCATCCCCCAGGCAGGCTTTGCGCAGTTTGCGCAGGCGAACGCCCGGGTTCTTCGTCCGCCACTTGCTGAAACCGCCACTGACGCCGGCCAACAGGAAGGCGAGCAGGGCAATCAACAGCTCCCGGGGCGTCACCGCCTGGTTGGTGTAATCGCCGATGTGCGCGTTGAGTCGGCCGAGCGTGGTATCGAGATGGGGCAGGGCGTGTGACGGCAGATCAAAACCGTCGATCAGCATGACGATCAGCGTCGCCAGGATGACAAAGACAAAACCATAGAAGGCAACGGAGAAATAGCTTTCCCAGCCGGATGAGCGTTTCTGCTGGTAGCGTGCGGGCAGGTGCAGGGAGGTGAAAATAAAACCACAGACCAGCACGAATGCGACGTAAAGGACGCCCATGCGGGATCAGGCAGTCTTGCGGTCGGGTTCGAAATCCTTGAGGCTCTGGAGTTGGGCGCGAATGGAGCGGATCACCTCTTCATTTTCGAGGTTCAGTTTGGCGTTGCCGTCCTTGTCCACACGATAGCGACCGGCCGAGTCCTTCCCGGCGTCGTCTTTCCCTTTTTTCCAAAATCCGAAGAATCCCACGGACATAAGCTTCCTCTCCTCGCTCACAGCACAAGACTAGCGAATTTGATTAGGGGCTGTCCATTCACGCCATTCGACGGCGGGCGTGATCACCGCCGTGATGCCCCTGGGACGAGTTGTGTGGGCGCGCCAGACCAGAGCGCCGGCTGGTTACAAATAGCCTGCGAAATACATTGCTAATCGGGACAGTAGGGTATCTGATGAAGAGATACCCTTAACGGGTCGACACGCAGGGCACCACCATGATGAGGCAATTCTTTGTTGATCTACAGTCCAGAAGGGATGGGTCGCATCTCGTCCATGTGGATGGCTGCATGCTGATGCCCGAACGTGACCAGCGTCGATTGCTGGGGCGGCATATGTCTCATAAGAACGCCGTCGTTGAAGCCTCGGCCTCGTTCTCTGGCGCGTGCGCCTGCTTCTATTGCAACGAGGATTTCTGGGACGACCGCTCGGACGCCATGCCCACAATGAACTTCAGTCATTTCATTCCAGTGCATGATAGCCAGGCGGGCTATCACAACCTCGAACCGCGCGGCTGACGGACGGTTGTTCGACCTACAAGCCCAAGAATGGCTGGCCAGGGCATGACACCTGTCCGGCCCAGGTCACAGGAGGTGCCCACAATGGCCAATCTCTATTTTGTTGATCGTTATCCCCAGGTGGATGGCCTGCACAAGGTGCATGCCGACGGCTGCACCCTGGTACCGGAAGAGGAAGACCGCCTCAACCTGGGCTTCCATGACACACCCCAGAGTGCGCTGAAGGGCGCGCGATTGTACTACGCCCGAGCCCATCCCTGTTTCTACTGCGCCCGAACCTGGCATTTCGGTCTGGTCGACTCGACTGACTGGGGTCGAGACGAGAGCGCCCAGCCGCAATGGAACGGTGCCCAGATCTCCTGTTGAGGTCACGCCAATTCACCGATGAGGAGCGGTCCAACGAGCCGCTTCTCATCCGCCGGGAGTGTGCGCACAAGTAGCCTTGGGGTACCCCTGGCACCATCATCTTTCGCCACAATTCTTACCCAAAGTTGCTGAGATACGGCCCCGTCCTCGGCGATAGCCTTGCTCCTGTATCGTTTCAACAACAGGAGTCATGATGTCCATGGAATCCATCACCCAGCAGTGGCTGGAATTGTGTGACCAGGCCAACCAGGCCGAAGCGCGTTATGCGTTCGAGCGGACGTTTCAGAATCTGAGGGCATTGCGTCGGATACAGAAAATGAGGGATCGGCTGGCAAAGAGGCTGGTGCGGTGCCGGTGAGCGGGGTGTGCAAGACCTTTTGAATGCCGCCCAGGTCATCATGATTACTGTCTCCGGTATGTCGGATGCTCGAATCAAGGGCATTATAAAAGGAGTGATTTAAGCCGTGTCGCTATCCACAAAAATAATTGTGTACCCATTTCTTCACTAAGGCTTTGGAAAACAATGAAGCCGCGATAGACCGCGGCTTCGTTGATTTGGTTAGGAGTCCTTGTCCTGCATGCCTTGAATTCGAGAGGCAAGCTCTTTGATGTCATCAGAATCCATCACAACAACTTGCAGGCGTAGTTGTCCTAGATTATTGCGCCGGTCTTCATCGTTCATGATGAATTCTAGCCTGCCCGATGCGTCAGCCTGTCCTCGATTCTCCTGCTGAAGAGCTCTGCCGTTGACGCTAGACGAACCTCTCACTCGATACAGAAGCGCTCCAAGCGGGGCATTTCGATTCAATGTGTAGGCGTCAGAGCGGCAAACGTAGCCCTCGCTGTTTGTCGGGGCATAATGCGAGGAAGCTTTCCAGCTTCCCTCGGATTTCACCCATATCAAATCACCTTTATTGACCGTGATCCCTGAGTTTGCCCATCCCTCTTTTGCGTACACGGTAAACGTCTCGCTCTGCATGGAATCAGCAAACTCGGTGTACGCTTTGCTAAACGCCTCCAGCTTGGGAATGGATGCAGTAACATCCTCGTCGTAAACCTTTTCGATCACCGAGCTGTACTGTGCTTTGATGGACTGCTTGTCCATGAGCTTTGCTAAATCGCTGAAGTTATCTTCAAACTTCTCCAACGCCCCGGGAAGCGCTTCTCCCTGCTTCTTGACCGCTGGCACATTGGGTTCTTTCTGAAGCGTCATGGTTGCGACGAACACTGCTTGCAGAACTTGGGACTGAAGCTCTTGCGAAGATTGGTAGTAGCTTTGCAACTTGTTCGTGAAGTCGTTTTTCGCGATCGCGGGTGCAGAAGCAAAAAGGCCGGCAGTTGATAAGAACAGCGCACTCATCAGTTTTTTATTGGAAAGCATTATTACTCCTTGTTGTTTTTGCCGCCTTGGCGTTAGCGGCGTCTACAAAATAGCGCATAGTTTTTGTGTTGCGAATGGCTTTTAGTACAACAGATTGATTGAGAAAAATGAGGCGATTTACTTTAGCTCGGACTATGGTTTGCAAATTACCTGTCGATCAAGACCGCAGTTCGGATAGGAAAAAGTGAAGGGCCAGAAACGAAAAAAGCCGCTCGAGTGAGCGGCTTTTCAGAATAATGGTGCCCGGAGGCGGAATCGAACCACCGACACGGGGATTTTCAATCCCCTGCTCTACCGACTGAGCTATCCGGGCAACGGGGCGGTATTAAACCGGTTTAGGTTGACGGAGTCAAGGCCGTTTCAGAGAAAATTTCTCGTCTTTCCGGGAGTTGGTCAATCCCTGTTCAGTGAGGTGTATCAACGCTCTTCCGGCGGCACGAATCCCTCGGCCTGTTCGAATTCCTCATTGTCCAGGAACTTCTCCATCTGGGCCTTGAGGTACTTCCGGGCGAACGGGTCCATCATGTTCAGGTGCTTTTCGTTGATCAGCATGGTCTGCTGGTTCTGCCACTCCTGCCAGGCCTGCTTGGAGACGGTCTCGTAGAGTTCCTGGCCCTTGGCGCCGGGCATGGGCGGCATGTCGAGGCCTTCCATCTCTTTCTGGTACTTGCGGCAGAATACGGTGCGGCTCATGTCGGCTCCTTTCGGGATGTCTTCAATTCCGGCGATGGTAACAGAATCAGAGCAGGGTGGTTTGTTCCGGCTGCGTCAGGAGTTTTCGGATGGGGCTCGGGACACCAAGGGTTGGAGCGTCCTCCCGTGGCTGCCAAACTAAATCCCCACTATCCATCGCGGCAGCGGTCCCGGCATGGCGCAGGCGCACCGGATGGATGTGCAGGTGATAGTGGCTGAAGGTGTGGCGGAAGGCGCTCAGCGGTTGGGCGTCGTCGCAGGCGATGCCCAGTTCGCGTTCGGCCACTTCCGGCAGTTCGTCCAGGGTGATGGCGGTGTCCAGCTCCGGCAGGCTCCAGAGGCCGCCCCAGATGCCGTTGGGCGGGCGCCGTTCCATCAGCAGGTTGCCGGCGTCGTCCTCGATCATCAGCAGCCAGGTTTCCTTTTCCGGCTTGGCTTTCTTCGGTTTGGACTCGGGCAGGGCGGCGGTCAGGCCCTGGGTCCTGGCTTCGCAGTCGTCGGCCAGCGGGCAGTGGTCACAGTCCGGTTTGCGTCGGGTGCAGACCATGGCGCCCAGGTCCATGATGGCCTGGGTGTAGTCCCGCACGCGCTCGTGGGGCGTATGCTGTTCGGCGTATTCCCAGAGTGTGCGCAGGACGGCGGTCTGGCCCGGCCAGCCGTGGACGGCGTGGTAGCGGGCGAGCACGCGTTTGACGTTGCCGTCGAGGATGGTGGCGCGTATGCCGTGGGCCTGGGCCAGGATGGCGGCGGCGGTGGAGCGGCCGATGCCGGTGAGGGCTTCGAGCTGCTCCTGATGTTTCGGGAATTCGCCGCCGTGGTCGGCCATCACCGCCTTGGCGGCTTTTTGCAGGTTGCGGGCGCGGGCGTAGTAGCCCAGGCCCGACCAGTGCTGGAGCACATCATCCACCGGCGCTTCGGCCAGGCTCTTCACGTCCGGGAAGCGGGCCATGAAGGCCTCGTAGTAGGGGATGACGGTGGTCACCTGCGTTTGCTGCAGCATGATCTCGGACACCCACACGCGGTAGGGTGTCCGGTCTTCGTGCCAGGGCAGATTCTTGCGGCCGTGCTGGTCGTACCACGCCAGCAGCCGGTCGGCGACGCTGTCGGCCATTACTTGAACAGCCCCTTGAGTGCGCCCTTCACTTTGTCGCTGGTGTCCTTGTCCAGCTTCTCGTTCAGCTTGTCACCCAGCTTTTCGTCGATGGCCTTGTTCACTTCGTCCTGTGCCTTTTTCTTGGCGGCGTTGGCGGCCATGTCCTTGAGGGTGTCGCGGAAGCGCGAACCGTCGAAGGAGCACAGTTTGGCCGGGTCGCCGGAAATGTCGCCGCGGCATTCTACAGGAATCACCACGTTCTCGACGTACTTGGTGACGCGGCAGGCTTCGTCGCGGTGGATCTCACCGACAACGCGCAAGCCGGCCTCGTAGTCGAGGTCGCTCTTGGCCAGATCGACGGTGCCGCCGCCCTTGAGCTCCATGCCGGCCAAGGCAGCCGTCAGATCGGTGTTCTTGATGGTGTTGCCGTCGATCTTGAGTACGCCGTGCATGTCGTTGAACGGCGTGGAATCGCCCCAGTCGGTGGTGGTCAGGCTTTCCTGGTTGGCCAGCGCGATGCCCTGACAGGCCATCTTCGTCAGGTTCATCTTGTTGAAGCTGCCCTTGTCCAGGTTGAACTTGATGTCGCCCTTGGCGTTGCTGCGCAGGGCGGATAGGCGATTGCCCTGGGTGGTGATGTCAGCGGTCAGGTTGGCGGCGCCGGAAAGCAGCTTCATGTCCGCCAGGTCGGTGAGCAGCGAGAGGGTCTGGATGTTGTTGGCCCGCTCGGTGATCTTCCAGGTCGGGTTGTCCTTGCGCGCATCCAGCGTGGCCTGCACGTTGAAGTCGCCTTCATACAGCTTGCCGGCGAAGGGATCGACTTCGATCAGGCCGTTCTTGGCGGAGATTTTTGACTGAATATCGGTGATGGTCAGGTTACTGGCAACCAGTTCGCCCAGGCTCAGATCCACGTCCAAGTCGAGGCCGCGCAGGGTGTCCAGCGGCAGCAGGTCGGATTCCGGCGGGGCCTTGGTGCTGCCCGGGGCCGGGGCGCCGCTGTCGTCGCTGCTGGCGGTTTCGGCGGCCGGCTGGTCGGACTTCGGCGGCAGGTAGCGGTCGACGTTGATCTTGTCGCCCTTCAACTTCAGGTCGATGGCGGTGTTGGCCAGACCCAGCCCGAAGCTGCCCTTGAAGGTGGTGTCGTCCAGCTTGAGCTGCAGGTTGTTCAGGTCGATCTGGCCCGGCTTGCCGCCGATGTCGGTGGAGAAGGACGCTTTCTTGAGCACATCCGGATCGCTGGTTTCGATCGGCGCCTGGCCGAGGGTGTCCATCAGGTCGCGGATGGAAAATTCGGCGACGGACAGTTTGCCGTCCAGCTTGGGCTTGTCGCCGAAGCCGGCTACGTTCACGTCAGCGCTCAGCTCCAGGCCGGCCAGTTTGGCGACGAAGTCGGACAGGGACGCCGTCTCCTGTTCCAGGTTGGCGGCGGCGTTACCGGTGAAGCTGGCATTGACGGTCTTGCCGCCGACGGCCGCCCCTTTGAGTTCAAAGCTGCTGTCCAGATCCTGCATCTGGAACTGGTTGAGCGCTTCGTTGGCGGTCAGTTGGGCTTTGATCTGCGCGACCACGTCCAGTTCCGGCTCGTTGGTGGTGAAGTGGAAGCCGAGGCTGAGCGGGAAGGTCTGGCCCAGGGTAATGTCACTGGCGTTGAGCGAGAAGTCGTCCAGGGTGACGGACTGGCCGGTGCCCTGATCCGAGTAATGCACCTGGGCGTTGGTGATGGCGATTTCCTCGACATTGAACTTGAGCGGTTCGCTGCCGCCTTGATCCGCCGCCGGTGTTTCTGCCGGAGCCGGTTCTTCTTTCTGGGCGGTCTGTTCGTCAGCCGGTTTCGCTTCGCCCTCCGGCATGATGCGTTGCCAGTTGCCCTGGCCCTGCTTGTTCTTGACCAGGCGGGCTTCCAGGCCGTCGAGTGTGAAGGTGTCGACCGCTGGGGACATACTGATCAGCGACCAGAAGTCCACTTCCGCCCGCAGCAGGTTGAGCTTCACGAACTGATCGCCGTCGAGCTTGGCCTCGACGTCGTTCACTTCCAGGCCGATGGGGATGAACGACCAGCTGATGTCGCCGTTCAACGACAGGTCGAGGTTGGTTTTCTTCTCGACGATTTTCTCGATCTGGGGTTTGTAGTCGTTCGGGTCCAGCACCATCGTGGCGATCACGACCGCGGCAGCGATCAGGACGATGACGGCGACGACGGCAATCAGCAGGTAGCGAAGCGCTTTCATGGCAGCAGTATCCTTACGGCTATGTTGATGGCTGGCCCGGAGCGGCTCGCGGGCGCCGGTAATCCGGTGCAGGCAGGGCCGGCCAATCATTGAATGTCAGCGCGGAGTGTCTCAACACCGCGTAAGCACAACAGTTTTACAACGTCGTATTACGGTTAGCATACGACACAGGATTCAATCAGCCCACCGATCAGGCGGTGTATACCGGCAATCTTTCAGAATGTTCATTTGACCGCCAATCCCGGTACACTCTGCAGAGAGCGCCATCGGGGCAGAAAGCATTGCCCTGAAATGATTAGGTAACAAAATAACGATTGACGGCGTACGACTTTTCGTCAGAATGCCGCGCATCACGTATCCAGGGCCAGAGCGCCCGACACAATAAAGACAACGCAAGTTAAGGAGTTTCGGGTGGCCATCACGATTGCTATTGAGCTGAATCGGGAAATCGATATTCCAGGCAGTTACGACGAGGTGTTCGACCTGCTGGCAGACGTCCCCAAGTCGGCCAGTTACTTCCCCAAAGTGGATAAGCTGGTGGATCTGGGCGACAACGTCTACCGCTGGGAAATGGAAAAGATCGGCGTGGACAAGCACTCCATCCAGTCCGTTTATGCCAGCAAGTACGTCGCCGACAAAGACGCCGGCAAAATCACCTGGGAACCGGTGAAGGGCGAGGGCAACGGTGTTGTGCGCGGCTCCTGGAACCTGTCTGCCAAGGGCGATGACGTGACCCGCGCCAGTTTCCAGACCACGGCGGAGCTGACGCTGCCGCTGCCGAGCCTGCTCAAACTGGCCATCAGCCCGGTGGTTAAGCACGAGTTCAACGGCATGGTGGACACGTATATGAATAACCTGAAGAAGGCCTTCTAAGCGGCCTTCTCCGACCGGCGTGGCGCCCCGCTACGCCGGTTCGTGCCATTCCACGCTATCGCCTCAATAAAGTGAGAAAGACGACATAACGCGGTATACTCTGCGCTGTCACAATTTCCGGCTTTATTCACTGGAGTCCCCATGGCCGAACGCAAGGCGCGGGTAGAACGCAATACCCTCGAAACCCAGATTACGGTGTCGATTAATCTCGACGGCACCGGCGAGTCCCACTTCGATACCGGCGTGCCCTTCCTGGAGCACATGATGGATCAGATCGCCCGTCACGGGCTGGTGGATCTGGACATCGTGTCCAAGGGCGACCTGCACATCGACGACCACCACACGGTCGAGGACATCGGCATTACGCTGGGCCAGGCGTTCGTCAAGGCTGTGGGCGACAAGAAAGGCATCCGCCGTTACGGTCACGCCTATGTGCCGCTGGATGAAGCCCTGTCACGCGTCGTGATCGACCTGTCGGGCCGCCCCGGTCTGAGCATGGAGGTGCCGTACACCCGTGCCACGGTCGGCGGGTTCGATGTGGACCTGTTCGAGGAGTTCTTCCACGGGTTCGTGAACCACTCCATGGTGACGCTGCACATCGACAACCTGAAGGGCAAGAACACGCACCACCAGATCGAGACGGTGTTCAAGGCCTTCGGTCGCGCGCTGCGCATGGCCATCGAGCCGGACGAGCGCATGGCGGGTGTGATCGCGTCCACCAAAGGCTCGCTCTAAGGCGGGTTGCACTGACGCGGGTTCTGTCACCCTATCTGTTATCCCGGCCGGCTGAGGGCAACCCAGCCGGTCGCTGCTTTCCGGAGTTGTCCTGACTATGAAGTCCGTTGCCATCATCGATTACGGCATGGGTAACCTCCATTCGGCCAGCAAGGCGGTCGAGCACGTGGCGCCGGACATGCGCGTCCAGGTGACCGACAACGAAGCCATCATCCGCGAGGCCGATCGCGTGATCCTGCCTGGCGTTGGCGCAATGCGCGACTGTATGGGCGAGATCCGCCGCCAGGGCGTCGACACGCTGGTGAAGGACCTGGTCGCCGAAGGTCGCCCGCTGCTGGGGATCTGCGTCGGCATGCAGGCGCTGATGGCCCGCAGTGAAGAGAACAACGGCGTGGACGGCATCGCGCTGTTTCCCTCGCAGGTCCGTTTCTTCGGCAACAACCTGAAGGACGAGCAGGGCGAGCGCCTGAAAGTCCCGCATATGGGCTGGAACCAGGTCTGGCAGACCCAGGATCATCCGATGTGGCACGACATCGAGGACGGTGAGCGCTTCTACTTTGTCCACAGCTACTACGCCGAGGCCGAGGGCAATCCGGACATTGCCGGCCGCACGCACTACGGCGTGGATCTGGCGGCGGCCGTCGCCCGCAATAACGTCTTCGCCACGCAGTTCCACCCGGAGAAGAGCCATCGGGCCGGTCTGCAGCTGCTGAAAAACTTCGTACAATGGTCGGGTCAGTAAGCGCTGACCTCCACACCGAACTGGATTGATAACACCATGCTGATTATTCCCGCCATCGACCTCAAAGACGGAAAGTGTGTTCGCCTGCGCCAGGGCCGGATGGACGACTCCACCGTGTTCTCCGAGAATCCGGTCGACGTTGCGGCCCGCTGGGTCGACGCCGGCGCCCGTCGTTTGCACCTGGTGGACCTGAACGGCGCCTTTGCCGGTGAACCGGTGAACGGTGAAATCGTCAACGCCATCGCCAAGCGCTTCCCGGACCTGCCGATCCAGATCGGCGGCGGCATCCGCTCTGCGGAAACCATCGAGGCCTACCTGAAGGCGGGTGTGCAATGGGTGATCATTGGCACCAAAGCCGTGAAGGAGCCGGAGTTCGTCACCGAGATGTGCAAGCGCTTCCCGGGCCACATCATCGTGGGGCTGGATGCCAAAGACGGCCTAGTGGCGACGGACGGCTGGGCGGAAGTCTCTGAAGTGAAGGCGACGGATCTGGCGAAACAGTTTGCCAACGACGGTGTGGACAGCATCGTCTACACCGACATCAGCCGCGACGGCATGATGCAGGGCGTGAACGTCGAGCAGACCGCGCATCTGGCGGAGTCCTGCGGGATTCCGGTGATCGCCTCCGGCGGCGTCACCAACATGGACGACATCCAGCGCCTGTCCGCGGAAGCGGATCGTGGCATCCTCGGCGCCATCACCGGCCGGGCCATCTACGAAGGCACCCTGGATGTGGCGGAAGCCCAGGCCTGGTGCGATCAGCAGGAGAAGTGATATGACCCTGGCCAAGCGCATCATTCCCTGTCTGGACGTCGATAAGGGCCGCGTGGTCAAAGGCGTCAACTTTGTCGATATCCGCGACGCCGGCGACCCGGTAGAGGTGGCTCGCAAGTACAACGAGCAGGGCGCGGACGAGATCACCTTCCTGGACATCACCGCCAGTCACGAAAGTCGCGACACCACCTACGAGACCGTCGAGCGGATGGCCAGCCAGGTCTTTATCCCGCTGACCGTTGGCGGCGGCGTGCGCACCGTGGAAGACATCCGCAAGCTGCTCAATGCGGGCGCCGACAAGGTGAGCATCAACACCGCGGCGGTGTTCAATCCGGAGTTCGTGCGGGAAGCCGCTGAGCGGTTCGGCAGCCAGTGCATCGTGGTGGCCATCGACGCCAAGCGGGTGAGTGCCGAGGGCGAAACGCCGCGCTGGGAGATCTTTACCCACGGCGGGCGCAAGCCGACGGGGCTGGACGCCGTTGAATGGGCGAAGAAGATGGTCGAGATGGGTGCCGGCGAACTGCTGCTCACCAGCATGGACCGTGACGGCACCAAGATCGGCTTCGATCTGGGCCTGACGCGCGCGATCAGCGATGCGGTGGTGGTGCCGGTGATTGCCTCAGGCGGTGTGGGGGAGCTGCAGCACCTGGCGGATGGCGTGACCCAGGGCGGTGCGGATGCGGTGCTGGCGGCGTCGATCTTCCACTTCGGTCAGCACACGATTCCCGAGGCCAAGCAGTTTATGCATGATAAGGGGATTGAAGTTCGGCTATAGTCTTTCTGGATAGCGTCCAACTCCCTGATTCCTTTGGCTGGCTGGCGCCAGCTCCCCCTCTCTCCAACCTCTCTCCCTCCAGGGGAGAGAGGCTAAAGATCGCTTCGGTTCCTCTCAAGAATTGCATTCTCAATTTCGGCGCGCAATTCATTCAGCATATTTAAGAAGAGTGACTAGGCCATATGCCTCTCTCCCCTGGAGGGAGAGAGGTTGGAGAGAGGGGGGAGCGGTAAAGCAGGGGCAGCCAGAAAACCACTTGGCCTAACAAACAGCCAAACCAACGGCTATTTCACAGCTGCCTTCCCTTTAGCCAACGACGTCCGCACCGGCTGCTTCACATCCACAAACATCGGCGCGTTATTGTGCCGCATGGCCCACAGGCCACTGACGGTCGCCACGGCGATGCCCTGCGCGTCCAGCTCCGGCAGGTGCTTCACCAGATAATCCACCGTCACCTTGTGCGGATGGCCGATGCCAATCGCGGTGCCGTTGCGCTTGGCGGTTTCCACCAGCAGCTTGAACTGCCGATCCACCGCTTCCTCGGTCTGTTCGTTGTCGAGGAACACGTCACGGCTCATGTTGGGGACGTCGTGATCGCTGGCGCTTTGGGCGGCCACGGTGCCGGCAATCGTGCGGCTGTCCACGAAGTAGAGCGGGTAGTGGAACAGCTCCTTCATGACCCAGTCCATGTGCTGGCGGTTCTGGGTGAGCAGGCTGCCCATGTGATTATTCACGCCCTGCACGTAGGGGATGGATTGCAGCGAGTGGCGCAGGGACGTGGTGGTGGCGCGTTCGTCCATGCTGGCGTCCAGGCCACCGGCTCCGAGGCCGATGTGATGGGTGTTCGCCATGGGCGCGTGCAGCATGATCTCCTTGCCGTTGGCGTGGGCATCCCGGGCCAGCGATGTGGTATAGGGCCGGAACGGCAGGAAGGCGAGGGTAATCGGCTGGGACAGCTGGATCAGGCGCTCGCCCTGGACTTTGTCGTGGCCCATGTCATCGATAATGATGGCGATGGTGGGCGGCGGCTGTTCGCCGCGCGGTGCGGCTTGGATCGGCGTTGCCAGCACCGGGGCGATACACAGCAACGCGGGCGCCAGAAGCGCCCGGCAGGTACGGCTCAATCTCACTGGGCGCTCTCTTTGCTCTTGCCGAGAATTCCCAGCCCTTTCAACAGGTTCAGGGCTGTGCGTAGCTGGTAGTCCTTGGCCACCAGTTCGTCTTTGGCCGCTTTCGCGGTCTTGTCGTCGGTCTTGCCGTCTTCCGTGCCGTTTTCCAGATGGCCGCTCAGGTCTGCTTCGGTGAAGAACGGCTGGTTGTCCACCTCGGTCAGGCGGGCCTGTTTGACCACGATGTCCGGGTGGATGCCCTTGGCCTGGATGGAGCGGCCGCTGGGGGTGTAATAACGGGCAGTCGTGAGCTTGATGGCGTGGGTCTCGTCCAGCGGGATGACGGTCTGGACCGAGCCCTTGCCGAAGGATTCGGTGCCCATGATCACGGCACGGTGATGATCCTGCAAGGCGCCGGCCAGGATTTCCGACGCAGAGGCGGAGCCGCCGTTGATCAGCACGACGATCGGCGCGCCGTCGGTTTCGTCGCCCGGTTGGGCGCTGAAGCGCAGTTTGGAACTCTGGATGCGGCCATCGGTGTAGACGATCAGGCCTTCATCCAGCACCGCATCGGCGGATTCCACCGCGGCCTGGAGAACGCCGCCGGGGTTGTTGCGCAGGTCGATGATGATGCCACTGAGCTTGCCGCCGTTGTCCTGTTCCAGCTTGTCGATGGCTTCGACGAATTCACGACCGGTTTCGGCCTGGAACTGGGTCAGGCGCAGGTAGGCGTAGCCCGGCTCCAGCATGCGGGATTTGACGCTGGCCACTTTGATCACGTCGCGTTTGACGTCGATCTCGATGGGCGCACTCTGTTCGTCCCGCACGATGGTCAACTTGAGGGTCGAGCCGGGCTTGCCGCGCATCAGGTTGACGGCTTCTTCCAGGCTCATGCCTTTGACGGGCTGGTCACCCAGCTTGATGATCATGTCGCCGGCCTGCACGCCGGCTTTCTGGGCCGGGGTGTCGTCGATGGGGGAGATGACGCGGACAAAGCCGTCCTCCATGCCTACTTCGATGCCCAAACCGCCAAATTCGCCGCTGGTGCTTTCCTCCAGCTCTTCGTAGGCCTGGGGCTCCAGGTAGGCAGAGTGAGGGTCGAGGCCGGAGAGCATGCCCTTGATGGCGTTCTCAAGCAGCGTGGTGTCGTCCACTTCCTCGACGTAGGCTTCGCGAATGCGGCCAAACACTTCGGTGAACTTGCGCAGTTCGTCCAGCGGCAGCTGCTTTTCCGGGTCGGGCAGGCGAACGGTCACATCCTTGCCGTTGGCTTCGCCCTTGAGAATGGTTTCGCCGGTTTCGGGGTCGGTGTCTGCCAGCGCCAGCGCCGGTAGGGTCAACAGGCTGTAAGCGCAGAGAAGAGCAGTAGCGGCGGTACGTCTGGCCAGTTTCATGCAGTGTTCCTGTACTCGCGGTGTTTTATTGTCACGGTGGGCAGGCAATGGAAGACAGCAATACAGTGTGTTCTCACGGCGCATCCCTCACCTTATTTATGGGCCAGCCACCTCATTGGGTTTTGTGGCTTGCCGTTATGCCGAATCTCGAAATAGAGCCGGGCGCTCGAATCCTTGTCGCCCTCGCCCGCGATAGCGATGGTCTCGCCAGCCCTGACCCATTCTCCGGGGCTCTTGAGCAGGCTCGAATTACGGCCATAGAGGCTCATGTAACCATCCCCGTGGTCAATAATGGTCAGAAGTCCGAAGCCGCGCAACCAGTTGGCGAAAACGACGCGCCCGTAATGGACAGCTTTGACCTCGGCCTCGGGCTGGGCGGCGATGAGCAGGCCGTTGTGGCGCAGGCGCCCGTTATGCAGGCTCTCGCCATAGCCGATAATCACCTTACCACGGGTTGGCCACGGGAGTTTAGCGCGCAAACTTGAGAAAGGTTGTGATTCTTTGGGCGTGGGAATGTCGGCAATCGCGGCTTCCACTTCCTTCAGGAGTTTTTCCAGGCGTTCCCGGTCGGCCACCAGATCCTGGCGCTGGCCTTTCTTGTCGGAGATGTCCGATTTCAGCAGGGCCAGGGTGCGTTCGCGGGTTTTGTGCTGGTCCTCCAGCTTGTCCTGGCGTTCGGCGACGGCGGCTTCGGTTTTCTTGAGCTTGAGCTGGGCGGCGATGCTTTGTTCGCGCGTGGTTTTGAGATCGTCCAGGGTGCGGTTGAAGGCTTCCAGCCGGCTGACGGTGTCTTTGCTCAGGTACTCGTGGTAGGTCATGACCCGCGACAGCTTCTGCGGATCGATCTCGTTGAGCAGGACTTTCAGGGCGGGCGCGTCGCCGGCCATCCAGGCGGCCCGGATCTGGGCTTTGAGCGCTTCGCGCTTGGCGGCAAGCTCCTTTTCCAGTTTCCGCTCGCGGTCCTTGAGCTTGTCGATTTCGGTCTGTTGCTCGGCCGCCTGCTGACGCAGGGAGCGGCGTTCCTTCTTGAGCTGGCCGATCTTGCGCTCGGTGCTGGCCAGGGTCTGTTCCAGTTCGCCGCGGTCGGCTTCGGCGTCTTTCAGCCAATCGTCGATGTCGGCGATCTGTTCCTTGAGCGCTTCAATCTGCTCCGGGGAAACGGAGTCGGCATCCTGCGCGTAGGTTGTCGCAGGGAGGGGCGAAAGCAGGGCCATCAGCAGCAACCCGGCGCGCAGGAGGCGCGTCGGGAGGCTGGATCGGGAATCGGGGCGGCACTGCCGGATGGCCGCGTGGGTCACACCGAGTCCTAGTCTTGTTCGATCAGTGAATGACCGGTCATTTCAGCCGGCTGTTCCAGCTGCATCAGGGTCAGCAGAGACCGGGCCACATCACTCAGGGCGCCGTCGTCCTTGAGTTGGATCTTGCGGCTGCCCATGTACACCAACGGCACCGGCCCGGTGGTGTGGGCAGTGTGCATCTGGCCGGATTCCGGATCGGTCATCTGTTCGCAGTTACCGTGGTCCGCGGTGACCAGGGCCTGGCCGTCCACGTCCTTCAGCGCGGCGTCGATCTTCGCCAGGCACTGGTCAAGGCACTCGGCCGCCTTGACTGCGGCTTCGAAACTGCCGGTATGGCCGACCATGTCGCCGTTGGCGTAGTTGCATACCACCAGGTCGTACTTGCCGCTGCGAATCGCTTCGCACAGCTTGTCGGTGACTTCCGGCGCGCTCATTTCCGGTTGCAGGTCGTAGGTGGCCACGTTGGGCGAGGGCACCAGGATGCGATCTTCGCCTTTATACGGCTCCTCGCGGCCGCCCGAGAAGAAGAACGTCACATGGGCGTATTTTTCGGTCTCGGCGATGCGCAGCTGCGTCTTGTCCAGCTTTTCCATGTACTCGCCCAGGCTGTTGACCAGCTTCTCGGGCGGGTAGGCGCAAGACGTTTTGATGTCGGCGGAATACTCGGTGAGCATGACGAAATCCGACAGGGCCGGGCGCTGCTCACGCTCGAAGCCGTCGAAATCGTCCTCGACGAAGGCGCGGGTCATTTCCCGGGCGCGGTCGGCGCGGAAGTTCATGAAGATCATGCTGTCGCCGTCCTGCACGAAGGCGTCCGGCTCGCCGGCGGCCTGGATGCGGGTGGCCTTGACGAACTCGTCGTTCTCGCCACGCTCGTAGGCTTCATGCAGGCCTTCGACCGGTGTGTCCGCGGTGAATTCGCCTTTGCCGGCGGTAAGCAGGTTGTAGGCGGCTTCGACGCGGTCCCAGCGGTTGTCGCGGTCCATGGCGAAGTAGCGGCCAACGAGGGAGGCGATGCGGCCCACGCCCATTTCCCGCAGTTTGCCGTCCACTTTTTTAAGTGAAGGCTCGGCGCTGCGCGGCGGCATGTCACGGCCGTCCAGGAAGGCATGAACGTAGACGGCCTTTGCGCCCCGTGAGTGGGCCACTTCGGCGGCCGCCAGGATATGGTCTTCGTGGGCATGGACGCCGCCCGGAGACAGCAGGCCCATCAGGTGAACGGCCTTGCCTTTCTCCACGGCCTTGTCGATGGCACTGGTGATTACCGGGTTGTCGGCGAAGGCGCCATCGGCGATGTCTTTATCGATACGGGTCAGGCTCTGGTAGACGATGCGACCCGCGCCCAGGTTCATGTGACCGACCTCGGAGTTGCCCATCTGGCCCTTGGGAAGGCCAACGAACATGCCGGAGGTGTTGATCAGCGTTTTCGGCTGCTCTTGCCAGAGCTTGTCCCAGAACGGGGTGTTGGCATTGCTGATGGCATTGTCGTCAGAAGGGTCGCGATAACCCCAGCCGTCGAGAATTATCAGTGCAGTCGTCTTTCGCATTGCGGTCATTGCCTGGTCCGATGGAAATGGGAATGGAGTGCCGAGTCTACCTTTTTTGAACGACTCAGGCTATGTGGGCCGCCTTCTGTCAAGCGTTACGGATGTGTATAATCGCGCATCAATTTCGTTTGCAGGCCCCGCAGGTTGTACTGATGAACTTTCTGGAAAAACTCCCTGAATTTGTTGCCAATCATTACGTGCTCGCCACGCTTTTCATTCTCATGCTGGTGGCGCTGGCCCTGCTGGAGATGCGTCGTGGGGGCAAGAAGATTACCGCCCAGTCGGCGATCGGCCTGCTGAACAAGGACGAAGCCGTGGTGGTCGACATCCGCGAGAAGAAGGAATACGGCACGGGTCATATCGTCGGTTCCCTGCACATTCCGCTCAATTCCCTGAAAGAGCGGATGGATGAACTCAAGAAATACGAGGACAAGCAGATCATCGTCGCGGACAAGATGGGCCAGCATTCCGCAACGGCGGTCAAGCAGCTGAACGAGGCGGGTTATAGCAATGTGGTGCGCCTGGCCGGCGGTATTTCCGAGTGGCAGGGAAGCAACCTGCCGCTGAAGCGCAAGAAGAAGTAATCCCTCAATTGCGCCAGTTGAATTCCCCGCCCACTTGGCGCACTGTTTCACATCGATATCCCCTGACAGCGGGTATAGTGAGGCCCTCTCACAGTACCCGCTCACAATAATCAGACCGGAGGGCACTCCCGGTGCGCTCCCAGACAAGAACCGGAAGGAAAGAAAATGGCTGAGAACCAGCAGGCAGCAGGCAACGAAAACGCAAACCCGGACCAACCCCAGTTTGCGCTGCAGCGTATCTACATCAAGGACCTGTCCTTCGAGTCCCCGAACTCGCCGACCATTTTCCAGGAGCAGTGGCAGCCCCAGGTCAACCTGGACCTGAACACTTCGCATACCAAGGTCAGCGACAACCAGTACGAAGTGGTCCTGTCCATGACGATCACCGCCAAGATCGAAGAGAAGGTGGCCTACATCGTCGAAATCCAGCAGGCCGGCGTGTTCATGGTCAAGGGCATCGAAGGGCCGCAGCTGGGCCAGATGCTGGGCGCCTACTGCCCGACCATCCTGTTCCCGTACGCCCGCGAGTCCATCGACACCATCGTCAACAAGGGCAGCTACCCGGGCCTGATGCTGGCGCCGGTGAACTTCGACGCGATCTACGCCCAGGCGCTCAAGCGTCAGCAGGAAGAAGCGGCCGGTCAGGCCACCGAAGAACAGAAGCACTGATCCTGCCTCCCGGGACCGGCTTTCCGGCCGGTCCCGCCCCTTCATCCCCGGAACCTCCCGGTTCCTCTCTGCCAGACTGACTGTCCCGTTTCCCAACACGCGGCCGTTGGCGTATCTTTGGGCTCTCCTGTAAACCCCGGCCATTACGGCCGTCTGTTAACGCTCCAGAGTCGCCATGTTCCATATCGTCCTGCATGAACCCCAGATTGCCCCCAATACCGGCAACATAATCCGTCTGGCCGCCAACACCGGCTTCCAGTTGCATCTGATCGAACCGCTGGGTTTCGATTTCGAGGAGCGCAAGCTCCGTCGGGCGGGGCTGGACTATCACGACCTGGCGAACGTGAGCCGTTACCGGGATTTCGATGACTTCCTGGCGAAGCAGCCGGACAAGCGGATCTACGCCATGACCACAAAGGCGAGCACGCATTACAGTGAGGTGGCATTCGAGGCGGGGGATTGTCTGCTGTTTGGTAGCGAAACCGCCGGTCTGCCCGCGGACATCCGCGGCGGCTCTGCTATCGAGCAGGCGTTGCGCCTGCCGATGTGTGACTCCTCCCGGAGTCTGAACCTGTCCAACGCGGTGGCTGTCGTCTGTTACGAGGCCTGGCGTCAGGTCGGGTTCAAAGGGGGTATCTGAGAAGGCCGTGTGAGAACCGCCGCGTTCGCGACGTTCCCACACGGTCTCTCTGAGGCGGCTCTATCAGTCGCCTGAGGTCAGGTTGCTGAGCAGGCGGCTGGTGCTCTCGTGAGCATCGCCGAACAGCATGTGGGTGTTCTCCTTGAAGAACAGCGGGTTTTCCACACCGGAGTAACCGGCGGACATGCCCCGCTTGAGGACCACGACCTGGCGCGCTTTCCAGACTTCCAGAACCGGCATCCCGGCAATCGGGCTGCCCGGGTCTTCCGCGGCGCTCGGGTTGACGGTGTCGTTGGCACCGATCACCAGGACCACGTCGGTCTCGGGGAAGTCTTCGTTGATCTCATCCATTTCCAGCACGATGTCATACGGCACGTGGGCCTCGGCCAGCAGCACATTCATGTGCCCCGGCAGGCGACCGGCCACCGGATGGATCGCGAAGCGCACGTTGACGCCGCGCTTGCGCAGGTACTGGGTGATCTCGCTGACCGCGTTCTGGGCCTGGGCGACGGCCATGCCGTAACCCGGTGCGATGATCACGGAGTCGGCGTTGCGCAGCTCGTCGGCCACTTCATCGATGGAGGTTTCGTTGATGGTCAGGTCGCCGTCCACTGCGGCGGAGCTGGAACTGGTCTGACCGAAGCCGCCCAGGATGACGCTCACGAAGGAGCGGTTCATCGCCTTGCACATGATGTAGCTCAGGATCGCACCGCTACTGCCCACCAGGGCGCCGGTCACGATCAGCAGGTCGTTGCCCAGCATGAAACCGATGGCGGACGCCGCCCAACCGGAATAACTGTTGAGCATGGACACCACAACCGGCATGTCCGCACCACCGATCGCCATGATCAGGTGGATACCCAGAATGCACGCGAGGGCGGTCATGATGGCCAGGGCCAGCAGGCCTTCGACCATGCTGTCGGTGGTCAGGAACCAGCCACCCAGGCCGATGCAGGCCGCGATGATGATCAGGTTCATCAGATGACGACCCGGCAGGGTCAGTGCCTTACTGGCAATACGGCCGTCCAGCTTGCCGCAGGCAATCAGGGAACCGGTGAAGGTTACCGCGCCGATGAAGATGCCGACGAAGACTTCCACCAGCTTGATGGTGTGCTCCGCACCGTGGGTGTCGACCAGTGGCTCGACGAAGCCGGCAAAGCCGACCAGCACCGCGGCCAGACCCACGAAGCTGTGCAGCAGGGCCACCAGCTGGGGCATCTGGGTCATTTCCACCTTGTTGGCGATGACGATACCGATAGCGCCACCGATGGCGATGGCCACCAGGGTCATCATCCAGCCCGCACCCATGCCGGCCATGGTGGCGGCGATGGCGATGAGAATACCGGCGATGCCGTAGACGTTACCGCGACGGGCGGTTTCCTGGTGGCTCAGGCCGCCCAGGCTCAGAATAAACAGGACACTAGCGGCCACGTAGGCGACTGTAATTAATCCTTGTGACATGGTCGCTCTCCTTACCTATGGAACATCTTGAGCATGCGGTAGGTGACCCGGAAGCCCCCACCGATGTTGATACAGGCAATCAGCACCGCGAAGAACGCGAGAATACCGATCACCAGGTTCTGCGCCTGGGCCAGGTGCAGGACGGCGCCGATCACGATGATGCCGCTGATGGCGTTGGTCACACTCATGAGAGGGGTATGGAGTGAGGCTGTCACGTTCCAGATCACCTGCCAGCCGACAAAACAGGCCAGCACGAAGACCGTGAAGTGGGACAGGAAGGACGTCGGTGCGTAGGCGCCGATGCCGTACAGGGCGGCGACGGTGGCGACCAGCAGGGCGCCTTTCCAGAACGCCTTGGCGCCGGATTTACCGTCTTCGGCCTCGTCGCTGGCCGGCTGTGCGGCCGGCTTCGGCTGGGCCGGTTTGGGTGCAGGCTTTTCAGGCTGCGGGGCCGGCCAGGTGACCTTGCCTTCGTGGGTCACGGTCACGCCACGGATGACGGTGTCTTCCATGTTGACCTTGATCTCGCCGTCTTTCTCCGGCGTGAGCTCGCCCAGCAGGTGCCACAGGTTGGTGGCGTACAGGTCGGAGGACACGCTCGCCATACGGCTCGGCAGGTCGGTGTAGCCGACGATGCTGACGCCGTTCTCGACCGCGACTTCACCCGGCTGGGTCAGCTCGCAGTTGCCACCCTGTTCGGCGGCCAGATCCACGACCACGCCGCCCGGCTTCATGGCGCGAACCATGTCGGCGGTAATCAGGCGCGGGGCCGGCTTGCCCGGGATCAGGGCGGTGGTGATGATGATGTCGACTTCCTTGGCCTGTTCCATGAACAGGGCCATTTCCGCCTCGATGAACTCTTTGCTCATCTGCTTGGCGTAGCCGCCACTGCCGCTGCCGTCTTCCTCGAAGTCCAGCTCCAGGAAGTCGGCGCCCATGCTTTCCACCTGCTCTTTGACTTCCAGGCGGGTATCGAAGGCGCGCACGATGGCGCCCATGCTGCGGGCTGCACCGATGGCCGCCAGACCGGCGACACCGGCGCCGATGACCATGACCTTGGCGGGCGGTACTTTACCGGCCGCAGTGACCTGACCGGTGAAAAAGCGGCCGAAGCGGTTGGAGGCTTCAACCACCGCGCGGTAGCCGGCGATGTTGCCCATGGCGCTCAGGGCGTCCATTTTCTGGGCGCGACTGATGCGGGGCAGGGCGTCGATGGAGAAGGCGGTGACGTTCTTGGACGCCAGTGTCTCCAGCATTTCAGGATTCTGTGCCGGCCACAGGAAGCTCAGCAGATAGCTGTCGTCCTTGATCAGGCTGGTCTCGTCCAGATCGGCCTCCTTGTTGTAGCCAGGGCCGCGGACTTTCAGGATGAATTCTGCAGCGGACCAGAGGTCGCGTGCGTTTTCCGCAATCTCGGCGCCGGCTTCGCGATAGGCATCGTCATGATACTTCGCGGCGTCACCTGCACCAGTTTCGACAACGACCGTATGGCCAAGCTTGATCAGCTTGCCGACGGACGCCGGCGTTGCTGCCACCCGGTTTTCGCCGGGATGGCATTCCTTGGGGATGCCAATTTTCATGTGCAAATCTCTCTATTGACGTCTGTTACGGGTGTCCGTTTTTTATTTGGCCGCATAGCCTACACGAAGCGGGCCAGGATATCTGTCTATCCAAATTATTCTTTTTACGAGTTTTTCATTCCCTGAGTCGATCCGGCAGTTTCGAACATCACCGTTACTCGCCGGAATCGCTCATCTGGCGAGGGGGTGCGGTTGTACCATAAGTCGGTAAATACGTATAGACATTAATTGGCCGTTTTGGGCGTTTTTTAGGCAGAATGGCGATTATGAATCATTGTCTGACGCGCGTGGATAGCCCGTCTGACGTGGGGAGGCGGTTAATCGGGACAAGCGGAGTAGGCAGGGCCGGCAGCGAGTGCGCTACCGGCCTGTTGGCACTTCAATAGGCTTAGCGTTCGACGGCCAGCGCGACGCCCATGCCGCCACCGATACAGAGGGTGGCCAGACCTTTTTTGGCGTCCCGGCGCTGCATTTCATGCAGCAGGGTCACGAGGATGCGACAACCTGACGCACCAATCGGGTGGCCCAGGGCGATGGCGCCGCCGTTGACGTTCACGTTGTCGGTATTCCAGCCCAGGTCCCGGTTGACGGAAATCGCCTGGGCGGCGAAGGCCTCGTTGGCTTCGATCAGGTCGAGATCGTCGACGGACCAGCCGGCGCGCTCCAGGCAGCGACGGGTGGCGGGAATCGGGCCGGTGCCCATGATCTGCGGATCCACGCCGGCGCTGGCATGGGCGCGGATGGTCGCCAGCGGCGTCAGTCCCAGGGCCTGGGCTTTTTCGGCACTGCAGACCACGACCGCAGCGGCACCGTCATTAATGGACGAGGCGTTGCCCGCCGTCACGGAGCCGTCTTTCTTGAAGGCCGGCTTCAGCTTGGCCAGGCTTTCGCCGGTCACGCCGGCGCGCGGGCCTTCATCCTTGTCCACGATCAGGGGGTCGCCTTTGCGTTGCGGGATGGTGACCGGCACGATCTGGTCGTCGAAGTAACCGGCTTCACGGGCGGCAGCGGCTTTTTGCTGGGACGCTGCGGCAAAATTGTCCTGCTCTTCCCGGGAGATGCCGTATTTTTCCACGATATTCTCGGCAGTTATGCCCATATGGTAGCCGTTGAAGGCGTCCCACAGGCCATCGTTGACCATGGTGTCGATCAGCTTCCAGTCGCCCATGCGCTGGCCGTTGCGGCTGTTGGGCAGCACGTGAGGCGCCTGGCTCATGCTTTCCTGGCCGCCGGCGATGATCAGGTCGGCGTCGCCGCAGCGAATGGACTGGACGGCCATGTGAACGGCTTTCAGGCCGGAGCCACAAACCTTGTTGATGGTCAGCGCCGGAACGCCCGCGGGCAGGCCAGCGTTGATGGCTGCCTGGCGGGCCGGGTTCTGGCCGCAGCCCGCCGTCAGGACCTGGCCGAGGACCACTTCGTCGACCTGCTCGCCGGCGATACCGGTTTCTTCAAGCAGGGCTTTGATCACCGCCGACCCCAGCTGGTCAGCACGCAGGCTCGACAGGCCGCCGCCGAAGGTGCCAATGGCCGTTCGGCGGGCAGCCGCAATAACGACGTCACGCATGATGCTTTCTCCCGTTATAAGATTTATCCCGGCATTGTAACTGAATTCCGGGGCACTAAGGTTCCATGCCGTCGGATCGTGTCAGATCCAGGCTGTCACTGATGATCTGGTGGCGCCGACGCCGGATGGCCAGCCCCAATTCCTTGCCCTGATACCCCTCGTCCATCAGGGTGCGGGGATCGACGGCCTTGGCGGCTCTCACCGCATCCTGGATGGGCAGCGGGTTGAAGTCGATACGACGCGCCAGACCCACCGCCCGGACGGCGACCAGCAGCTCATCGAAACGCTCTGGTCGCCGCCAGGCATCGCATCGGTCGAGGATGGCCAGCAACAGGCCGGGATCGTTGCGGGCCTCGCCCAGCAGGTCATCGGCGTTGGCCGCCAGATGCGTGGCCAGGGCGCGGCAATCGTTCGGCGCTTTCAACCGGTCGCACAGGCTGTCGACGCCGGCAGCATCCTGCAGGCTGCCGGTCAACGCGGCGAAGCGGATGGTGAGCGACTCGCTCAGTTCACTGGCAAATTGCAGGGCGCGCAACGCGTTGGGTGCCGGTTCCTGTTCCATGGCGGTGGCCAGCGATGGCATCAGGATTGCCAGCGCGCCGCAGTCTTGCAGCACACTGAAAAAGACCGTCGGCGAGGCTTCCAGCAGCGCGCGCTGCATTTCCTGCCAGATGCGCTCCGGCACCAGGTGCTCTACCTCGCCGGCTTCTACCATCGTGCGCATCAGCGCCCGGGTCTCTTCGGCAATGCAGAAACCCAGCGGTGCAAAGCGGGCGGCGAAGCGCGCTACCCGCAGGATGCGCAGGGGATCTTCGGCGAACGCCGGGGAAACGTGCCGCAGCAGGCGTTTTTCCAGATCGGCCCGGCCATTGAAAGGGTCGACTAGGGTACCGTCCTCGGCCTGGGCCATGGCGTTGATGGTGAGATCGCGGCGGCGCAAATCGTCTTCCAGGGTCACGTCGGGCGCGCTGTGGACCTCGAAGCCGTGATAGCCGTGGCCGCGCTTGCGTTCGGTGCGGGCCAGGGCGTATTCCTCGTTGCTCTGCGGATGAAGGAAGACGGGGAAGTCTGCGCCGACCTGTCGGAAGCCTTGGCGGATCATGTCCTCCGGCGTGGCGCCGACCACGACCCAGTCCCGGTCCTTGACCGGGCGGCCCAACAAGGCATCGCGTACCGCGCCACCTACGAGATAGATATTCATGCGTGATCCTGTCGTTGCGTCAACGGGATTATCAGGATCAACGGGGGCGTGAGCAACACCGGCCCGCTGCGGGACCGGTGTGCCGGGTGATGGCGGTCGTCAGAAAGCCGCGCCGAGCTCCACAGCGCCACCGACTTCGGTGTCGCTGAACAGGCCGGCCACTTCCAGGTGGGCGCCAAACGGCGAGAAGCCCAGACCGAAGGTGTACTGGGTGGTCTCCTCGATGCCGTCGTTGTTGTCGTTGCTGGCCAGGTTATGGCGGACACCGGCACGCAGCTGCACGGCCCGGAACGCGTCGAACTCGGCGCCCAGGGCAATCCACTGGGTGTCATCCCCGTAACCGAATGCCTTGTTCTTGGTCAGGTCCGCTTCAGCGGTCAGGACGTGCATGTCGCCGCGATGGGCGATGCCTACGGTGGCTTTCGGATCCAGTTCGTAGGTGCGGCCGGACTTCGAATCCAGCTCCATGGGGATGATGTTGCGTACACTCAGGCCGGCGGTCCAGTGTTGGTTTTTACCGAAGCGATAGGCCGTGCCCAGGTCGGCGTTGAAACCGTTTTTCTTGGTCTCGTATTCACTGGCGTTGAAGTCGCTGTCGTCAAAGTCGCTGACTTCCTGCACGTACTCGAAGGTGCGCAGCTGCACGTACTTGGGGGACACGCCGATCGACAGCGTGTTGTCGTTCGCCAGTGTAAACGCCTTGGCCAGGCTGAGCCCGACTTCGCCCTGGGCGGAGGCAATCACTGTGCCGTCCGAGTTGAGCTGATCGCCGATGTCATCGATACCGGCGGCCAGGGCCGGGTTGTTCTTGATGGCTTCCAGCAGGGCGATGTCGCTGTCGGCCACGTTGCCGCGGCCGGTGGCGCGCAGGGTGGCGTCGGTAAATACACCGACGGAAATCGACGAGCTGGGAACCGCCACGCTGATACCCACGCCGGCGTCGGCCCGCACGGTATCGTGGTCGAGCTCCACCAGTTGGTTCTGCAGGCGCCCGGCGCTCTGCTGTACGCCCGTGAAGTTGGCGGCGTCCACTTGCTGGTTGATGAGGTCAATGGTGTCCTGGATGTCGTCAATCTGGTCGACGACTTTCTCATCGTCTGCCATGCGGGCGTTCACCGACGGCAGGATCAGGCCAAAATCATTGGCCCAGTCGTGTTGTTGCATGGCCATCATGGCCGGATTGGCGGTGTTGGCGGACGCGGGTTGCGCCACGGCGACACCGGTGCCTCCCATGGCAACGGAACGGGCCGTGGTAAAGCTCTGCGGCCCGGCAATTGCAGTCCCGGTGGTGGCCGCGAGGCCAATCGCCAGGACAAGGCGTGCGTGCTTCATTGGGTGACTTCTCCCATTTTTCTGGTTGTCGAGCTTCCTCCCGGAAGTGCCCCGAACTATAGTTCACGCGGCGCGCGGGTTGTGTGACCAGACGGTTACGGGACGTGGCTTTTTGCGATCCTGTGGCCGGGTTCACTGGGCGGACAGCTCTTGCCGCTTGCCGCCGACGGGTTCGGGGTTTGACGGGTTTATTCCAGTGCTGACAGCGGCTTGGCGCTTCTGGCGCGATTTTTTCATGGAAGGCGGCAAAGCTGCATTTTCGCCGGAGAAAAAGATGAAGCGTTTTTTGATGATCCTGAGTCTTGCCGCGGTTGGTCTGGCCGGTTGCGCCACGTCAGGCTCGGGCACTCAGGGTAAGAACATCGATCCAGAGCGGCTGGAGCCGATTGTCGTCCGCGTCAGTGGGTTCGGTACGTACGAGAACAGTGCGGATGACCGCCTCGACACCCGCAAGCGTCTGCTGGCCCGTCGTGCTTCCAAGCTCGATGCCTATCGTGCACTGGCCGAGCGGGTATACGGGACGGTGGTCTATGGCAGTTCCACCGTCAACGACTTTGTATTGCACAACGACAACTTCCGGGCTTATGTGGACAGCTACATCCGCGGCGCCAAGCTGGTCGCCGTCAACGAGCACAGCGACGGTGTGGTGGAGTCGGTGATGGAGCTCAAGCTGGAACCGCGCTTCCGGGCCTGTGTGGCCATGTCTGACGACCGTGAGGTGGCCGAGCGCTGCGCCATTCCCATGCCATCCGGCAATGACCGCCGGGGCGATGTGGCCGCCGACAACGTCGACTCACTCTATTACCTGGAGTGATCGGCATGGGGCGAGGGATTCTGTTACTGGTTGGATTGTTACTCAGTGGCGCTGTCTCGGCGGCATGGGTGCAGGGTACCGGTCAGGCGGTGATTGTTAACGGTGATATGAATGCCGCGCGGGAAGAGGCTCGAAATGCCGCTTTGCGGGACGCCTCCCTGCAGTACGAGGCGCAGGTGTCCAGCCAGGATACGATGGAAAACGGCGTGCTCACGGATTCGCGCCTGACCGTGGCCTCCCGGGCTCAGGCACGCCAGGTTCGGATCATCGAGGAGCAGCGTCGCGGTAACCTGCTACGCCTGACGGTGGAGGCGGACATGTCCCGCGGCCAGCAGTGTGCCGCCCGGGACGCGGCGCGGATGCGCAAGCGTGTGGCGATCGCCGGATTCCCCATCCTCAATACCGGTGATGCCCGTATGGGGCGGCTCAGCGATGCCGGCGAAGTCTTGCCGCAGCAGCTGCTGGCCGGATTGCAGGCGGATGGAAATGTCCAGGTATTCGGTGCGACGGGCGTCCAGCTGTTTCCCGACATTCGCAATGCCCCCACACAACAACGATTTGATAACAGCCTCACCAATGTGATCCAGCTGGCGAAAGAGTTGGATGTGCAGTTCGTGGTGACGGGCGTGATCCGGGATATGTCACTGGCGGATCCGACCGCCTGGGGCACGTCGATTCTGGACCGGATGTCCCGGGGGTTGGGCATGAAGAACCAGGAACGCCAATTCGTGGCCGACCTGATGGTGTATGACGGCTTCAGCGGTTCACCGGTCTATCAGAAGCGTTTTGTGACCAGCGGTACCTGGGATGAGGACATGACGGCGGCCGTCGGCTTTGGCTCGTCGGCGTTCAATGATACGGATTACGGCAAAGCCGTGGGCAAGGTCATGGGTGAGATGGAACAGGCGGTCAATCAGGCCCTGGCCTGCCAGCCGTTCATTACCCGGATCAGCCGCGTCGACGGCCAGCAGGTCTACCTGCGCTCCGGTGCCACGGCGGGCCTGCGGCCGGGCGACAAGCTGCAGCTCTATCGCAGTTACCAGTTCTTCGATTCGCCGGGCACCACACCTGAGCTGCGCGATGCCGAGGTCACCATGACCGTCAATCACGTCCACCCGGATTTCAGCAGCGGTCTGATGCCGGAGCAGGGCGGGGTCAAGAATTTGCAGCGGGACGATATTGCGATCATCTGGTGACCCGTAGCCAGCGCTCAGTGTTGTGACGCTGGTAGGTTGGGCTGACGCAGGAAGCCCAACACGGGAGGCCTCAAATGCCCCCGATACGAGCCGTTGTGGCAGGCAACGAGCAGTCGGTTCGGCAGCACATGCTGCGTGAGTCTGGTATTGTTGGGCTTCCTGCGTCAGCCCAACCTACGGAGAGGTGCCTGGCCTGGTGGCTCGACTTAGGCCCCGGTTTCCTCTTTAGCCGCAATATCCCGAATCTTCCCGACCATTGCCCGCAGGCCGTTGCCACGCGTCGGCGAGATGTGGCGGAACAGGTCCAGGCGCTCGAACAGCTCGTCCACATCCACGGACAGCAGATCCCTCGGCAGTTTGCCGTTCAGGGCAATCAGGATGATCGCGGCCAGACCGCGCACGATCATGGCGTCGCTGTCGATCATCAGGAACAAGCGACCGCTGTCCGGGTCCAGGTAGTGGATCAGCCACACCTGGCTCTGACAGCCGTGCACGTAATTCTCTTCCACCTTTTCATCGTCCGGAAAGGCCGGTAATTGCTTGCCCAGGTCGATGATGTAGGCGTAACGCTCTTCCCAGTCGTCCAGGAATTCGAAGGCGTCGTTGACGTCGTCGAGGGTGACGCCCTGGCCGAGCGGGTTGTCGAGGAATTGTTGGGCAGCTGCAGTCATAGCGGATCAGTGAATCGTCAGAAGGGTTTGGTGAGCAGTGAACCGCATCAGCGGCGGCGGTGCAAGGGAATGCCTAGAGCATCCCCAGTTCGAGCTTGGCTTCGTCCGACAGCATGTCGTTGTTCCAGGGCGGGTCGAAGGTCAGTTCCACGGTGACCTTGTCCACGTTGGGCACGTGCTCCACCTTGCGCTTGACGTCGTCGGTGATCACCGGGCCCATGCCGCAGCCGGCGGCGGTCAGGGTCATCAGGATATAGACCTGGTTGCCGTCGGGCGTGTCGTTGGTGATCTGGCAGTCGTAGATCAGCCCAAGCTCGACGACGTTGACCGGAATTTCCGGGTCGTAGCAGCTGCGCATGGCTTCCCAGACCTGATTCTCGTTGACGGTACCGTCTTCCGGCGTGTCGTAGCTGCTCTGGGGCGGTTCCTTGCCCAGGGCGTCCGCGTCATGGCCTTCCACCCGCGCCAGGTTCCCGTTGACGGCCACGGTAAAGGTGCCGCCCAGGGACTGGGTGATGGTGACGAAGGTGTCGGCCGGGATCATGATTTCGGTGCCGGAGGGCACCAGCCGGGCTTCCACTTCGCGCTTGGTCAGGACAACTTCGCGTTCGGCCATGGATCGGATACGCCTCGCTGGTCAATGGATCAGGTGATGGAGAAGCTTTCGCCGCAGCCGCACTCGGCTGTCGCATTCGGGTTGCGGAAATGGAACATGGAGTTCAGGCCTTCCCGAATGAAGTCGATTTCAGTGCCGTTGACGACCGGGAGATCCTTGCGGGCCACATACACGTCGACATCATCAAAGTTGAAGATGGCGTCGTCGTCGCCCTGTTCAGTCACCCACTCGGTCTCGTACATGAAGCCGGAGCAGCCGCTCTTGCGGATGGCCAGACGGATGCCGCGGGCCTCCGGTTTGCTGGCCAACTGCTTGCGAACGTGGGCGATGGCCGCCGGTGTCAGGGTTACGCCAACGCTGGGGGTAAAGGTTTCAGCCGTCATGTTTCGTCTCCCGATGTCTCAATCCGCAATCAAACAGGGTCCGGATCAGTCTGCAAACAGACGCTGGATCTTCTGCAGGGCCGCAAAGAACTGTTCCACTTCGTCCAGCGTGTTGTAGAACGCGAAGGACGCGCGGGCCGTTCCCGGTACACAGAAGAAATCCATCAGCGGCATGGCGCAGTGATGGCCGGTACGGATTGCAATGCCCTGCTGGTCGAGCAGGGTGCCTATATCACTGGGGTGCAGACCCTCGATTTTAAAGGACAGCACCGGCACTTTTTCATTCGCGGTGCCGATCACGGTCATGCCCGGTACGGTCTCCACCAGTTCGTTGGCCCGCTGCAGCAGGGCCTGTTCGGCGGTCTCCAGGGCGTTGCGGCCCAGGCCTTCGACATAGTCAATGGCCGCGCCCAGTCCGACCGCCTCGGCAATCGGCGGTGTGCCCGCCTCGAACTTGTAGGGCAGGGTGTTCCAGGTGGTCTTCTCGAACGACACCCGCTCGATCATCTCGCCGCCGCCCATGAAGGGCTCCATCTCGTTCAGCAGCGCTTCGCGGCCATAGAGCACGCCGATGCCGGTCGGGCCGAACAGCTTGTGGCCGGAGAAGGCGTAGAAGTCGCAGTCCAGCGCCTGTACGTCGGGCCGGTAGTGCGGCACGGCCTGGGCGCCGTCGATGACGGTCAGCAGACCCGCCGCTTTGGCTTTTTGCACCAGCTCGCGGATCGGGTTCACGGTGCCCAGCACGTTGGACACGTGCGTCACCGCCAGAATGCGGGCGCGATCGCTCTGCAGCAGGCTGTCCAGCGCGTCCCTATCCAGCTCGCCCTGGGGCGTGACCTGGATCGGCAGGACCTTGGCGCCGGTGCGCTGGGCCACCATCTGCCAGGGCACGATGTTGGCGTGATGCTCCATGGTGCTGACCAGGATCTCGTCGCCCGGCTGCAGGCGGGCGGCCAGACCATTGGCGATGGTGTTGATCGCTTCGGTGGTGCCGCGGGTCCAGATCACCTCGCGGGTGCTGGACGCGTTGATGAAGCGACGGACGGTCTCACGGGCGCCCTCGAAGGCGACGGTGGCGCGGTCACCCAGGGTGTGGGCGCCGCGGTGCACGTTGGAGTGGCACTCGCGGTAATAGCGCTCCATGGCGTCCAGAACCGCAACGGGTTTCTGGGCCGAGGCGCCGTTGTCCAGATACACCAGGGGCTTGCCATTGACCGTTTCGGCCAGGATCGGGAAGTCCCTGCGAACGGCGTTCACGTCCAGGGCTTTTTGGGCTGCCGCAAGATCCGTCATGGTGTTCAGGCTCCTTCGAACGCTTGTTCGATAAACCGGTTCAGGCGCGCCTGTACGGTTTCCCGTACGGCTTCCACCGGAATCTGCTCGATCAGCTCGTTGATGAACGCCATGCTCAGCAGGGTATTGGCTTCGCTGCGATCAATGCCGCGGGACACCAGGTAGAACAGGGCGGTCTCGTCGAGCTGACCAACGGTGGCGCCATGGGCACATTTGACGTCGTCGGCGTAGATTTCCAGTTCCGGTTTGGTGTCGATTTCCGCGCCGGTGGAGAGCAGCAGGTTCTTGTTGCTCATGTTGGCATTCGACTTCTGCGCATCCTTGTGGATATGGATGCGGCCATTGAAGATCGCGTGGGACTCGTCCGCGGCGATGTTGCGGTAGGTCTCCTCGCTGTCGCAGTGCGGGGCCACGTGCTCAATGGTGGTGTGGTTGTCGAAGTGCTGTTTGTCCTGGGTTACGGCGACGCCGTTGAGGCGGCAGTTGGCGCCCGGGGCTTCCAGGCGGACCTGCAAGTCGTGACGGCGCAGCGGGCCGCCAAAGCCGACGCAATGGCTGTCCAGCCGGGCGTGGCCCAGCAGGCGGGCTCCGGTGGCACCGATGTGATGGATGTTCTCGCCTTCCAACGACAGACGCACGTTGGTGACGTTGGCGCCGTCGGCCAGGCTGAATTCGGTGACCGCGTCCACCAGGGCGGTCTGCTCGCCGGTGGAGATGTACTCTTCCACCAGGGTCATCTGGCTGTTCGCGCCGGCGTCCACATAGATGCGGGGATAGACCGAGCCGGCCGCTTCCGCGTCCGCTTCAAAGATGACGAACAGCGGGCGATCCAGGACGGCATCCTGGTGCAGCCGGATGTACAGGCCGTCCTCGAAGCGAGCCGTGTTCAGGCGCGCCATCTGCACGGCGTTGTTGTCCAGGGTGTTGTCCAGGCGATCGGCCAGTTGCTGGGCGGTCTCATCGTCCAGATCGACAAAGCTGCAGATCTCGATGCCGTCCACGTCCGGGAAGTCGCTGGCTTCCGGGACCAGTACGGCGTTGTGGATCACGACGTGATAACCGTCCACCGCCAAGCCCGGGCCGGTGTTGCGACCGGACGGCAGGCTGGCGGCCAGTTCGTCCGTCAGCTTCAGGTAGCGGCTGGAGTATTTCCAGTTTTCCGTCTTGCGCGTGGGCAGCGGCATGTCTGCCAGGGCCTTGCCGCGCTGTTCGCGCAGGGCCTTAAGTGGTGCCGGCAGTTTGCTGCCTGCCGCTTCGAGGAAGGCGCTGGACAGGGTCGGTGCTGCTTTCATCATAACCACCCCCTTAGCCGGCCTCGACTTCGTCGCTGTCCTTGATGCCGAGCCAGCCGTAGCCGCGCTCTTCCAGCTCCAGGGCCAGCTCGCGGCCACCGGATTTGACGATCTTGCCGCCGGCCAGCACGTGCACGTAATCCGGCACGATGTGGTTCAGCAGGCGCTGGTAGTGGGTAACCATCAGCACGGCGCGCTCCGGTGAGCGCAGGGCATTGACGCCGTCGGCGACGACCTTCAGGGCGTCGATGTCCAGGCCGGAGTCGGTTTCGTCCAGAATCGCCAGACGCGGTTCCAGCAGCAGGGCCTGCAGGATCTCGTTGCGCTTCTTTTCACCGCCGGAGAAGCCTTCGTTGACGCCGCGCTTGAGGAAGGCCGGGTCCAGATCCACTTGTTTGGTGGTTTCCTTGGCCAGCTTCATGAAGTCCACCGCGCTAAGCTCCTCCAGGCCGCGGTGCACGCGCATGGCGTTGACGGCGGTGCGCAGGAACTGCAGGTTGCTGACGCCGGGAATCTCCACCGGGTACTGGAACGCCAGGAAGATGCCATCGCGGGCGCGCTCTTCGGTTTCCTTGTCCAGCAGGTTCTCGCCGTCGAGCAGAACCTCACCTTCGGTCACCTCGTAGGCTTCGTTGCCGGCCAGGACCGCGGACAGCGTGCTCTTGCCGGAGCCGTTCGGACCCATGATGGCGTGGACTTCGCCCGGTTTGATCTCCAGGTCGATGCCCTTGAGGATTTCCTTGCCATCGACGGCGGCGTGCAGGTTACGAATGCTCAGCATGGATGATGGTCTCTCTCTGAATTCCTGAATTCTGTGTGCGTGTGCGATAGCAGGCGTTGATTAACCCACGGACCCTTCGAGGCTGACTTCCAGCAACTTGCCGGCCTCGACCGCGAATTCCATCGGCAGCTCCTTGAAGACTTCCTTGCAGAAGCCGTTGACGATCATGGAGACCGCCTGTTCCGGATCGATACCGCGCTGGCGGCACAGGAACATCTGCTCATCGCTCACTTTGGACGTTGTGGCCTCGTGCTCGACGATGGCGCCCTTGTTCTTGCTCTCGATGTACGGGAACGTGTGGGCCGCGCACTGATCGCCGATCAGCAGGGAGTCGCACTGGGTAAAGTTGCGCGCGCCTTCAGCACCGGGGCCGAACTTGACCAGCCCGCGGTAGGCGTTGCTGGAGCGGCCGGCGGAAATCCCCTTGGAGATGATGGTGCTGGACGTGTTCTTGCCCAGATGAATCATCTTGGTGCCGGTGTCGGCCTGCTGGTAATTGTTGGTCAGCGCCACGGAGTAGAACTCGCCCACGCTGTTCTCACCACGCAGCACGCAGCTCGGGTACTTCCAGGTGACCGCAGAGCCGGTCTCGACCTGGGTCCAGGAGATCTTGGAATTCTTGCCAATGCAGGCGCCGCGCTTGGTGACGAAGTTGAAGATCCCGCCTTTGCCGTTCTCGTCCCCCGGGTACCAGTTCTGGACGGTCGAGTACTTGATCTGCGCATCGTCCAGGGCAACCAGTTCCACCACGGCGGCGTGCAGTTGGTTTTCGTCCCGCATGGGGGCGGTGCAACCTTCCAGATAGCTGACATAACTGCCTTCGTCGGCAATGATCAGGGTCCGCTCGAACTGCCCGGTATTGGCCGCATTGATACGGAAATAGGTCGACAGCTCCATGGGGCAGCGCACGCCCTTGGGCACGTAGACGAAGGTGCCGTCGGAGAAGACGGCCGAGTTGAGACCGGCGAAGAAGTTGTCGCCCGCCGGGACTACAGAGCCCAGGTATTTCTGCACCAGTTCCGGATAGTCCTGGATCGCCTCGGAAATCGAGCAGAAGATGACTCCGGCCTTGGCCAGTGGCTCCTTGAACGTCGTCGCGACAGAAACCGAGTCGAAAACCGCATCAACGGCAACGCCTGCGAGCTTCTCGCGCTCGTGCAGGGGAATGCCCAGCTTTTCGTAGGTTTTCAGGAGTTCCGGATCGACGTCGTCAAGGCTCTGGGGCATGTCCTCTTTGCGCTTGGGCGCCGAGTAATAGGAAATCGCGTTGTAATCGATTTTCGGGTAGCCGACATGCGCCCAGTTCGGCTCGTCCATTTCCAGCCAGCGACGGTAGGCTTTCAGGCGCCAGTCCAGCATGAACCGGGGCTCTTTCTTGATGGCGGAAAGGCGCCCGATGATGTCTTCGTTCAGGCCGGGCTCAAACGTTTCGGCTTCGATTTCGGTCACGAACCCGTGTTCGTATTCCCGTTTGATCAGCTCGTTCACCTGTTTGTCGGTGTTCGCCATGATCGTCGCTCCGTCTCTCTCAGATGCAGGCACGTTGAATGGCCTGCAGGCTCTATTTGCGTGTTGGCCATGGCCGTTGCCATGCCCGGAAATCTGCCTTCCCCGTTTTCTACAGGCGTTACGTTACCGGCCGGTGATCGGTTCCCCGGTCGATGCTGACGCCCTTGTCGTTCTTATGGTGGGTCTTCTGGGGGAGGATTGTACAATATCAGAGTAAAATAGTCAGGTATTAAATGGTCGTACCTGAGGTCTCTGCGGGCAGGTCCTTCGCCGGACGTTCGGGTTGCCGGAGCCACCCGGAAAGCCGCGCATTATAACGCATCCGGGGGCGTTTGGTTACTGTCTGTCGTGATCGGAACGGCCGGCGCTAATAAGGCGCATAGAGCGATTCAATGTCCGTGGTGTAGCTGATGCCCACCAGTTTCCAGCCCTGATCCGCCTGATAGAAGGTGAACTGCCACGCCATGGCGGCCTCGGCGAATTTCTGCAGCCAGGTTTCCCGGTAGAAGTCGTCGGCAATGGCTTCGCGTTTGACCAACGACGTCCCCACCGTCTTGCCGGCGCGGTCAAAGACTTTCTGGAAATAGGTGTCGGCTTCCTTGGCGGAGGCATCGAACGGCTTTCGGGGCACGCCCAGGTAAGGCGCCAGGCCCGTGTAGGCTTCGGCCACGTCACCTTTTTGCACCTGCGCCATGAAGGTCTCGGTCTGGTTCTTGATGGTGTCGGTGCTTGCCAGGGTATCGGCGGCAACCGGGAGGGCGAGGACAACAAGCAGAAGGCTGGCAACACGGGCGATCTGTAACAGCATGGACGACTTCCTGGAGCGGCAGGGTGGCTCAAACAGCGAGATGTTCTATCCTAGTCCACCTTTGCCCGTCACGCTGTGACTCAATCCGTTTTCCAGAGGTTGTTCCGTCCCATGGACGTTGTCCTGTCGCTCTTCGTCAAACTGCTACCCCTGTATATCACGGTCGCGCTGGGCTGGGTGGCCGGCCGCTATCTGGAAGCCAGCGGCCGGCACATTGCCGGCATCATGTTGTACATCGTCACCCCATCGGTGATCTTCTCCGGCGTGATGGCGGCGCCGCTGACGCCGGAAGTGCTGCTGATGCCAGTAATTGTGTTCGGCTTCTGTACCGGCGTGAGTCTGCTGCACCTGGCGATCGGCAAACGCATCCTCTCGGACGGCACAGCCAGCATCATCCCGCTGGCGGTGGGCACGGGGAACACCGGCTACTTCGGCATTCCCGTGGCGCTGTTGCTGTTCGGTGAGGAGGGTGTGGCGCTCTACATCGTCTGCATGCTGGGCACCACGCTATTCGAGAATTCCGTGGGCTTTTACTTGGCCGGGCGGGGGCGCTACAGCGCCCGGGACTGTCTGGCCCGGGTGGTCCGCCTGCCGGCCATTTACGCGTTCCTGCTGGGTGTCGTACTCAATCTCAGTGACGTTGCTATACCTGCCGTGTTCCAGCCGCTGTTCGACAACCTGCGTGGGGCCTACAGCATTCTCGGGATGATGATCGTGGGCATGAGTATCCTGAATTTCCGGGGACTGCTGGGGAATGTGCGCTTCACCGGGCTCGCCTTCTTCGGCAAGTTCGTGGTCTGGCCTGTCGCGGCACTGCTGTTCTGGTGGCTCGACAGTCACTGGTTCGGATTTTATAACGAGGCGGTCTACCGGGCCATTTTCCTGGTCTCCATTACACCGATTGCTGCCAACACCGTGGTCATCGCGACGCTGCTGGAGGCGTCACCGCGCCAAGCGGCAGGCACCACGCTGCTGAGTACGCTGTTTGCGCTGGCGTATATCCCGGTGATGGTCGCCATCTTCCTGGCCTAATCACCAAACAGTGACAGCTGGTTGCTGTCGTCCTGTTGCTTGCCTCGCACCTTCGGCCGATTCTGGTGCGGGCCTTTACGACTGCCGTGGCGCTTGAGGACCCGGTCGGTTTCCGCCCGTGTGACGTGATTCTTCCGAAATTCACTCACCGCTTGACGGGCCGCACGGGCGGCCTGTTCGTGGTCACAGATCGGCGTTGTGTATGACTGTCCACCATAAAGGGCGTGTTGTTCCCGGGTCATGTGCCAGGGACTGTGGATCAACTCATCCGGCACCCCTTCCAGCTCGGGAACCCAGCGCCGGATGAAGTTGCCCTCCGAGTCCAGCTTGCGGGACTGCAGTTCCGGGTTGTAGATGCGCAGGGCGTTGATGCCGGTCAGTCCGCTCTGCATCTGGGCCTGGGGGTAATGGATGCCCGGCTCGAAGTCGGTGAACAGGCGCGCCAGCTGCAGGGCCGGATCGCGCCAGTGCAGCCAGAGCTGGTAACTCGCCACGGCCATCAGCATGGCGCGCATGCGGAAGTTGATCCAGCCGGTCTCCCGCAGGGCCCGCATGGCCGCATCCACCAGCGGCCAGCCGGTTTGCCCCTCCGCCCAGCGCGCCAGCCGTTCGCCATCGTTGGGTCCCTGCTTGAGCGTTTCCAGTTCCCGGTGAATGGCGCGGAATTCGAGATCGGGTTCGTCTTCCAGTTTCTGGATGAAATGACAGTGCCAGTGCAGGCGGGAGCGAAAGCTGCGCAGGCTGGTCTGTCGCCTCGGTAAGCTGGACGGATGATCGCCGTTGGCTTTGGTCTGTTGATAGATGGACCGCAGGCTGACCGTGCCGTAGGCGATGTGCGGACTGAGGCGGGAGCAGCCCTTGATCGCCGTGTTGGGACTGGAAATGTTGTACTGGTAGCCAATGCAGCGCCGGGCCAGGAAGCTGTCCAGCAGTTTCTCCCCCGCCGCCATACCGCCTTTCTGTCGGCCGGGGCAGGCGAGGGTATCCGCCAGTGTCGGTGTCGTCAGGTCACAAGCGCCTGGAACACCAAGCGGCGCCGGAATTTGCGCCGGTGCTTCCAGCATGGGTTGCCGCATCAGCTGCTGCCAGGCACCGTCCCACAGGTCCCGGTCGGCCAGTCGGCGGACCACGCCGAATTGCCGCCACGCCTGAAACTGAACGCCGTTCTCTACGCACCATTCGATGACCTGCCGGTCCCGCTGGAAGGTCCAGTCGTTGCCGGTTTCCTCATGGGCGTGCAGGTGGGTGAAACCGGTGGCCTGTTTCAATAAGTGCAACACGTCGACCACAGCTCCGGTTTGCACCCGCAGTTGGCTGCCCCGCTTGCGCAATTCCGTGTCCAGTTCGGCCAGGCTGTCCGCGATAAACGCCCACTGTCGCTCGCTGGTATCGGGAAGCTGCCAGTAATCCGGCTCAACCACATACAGCGGGATAACGGGCTCGCCCCGTTCTACGGCCGCCGTCAGGGGCGCGTGGTCCGCCACACGCAGATCCCGCTTGAACCAGACGACGGTGGTCATCGGGCGTTTGCCTCAGTGGCTTGATGCTTATGGCGGCGGCAACGCTCGCTGCAATAGCGCACCTCATCCCAGTCGCGTGCCCACTTGCGACGCCAGGCAAACGGGCGGCCGCAGACCGTGCAGGTTTTTTCCGGGAGGTGTTTTTTGCGGTGCATCGGGCGACGATCCTGTACGTATTCTGTCAAAGCTACGTGGTGTTCCGGTCGACGGATGACCGGGCGGTCCGACCGTGCCACACTCCGAAAAGAGATGAGTATGTCCGGGGAGGCCTCATGCGACTGACGATAACCTTCACACTGGCTCTGCTGGCGATCTGGCCGGCGCTGTCCCAGGCGGCATTCCGCTGTGGCACCGGCCTCGTGGATGTGGGCGACTGGCCGGTGGAGGTCGAAGAACGCTGCGGCCAACCGGACTACGTGGCGGTGTATCCCGAGGCGTCGTTGCCCGGCATCGGCATCGTCCAGACGGTGGAGCACTGGTACTACAACCCCGGTCCCAGTGGGTTCGTCAGACGACTGGTGTTCCGCAACGGCAAGCTCACCAAGGAAGAAAGCATGGGGTATGGGTTCCTGCCCGGTGCTGCCGGTGATTGCAAACCCAACGATCTGCGCGAGGGCATGAACGAATTCGAGATTGTGCGCCGTTGTGGCGATCCTCTGTCCAAGCACGTGGAGTGGATCGTGCCCTACCAGGACAACCGGAACTACGGCGGGCTGACCGCCGCCTATCCGCAGGAAGAGTGGCTGTACGAATTCGGGCGTAACGAGTTTCGCCGGGTTGTGACCTTCCGAAATGGCCGGATTACCCGGGTGGAGAGCACCGGCAAACCGGCGCGATAGACACTATCTTTCCAGGAAACCCGGGTGCCTTCGGTCCCGGGGATCATTCAAGAGGAGATACGCCGTTGCGGACCCGTGATGACGGACTCGCCGTGCCCGACGCCCTGCTGTTCGACTGGCACGGCACCCTGGTCGACACCCACGACGCCATGTTCAGCGCGATGGAGGAAATGCTGCCCCAGCTTGAAGATCTCGGGCTGGTCGAGCATTTGCTGCCCGAAGACCAATGCAATACGCCGGAGGATGCCCGGCTGGTGCGCTATATCCGTATCTTCCGGCGATTGCATCCGCGCATCCTGGCGGAGCGTCGGGTGTCGAGGACCGATATCTTCAACGCCATCTTTGGCGACGACCGCGACGCCAAGGCCATTGCGCACGAGGCCTACAACGCCTGTTATCGCAAATACTTCGGTCAGGTGAAGCCCTTCCAGGAGGGCATCGTGGACTACCTTCTGGCCTGCCGCGAACTGGGCATCAAGCTCGTGGTGGCCACCAACCGCAACCGGGAATTCCTCGACACCGAGCTGAGCACACTGGAAGACGGTCGCTGGCTTGAATTGTTCGATGCCACCGTCTGCGCCGACGATGTGGTGCATTACAAGCCGGATCCGGAGATGATTCAGAGCGCGGCCGATAAGATCGGTCTGCCGGTGGATGCGCACGTCTGGTACGTCGGTGACGGTTACACCGATATGGTAACGGCCAATAACGCCGGCATCACCGCGGTGTTCTATAACGGCTCGGGCTGGGACCCGCAGAAGATCGACAGCTGGTTCCGCAAACAGGATCGGCCGTCCCTGGTGCTCGAGAGTTTCGAAAGCCTGATGGACGAGCTGGCGGCGTTCCCTGGCGGTGCATTCCGGCAGGCGGTTGCCGATGTGCGGCCAGCGGCCTATCCGCCGCCCGTGACGCCCCAGCCAAGGGTCGAGCCGGATTGGCATCCCGCGGTGGCGAAACTGGTCCGGCCGGAGGCGATTCTTTTCGACTGGCACGCCACATTGGTGGACACGCTGGATGCCATGTACCACGCCGTGGACGACATGCTGCCGGAGTTTCGTCAGCTGGGACTGATGGAGCGCCTGCTGGAACCGGCGGACAGCAAGACGCCGGAGGACGCCCGCCTGGTCGCCTATGTGCGCGAATATGCCCAACTGCATCCCAAGGTGCGGGCAGACCGCAAGATCTCACGCACGGACATTTTCGAGGTGCTGTTCGGCGACGATCAGGATGCCAAGGCCATCGCTCACACCGCATTCAACCGGCACTACCGCAATCACTACGGGACAGTCACGGCGTTCGAACCCAAGGTCAGCCAGATGCTGCGGGGCATCCGTAACCTGGGCATCCGGGTGGGTGTGATCACCAACCGGGACCGGGAGTTCTTCGAGCACGAACTGGCAGCGGTGGAGGGCACCGGTTGGCAGCATCTGTTCGATACCGAGGTGTGTGGCGACGACACCCCACTGCGCAAACCGCATCCGGATCAGTTGATCCTGGCCGCGGAAAAACTGGATTATCCGGTGGGGCCCCGCGTTTGGTATGTCGGTGACAGCACCACCGACATCATTGCCGCCAAGCGTGCGGGCATGACGGGCGTCTTTTTCAACGGCGCCCTGTGGGATCTGCCGTGGCTGCACAATATTTTCCCGGGCACCCATCGTCACCCCCACAAGCCGGACGTGGTGGTTAATGATTTCTCGGAATTCTGGGCGCTGGTGCTGGCCTGCGAAGTGGGTCCCCCCTGACCGGTACGATTAAGGCGACGTGACGTCTGCCAGGACCTGACCACTTAAGGCCTTCTCGATATCGATCCCGAGTGCCACGGCGCCGATCAGCTCGCCGCTGCGGGGATCGTGCAGAGCGCGGGAGGCGATCACCTGGAAGTGTTGCGCCGACGCATCGTAGCGGACAGGGCCGATATAGAAACCGTCGCCCGGATCGGCAGCGACCACACGGAACTTGTCTTCATCCCCCTGCCAGTAATCGCTGGTCATCTGACTGGAGGCCACCAGGGAGCCCTGGGCGTCCATCACCATGGTTTCCGTCACCCGGCCACGCTGCTGTTGCTGCCACTGGCGCAGTGCCTTGGACAAGGGGCGCTCCAGGATGTGCTGCGCCTCCTCACTGGGCGCGTCGGCCGTGGAGGCCTGCCAGAGTTCGTCGATCATCAGGATGTCGGCCAGGGTGCTGGGTGGGGGCGGGTTGCTCAGGGTGTCCTGGATCGCCAGTTCGCTGATCGCCTGGTCCAGCAGGGTAGTGGACTGCCGCTGGATGAGTTGGCGCTCGCTGTCCTCCAGTTGGAAACCCGAGCTGACGCAGTCGTCGAGGTTGTCGTTGAACCGCGCCAGGAAACGGGGGTGCGCCGCCAGGAAATTCTTCCCCACATACAGGCCCAATGGCGCAAACCGGATGAACTGGCGTTGCAGTTGAACGCGCGGTGCGGAACGGTTGTCGCGGGCGTCTTTCAGGTAACGCTCCATCACGCGCTGGTCGACGACCATGGCGTCAATACGGTCACGCTCGATCAGGGCGACCAGTTGCCCCAGCGACGACACCTGCATGCGGGGTGTCAGTCCTTTCTTGTGGAGCCAGATCGACTCGTTGCTGCCGGCAATGGCGCCCAGGCGGGCCTTGCTCAGGCTGACGGGTTCCCGGGAGTACAGGTACCACTTCTCCAGCGCCAGCGGCGCGCTCAACGTCGCAAACTGGTCGATGTCGTCGGAGGGCGTAATGGCCATGTAGCCATCAATCACGCCGGTTCGCAGGGAATGGATGCCGCGCCGTTGCGGCACAATATGAACGTCGGGGCGCCAGCTGGTTTCATTCAGGGCGCAGCGCAGGGCTTCCACCGTGGTGCCGTGAACTTCGCCGGCCATTTCATATTGATAGGGGGCGGCTTCGGGGGCATAAATTTGCAACGGCTGTGTGGCCAGCGCGGATGTCGCCGCCAGACAGCCCAAGAGCAGAATGTAGGGAGCGCAGAACTTCATACCCGATCCGTGGAACGTATGCCGACGCCAATAGACTTGTTCTTGCGGGAGAAAGTGTAGCAGTTGCAAGTGCTTGGTGGCGGCGTAATCGCCTTCGGATGATTACAAAGTCTCCAGATTGTCGAGCAACCATTCCGCCCGGGCCAGCAGGGCGTCCCGCCGCTCGGGCTTCTGCCGGTCCCAGTTGCGGTACATCATGCCCATGCGCGGATTGTCCTCGAAATCGCGCCGATGCCTGTGGATAAAGTGCCAGTAAAGGGCGTTAAACGGGCAGGCGTCTTCGGTGGTTGCCTCGCTGACGTTGTAGCGGCAGTGACTGCAGTAGTCCGACATGCGCTGGATGTATTTGCCGCTGGCGGCGTAGGGTTTGGAGCCCAGGTAGCCGCCATCGGCATGCATCACCATGCCCAGGGTGTTGGGCAGCTCCACCCAGTCGTAGGCGTCGGCGTAGACCGCCAGGTACCAATCGCAGATGTCTTCCGGTTTGACGCCGGCCAGCAGCGCGAAGTTGCCGGTCACCATCAGACGCTGAATATGATGGGCGTAGCCGTTGCGACGGGTGGCGTCGATGGCTTTGTGCATACAGCGCATGCCGGTCTCGCCGGTCCAGTAGAGCCAGGGCAGGTCGCGGTCATTGCCCAGCCGGTTTTCCTTGGCGTATTCCGGCATCAGCAGCCAATAGATGCCGCGCACGAATTCCCGCCAGCCAATAATCTGGCGGATGAAACCTTCCACCGCGTTCAGCGGTGCCTGGCCGCTGTAGTAATGCTCGGCGGCCGCCTCGCAAACGCCCAATGGGTCCAGCAGGCCGCAGTTGATGTAGGGCGACAGGATCGAGTGGAACAGCCAGTCTTCCTGGTCCGACATGGCATCCTGGTAGTCGCCGAAGCAGGGCAGGGCAAAGTCCAGGAAATGGGCGAGGGCGGCTTCGGCATCCTCGGCCGTAACGGCGAAATGAAAGTCGTCGGTGGTGCCGAAATGATCGGAAAAGGTGTCGTCCACAAGCTCGATCACGTCGCGAGTGATAGCGTCCGGTTCCACCCGGAACGGGGCCGGCGCCGGTGGTTTGCCCGTCCACTTCTTGCGGTTGTCCGCATCGTAATTCCATTCGCCGCCTTCGGGCTTGCCGTCGGGCGTGATCAGCAGACCGGTCTTCTTGCGCATTTCCCGGTAGAAATATTCCATGCGCAATTGCTTGCGACCCTCGGCCCAGCGGGCAAACTCTTCCTTGGTCGCGATAAAGCGGTCGTCGGGACGGATCTCGACCGGGACGTTCAGCGACTCGTGCCATTGGCGTATGGCAGCGTCCAGACGGTACTCGCCGCATTCGGTGGTGATGACCTTCTCAGGTTGATCTTGCCCGACCCGTTCGCGGATCACCTCCAGCAGGCTGTGATGCGGGCTGTCGGGATCGTAGGCGTGGTAATGCACGGTCCAGCCGTTGTTTTCCAGTTCCCGGGCGAAATGCCGCATGGCGCTGAAAAGCAGGACGATCTTCTTCTTGTGGTGATTGGTGTAGCTCGCCTCGTCGCTGACTTCCGCCATCACGATGGCGTCCTGTTCGGGATCGGCCTCCCGCAGGGCGCTGATGTCGGGTGTCAGCTGGTCGCCGAGAATCAGAATCAGGTGGCGCATCGGAATCTCCTTTGGGACGAAGATACGCCGTCAGGCCTTTCCCGGTTCATGCTGATCCAGGTCAATGTGACATCCGTCCAGCGGCGTAGACTGCATCGTGCCAATCATTGATGTGGAATGAGCCATGCCCGTCCAGTCCGCCTTTTGCCAAGAATCCCCTGTGTCCCCGTCCACCGCTTTCTGGAACGAATCGCTGATCCGTCGCTATGACCTGAGCGGCCCGCGCTATACGTCCTATCCCACGGCTGTGGAGTTCACCGACCGGTTCACGGTCGCCGACATGGCCGAGTCAGCCCGGGCCAGCGCGGCAAGCGGACGGGACCTGTCCCTGTACACGCACGTGCCGTTCTGCGCCCGGCTTTGTTATTACTGCGCCTGCAACAAAGTGGTCACCCGCAAACGCGATCTGGCGATGCCCTACGTCGAACGGCTACTGCGCGAAGCGCGGTTGCAGGCGGACCTGTTTGGTGCGAAACGAACCGTCAGTCAACTGCACTGGGGCGGCGGTACGCCGACCTTCCTGCCACGACAGGCGATGCAGCACCTGATGGCGGGCTATCGTGAGATATTCAATTTAGAGACCGGTGAAATCCGGGATTTCAGTATCGAAATTGACCCTCGCGAGCTGGCTGAAGAGACGTTGGCCCAACTGGCCGAACTCGGTTTCAACCGCATCAGTCTGGGCGTGCAGGATTTCAACCCGCAGGTGCAAAAAGCGGTCAATCGACTGCAGCCCCAGCGTATGGTCGAGGATGTGATGGTTGAGGCCCGGAAGCGGGGATTCGGTTCCATCAACCTGGACCTGATCTACGGTTTGCCCTACCAGACGCCGGCATCGTTTGCCGAGACGGTCGATTCGGTAATCGAAATGCGCCCCGATCGCCTGTCGGTTTTCAGTTATGCCCATTTGCCGGAGCGGTTTTTTCCACAGACCCGTATCAAGGATGAGACGCTGCCGTCACCGGCCGACAAGCTAACGATCCTGCACCAGACCATCGACAAGCTGCTGGACGCCGGTTACCAGTACATCGGCATGGACCACTTTGCGCTGCCGGACGATTCCCTGGCGGTTGCCCAGCGGGAAGGACGCCTGCATCGTAATTTCCAGGGCTACACCACCCACGACGACTGCGACCTGGTAGCACTGGGGGTGTCCGCTATCGGTCAGACCGAGCACGCCTATTTCCAGAACGCACACGACCTGAATGCGTGGGAGGCCCGGATCGATGCGGGCGAGCTGGCGACCATTCGGGGCGTGGCGCTGACGGAGGACGACCGGATTCGCCGTTGGGTCATCGGTCAACTGATTTGCCAGTTCGAGTTGGAATACGTCCGGTTTGAATCCACCTGGCACCATTCGTTTGGCAGCTATTTCGAAGAGGAATTGCAACGGCTTTGCGTGATGGAGCTGGATGGCTTGGTGAGCATTGGTGAGAGGAAGCTGGTGGTGCACGAGCCGGGACGGCTGCTGATCCGGGCCATTTGCCAGGTGTTCGACGCCTATCGTGCAAAAGGGGCGGGGCAGCGGTTTTCGCGGATTATCTAGGTGGCCTGAAGCTCCAGCCCCCTCTCCCCAACCCTCTCCCGCCAGGGGAGAGGGCGTTCTTACCCCGAGTTAGCGGCATGAGCTCCCCTCGCCCCTGGCGGGAGAGGGGCCGGGGGAGAGGGGGAGAAATGCCCCCGGGGGTTCAGGCGAATTAAGTTGCCTGAGCCTCCAGCTTCATCCGCACCCGATCCGGCAGCGAGTAGTGCCCGATCCGCTTGAGCACGGTCCAGTACTGCTTGCCGAAGCTGCCCGTATTGTACTTCAGGCCGTACTTGTGACAGATCGCCTCCACCCGCGGCGCGATCTCGCGATAGCGGTGGGCCGGAATGTCCGGGAACAGGTGGTGCTCGATCTGGTGACTCAGATGGCCACTGAGGATGTGCACCCACTTGCTGCCGGTAAAGTTACTGGAGCCGGTCATCTGACGCAGGTACCAGTGGCCCCGGGATTCGCCTTCGATGGACGCTTCGGTGAACGTCTCCGCATCCTCGGTGAAGTGACCACAGAAGATCACGGTGGACGACCACAGGTTGCGGACCAGGTTCGCGCACACGTTGCCGGCCAGCACGATGGGGAAGACCGGGAAGGTCAGCAGCGGGAAGAACACATAATCCTTGAACGCCTGACGGCCGCCCTTGCGGAAGAAGTCTTTCAGGAAGCCCTTCTTGTCCGAGAGCTTGATCTCGCGGCGGCGGATCCGCTCGCTTTCCAGTTCGTGCAGACCCACGCCCCACTGGAAGAACACTGTCAGCATGACGTAGTTGATGAACTGCAGCAGGTGCAGCGGGTGCCACTTCTCGTCGTCGCTCAGGCGCAGTACCGCGTAGCCGTAGTCCCGGTCCTTGCCGATCACGTTGGTGTAGGTGTGGTGCTCATAGTTGTGGGTCTGGCGCCAGGAATCGCCGGTGCAGACCGTGTCCCACTCGTAGGTCTGTGAATGCAGGGACGGATCGTTCATCCAGTCGTACTGGCCGTGCATCACGTTGTGGCCGATTTCCATGTTCTCGATGATCTTGGCCAGGCCCAGCGACGCCACGCCGGCAACAAACACCGGCGGGATGAAGCCAAACGGCATCAGCACCCGGCCGCCGACTTCCAGCGTCCGGTGCAGGCGGATGATGCGACGGATATAGCGCGCATCGCGCTCGCCCAGGTCGGCCCGGACTTCATCGCGGATGGCGTCGAGGTCTTTCGCCAGTTCGTCCAACTGTTGTTGCGTCAGTTGCTTTGTCATGTGTCTCTCCTCAGGCCGGCTGTCTGCCGGCCATCTCATCTGTTCAGGGGGCTGTGCGGGTAATGATCAAAGGTCCACGGTGACCGGACCCTGAGGCACGGAGATGCACAGCTGGATGGTTTCCTCGCCGGGGCCGGAAGCCTTGCCGGTGAGGCGATTGACGACGGTGCCCACCGTCTTGCGGCAGCTGCACTGATGGCAGATACCCATGCGACAGCCGAAGGCCGGCTTCAGGTCGGCAGCTTCGGCGATCTCCAACAGCGGCGCGTCGCCTTCGGCGTCGACGGTCTTGTCGCTGCGACCGAAGGTGACGGCGCCCCCCAGCGGGGTGTCCGCCGGTACGGCAGACGGCGCGCTGAAGAAGGTGGTCTGGATCTGGCTGTCCTTGATGCCGAATGAATGCAGCAGGTCACCGGCCAGATCCATCAGACCTTTCGGGCCGCACAGGTACACCTGGCGGGCACGCAGGCCCGGCACGGTGTCCAGGTGGTTTTCGTTCAGGAAGGCGGTTTTGCCGTCCTCTTCCGTGCGGTAGATCTGCAGGGTCAGCGCTGGCCAGCGGGCCGCCAGGGCGTACAGGATCTCTGCACCGATCACGTCCGCCTGGGTCCGCACGTAGTAGAGCAGGGTGACCGGCGCCCGGAAGTCCCGGTCGGCCAGGGTCATCAGGTGACTCAGCACCGGCGTGATGCCGCTACCGCCGGCGATGTAGAGCAGCGGGACGTCCGCTTCCGGCAACTCGAAATCACCGAACGCCTGGCTGATGCCGACGATGGTGCCGGGCGTCAGGTGATCGTGCATCCAGTTGGTCATGCGGCCACCCGGGTGGCGTTTCACCGTCAGCGTGATCGTGCCGTCGGTGTCCCACTGGCGTGGGGCGCTGGCGATCGTGAAGGTCCGGTGATGCCGCACGCCGTCCGCTTCCAGGATGATGTTGATGTGCTGGCCGGCCCGGAAGCCTTTCCAGCGAGGCGACGGCCGCAGACGAAAGCTGCGGGTGTCGGCCGTTTCGTCGGTCACTTCCAGCAGGCGGGCCGGCACGAAGCCGCGTACCCACATGGGATTCAGGACGGCCAGCAGCGGGTCGAAAAAGGCGCCGGGATCCTCACGGTTAAACAGTTGCTTGCCGAGCCAGCGCAGGGATGCGTGTGTGTTCCGTGTCGACAGCATGATGTGTTTCTCCTCACCGATTTGTGGTGGTGTGTACAAGTGTTCACAATATGTGAACGACTGTACACATTGATGGTTCCGGGTGTCAACGGGGAATGGGGGCCGTCCGGGCGCAACCGATATGGCGCCCGACGCCTTGTGGCGGGCGGCTTCGGGGCGGTGCTTCAGTGGGTGCGACTGGTAGGTGATTGGCGTTTGGCCCGTAATGACAGCCTTTATTTCCGCAGGCCTGGTGATTTGTGTACACTCGTTGTCCATTACGGGCCGAGAGCGGTCCGGCAGTCAGGCCCGTAGTCAGGACGCACACGATGACCCAGCGACAGCGACGCAAACCCGGAGAAACCCGGGACAAACTGATGGAGGCGGCCCTTACCCTGGTGGGCAAGGGGCGGCACTTCGCCAGTCTCGGTATCCGCGAAGTGACCCGCCAGGCCGGCGTGGTGCCCACATCGTTCTATCGCCACTTCCGCAATATGGACGATCTGGGTTTGCAGCTGGTGGACCAGTTGGGTTTGGTGCTGCGCCGCATGATGCGCGAGGCGCGGGGCAATGTGCTGCAGGCGGACAAGCTGATTGAGGAGTCGGTGACGATCTTCATCAGCCATGTGGAAGCCAACCGCAGCTTCTTCTTTTTCATGGCCCAGGGGCTGGCGGGAGAGAGCCGCGCGGTGCAGGATGCCATCCGCAGCGAGATGCGCTTCTTCGCCAGCGAACTGGCCAACGACCTGCGCCGCATGCGCCTGGTGGAGCATTTGAGTGACGGCGATCTGGAGCTCACCTGCGACCTGGTGGTGCGCACGGTCGCCTTCACCCTGACCGACCTGCTCAACGTAGCGCCGGACGACGACTACCAGATCGACCAGATCCGCCAGCGCACCGCCCGCTTCCTGCAACTGATCTTCGTTGGCGCGGCGCATTGGAACAGTCGTACACAGGTAGGCAACCCATGACCGGTCACTGGAAGCGTTTTCTCGGCACCCTCGTGGCCCTGGCCACCGCGGCCTTGTGGCTGACGTTCTATCAACCGGACCCGGAATACGGTCAGAAGCAGCGGCTGGCGGATTTCTCGTCGTTGCTCACCACGCTGTCCCGCACCTGGGACCGATCCGCCGTCGAGCCCATTCTGGCACCTACGCTGAAACACGCCGGCCCTTCCGGGGCCACCCTGACGACCGCGCAGCCCCTGGGCCGCTTTGTGGGTTGTGAACGTCTGGCGCTGGGGGATTTCGGTGACGATGCCCTGAGCCAGTCACCGCTCAACCGGTTGAAGACAGGTACGGTGTACCAGGGCAACGGGCGCTGCGCCTTCGAACATGGCCGGGCGGATGTCCTGGTGGGCTACGTGAAAGGACAGGACCAGCCGCAACTGGTCCTGTTGGAAGTGGATAACGTGCGGTTATTTGACCGTCTTTGACGTGCGCTTGCGGCGGGGACTGGCCGTCTTGCGCTTCGGCCGGGTCTTCGGCTCGGCCTTGGCCAGCAGGATCAGTTCCAGCTCCTCCAGCGCTTCCCCGGTATAGACCGCCAGACGCTGCATACTCGGCAGCGTATCCCGACACCCCGTATACCCGAAGTTCAGCGACCCCGCATAACTCAGGCAGGTAATGTTGAGCGCCCCGCCGTGAGCGATCAGCGAAACCGGGTACATGGCCTCCAGCTTGGCGCCCTCGTAATAGAGCGGCTTCTCCGGCCCCGGCACATTGGAAATGGTCACGTTGAACGCCGGCCGCATCCGCCCGCCCAGCCCCGTCATCAACTGCAGGATATAGGGCGACATCAGCAGCATGGTGTACTGGTTCAGCGCGCTGCGCGGCAGGCTTTGCAGGTGGGCCTTGGCGCTGGCGGTGGACGCCTGGATGGCAGCCAGCCGGTCTTTCGGGTCCGCCTCGTTGGTGGCCAGGCTGGCGATCATGAAGCTGATGGCGGTGCCGGTGCCCTCGTCGTCCGCGGGGCGGATGTTGACCGGAATCCCGGCGGTCAGCGGTGTATCCGGCAGTTCATCCTGTTCCAGCAGGAACCGGCGCATGGCCGTGCCGCACAGGTAGAGCACGATGTCGTTGAGCGACGCGTCCGCCTTTTTGGCCAAGGCCTTGAGGCGATCCAGTTCGTAATGCTGGGTGGCGAACCGGCGCTGACCGGTGACCCGGCGATTGAGGATCGAGCTGGGGCCCACGAACGGCGGGGTCAACTTGTCCTCGGGATGCCGGGCGGAATGGACCAGACGGGAGAGGGCGCTGACCAGCTTGGGCGCGCTGTCCACCTGGATCTTCAGGGCTTCCAGCGCTTCGTTGAAGGCCCAGTTCAGGGTGGCGGCCTTGTCACCGGTCTGCTTGCGCCCGCGCTGCGGCTTGACCGACCAGGGCGCCAGCATGTTGGTCTCGTTGGGATCGGTGGACAGAATGCGCTGCATCAGTCGCACCCCACTGATACCGTCGATCATCGAGTGGTGCATCTTGGTGTAGAGTCCGAAGCGGTTGTTCTCCAGGCCCTCGATGATGTGGCACTCCCACAGCGGCCGGGAGAAATCCAGCGGGTGGGAATGCAGGCGCGAAACCAGCACCCCCAGTTCCCGTTCACTGCCGGGCTTGGGCAGGGCGGAGTGGCGCACGTGATAATCCAGGTCGATCCCCTTGTCGACCTTCCAGGCGGGCGCGACCAATCGCCCCAGTTTGCCCGGGTAGGCCAGTTTGTAGTTCCACGGGGGCGCGACTTCGCAATCGGTTTTCATGCGCGTAACCATGTCCCGCAGGAAGGTCTCCGGCGCGCCTTCCGGCAGCGAAAAAATCTGTAAAGTGCCCACATGCATGGGCGTGTCCTCAGACTCAACGGCGAGCCATGAGGCGTCCAGTGTGCTCAGGCGTTTCATAGTGTCCGTTCTTTCCTTGTCCGTGCGTGTTTTGGGTTGTGCAGATCTGTCGAAACTGCATCTTTTTATAGGGTTTGCGCGAGTATATACGAGGTGGAAATCGAACACAGTCGCCGCAGTGACGGAGGCCGCAGTCGATCACAGATTGATGGGGCAAAAAAAGGCCCGGTGAATCGTGTGATCCAGCTTATAGGGTGGGAAGCAGGATCGACTCACCGGGCACCAGGTTGGAGACGCAACTCAAAACACTTCAGAAAAGCCTGAGAGAGGCGGGACTCTGATTCCGGCCTCTTCATTAGCTTCCACACTAACGCAGGATTTTCCGTTCATCACGTTAAAATCCGGTAAATGGACAACCTGTAAGGTGTTGAAAAGGCCGCGTTAATTCGGGTAAGGGGAAACCGAAATAAAAAGGCGCCAAAGTGGCGCCCTCTGAGACTTACTCAGCCATCGCCTTCTTGTAAAGCGATTTGCGGGGCCTGGCCATCACCCGGCGCAGCATCGGTTCGAAGTAGGACAGGGGCAGGGTCTCCGCCTCCGGATCGAACGCCGGCGAGTCGTACTTGCTGACGAACTCGAGCGTGTGCTGGTAATACGGGTGATCCTTGAAATTCTCCCGCAGGTTGGGATCGAGCCCCAGGTATTCGAAGAAATAGTAGCCCTGGAAGATCGCGTGGTGCTTGACCATCCAGTGATTCTCCTCGCTCACGAACGGCTCCAGCAGCACCGCCGCCACATCCGCGTGGTTGTAGGTGCCCAGTGTGTCGCCGATGTCGTGCAACAGGGCGCACACCACGTATTCCTCGTCCTTGCCGTCCCGGTGGGCCCGGGTGGCGGTTTGCAGGCAGTGGGTCATCCGGTCCACCTTGAAGCCGCCGAAGTCACCCTCCAGCAGCTTCAGGTGATCCATGATCCGGTCCGGCAGGGACTTGGCGAAATCCCCGAATGAGGCGGCGATGGTCTGCCAGTCCTCGGCGGTACCGTCCTTCATGTGGGTGAACCGGGCGCGGTTGTCGGTTGCTGTGCTCATAGAAACCTCCGGGCTCAGTCGCGGTAGCTGGGATCGAGACGATCAAGCTTGCGCAGCAGGCCGGGCCAGGCCAGCTGACCGCCCATGCCTTTGGTCACCTGCGCCGCCTGCTGCTTGATGGTGTCGACGATGCCCGCGGGGATCGGTGTCAATTCGCGGTTGCCCGCCAGTGCATTGATCTGCACCTCGCAGGCCCGCTGCAGGATGAACATGCCCAGGAACGCATCGGCAATGGAGCTGCCCACCGTGAGCAGGCCGTGGTTACGCAGGATCATGAAGTTGGACTCGCCCAGGTCCGCCTGCAGCCGGGCTTTTTCATCCTCGCGCAGGGCCACGCCCTCGTAGTCGTGGTAGGCCAGGCTGGCCAGCGGGAACAAACTCTGCTGCGACAGCGGCAGCAGGCCGTCCTTCTGGGCGGACACCGCGACACCCGCTGTGGTGTGGGTATGCATCACGCAGGCCGCATCCTCGCGCACTGCATGGATGGCGCTGTGGATGGTGAAGCCGGCGGGGTTGATGTCGAAATCGTCGGGATCCAGCTTGTTGGCGTCCTGATCGACACGTACCAGGCTGGAGGCGGTGATCTCCTCGAACATCATGCCGTAGGGGTTGATCAGGAAGTGATGCTCATCGCCGGGAATGCGGGCGGAGATGTGGGTAAAGATCAGGTCATCCCAGCCGTGCAGGGCAATCAGCCGGTAGGCGGCCGCCAGGTCGACGCGCAGCTGCCATTCCTCGGCGCTGACGTTGTCCTTCTTGGATTTGAATGCCAGGGGTGCGGACATCGTGGGCCTCTCTCGTTGTTGGACTTGTTGTGGATCCGTCCTGAGAGTGTAGGCCGGCGCGGGCGGGCAAGACTGTCAATGGATTTACATTGTCCGGTGCGGCGTCCGGATTGTCCGCGATATTGGGGGTTTGGTTTACACTGTGCCGATGACCGACCTCTTCCACGTTATCCGCCATTGCCCGATCTTCTCCGGTTTTCCGGACGAGGCGATTGCCGAGGCCGCCCGGCACGCCCACGTTCGCCGTTTCGAGGTGGACGAGTTGATTTACGAGAAAGGCTCGCTGCAGTCCGGCATCTGTGTGATCGCCGAAGGCGGGGTGCGGATCTGCTCGGTCAACGCCGAAGGCCGTGAGGCGGTGCTGATGATTTTCGACCATGGCACCTGGTTTGGCGACACCGTGTTCTCCCCGGACACGCCCCGCGTCTATGGCGCTCGCGCCCATGAACGCGCGGTGATTGTCGATCTGCCCGGGGAGGTGTTCCGTGACTTGATGCGCCGTTATCCACAGAGCTACCCGGTGGTGCTGGACCTGCTCAGCCAGCGTCTGTGGGCCACCATGTCGCTGATCGAAGACGACGCCCTGCGCGGCATCCCGGCCCGGGTGGGTCGCCGCCTGCTGTTCCTGGCCCAGATGCACAACGGCGGTCGCATCGCCGGCGATCCGGTCAGCTTTCGTCTGACCCGCGAGCACCTCGCCAGCATGATGGGGATGACCCGCCAGGGCGTGCATAAAGTTCTCAAGACCTTCGAGGCGGAAGGCCTGATTGCCTTCAGCTATGGCCGGGTGACCGTCAACGATCCGCTGGCCCTGGAGCGGCACGTGGCCACCTGCGATTGAGCCACCTCAATTCCTGTAACCAAGCGAAACAGGCTGGCCCTTCCAATCCCCGGCGAAAACCGCAATGATCTGCTACTGACAAAAACGACCAGTCGGGTTGGCCAAAACGATCAGGCGGGTCGGTAAGTCGAGCCGGATTGGCGGTGCCACAGGGCCGCGATCCCAACAAATCGATCCTTTGCTCAAGAGGACACTGCCATGGCGATTCCCACCGGCTTCGGTCGTGCCGGATCCGCAGCACGCAAGATCCGCCTCGGTCTGGCGCTGCTGATGTTCTGCCTGTCTGCCGCGCCCACCGTGCGGGCTGACGACACGCGCTTCCATATCTTCACCGAGAATTACCCGCCCTATAACGTCTCCAAAACCGGCAAGAACTTCGCCCACAAGCGGGAAGACATTGGCGGCATCTGTCCGGAAATGGTGGAAGCCCTGATGGCCAATACCCCCTACAAATACGAAATGAAAATGCGGGACTGGAGCTTCGCCTACCGCTGGGTCAAGGAGCACAAGAACCACGCCCTGTTCTGCACTGCCCGCACCGATGAGCGGGAGGACCAGTTCCAGTGGGTTGGACCGCTGGCGTCGATTCGCTGGACCCTGTTTGCTGCCCCTGATTCCGATATCCAGCTGAATTCCCTGGAGGACGCCAAGGGCCTGAAGATCGCCGGCTACAAGGGCGATGTGATGACCGATTACCTGCTCAGCAAGGGCTATGATGTCACCACGACGGTCACCGACGAGCAGAACCCCAGGCGCCTGGTGCTGGGGCAGGTGGATCTCTGGGTGACCGACGGGTTGGTTGGCCCCATGGTGGCCAAGGAGAATGGCGATATCACCGGACTGCGACCGGTCCTGGTCTTCCGTGAGACACCGATGTACCTGGCGGTGAGCAACAAGACCGACCCCGCTGTGGTGGCGAAGCTACAGGCCGGCCTCGACAAGGCCCGCAAGGACGGCACCATCGACGCGATCAAGAAACACTACGGTATCGGTAACTGATCGCCGGACTTACTTGAGATAGTACTCCAGGGTGGAGACAACCCGGACCGTCTTCACCGGTTGCTGCTCTTCGGTTATGCCCGGCGCCGGGTCACGGGGCAAGATCTGGAACACGCCCTGGTTGGCCCGGCGCATCCCGCCCACATCCGCACCCGCATCCTTGGCGAACTGCTGGGCCGCCTCCCGCGCCGAGGCGGTGGCTTCGGCAATCATCGCCGGCTTGATGTCGTTGAGCCCGTTAAACAGGTACGTGGGGCCGCCGGCACCATAGTCACTGGACAGCACCACGCCGGAATCCACCAGATCGCTGACCGCCTGCGCGGCCTGCTGCACCTTGTCGATGTCCTGAGAGCGCACCATCAGCGTCTGGTTGATGATAAAGCGCTTGCCGGTGTTGTTGTTCTGGTAGGGGTTGGCCTGGGTGTCGGTCACATCGAGGCGCTGCAATTCCATGGCGCCGGCATCGATGGCCTGCAGCTTGAGGAAGGCCTGGATGCTTTCCCGGCTCTTGCGGGCCTGCTCCTGGGCTTCCTCCAGCGTGTCCCCGGTGGCTACGAAGCGCAGTGGCCAGAGCGCCACGTCGGCCTGGACCTGACGTTCCGCCACGCCCTTGACGGTCACGAAGCGATCCCCGGTACGCAGGTCCCTGAGTCCGTTGGCGCCGATCCAGGCGGCGACGATCAATCCGATGGCGATGATGATGCTGGTAAGAACTCTCACGTGGGGCTCCTCCTTGAGTGGGCTGTTCCCATAGTAGCCAGGCGGATCCTGGGTTGGATAGGGTCCGGGCTTACACGTTGTCATGATGCCACGCCTTTGAAGAGTGTGGTTAGTCCCGGCTCGAAGCTCGTCGTCTTCAGCGACAGCGTCTATGATAAAGGCAAGATCCATTTTCAGGACTCACCCCGGGGCGTCTGTCACAGGACGGACACAGCCCTCTGGCCATCAATTGGCTCTTCTGTAGAGCGACCGCGTAGTAACAGGGAAGACGAAACAGGAGCTCAAGGATGCTGAGTAGTCTGCTGAAAGGCGATGAGGACATTGCTTCGCCCGCCAGGCGTTGGCTGGCCGGGGCTATTCTGGCGGCCATCTACGTGTTGGTCGCCTATTTCAGCCTGAAGCTGGCGTTTGCCGCCACCAACGTCTCTCCCATCTGGCCGCCGACCGGCATTGCGGTCTCTGCACTGTTGCTGGGCGGTCTGCGGCTGTGGCCGGCGATTACGGTCGGCGCCTTTATCGTGAACCTGGTCAGCTTTCCCTCGGGCATGGACGACCTGGCCGTCACCCTGCCGGCTTCGCTGGCCATTGCGGTTGGCAACACCCTGGAAGCACTGACGGCGGCCTATATCATTCGTCGGCTGGCTGGCGGCCGCCGATCGTTCGACCGGGTCTTGCACGTCTTCCGTTTCGTCGGCATTGCGGTCCTCGCCTGTGTCATCAGCGCCGGGGTGGGTGTCACCACCCTGGTGCTCAGCGGCTACGTACTGCCCGAGGCATTTGCCACAACATTGGGCATCTGGTGGTTGGGCGATACCGTCGGCCTGCTGGTGATCGTGCCGCTGGTGATTTCGCTGTTGAGGATACATGGCGAGCCTGCCGGGGAAGGGGCTTGGGGAGTCGGTGTCGGGCTGGTGCTGGCTTACAGCGTCATCAGCCTTCTGGTGTTCTGGCCGGATGTGGACATGGCGAACATCCAGCAGCTGCTGGTCTTTCTCTACATCCCGTGCCTGGGTCTGTCGGCCTACTATTTCGGCCTGCGGGGCGTGGCCACCCTGAGCGCGGCAATTGCCGCCATTGCCGTGCCGGCCACCCTGTCCGGCATGGGGCCTTTCAATTTCCAGACAGTTCACGCCTCGCTGGTCGCGTTGGACTGCTTTCTGCTGCTGTGGGTCATTACCGGGCTGATCCTGTCCGCGGACCTGACCGAGCGGGGCCACGGTCAAAGCCGCTTCCTGAGGGATTTCATTCCTCCCTGGCTGGCGTTGATGGCGGCATTGGCACTGACGGTGCTGGCCTGGCGGGTGACCACCCTCAATGTTGAGCAGGAGGCGAGCCAACGGTTTGAGAACCTTTCCAGTGAAATCAGCATGCGTCTCAAGGATCGCGTGCGGGATTATCAGCAAGTCCTGCGAGGTGCGGCCGGTCTCTTCTATGGCTCGGAGTTCGTGAGCGCAGAGGACTGGCGGCGTTACGTGCGGGAGCTGAAGATTAACGACGATTATCCGGGTATCCAGGGCGTAGGTTACGCCACCTACCTCACGGGCGATCAGGAAAAGAGGGCTTTCGAGTCGCAGGTCCGCCGTCAGGGGTATGACAACTTTGTCGTCAAGCCGGAAGGCATTCGGACGATCTATGTCCCGGTGACCTACCTGGAGCCCTATGACTGGCGCAACCAGCGGGCCCATGGCTACGACATGTTCTCCGAAGGCAACCGCCGCTGGGCCATGATTCGTGCCCGCGACCGGGGGGATGTCGCCCTGAGCCACCGCATTACGCTAGTGCAGGAAACCAGCGTCGGCGTCCAGGCCGGGTTCCTGATGTATGTCCCGGTCTATGATACCGACGAAACGCCGCCAACGATTGAGGCAAGGCGCACCCACATCCAGGGTTACACCTACAGTCCCTTCCGCATGAACGACCTTATCGGGGGGATTCTGGGGAGTGGCTTTTCCGCCGTGGCACTGGAAATTTTCGACGGTGAACACACCGACCCCAATACCCTGATGTACCGGGATGCGCAGCTCGATAAACTGGCCAGACCGGAAGTCGCGCGGACCCGGGTTTCCCGACTGGCGGTTGCCGATCTGGACTGGACATTGCGGGTTACCGCCCTGCCGGCGTTTGCCCGCGCCATCGATTTCCAGAAGGCCCACATCGTGCTGGTGGGTGGGATCCTGATCAGTCTTTTACTGTTTTCCTTCATTCGGGCGTTGGCCCTGACCCGGACCAAGGCGATTCGGTTGGCCCGGGAAATGACGGAGGCTTTGCGAGAGTCTGAAGGCCGCTTCACGACCCTGGCAGAAAGCGCCAACGAAGCCATTTTCATGGTGGATGAGCAGGGCTGCGTGCAGTCCTGGAACCGCGCTGCGACGGTGATCTTCGGCTACACCCCGAAAGAGGTGGTGGGACGGCGTTGGCTGATGTTATTGCCGCCCGAAGAGCGCCAGAACCGGGTGGCTGAAATCGGTGATATAGCCGCCTATTCCAATGCCCGTCTGGCGGAGCATGACATCCGGTTACAGTGCCGTCGCCGGGACGGGGAAGTCTTCCCGGTTGAGTTGTCCCTCTCGAAGTGGGAGACCGGTGGCGCAACGTTCTACGGCATTATCCTGCGCGACGTGACCGAGCAGCGGCTGGCGGAGCAGCGCCTGAACGAGGCCCGGCAAGTGGCGGAAGCGGCCAGTCGCGCCAAGACCGAATTCGTTGCCAACATGAGTCACGAGATTCGCACCCCCATGAACGCCATGCTGGGCATGACGCAGATCCTGTCCCGCACGCCGCTGAACGCGGACCAGCGGCGATACGTGGACATGGTACAGGCGGCCGGACGATCCCTGCTGGCGATACTCAATGACATCCTCGACTTCTCCAAGATCGAGGCGGGCAAGATGGAGCTCACCCGAGACGCCCTGAACCTGGATGACCTGACCAGCAGCCTCGCGTCGATCATGTCGCTGGACGCCTCCGGCAAGCATCTTGAGCTGGCGATCGGCATCGAGCCGGACGTTCCACGGGAGCTGATCGGCGACGAATTGCGCATTCGCCAGGTGCTGATCAACCTGCTGAGCAACGCCATCAAGTTCACCGAGGCCGGGGAAGTTTCCCTGCTGGTGCGCCTGGTCGATCGCGAGGACCAGACCGGGATGTTCGAGTTTGTGGTGCGGGACACCGGCATTGGCATCTCTCCGTCACAGTTGCAGAAGCTGTTCCGCGCCTTCACCCAGGCGGATTCTTCGACCACGCGCCGGTTTGGCGGTACCGGCCTGGGGCTGACCATATCCAACAAGCTGGTTTACCTGATGGGCGGCGAGATTCGGGTCAACAGCGAGTTGGGAAAGGGGAGTGAATTCATTGTGTCACTGCCGCTGTCTATTTCCGGATTTGGCATTGACCAGGAGGGCATACGGCGACTGGGGCGTATGCGGGTGATGCTGATCGACGACAACGAAACCTCCCGGGATTACCTGCACAAGACGTTGCAGGGCTGGAAATGGAACGTGGAGAGCCTGGCTCGCCCGCGCATGCTGGAGCAGCGGCTGGACCAGGCCGTGTCCTACGACCTGTTCCTGATCGACTATGACATGCCCGAGTTGAACGGAATGGAACTGGCGCGCGCCATCCGCCGACTGAAGCGTTACGACAGCGCGACCGTGATCCTGCTGGCGGGTGCGTTCGAGCAGGAAACCGTCATGTCCTCGCCGGATATCGAGTTGGTGGATGCGGTCCTGCTCAAACCGGTTACCAGCTCCCAGCTGTACGATCGACTCAACGAGTTGATGGCCGCCAAGAACGGTGGAATGTCGCCGTCGCTGCCGGAAAACAGTAAGTTGGCGGGGCGCCTGGCGGGGACCCATATCCTTCTGGTGGAAGACAACCCGCTGAACCAGACAGTGGCCGCCGGGTTCCTTGAGTTTGCCGGTGCCAAGGTGTCGATAGCCCCCAACGGTCAGGCTGCCGTGGACGCCATCGCAGAACCGAACCACCCGTACGACCTGGTGCTGATGGACGTGCAGATGCCGATTATGGACGGCATTGCCGCCACGCGGTTGATACGCAGCGACTTGAAGGCAAAACTGCCGGTGCTGGCCATGTCGGCGGGCGTTCTGGACAGTGAGCGGGCAGACTGCATCCAGGCCGGTATGAATGGTTTTATCGGTAAGCCGGTGGACGAAGTCGAACTGATTTCCACGATTGCGGAGCATCTGGGCCTCGGCAGCGAGCGTCCGATTCGGCTGACTCCGGACGGTGAGCCGATCCAGCCGGAGCCCCCCTGGGTAGACTTCAGCAGCCTGGACGCCCTGGTGCAGGCCCATCCGGAAGCGGGCCGATCGCTGATGGGGGTGGTGGCCGGCATTGTCGAGCGGGGTATGGCGCCGATGGACGAAGCCCATGACTTGTGGGCTGCCGGCGATGGCACCGAAGCGGCGCGGCGCCTGCACACACTGCGTGGTTCACTGGGCACCATCGGCGCCCGGGCGTTCGCCGACGACGCACATGAGCTGGAACAGGCGTTGCGGTCGATGCCGGACGCCGATTTTCTTGGCGATCAGTGGGCATCACTGGCGGCGGGTTATCAGCGGGTGCTCGATGCTGTGCAGGACTGGCTGGAAGCGCATGACGGCGACAGCGCCCCCGACGACAAACCCGAGTTGGATGACGCCGCGCTGGCGGAATTGCGTGAGCTGTTGGCACAGAATAACCTGAGGGCGCAGGCGTTGTTCCTGCAGTATCGCGATGCCCTGGCAGAGTTGCTGTCGCCGTCCAGTATGGCTGAGGCGGAACAGGCGATGCGGCAGCTGGACTTCGAATGGGTGAAATCCGTCCTGGATGATCTGTAAACGTGTTGGCGCGGAGGTGACATGAAAACCATAGGGTTATTGGGCGGCATGAGCTGGGAGTCCACCGTCAGCTATTACCGGGCGCTCAATGAAGGGGTAAAGGCCCGCCTGGGCGGCCTGCATTCCGCGAAGATCTGCCTCCACAGTGTCGATTTTGCCGAGATCGAGACCCTGCAGCGTAGCGGCAACTGGGACGAAACCGGGCGCATGCTGTCCGCGGCGGCCCGTTCGGTCGAAGCCGCCGGCGCCGACTTCCTGCTGATCGGCACCAACACCATGCACAAGGTGGCGCCGCAGATCGAGGCGGCCATTGCCATTCCACTGTTGCACATCGCCGATGCCACCGCCGAGCGCTTGCGAGCGGACGGCATCACCCGGGTGGGCCTGATCGGCACCCGCTACACCATGGAGCAGGATTTCTACAAAGGCCGCATGGCCGAGCGTTTTGACCTCGACGTGCGGGTGCCGAACGAAGACGAGCAGGCCGCCATTCACGAGGTGATCTTCGAGGAATTGTGCCAGGGCATCATCCGGGACGACTCCCGGGATGCCTTCCTGGCCATCATCCAGAAACTCTACGAGGCCGGCGCCGAGGCCGTGATCCTCGGTTGTACCGAAATCGCGCTGCTGGTGGGGCCGGAGGACACCGGCGTGCCGCTTTACGACACCACCCGCATTCATGCCGAACAGGCGGTGGAACGCGCCCTGGCGGATTGATCAGCCCGCCAGGCGTTCAGCGATCTGCCGTTCCAGTTCGTCCTGATCCGACGCAAAGCGCCGGATACCTTCGGCCAGCTTGTCCGTCGCCATGGGGTCTTCGTTGTGGCCCCAGCGGAAGTCGGACTCGGTCATCGGGGCCGGGCGCTGAGGGCTGCCGTTGCCGTCGTGAATCTGCTGGGACACCTCGCCGTCGCCGGCGGACAGCTCTTCCAGCAGCGCCGGGGAGATGGTCAGTCGGTTACAGCCGGCCAGCGCCAGCACCTGCCCGGTATTGCGGAAGCTGGCGCCCATCACCACGGTTTCGAAGCCGCCTTTTTCCACCCGCTCGCACACGCCACGCACGAAGCACACACCGGGATCGGTGTCCGGCGTGTAGTCCTGGCCGGTCTGCTGCTTGTACCAGTCGGTGACGCGGCCCACGAATGGCGACACCAGGAAGACGCCGGCGTCGAAGCAGGCCTGGGCCTGGGCGTCGGAAAACAGTAGCGTGAGGTTGCACTGGATGCCGTCCCGCTCCAGACGCTCGGCAGCGCGAATGCCTTCCCAGGTGGACGCCAGCTTGATCAACACCCGCTCCGGGCCGATCCCGTGCCGGTCGTAGTCGGCCATCAGGTCGTGGGCCTTGCGGATGCTGGCCTCGGTATCGAACGACAGTCGCGCTGGCACTTCGGTGGAGACCCGTCCCGGAATCATGCCGGCGATCTCCGTGCCGATGGTGACCGACAGTCGATCCACGGCTTTTTCGATCCGTGCTTGCGGGTCGCTGATCTCGGCCTTCAGCTTCGCCAGCGTGGCGTCTATCAGATGTTGTTGGCTCTCCAGTCCGAAGGCCTTGAGGATCAGCGACGGATTGGTGGTGGCGTCGTGGGGCTGGTAGCGGCGGATCGCTTCCAGGTCGCCGGTATCGGCCACGATCAGGGAATGGCGCTTCAGGGCGTCGAGTTGAGTCATGGTCCTCCTCCTGTGAATGATGAGTGAGGCGCGCGACCCTTGGCCGGAAGCCTCAGGCCGTCACGCCGTAGCGTTCCTCCAGGGCGGTACGGTAGCGGCGGTAGACCGTCTCGTAGGCGGTCCGGCTCTGTGTTTCGGGCCGGGTCAGCGTGCTGTCGTCCAGGCTGACCAGTTGGTCGCACAGTTGTGCCAGGGTGGGACCGTTGCCTTTAGCCTGGCCATGGCACCAGGCTGCCTGGATGGCTGCGCCCAGTGCCGCTGCCTCGTTGATGCGTGGGCAGATGACCTCGGCGCCCAACACATCGGCGACGATCTGGCGCCACACCGGTGAACGGGCGCCGCCGCCGATCAACCGGATCTGGCTGGCGCCCTGGGCCAGGTCGCCCAGATGCTCCAGGCCGTAGCGCAGGCCGAAGGTGGCGCCTTCCACCACCGCCCGGCACAGGTTGGCCTGGGTGGTGTTCAGGTTGTCCAGGCCGATAAGGCTGGCGGTGGCGTGAGGCAGCATGGGGACGCGTTCGCCGTTGAAGAAAGGCAGTACCGTCACACCCTCGGCGCCGATAGGCGCCTGTGCCATGCGATCGCCGAACTCGGCGAGGTCGAGCCCGAACAGTTGGCGGACCAGGGTGGTGGCGGAGGTGACGTTCATGGTGCAGGCCAGCGGCAGCCAGCCGTCACTGCTGGCACAGAAGTTGGCCACCATGGCGCTGTCACTGACCACCGGATCCGACGAGTAGGCATAGACGGTCCCGGACGTGCCCAGGCTGACCGTCACCAGGCCGGGCTGGATATTGCCGGTGCCGATGGCGCCCATCATGTTGTCACCGCCACCGCTGGCCACGATCACATCGCTCGCCAGTCCCAGCCGGGCGGCGACCTCCGGGGTGACCGTGCCGGCAGGCGCTTTCGAGTCGATTAGCCGCGGCAGCACGCGACCCGGGTCCAGTTCCGGTGCGATCAGGTTGAACACGTCCTCGCGCCACTGTCGGGTTCGGGTATCGAAGTAGCCGGTGCCGGAGGCGTCGCCGGCTTCCGCTACTTTCTCGCCGGTCAGACGGAAATTCAGGTAGTCGTGGGGCAGCAGAATGCTGTCGATGCGCCGGTAGGCGTCCGGGTGGATTTCCCTCAGCCAGGCCAGTTTGGAGGCGGTGTAGCCGGTCTGCAGCACCAGTCCCAATTTGTCGATACAGCCTTCCTCGCCGCCCAGTTGTTCCACCAGCTGGCTGTTGTGACGGGCTGTTTCGGTATCGCACCAGAGCTTGGCCGGATGCACCGGCTGGCCGTCCCGATCCAGGGCCACCAGCCCGTGCTGCTGGCCGGAAATGCCAATGGCGCGGATCGCCTTGGGGTCGATGCCGGCCTGCGCGATCGCGTCACCCAGGGCCTCGACAAAGGCGGTCATCCAGGCCTCCGGGTCCTGCTCGCGACGGCCGTTGGCGCCTTCGATCAGCTCATGCGGGCGGCTGCCTTCGCCGAGGATGCGGCCGTATTCCGGGTCGACCACCACCACTTTGGTGCTCTGGGTGCCACAGTCTGCGCCTACGTACATGAGACTCTCCTTGTGTCGATACGGTGTGAGACCCTCAAGCTTAGACGGTGTTTCACAAAACCCCCTTCACCAGCGCGTCCACTGTGGCCCGTGCCCCGGAGGATCGCAGGCTGTAGAGTGCCGCCAGGAAGGCGTCCCGGAAGCGGGGCTGGTCGCTCAGGTCGCCGAACAGTTCCCGGTTCTCGATGAACGCCGTCGGGTGGGTGCGGCTTTCGGCGGCGATGGCCATCAGTTGGTCCCTGAGCGGATCGACCACGTCGATGGGCTGGCCGTCCTCGTCGGTGCCTTCGGCATAGCGTGCCCAGCTGGCCACCACGGCGGCGGCCCGATGGATCTCGCCACCTTGCTCCAACTGCTCGCGGACGACGGGCAGCAGCCACTTGGGAATCCGGTCCGAGCTCTCGGCACACAGCCGCGCCAGGGTGTCCTTGATTTCCGGGTTGGCGAAGCGCTCGATCAGCGTATGCCGGTATTCGGCCAGATCGACACCGGGAACCGGCGCCAGGGTGGGGGTGCCTTCGTTTTCCATATAGGCGAGCAGGAATTCAACAAACAGCGGATCCTGGCAGACTTCGTGGGCGTAGCGATAGCCACTCAGGTAACCGAAATAACACAGCGCCTGGTGACTGGCATTGAGCAGGCGCAATTTCATCAGTTCATAGGGCTCCACATCCTCGACCACCTGCACGCCGGCGTCTTCCACCGGCGGGCGCCCGTCGACAAAACGGTCCTCCAGCACCCATTGGGTGAACGGCTCGCAGACCACCGGCCAGCGGTCCTCGACGTCAAAGCGGGACTGCAACTCGGCGATGTCCGCGTCCGTCGTGACGGGCGTGATCCGGTCCACCATGGAGTTGGGGAAGGTCACGTTGGCCTCGATCCACTCAGCCAGTTCTGCATCCCGGCGTCGGGCATAGGCGGTAAACATGCGGTGGGCCACGTCGCCATTGCCCTGGATGTTGTCGCAGGACATGACCGTGAAGGGCGAGATGCCCCGCTCGCGGCGCCGGCGCAGGGCTTCGGTGACCAGGCCGAAGGTGGTGCGCGGCTGCTCGGGGTTGCTCAGGTCCTGTTGCACGTCCAGGTTGGAGAAGTTGAACTCACCGGTCACCGGATGGAAGTTGTAGCCGCCTTCGGTCACCGTCAGCGACACGATGCGGATGGCGGGATCGGCCATGCGCTCGACCACCGCATCCGGGTCGTCCGGGGCGAACAGGTAATCCACCATGCTGCCGATCACTCGCGCGTCGTAGTGGCCGTCCGCATGCTTGACCACCAGGGTGTACAGATAGTCCTGGCTGGCAAGGGCCTCCTGCATGCGCCGGTCGCCGGGCATCACGCCGACACCGACGATGCCCCAGTCCAGTGCCTTGCCGTCGTTCATGAGCTGGTCCAGGTACATGGCCTGGTGGGCGCGGTGAAAGCCGCCCACGCCAAAGTGCACGATGCCCGCCGTGACGGATTGTCGGTCATACCCGGGGACGGCGACCTGGGTATCGAGACGGTTGAGCTGTTTGCGGGAGAGACGGGTCATCGTTACCTCCTGTCGGAGCAAGGGTTGTTTTCCGTTACGTGGGTATTCGCTCGTGATCGGCGGCCCAGCGGATATCGGGTTCAATGGACGCCTGTTTCACCAGGCGACTGTTCAGCATGTCTTTGTCGTAGGTCTTGGCCCGGGCGCCGACTTCGTCCTGGCCCATGTCCTGCCAGCGCCGGAGCAGGCGTGCGGCCAGTAAGTCATCCGGCACGTCCAGGAACAGCGTGAGGTCGAACAGACCGTGCAGCCCCCGCCAGGGATCCCGGTCGAGCAGCAGGTAGTTGCCCTCGACGATGACGATGCGGTGCGCCGGCGTAACGATCCGCCCTCCGGCCCGGGCCAGGTCGAGCGGTCGGTCAAACACCGGCACCGCGACGTTGCCCGAGTTGTTGCGAATCCGCTGCAGATCCCACAGCAGGCCCTCGGGATTGAACGTCTCCGGCGCGCCCTTGATCGGTACCTGGCCGCGCGGTTCCAGCACGGCGTTGTCGTAGTGGTAACCGTCCATCGGGACCACCACGGTGCTGCCGGGCACCTTGCGGTTCAGCAACTCGGCCAGGCGTTCCGACAGGGTCGACTTGCCGGCGGCCGGCGGTCCGGCCAAGGCAACGATCAGCCGCTGGCGCTGCCCGGCCGCGGCCAGGATGTGATCGGTGACGTCTTGAATACTGGGTGTCATGGTTCCTTCTCCGACAGCTTGATGGCGGCAGCCACTCGATGGCCGACCGCCCGCCGCCGTCAGCTCATCCAGTTGCCACCATCCACATTCAATGTTTGTGCAACCACATAGTCGGCATCCTCGCTGGCCAGGAACACCGCCGCCCCGGCATGATCCTCGGGGCGGCCCATCCGGCCATAGGGCACCGCTTCGCCCACCAGGCGTTTTTTCTCGCCGAGCGGACGGTTCTCGTATCGCGCGAACAGGGCGTCGACCTCCTCCCACATGGGGGTGTCGACCACACCGGGCGCGATACCATTCACGTTAATACCGTATTTGATCAGGTCCAGGCCACAGGATTGTGTGAGGCTGATAACGGCGGCCTTGGACGCGCAGTAGATGCTGACCAGCGCTTCACCGCGCCGGCCGGCCTGACTCGACATGTTGATGATCTTGCCACCGCGCCCTCGATCCACCATCGATTGGGCCACCGCCTGCAGGGTGAAGAACATCCCCTTCACGTTGACGTTGAACTGGCGGTCGTAGCTCTCTTCGGTGACGTCCAGGACCGGTGCCATATCAAAGACCGCGGCGTTGTTGACCAGGATGTCGATGCCGCCCCAGCGGTCGGTGACCGTTCGGATCAGGGCGTCGATGGAGGCTCGGTCGCACACGTTCAACGAGTCACCGATGAGCCGGTCCGGGTCGGTCAGCGTGCTGCGGATCTCATCCACCGCGGTATGAATGGCGGCCCGGTCGATGTCGGCCACGACCACCCGGGCGCCTTCGGCCAGGTAGCGTTCGGCAATGGCCCGGCCAATGCCGCGGGCGCCACCGGTGATCACGGCTACTTTATCCTGTAATTTCACAGTGGATCTCCTTTGCGTCAGCCTGCGCTGCGGTGTTGGCGCCATTCATCGATCAGGGTCTCCAGTCCGGTCATGTGGCGCAGGATGCGCCAGGCGCCGGCGTCTTTCAGGTGTTCGGCGTGGTCCGGCGGGATGTGACTGGCGCCGGTAAAGCCGATGACGGTCATGCCCGCGGCTTTGGCCGCAGTCACGCCTGAGACGCTGTCTTCCACCACCAGGCACTCCTGCGGGGAGCAGGCCAGCTCGCGGGTGGCCAGCAGGTAAACGCCGGGATCCGGTTTCGGCAGCGCGACCTGCTCGGCAGTGAACAACGGAACCGTGCCCAGCCAGGCATCGAGGCCGGTGGTGGCCAGGGAGTTGCACACCCGGAAACGGCTGGAGTTGGAGACGATCGCCAGGGGTATCGCGAGCTTGTCCAGCGTGTCGGCGACGCCGTCTATCGGTTGCAGCTCTTGCGCCAGCCGGGCTTCAATGGCCTGATCGATGCGCGGCAGAGCGTCTGCCGGCAACGTATGGCTGCTGAGGGCTTCCAGGTGCAGCAGGATGTTTTCGGTAGTCATGCCGAGGGCATGGTGCAGCACCGTGTCCGTCTGCAGATCCGGCAGCCAGTCGCGCAGCTGTTCCACCAGCGTGGCTTCGGCGATGACCTCGCTGTCCACCAGAACGCCGTCGCAATCGAAAATCAGCGTCTCCATGGGCGCCCTCACTGGTCGTCGCCGGAATTTGTCGAGGCCCGGTTGGCCTGACGGTTGATGGCGGTGAGCGGATGACGTTGCAAGCTCTCCAGGGCCAGGCCGTCTTCGCGGAACAGTTGGCCGCGGAAGGACTCGAAGCCGAAGCGGATGGTGTCGCCCACCTTGTGCTCGATATCACCATCGGCCACCACCGTGATCATGCCGTGATCCATCTGGACGTAGAGAGAGGTGGCGCCGCCGAGGCGTTCGATGACCTGGATTTTGCCGCTCATCGGGCCGTTGTCGTCCAGGTTCAGGTGCTCGGGGCGGATGCCCAGTTCCAGCGTGGCGCCGGCCACCAGGGCTTCCCCGTTGACCGGAATCCGGCAGTTCTGGCCGCCAGGCAGGGTGACCTGCACGCCCTCGGCATTGGCATCCTGAAAGTCCACCGGCATGAAGTTCATGGTCGGTGAGCCGATAAACCCGGCCACGAACCGGTTGCGGGGATGGTGGTACAGCTCCATCGGTGACCCCACCTGTTCCACCTCGCCGCCCTGAAGGACGACGATCTTGTCGGCCATGGTCATGGCTTCGATCTGGTCGTGGGTCACGTAGATCATGGTGGCATCCAGCTCTTCATGAAGCCGGGCCAGCTCGACGCGCATCTGCACGCGCAGGGCGGCATCCAGATTGGACAGCGGTTCGTCGAACAGGAAAATGCTGGGGTTGCGCACGATGGCGCGGCCGATGGCCACCCGCTGGCGCTGCCCGCCGGACAGGGCCTTGGGCTTGCGGTCCAGCAGGTTTTCCAACTGCAGGATGCGGGCTGCATCGAGCACCTTGTCCTTGCGCTCGGACTTGGACACACCCGCTAGGCGCAGGCTGAAGCCCATGTTGTCCTCGACCGTCATGTGGGGGTAGAGCGCGTAGCTCTGGAACACCATCGCCAGTCCCCGTTCGGCCGGGCCGATGTCGTTCATGCGTTTGCCATCAATGACGATATCGCCGTCGGTCGCGCTTTCCAGGCCGGCGATCATGCGCAGGAGCGTGGATTTACCGCAGCCCGATGGGCCAACGAAGACGACGAACTCCCGGTCCTTCACTTCCAGGTCCACGCCCTTGATCACGTGGGTGTCGCCGAATTCCTTGATGACGTTTTTCAGTTGAAGCGTTGCCATGTTGAAACCTTTCTATGTGAAGACGGCTACTTGACGGCGCCGAAGGTCAGGCCCCGGACCATCTGTTTCTGGGTGAGCCAGCCAAAGACCAGGATGGGCGCGATGGCCATCGTGGAAGCGGCGGACAGTTTCGCCCAGAACAGTCCCTCGGGACTGGAGAAAGAGGCGATGTACGCCGTCAGCGGCGCGGCCTGCGAGGTGGTCAGGTTGAGGCTCCAGAAGGCCTCGTTCCAGCTCAGGATGACCGACAATAGACCGGTGGAGGCGATCCCCGGCAGGGTCAACGGCATCAGCAGGTAGAGCACCTCCTGCAGGGTACTGGCGCCGTCCATGCGGCCGGCTTCAAGGATGTCCTTGGGCAGGTCCTTGAAGAAGGTGTAGAGCATCCACACCACGATCGGCAGGTTCATCAGCGTGTAGACGATGACCAGCCCGGTACAGGTGTCCAGCAGCCCGGTGTCCCGGAACAGCAGGTAGATCGGTACCAGTACGCCCACCGGCGGCAGCATCTTGGTGGACAGCATCCACAGCAGCGTGCCCTTGGTGCGCTTGGTGGGCAGGAACGCCATGGAATAGGCCGACGGAATGGCAATGATCAGCGCCAGGAGCGTGGAGCCGAAGGAGACGATCACGCTGTTCCAGGCAAACTTGAAGTAGTCCGCCCGCTGCTGGACCTCGGCGTAGCTGTCCAGCGTGGGGGTGAAGATCAGGCTGGGGTCGGACACGGCCTCGACTTCGGTCTTGAAGCCGGTCAGGACCATCCAGAAGATCGGGAAGAAAATGATAAACGCGATCACCCAGGCCAGCAGGCCGATGGCGAAGCGCTTGAGCGTTGATGGATTCATGGGAGTCTCCGCCTCAGTCTTCCAGGTTCTTGGCCACGAGTCGCACCAGGAAAATCGCGACAATGTTGGCCAGGATGATGGCGACGACGCCGCCGGCGGATGCCATGCCCACATCGAAGTCGAGCAGGGCGCGGATGTAGATCAGATAGGCCAGGTTGGTGGTGGCCAGGCCCGGTCCGCCCGAGGTGGTGACGAAGATCTCCGCGAACACAGTCAGCAGGAAGATCATCTCGATCATGATCACCACGCTGATCGCCCGCCGCAGGTGGGGCAGGGTGATGAAGAAGAAAATCGAAATGGGGCCGGCGCCATCCATTCGGGCGGCCTCCACCTGGTCCTCATCCAGCGACTGGATGGCGGTGAGCAGGATCAGCAGCGCAAACGGCAGCCACTGCCAGGCGACGATCATGACGATAGACGTCAGCGGCAGCGACGAAAACCAGTCCACCGGCTGGGCACCGAACAGTTCGGCGATCCAGGCGAAGATGCCATTGGCCGGATGCATCATCAGGTTTTTCCAGACCAGCGCACTGACCGTCGGCATGACGAAGAACGGCGAGATCACCAGCACCCGGGCGATGCCGCGGCCGAAGAACTCCTGCTGGAACAGCACGGCCAGCAGGGTACCGCCGACGACGGTGATGACGAGCACCCAACCCACCAGCAACAGGGTGTTGAGCATCGACTTCCACAGGGCCGGATCAGTGAACAGGTATTCGTAGTTCTCCAGACCGGCAAACCCGGTCATGGTGGGCATCAGCAGATTGTAGCGCTGCAGCGAGAACCAGACGGTCATCGCCAGCGGCACGATCATCCACAGGAACAACAGGGTGACAGCGGGGGCCTGCAGCGCCAGGGGACGAAGTCCGCCGACGGTGCGCCCGGCAGCTCGGGGTTTGTTCATGGTCGTATCCGGGGTTGGGTGGGGTGGCGGGACGGCCGCAGCCGTCCCGTCGAAGACCCGTTTACTTGATGTAGCCCGCGCGCTCCATGGTGCGCTGGGTGGCGCGCTGGGCGCTGCTCAGGGCCTGGTCGACCGACATTTCACCGGTCAGGGCGGCGGCGATCATCTGACCCACCTGGGTACCGATGGCCTGGAACTCAGGAATGCCCACGATCTGGACCCCGGTGTAAGGCACCGGCTTGAGTGTCGCATCGGTGGGATCGGCCTCGCGAATCGCGTCGAGCACGAAGTCGGCGAAAGGCGCGGCTTCCTGGTACTTCTCGTTGGCATAGGTGGACTCGCGGGTGCCCGGTGGCACGCTGGTCCAGCCTTCCTTCTCACCGACCATCTTGATGTAATCCTGCGAGGTGGCCCAGGTGATGAACTCACGCGCCGCATCCTTGGCATCCGATGAAGACGGGATGGCCAGGGCCCAGGACCACAGCCAATGAGAACCTTTCGGCGTCGCCGCGACCGGTGCGGGGGCGAAGCCCAGCTTGTCGGCGACCTTGGACTCTTTCGGGTTGTAGAGCTTGCCGGCGGCGGAGGTGGCGTCGACCCACATCGCGCAGTTGCCGCGGGAGAACAGCGCCAGGTTTTCGTTGAAGCCGTTGGAGCTGGCGCCGGCCGGGCCGTAGTTTTTCAGCAGATCGACGTAGAAGTTGATGGCTTCGTGCCACGCCTTGGAATCGATTTCCGGCTTCCAGTCCATGTCGAACCAGCGGCCGCCGTAGGTGTTCACCAGAGTGGTCACGAAGGCCATGTTCTCGCCCCAGCCCGGCTTGCCGCGCAGGCAGATGCCGGCCACGTCGTGGTCCGGATCGTTGAGCTTGGCCGCCCAGTCGTGGACCTCGTCCCAGGTGGGCTGCTCGGTCATCTCGATGCCGGCCTTGTCGAACAGGTCCTTGCGGTAATACATCATCGAGCTTTCGGCGTAGAAGGGCAGCGCGTAGGGCTTGTCCTCGTAGCTCAGGCCGTCGATGACCGGCTTGAGCAGGTCGTCCGGCTTGTAATCCGCCGGCAGATCGGTGAGCGGTGTCAGCCAGCCGCGCTCGGCCCAGATGGGGGCTTCATAGGTACCGATGGTCATGACGTCGAACTGGCCGCCATGGGTGGCGATATCGGTCGTGAGGCGTTGGCGCAGGACGTTCTCCTCCAGGACGACCCATTCCAGATTGATGTCCGGATGGGATTTTTCAAAGGCGTCGGAGAGGCGCTGCATGATGACCATGTCGTTGTTGTTGACCGTGGCCACGGTGACGGTTTCGGCATGGGCCGCAAAACTGCTGACGGCCATCATGCCCGCGAGGGGCAGTGCATAAGAGAGCTTCATGGCTTGCTCCTGTTGTGGGAGGTCTTGGTGTTGTTTTATTAAGCCGGACTGCTTGGTTGTTTTGATCAATTGAATCTACGCCCGAACAATTGATCAGTCAAGGGCAAAAAATTTTGCGCCGGTCGGGGCGGTCCGGATCAGCGCCGGACCGCGTTATCGAGCACGTAGCGGGCCGCCGCCTCGTCCGTAATCAGCCCCTTCAGCCAGCCGCCGCGCAGGGCTGAGAGAATGGCCGGGCCCTTGTCGGTACCGCCGGCCAGCGCCACCAGACGTTGGGGCGCCAGACTTTCCAACGCCGGGCTGGTGACCCGCCGGGTGACGGAGCAGTCGATGATGCGGCCCTGCGCATCCAGCGGCCAGCCCAGCAGTTCACCCACCGCGCGGCAGTTCAGGAGTTCGTCGAGTTCCGATTCATTGATGAAGTCATCCTGGAACAGGGTGGCCTGACGGTTGATCGGCCCCACGCCGATAAAGCCGACTTCCGCATCGGCGGCGACGCTGGCGATGGCCCGGAACAGGCGCTGGTTCAGCAGGGCCTCGCGTTCCTCGACGGAGCCGGCCACCACCGGGGCGGGCAGCAGGAAGCGGCCGCTGGCGGTCTTGTCCGCCAGGGCGGTGACGCCGTCGTAGCGGTTGGAGGAGCCGTCCCGGGCGACGTTGCCTACCAGGGACACGAAACGGTGCTGGGGCCGGTCCATGCGGCTGACCGCTTCCACCGTGGCGCGCACGGTCCGGCCGGAGCCGAGGGACAGGGTCAGCGGATCGGTGCGTTCAAGATAGCGGGTCAGGCGATCGCAGCCAGCCACGGCCACGTAATGGGCACTGTTGTGCTCGGCATCCGGGTCGACCGGCACCACGTCGCAGAACTCCAGGTCGAACTGGTCACGCAGCGCCTGACCCAGCGTCATGCAGTTGGAAATGGGGTGATCGATGTGAACCTTGATCAGCCCTTCCTGACGGGCCAGGGCCAGAAGCCGCTGGACGCCCGGGCGGGACACGCCCAGCTGCGCAGCGATTTCGTCCTGGGTGCGTCCACCCACATAGGAGAGCCAGGCAGCCCGGGCGGCCTGGTCGAGTTTGACTTCAAATTTATCCATGGTGCTGCGGACATCCTCGGCGGCAAAGTGCCCTGATCATCGCAAGCAGGCCGGCAATTCACAACAATTGTTGTGCTTGTGCGGTGTTCTGGAGGGCCTTGTCAGAGCGTGCCGCCGGTCTCGATCCGGTAACCCAGGTCGATCACGCGCTGGCTGACGTAGGCGCCCTGGAGTCGTTCCAACAACACTTCCGCCGCCCGGCGACCGATGGCTTCCCGGGGCGTGACGACACTGGCCAGCCGGGGCGTCATCACCTGACCCACGTCATGGCCGTGGAAACCGACGATGGCCATTTTCTCCGGGACCGGAATGCCGCGGCGCTGGCACTCGAAGAAGGCCCCGATGGCCACGTCGTCGTTGGTGCAGAAGATGCCGTCGGCTTCCGGGTGCTCTTCCAGGATGCGGGCCATCAGTGTGGCACCGACAGAATAGGAAGATCGTTGTTCGAAGCGCAGGATCACCGGTTCCAGGCCGTGTTCTTCCATGGCCTGCGCGTAACCGTCCTGGCGCTGGATGGTCCGGGTATCCAGCCGCACGCCCAGGTAGACGATGTGCTTGCGGCCGTGGCGGATCATCTCGCTGACCATGTCGTAGGAGGCCTGCACGTTGTCGAAACCGACCGCCTGTTCGAACGGCGGCAGATGCGTGTCCATCAGTTCGATGGTGGGTACGCCGGCGGTTTCCAGCATGCGCCGGCTGCGGGCCGTGTGTTGGCTCTCCGACAGGATCAGCGCGTCGACGTTGTAGGACAGCAGGGCGGACAGGCTGCGTTCCTCCACCTCCGGGCTGTAGCCGTAGTGGGCCATCATCAGGTGATAGCCGGCCGGCTCGGTGACGCTCTCGATACCTTTCACCACGTCGGCGAAAACCTGGTTGGTCAATGACGGCAGGAGCACGCCGATGGCCCGGCTGGTGGCCTTGGACAGGATGTCCGGCGCGCGGTTGGGGATATAGCCGATCTCCTCCGCCACCGCGAAGATCCGCTCGCGCATTTTCTCCGACACGTTGTCGGCACCGCGCAGACAGCGGCTGACGGTCATCTTCGTGGCACCGACCCGGTCGGCGATGTCCTGCAATGTGGGGCGTCGTTTCTTGGCCATGGTTGTTGTTCGGTCCTCTCTAAGCGGCGCCTATGATACGTCATGACTCGGGGGCTGAAAGCGGGCGGTTGATCCCGCCCGGGGCGCGCTGTACATACATCCCTGTACGCTCACCGGCAGCATCCCTGCTGCCGGAGTCCCCGGGCGGGATCAACCGCCCGCTTTCGAATCCCTCAGGTGCTGGCTTCCAGGCGTTGCAGACACAGTTTCAGGACCTGCTCCGGCGTCTGTGCAATATCGACGATGATCGCCTCCTCCGGCCCCGGTTCCTCCAGGGACTGGAACTGGCTCTCCAGCATCGACTGTCCATTGAAGTAGTGGTCCTTGCGCTGGGCGTGGCGCGACCAGATGGTGTCGAAAGAGCCTTTCAGGTAGACGAACTGCAGCGCCGGATCCCCGGAGCGCAGCTGATCCCGGTAGACCTGCTTCAGCGCGGAGCAAGCCAGCACCAGTCCGTCCTGCTGGCGAATCAGGTCCGCCAGGTCGGTCAGCCAGCCCTCCCGGTCGGCATCCGTCAGCGGGATGCCGTTGGCCATTTTCTCCACGTTGGAGCGACTGTGGTAGTCGTCCGCGTCGAAGAACGGCACACCCAGTTGCTCGCCCAGCCGCTGGCCGACCAGGCTCTTGCCACTGCCCGAGACGCCCATGACGACGATCTTGGGATGTTTCATATCACTGCCACCATAACGCCAGTTGCGGGAATGCGATCACCAGGCCCAGTGCCAGGATCTGCAGCACGATGAAGGGCACCAGGGAGCGGAAGATCTCGCCCAGGGAAATGTCCGGCGGAGTCACGGTCTTCAGGTAGAAGGCGGCCGGGCCGAACGGCGGTGACAGGAACGACACCTGCATGTTCATGCAGAACACCACGCCGAACCAGATCGGGCTGTAGCCCAACTCGTTCACGATCGGCACGAAGATCGGCATGGTCAGCAGGGCCACGCCCACCCAGTCCAGGAACATGCCCAGCACCAGCAGGATCAGCATCATGAACAGGATGGTCAGCAGGCCGTTGCCGCCGCTGACGGTGAAGACCATGTCGCGGACGAAATCGATGCCGCCCATCAGGTTGTAGACCCCCACCAGCGCGGTGGCGCCGATGCCGATCCAGATGATCATGCCGCACACCCGCAGGGTGCTGATGGTGGACTTGCGGATCATGGCCAGGTTCAGCTCGCCACGGATGGCGGTGGAGATGGCGATGCCCAGCACACCCAGGGCCGACGCTTCGGTCACCGACGCCACGCCGCCGTAGATGCTGCCCAGCACCACGACCACGGACAGGATCGGGAAGAACAGCGCCTTGAAGAAGTTCGGTGCCGGGGTTTCTGGTTCGTCGGAGTCCGACGGCAGCGGCGCGATTTCCGGCTTGAGCCAGACACGGACCAGCACGTAAGCGATATAGAACAGTGCCAGGATCAGGGCCGGCAGGAACGCGCCCTTGAACAGCTCGCCGATGGAGACGTTGGCGGTCAGGCCGTAGATGATCAGGACGATGCTCGGCGGCAGCATGGTGCCCAGGGCACCGCCGGCACAGGTGGTGCCGATGGCCAGGCGCCGGTCATAGCCCAGGCGCAGCATCTGCGGCAGGGCCAGGATGCCCAGCAGCACGGTTTCACCGCCGATGACGCCGGACATGGACGCCAGGATGATGGCCACGATCAGGGTCTGGATGGCGACGCCGCCGCGCAGCTTGCGGCCGATGCGGGCCATGGCGTCGAACAGGTCTTTGGCAATCCCCGAATGATCCAGTAATGAGGCCATAAGCACGAACATGGGCACGGCCAGGAAGACGTAACTGCCGATAAAACTGTAGAGCCGGCTGCTCACGATGGGCAGCGCGTCCACGCCAAACCAGCCGAGCGCAAAGAGCAGGGCGACCAGGCCGGTCGCAAAGGCCAGCTGCATGCCGGTCAGCAGGAGCAGGACCAGCAGCACCAGCATCAGCAGGCTGCCGTAGCCGATCCCGAGGGAAGCGAGTTCAAACATCAGGCATCACCTCCTTTGAGGGCACGGCGCAGGTCACGAATCAGGTGCAGAATGAACTGGAGCATCAGCACCGCCATCGCGATCAGGATGATGACTTTCAGGAAGGCCGGGAACGGCGGGTTCCAGGCGGAGCCGGAGGTCTCCAGGCGCCAGGCACCCCAGGGCGCACGGACGGCGTCCTTGGCCATGAACCAGCTGCCGTAAACCATCATGCTGCAGAAGGCCAGACCAAACAGCTGGTGCAGGACATCCAGCCAGCGGCGGACACGGGGTGAGACCGCGTCGTAGATCAGCACCACGCGCACGTGACGGTTGGTGGCGAAGGCGTAGAGGCCGCCGAGAACAAACAGCGTCGCACCGGCGAAGGTCACCGTTTCGTGCACCCACAGGGTGGGGGAGTCGAAGATGTAGCGACGGGCGATTTCGTAGGCGGAGACAATCACAATCAGGGCAAAGACCAGGCTCAGCTTCTTGCCCAGCCAGACGATACCCCGGTCGAGCCGGGTGGCGCCGACGTCCTCGTCGTTGTTGTCCGGCAGCAGGTCCGTCTGGCCGTCTTGGGACGCGTGATCAGACATAGGGAGACTCCTGACCGGCGCATGGGTTTGGGCCCGATGCGCCGGTTGATGTCAGATTTCAGGAAGGTTGGAGAGTGCTCGGAGCGGGCTTAGAGCAGGCCCTGGGATTCCAGGTAGCTCGTCACCGACTTGTAGACTTTTTCCGCGTTGGGAGACTGCTCCGCGTACTTCTTCCACTGGTCGCGGGCGATGTTACGGAACTTGCGACGCTCTTCGGCAGACCAGTCGTGGATCGTGATGTTCGGATCCTTGCGGGCCTTCTGGACGGCCTTCTTGTCGGCCATCGCCAGCTGGGTGCTGATGTCATGCGCGAAGTCGCGGGCGGACACGGTCATGATCGCCTGGATGTCCTTCGGCAGCTCGTTCCACTCCTTCAGGTTCATGGCGATTTCCAGCAGCGGCAGGGAGTGGAAACCGGGGTAGACCGGGTTCGGGGCGATGTCGTTCAGGCCCGCTTCCTGGTTGGTGGAGAACACCGTGTAGTCGGCGGCATCGATCACGCCCTTGCTCAGTGCGGTGTAGACCTCGGAGCCCGGCAGGTTCACCGGCGCGGCGCCCGCAGCAGCGAAGACAGACTGCACCAGACCTTCCGGCGCGCGCATCTTCAGACCTTTCAGATCATCCACGCCGTCCAGCGGCTTCTTGGAAACAAAGGACTCCAGGCCGGTCGCGGCACCACCGACGAACTTCACGCCGTACGGCTTGTAGAGCTCGTTCATCAGCTCGTAGCCGCCGCCGTAGTAGATGTAGTCGATCAGTTGATCCGGGCTGGACCAGGCACCCACGGTGTTGCCGATCAAGCCGAACGCGGGATCCTGGCCAGAGAAATAACCGGTGACGGAGATGTGCCCGTCGAGCACGCCCATCTTCATCGCGCTCAGGGTCTCGGAGTGGCTGACCACACTGCCAACCGGAAGCAGTTCGATGTGAACGCGACCGTCGGTCATGGTCTCGACGCGGTCAGCCCATTCCTGCTGGATCTTGTAGTTCTTGACGCCGGTGGGATCGGACGACTGGAACTTGAAGTTGAAGTCGGCGGCAAAGGTGTTCAGGGCGAAAGTGGCGGCGAACACACCGGCCACGAGCTTGAGCGGGGACATAGTGTTTTACTCCTGGGCTTCTTGTTTTGTCGGTAAATGTTACCGGTAACATTTGCGAAGTCTATTGCATGAATTTTGGGCACGCAAGGGTGTTTTTTGATCTGGATGTTTGCCGGTGGTGCAGGATGTTGGCGCGGAAGGGATTCAACTGATTGAAATCAGGGCGTGTATCCGGAGGCCTGGAAGCCTCCGGATACGATCGTTCAGGACGCCATCGCCACAGCCTGACGGTTGTGGTGGACCACCAGCAACACATCCAGGATGAGGAAGACGGCCAGGCTCACGCCCATCACCGGCAGGGCCCAACCGAGAGCGGCCGCAACGGCCATGATGGCCAGGCGGGCAGGAACGGGCGCCCGCAGCCAATGGGTGGTGAGCCGTGTGGCGCTGGCGGCCGACGAGGCTCTGGGCAGTGGTCGGCGTACCCACCACATCCGGTAGCCCCAGACGATCAGCGTACACAGGCCCAGCGCCAGGGCCAGCATGACCAGCTGGTTTGCCAGACCGAACAGCGTGCCCATGTGCGCGTCGATACCCCAGCGGGTCAGTTTGGCCGCGATGGGGAAATCCGCGAAGTTCGCCTGGTCGGTCACCCGGAAGGTGTGCGGGTCCACCGCGACGGAATCCACCTGGGTAGGCCAGCTTCGATCGATTTCCCGGACTTTCCAGGCACGATCGGGACCGCTTCCCGGACGAATTTCCAGCTTTCCGGCGTCGATGCCGGCTTCCCGCGCGGCCTCCAGGACCGGATCAAACAGGGCATCAGGCACCGCAGGCAGGGCCTGGCGTGCATCGGACAGCTGGGTGTTCACGCTCGGCGTGCCCCAATCCAATGCTGCCCGCAACTCGGCGATGCGGCCACCGGCCCATTTCGACCAGGTCAGCCCGGTCACCGACAGGAACAGAAAGCCGGTCAGCAGGATCAGGCCCAAAGTGGCGTGGCGACGGCGGCGTCGACCGCTTTCGGTCTGGTCGGTGGCGCGCAGGGCCGCGGACTGCCGACGTTTCCGACGTCCGATAAACCACAGCGTCAGCCCACCCAGCCCGGCGATCCACAGCCAGGAGGCGGCCAGCTCGCTGTAGATCCGTCCCGGCTCGCCCAGCAACAAATTGCGATGCAGGTAGTCGAGCTGAATCCGGAACGGCAGCGCGCCGCTGGTGCCGTAGACCGTGAGATCACCTTTGACGGCCAGCGAAACCGGATCGACGAAGATCGCGCGGTTTTCATACAAATTGAGGCTCGGATCATCGAACATCACCCGCGTGGTCTGACCGGGCGCCGGCGCGGGACGCACCGCTGCCAGGTGCAGGTCAGGGGCTGCCTTCCGGGCGGCTTCGATCTGTTCGGCCAGGGAGTGGGGCGTTCCGCTCATCTCCCCGGTGAGCGCATCGGCGTAGATCATGTTCTCGATCTGCGGCGAAATCACGTAAAGTCCGCCGGAAAAGGCGGCAATAAAGATAAACGGCCCGACCAGCAGGCCGATGTAGAAATGCAGCCGTCGCAGGAAGGGATAGAACCAGCTGGCGGTCTTGCGGCCGTCAGAGGGTGCCCGGGTTTCCGGGACATGGGTTTGGGTCATGGGTCACCTGATAACGTGAATCAGCGAACAGCACCACGCCACCACGCCGGTCACGGACACAGGAAGGCTGTGCCGCCGTCCGGCAGCGGTTGCATGGGCCTGGAAAAGGGGCGGGTTATCCGGTGAAGGTGGGTGGCGCGCGCACTTCGGCAAGGGTGTAACGAAGCCGCAGGGTGGTGGCGGTGCGGACCGGCCAGTGATCGGCCGTCAGGGACCAGCGAACCGGTGCAGAAATGATCAGTGGCGGGGGCGACATCGGCGTGACGTGCGCCAGCAGCACACAATAGCCGCACTCCGGGTGATCGAAGGTGATCGCCCTGTCCATGGCATGAGGCGCCATCGGCATGTCGGCCATGGCGTGATGGTCCGCGTGACCGGCCATGTCCGGGCTCATGCTGTCGTGGTGCATCAGCGCCATGGATTTCGACCACAGCGGTGCGGCAAAGATCAGCACCATCGCCCACAGGGCCAGGCCGGCACCCAGGCGCTGGCGCCAGCCCTGGAAGCTCATGACAGAGGCGGATGATGCGGGTGGGCTCATGCTCAGTGGTTCGGTGCGGCCGCAGCCCGGGTATGGGCCTGCAGGGCCTCCGCTTCCACGAAAATCCGCTTGGCCTGGGGATAGGCTTCCTTGATGCGGTGGTCAAGGTCGGCGATGATGGCTTCCAGATCCGCCACGGATTGCTGGGGCCGGAACTTGACGCTCAGGTTGACCAGCACAAAGTCCGGGCCCATGTGCATGGTCAGCAGTTCGTTCACTTTGTCGATCTCCGGCATGTCGACCGCGAGCTTGCGGATGCCGGCGATCACCGCCTGGTTGGCGGATTCACCGATCAGCAGGCCCTTGGTTTCGTAGGCCAGCCAGATGGCGGTGCCGCCCAGAATCAGACCGATGATCACCGAGGCGACGCCGTCCATCCACAGCAGGCCGGTGTTGTCCGCCAGATAGATCCCGACAATGGCAACCACCAGGCCAACGATGGCAGCCGAGTCCTCGAACAGCACCACGAAATTGGTCGGATCCTTGCCCCGCTGGACCGCTTCGATATACCCCCATTTACCCTTGGATCGGGAAAACTCGGTCAGCGCAAAATACCAGGCGGCCCCCTCGAACAGGATACCCAGGCCCAACACGATGTAGTTGACGATGGGGTTCTCGATGGGAGAGGGATCGAGGATGCGATGAACGCCTTCGTAGATCGAAATGCCCGAACCCACTGCGAAGATCAGAATGGCGACCACGAAGCTCCAGAAGTACACCTCCTTGCCGTGACCAAACGGAAACTTCTCGTCGGCGGGCCGGGCGGAACGCTTGAGGCCGTAGAGCAACAGGATCTGGTTGCCGGTATCCACGAGCGAGTGGACGCCTTCGGAGAACATGGCCGAACTGCCGGTGACCACAGCGGCCACGAACTTGGTGATGGCGATGAGCAGGTTGCCCCCGAGGGCGGCGAAAATCACTTTCTTGCTGGAACCGGCCATGGTGCGAACGTCGTCCTGTCAAAAATGGGTGGGCGCAAGGTTAGCATAGCTGGCCATCAGGCCGATGATGCGTTTTCCGGTTCCCGGAATTGCAGTTCGGCCAGACGGGCGTAGAGCGGGTCGCTGTGGATTAGTTCCTGGTGCGAGCCAACGCCATGCAGCCGGCCATGATCCAGCACCGCAATGCGGTCGGCGTGCTTGACCGTGGCCAGGCGGTGGGCAATCACCAGCGTCGTGCGGCCCGCCATCAGCTCCGGCAGGGCTTGTTGGATCAGGTGTTCGCTCTGGGCGTCCAGGGCGCTGGTGGCTTCGTCCAGCAGCAGGATGGGCGCGTCCATGATCAGCGCCCGGGCGATGGCGATGCGTTGGCGCTGGCCCCCGGACAGGCCCAGGCCGGCATCGCCCAGTCGGGTGTCGTAGCCGTCGGGCAAGTCAGTGATGAACTCGTGGGCGTGGGCGACGCGGGCGGCGGCCTCGATATCGGCTTGCGACGCTTTCGGGCGACCGTAGCGGATGTTGTCGGCAATGCTGCCGAAGAACAGGGCGGGTGTCTGGGACACGAGGGCAAAGCAGCGGCGCAGCTCCGCCGGGTCCAGCTCGCGGATGTCCACGCCGTCAATGCGGATACCGCCGCTGCGGGGATCGAAGAAACGCAGGAGCAGATCGAACAATGTGGACTTGCCGGCGCCGGACGGTCCCACCAGGGCGAGGGTTTCGCCGGCGGTGACGGTCAGGTCGATGCCGTCGATCACGTCCACGTTGGGGCGCCCGGGATAGGCAAAACGCAGGGCCTCGAATGCGATCTCACCCCGCACCGGGACGGGCAGCGAGCGGGGATGTTCCGGCGGTGTGATCTCACTGCCGGTCTGCAGCAGTTCCACGATTCGCGCGGCGGCACCGGCGGCCCGCTGCAATTCGCCGATGACTTCGCTCAGCGAACCCACGGATGAGCCCACGATCAGGCTGTAGAACACGAACGCGGCCAGTTCGCCGCCGGTGATCTCGCCGGCGATCACGTCCTGCCCGCCGACCCAGAGCATGATGCCCACCGCGCCGAGAATCAGCAGGATCACGATGGCAATCAGCCAGGCCCGCTGGCGGATGCGCTGGCGGGCCACGGCAAAAGCGTTCTCCACCACCTCACCGAAGCGGTCCTGATCCTGGGGCTGGTGGTTGTAGGCCTGCACGATCTTGATCTGGCCCAGGATCTCGCCCACGTAGCTGCCCACATCCGCCACCCGGTCCTGGCTCTGGCGGGACAGGCGCCGCACCCGCCGGCCGAAAATCAGGATCGGGGCCACCACGAGCGGCACCGCCAGCATCACGATGCTGGTCAGCTTCACGTTGGTGACAAACAACAGGATGATCCCGCCAATCATCATGAAGAAATTGCGCAGGGCCATGGATATGGTGGAGCCGATCACCGATTGCAGCACCGTGGTGTCGGTGGTCAGTCGGGACTGGATCTCCAGGCCGCGATTGGTTTCGAAAAAGCCGGGATGCAAATCGATCAGGTGGTTAAATACCTGCTTCCGGATATCCGCAACCACCCGCTCGCCGATCCAGGAGACCAGATAGAAACGCACGAACGTGCCGACCGCCAGACAGCCGATGAGTATGAAGAACAACAGGACGGAGCGGTTGAGCAGTTCCGGTGAGCCGGTGACGAATCCCTGGTCCACCAGGAGCCTGATGCCCTGGCCCAGCGACAGCGTGATGCCTGCGGTGAACACGAGCGCGGCAAAGGCACCGGCCAGCGCCTTGCGGTAGGGCATGATGAAGTCGGTGGCGAGTTTCAGGGCCTTGCGGCGATCCGAGGTCATGGGCGTCCCGTTAATTGATCTTGTCGGGGAAGTATAAGAGTTGTGGGCCGGTCCGGTTCACCTTTATGCGCCGGACCGGCGAATCAGTCCGCTGGTTTCGCTGTTTTGGGAGAACGGAATAGCAGCAACAGCGGGATGGACGCCAACGCCACCCAGGCCATCAGGCGGAAGTCGTTGAGGTAGCCGATGGCGGCCGCCTGTTGGGTCGCCATGCTGTTGAGGTAGGCCAGGCCCGTGGTGCTGGAGGGATCGATGCCGCCGGGCAGGGTCATCGACTGGAACGCCGGCCGGAAGGGATTGAGGTATTCCCCCAGGCTGGCGTGATTGATCTGGGTGTTTCGGGCCACCAGCGTCACCATCACCGAAATACCGATTGAGCTGCCGATGTTGCGCATCAGGCTGAACATGGCCGTGGCTTCGGTGCGGTAGCGCGAGGCCAGGGTGGCAAAACTGATGGTGCTCAGCGGCACGAACACCATGCCCAGTCCCATCCCCTGGACCACGCCCGTCAGCGCCACCCGCAGGGACGACACTTCGGTGTTGAAATTGGCCATCTCGAACAGGCTGGCGGTCATCAGGATCAGGCCGGTCAGGATCAGCAGGCGGATGTCCACTTTATTCACCAGCCGACCCACCAGCATCATCGAGAACATGCTGCCCAGGCCGCGTGGGGCCAGGACCAGCCCGGTGGTGATCACCGGATAGTCCATCAGGTTCTGCAGGAACGGTGGCAGCAAAGCCAGCGTGGCCAGCAGGATCACCCCGATCATGAAGATGAAGATCAGGCCGATGGCCAGGTTGCGGTCTTTGAAAAGCCCGGGTTCCACGAACGGTTCCCGATAAGTGAACATGTGGACGAGGAACATCATCAGGGCACAGGCGGCGACCGTGGCTTCCAGCATGACTTCGCCGGATGAGAACCAGTCGAGGCTCTGGCCGCGGTCCAGCATCAGTTGCAACGCGCCGATTGAAAGCCCGAGCAGGGCGAAGCCGAAAACATCGAACCGGCGTTTGACCTGCTCCGTCTCCGGCACAAAGAACAGGATGCCCAGCAGCGAGAGAATGCCGAACGGCAGGTTGATAAAGAAGACCCAGCGCCAGTTCAGCACTTCCGTCAGGTAGCCCCCGAGGGTCGGGCCGAGGATGGGGCCGACCATGACGCCCACGCCCCACATGGCCATGGCGGAGCCGTGTTGCTCACGGGGATAGGTGTCCAGCAGTACAGCCTGGGACAACGGGACGAGCCCGGCGCCGAAGATGCCCTGCAGCAGCCGGAACAGCACCATCTCTTCCAGGTTGCCGGCAATGCCGCACAGCACGGAGGCGATGGTGAACCCGGTAACCGACAACAGGAACAGGCGCTTGCGACCCAGCCGGCCGGCCAGGAAACCGGTCAGCGGCGTGGCAATGGCCGCGGCGACAATGTAGGAGGTCAGCACCCAGGAAATCTGTTCCTCGGTGGCCGACATGCTGCCTTTCATGTTGGGCAGGGCCACGTTGGCGATGGTGGTGTCCAGCGCCTGCATGATGGTAGCCAGCATGATGGAGAGGGTGATCCATCCCCGTTTCAGGCCACCCTGTTCACCGGCCGTGGTGGTTGCGGCCGTCATTCGGCAGGGGGTTCTTCAGCACGGGCTTGGGAGACTAGGCCTCGCAGCCAGCCGACAAGCGGCACATCCGCGTCCGGATACCCGGTATCGATCTCGACGATGGTGCTCATGCCGGCGCGCAGGCCAATGTCCGCCGGCAGGTCGTCAAAGCGGATGCGCACCGGGATGCGTTGGACCACCTTCACCCAGTTGCCGGTGGCGTTCTGTGCCGGCAGCACGGAGAACTCGGCGCCGGTGGCCTGGGCGATACTGGCGACGTGTCCGTGGAATTCCCGATCCGGGTAGGTGTCCACTTCGATCGAGACGGCCTGGCCGGGTTTGACGCGGGTCAGGTCGGTTTCCTTGAAGTTGGCATCGATCCACAGATTGCGGTTGCCGACCAGGCCCATCACGGAGGAGCTGGCCCGGGCGTAGGTGCCGGGGTCGGGTGTCTTGGCGGCAATGCCGTCAAACGGTGCGCGAATATGGGTGTGTTCGAGGTCCAGTTCCGCCTGCTCCAGGTTGGCTTTGGCCACCTGGTAATCCGGATGCTGCTCCACCGGCAGGTCCACCTTGCCGCCCAGGCTGGTGGCAATACGCTTCAGATCGCGCTCGATCGCTGCCTGTTCGCGACGGGCGGTGGTGTAATCGTGGCGGTATTTTTCCAACTCCGATTCCGAGGTGAGCTGGCGTTTGGCCAGCGCCTGCTGGCGGGCCAGTTCGCGCTTGGCAAAGGCGACGTTCTCTTCCGCCAGGGACAGGTCTTCCTGCCGGGTGGCGTAGCTGGCCTCCAGCGTGCGGATGTCATTGGCGGCCTTTGCCAGTTCCGCTTTGGCATGATCGACGGCAATGCGATACGGCGCCGGGTCGATCTGTAGCATCAGATCGCCCTTACGGACTGGCTGGTTCTCTTCCACCCGCACCTCGCTGATCTGGCCACTCACTTCCGGCGCGATATTGATCAGGGGCGCACCGATGTATGCGTTTTCGGTGGACACGTAGCGGCCGCCAAAAATCGACACCAGACCCGCAACCACCACGACCACCAGCGGGATACCCACCAGCAGCGTACGGCGAATCAGTCGGGTCCGGCGCGGCAGCGGCGCCGGTTTGGTGTTCGGGTCGGATGTGCTCATTGTTGTTGCTCCGATAACGCCAGCCACGCTCCGGCGGAGCGGCAGGCCGTGTTGAATCTGTCAGATACGGCAGCTGTGGCGGGCGAGTGCCGACGCTCCGGCCGGGCCGGTGAACGGCGACGGGGACAGCTGATGCCACGGATATCCCTGAATCGTTGACCTTGTCAGGGATACCCGGGAAATGGAATATGTGTAGTTTACTAATTAAAGCCTGCTAAGGAAACGGCGGAGCATAAGGGACATCCCCTATGCCACATCAGCTTTGGTTGTGGCCATCCAGGAAGGCGTGCAGTGCGGAGAAATCGTCGCGGCCATGGCCGGCGGCGTCAGCACTGGCGTAGAGCGCCTTGGCCACGCTGCTCATGAACAGTGGCTGCCGGTGCTCGTAGGCGGTCTGTTCCAGAAGATGCAGATCCTTGAGCATCAGCTCCAGGGGAAACTGCGGTTCGAACTGGCCGTGACGGATGAGCTCCGCCTTGCCGGTCAGGAAGGGCGCGCTGACGGGCAGGTTGGGCAGGGTATCCATCAGCATCTCGCGGGAAAATCCCAGCTTTTCACCGAGCAGGGTGGTCTCGGCGAACACCGCCATGGACTGGGCCAGTTGCGCGTTGATCAGCATTTTGAAGGCACTGCCCTGGCCGTGGTTACCGGTGTGGACGATTTTGCTGCCCATGTGCTCGAGCAGGGGGCGCGCCTGGTTCAGGTCGGCTTCGGCGCCGCCGACGAGAAAGGTCAGGGTACCGTCTTCCGCGGGCTTGCGGGTACCGGCCACCGGTGCATCCAGGAAACGAATGCCCGAAGCCTTGGCTGCTTGTGCCGCCTCGCGGGAGAACGACGGATTCACGGTGGAGCAGTCCACCCAAAGGCTGTCGTTGGGCATTGCCTGCAGGAAGCCTTCTTCGCCGAACGCCTGGGCGGCCACCACTTCGGGTTTGGCCAGCATGGTAAAGACGACGTCCGCTTCCGCAACGGCCTCAGTGAGAGAGGTTGCGGCGGTTGCGCCGTCCGCGGCCAGCGCTTCCACCGGCTGCGGTGAGCGGTTGAATACGGTGAGTGTGCAGTGCGGGAGCAGGTTGCGGGCCATGTTCTGGCCCATGATGCCGAGACCGATAAAAGTGACGTTCATGGTGTCCTCCTGTTTCGCGGGCGGGCGCGCTGGGACGCAGCCCGTGATTCCGGTGACTCTGGAACATCATGATACGCGTGACATCGGCGTCGGATCGATGCCTTGCCGGAGGGAGTTGAGTTGGATCAACGACCGCCGAAGAAGCGATGCAGCTCGCCGATGATGCCACGGCGGAACACCAGTACACAGACCACGAAGATGGCCCCCAGGATCACCTGCACCCAGGAGCCAAAGGCGCTGAGTTCGTGGCTGAGTGAGCCGACCGTGATCGCGCCGATCACCGGCCCGAACACCGTACCGAGGCCACCCACCAGCGTCATCAGGATGACTTCGCCGGAGGTCTGCCAGTGGGCTGTGGTCAGGGCGGCGAACTGGAACACCACGGCTTTGGTGGCTCCGGCCAGACCGGCCAGGGTGGCGGAGATCACGAACGCCTGCAGCTTGAACTTGTCCACGTCATAGCCGAGGGACAGTGCCCGTGATTCATTCTCGCGAATGGCCTGCAACACCTCGCCGAAGGGCGAATTGATGGTGCGGTAGATGACGCAGAAACCGAACAGGAAAACGGCGAACACGAAGTAGTACATGGCCAGCGGCTGGTTCAGATCGATGAAGCCCAGCAGCTTGCCCCGGGGGACGCCCTGCAGACCGTTCTCCCCACCGGTGAAGGGCAGTTGCAGGATCATGAAGTAGATGATCTGGGCCAGGGCCAGGGTAATCATCGCAAAATAAATGCCCTGGCGTCGGATCGCCAGGAACCCGAAGATCGCGCCCAGCACCGTCGCAAACAGGGCGCCGGCGGCGATGCCCAGCAACGGCGGGAATCCCCAGGCCTTGATCACATAGCCGGCGATGTAGGCCGCGCCGCCGAAGAAAGCCGCGTGACCGAAAGAGAGCAGCCCCACGTAGCCCAGCAGCAAATTGAACGCGCAGGCGAACAGGGCGAAACACAGCAGGTCCATCACGAAGACCGGGTAGGCGTAGAAGGGTGCCGTCAGTCCGAAGACCAGCATGATGACCCAAAGCACGCGATTAACCATGATGGATCACCTCTCCTTGCCAAACAGACCGGCGGGACGGAACAGCAGTACCAGCACCATGAGGAAGAAAATCACGGTACTGGCCGCTGGCGGATAGACCACCTTGGTGATCCCTTCCACCAGCCCCAGGGCGAGACCGGTGAGGATGGCGCCCATGATCGACCCCATGCCGCCGATCACCACCACCGCGAACACGACGATGATCAGGTCGGCCCCCATCAGCGGGCTGACCGAGTAGATCGGCGCGGCCAGCACCCCGGCCAGGCCTGCCAGGGCACAGCCGAAGCCGAAGGTCAGGGTAATCATCAGCGGCACATTGAGACCGAAGGCCTGGGTCAGGGTGGGGTTCTCCACGCCGGCCCGCAACCTTGAGCCCAGCCGGGTGTGTTCGATCACGAACCAGGTGGCGAAGCACACTACGATCGAGAAGACGATGGCAAACAGCCGGTAGGTGGGGAAATACATGAAACCGAGATTGACCACGCCGCTCAGTGATTCCGGCTGGCCCGGGTAGGGTGTGCCGGAAATGTTGAAATAGTTGGAGAAGAGCCCCTGCAGGATCAGGGTGATGCCGAAGGTCAGCAGCAGGCCGTAGATGTGGTCCAGTTCGTAGAGCCGCTTGAGCATGGTGCGTTCGATGATCATGCCCAGGACGCCCACAAACAGTGGCGCAACGATCAGCGAGGCCCAGAAGCCGATCTGCAGGCTGATGCCGAACCAGTCGTCCAGCAGGCTGTAGCCGATCAGGGCAACAAAGGCGCCCAGCATATACATCGCCCCATGGGCGAAGTTGATGATGTTGAGCAGCCCGAATATGACCGCCAGACCAAGGCTCAACATGGCGTAGAACACGCCCACATTCAGCCCCAGTAGCGCCTGGGCCAGGATCACCTGCATCGACACGTTAGCAACTCCTCAAAAGCCCGGCCGGACAGCGGCGTGCTGCCCGGCCGCAGCGTTTACTTCAGCAGCGAACACTTGCTTTCGGACAGCGGGATGTAGGCCTGCTCAGCCGGGATCTTCGAAATCACCTTGAGCAAATCCCAGTCTTCCTTGGATTCGTCCGGCTTCTTGGCTTCCACCAGGTACATGTCATGCAGCATCAGGCCGTTGGGGAGAATCTTGCCGCCCTTCACGAACATGTCGTTGAGCTCCATCTCACCCAGCTGCTTGCGCACGGCATCGGGATCGTCGGAGCCCACGGCGTCGATCGCCTTGAGATAGTTGGTTACAGCGGAATAAACCCCGGCCTGCACCATGGTCGGCATCGCGCCCTGCTTTTCATAGTAACGGCGGGACCATTTCTCGGCCTCGTCATCCTGGTTCCACACGAAGGCGGTGGTGAACTGGAGACCCTGGGCGATGTCCAGGCCCATACTCTGGATGTCGGTGATGAACACCAGCATGCCGGCCAGTTTCTGGCCGCTCTGGACGATGCGGAACTGGTTGGCCTGCTTGATGGCGTTAACCGTGTCCTGACCGGCGTTGGCCAGGCCGATCACGTCAGCGCCGGAGGACTGGGCCTGCAGCAGGTAGGACGAGAAGTCGGTAGTGCCCAGCGGGGCGTTCACGTTGCCGACCACTTCACCGTCCAGGCTTTTGACCACCGCAGAGGTGTTTTCCTGCAGGGAGTGTCCGAAGGCGTAGTCCGCGGTGATGAAGAACCACTTTTTGCCGCCGTTCTTGACCATGGCCGTGGCGGTGCCCACCGGCAGGGCGTGGGTGTCATAGACGTAGTGGATGCCATAGGGCGTGCACTGGTCCTCGGTCAGGGCGGTGGTGCCGGCGCCGGTATCCATAGTGATGACTTTCTTCTCGGACGCCAGGCCCTGGACGGCGAGGGCGACCGAGGAGTTGTCCAGCGCGGTGATCATGTCCACCTGCTTGGCGTCGATCCACTCCCGCGCCGTGCTGGCGCCGATGTCAGGCTTGTTCTGGTGGTCGGCGGAGACAATTTCGATGGGCTTGTCCAGCACCTTGCCACCGAAATCCTCCACCGCCATCTTGGCGGCGACAACGGCCCCGGGGCCTTCCAGCGACTTGTAGACGCCGGACATGTCACTCAATACGCCGATCTTGACCTTGCCGTCTGACAGGCCTTCGGCGGCGCTCAGCGGGCCGGCGGCGACCATCAGGCCCAGTCCGGCAACAATGCCATGTAGCAGTTTGCGTTGGTTGAACATAATCCTTGCCCTCACTTTCGCTCTTGTTGTTGGTTACCCCGGTTGGCGGGGTCATTGCCGGGCCAGTCACGACGTCAACGTGGTGGCGACCAAGCTTCAGACACTCAGGTGTCGGTTCAACTGCTCCTGTTTTTCCTCCAACTCGTCCGCGGCGATCTGCTCCACCACACGACCGTGTTCGATCACGTAATGGCGATCGGCCAGGGGCGCCGCGAAGCGGAAGTTCTGCTCCACCAGGACGATGGTAAAACCGCGCTCGCGCAGCTTGCGGATAACCTCGTCCAGCGAGCGCAGAATGACCGGAGCCAACCCTTCAGTGATTTCATCGAGCAACAGCAGGGTAGCGCCGGTGCGCAGGATGCGGGCAATGGCCAGCATCTGCTGCTCCCCGCCGGAGAGCTTCGAGCCCTGGCTCTTGCGGCGCTCCTCCAGGTTGGGAAACATCCGGTAGATCTCGTCGATGGACAACCCGCCGTCCGCCAGTTTCGGCGGCAACGCCAGGTTTTCGTCCACATTCAGGCTGGCGTAGATGCCGCGCTCTTCCGGGCAATAACCCAGGCGTCCCACATGGGCGATACGGTGGGTGGGCAGGTGGATGGTTTCCTGCCCGTGCAGCTTGATCGAACCGGTGCGCCGGCCCACCAGGCCAAGAATGGACTTGAGCGTGGTGGTGCGCCCGGAGCCGTTACGCCCCAGCAGGGTAATCACCTCACCCTCGTGGACGGTCAAAGTCATGCCATGGAGGATGTGCGATTCGCCGTACCAGGCGTGCAGGTCTTCGATGCGCAGCAGTTCGGCGTGACGGTCACTCGGCATCGCTGGCCCCCATGTAGGCTTCCATGACTTCGGGATTGCGGGACACCTCGTCGTAGGGGCCTTCGGCCAGGATCTCGCCGCGGTTGAGTACCGTGATCCGATCCGCCAGGGTCGAGACCACATTGAGGTTGTGCTCCACCATGATGATGGTGCGCCCCTTGACCACGCGGCCGATCAGGTCGGTGACCGCGCCCACGTCCTCGACACCCATGCCCTGCGTGGGCTCATCGAGCAGCATCAGGCGGGGTTCCAGGGCGATGGTGGTGGCAATTTCCAGTGCGCGTTTGCGGCCGTAGGGCATCTCCACGGCGCGGGTTTCGGCGAAATCCTGCAGGCCCACCTGTTCCAGCAGGGCGACGGCTTGCTGGTTCAGCTGGTCGAGTGTTCGGATCGAACGCCAGAAATGGTAAGACACGCCCAGCTTGCGCTGCAGTGCAATGCGGACGTTGTCCCGGGCCGTCAGGTGCGGAAACACGGCGGAAATCTGGAACGAGCGGATCACGCCCTGCTGGGCGATGGCGGCGGGCTTGCGACGGGTAATGTCGGCGCCGTCGAACACGATGCTGCCGGCACTGGGCGTCAGGAACTTGGTCAGCAGATTGAAAAAGGTCGTCTTACCGGCGCCATTGGGGCCGATCAACGCATGAATGGTGCCTTCCCGCACCTTGAGGTTCACATCCTTGACGGCGGTAAAGCCCTTGAAGTCTTTGGTCAGACCTCGGGTTTCCAGAATACAACGACTGTCCTGGCCTGGCTCGCTCACTGGTTGTGGCCCCGCGTGGTATGCTCCGGATCAAGCCGGTCAGGCTTTAATCCAGGCGTTTGTTATTATTGGAAAATCTGATGCTCCGGTGCGCCGGAGGATAACCGGTACGCCTGCCGGAACATTGCAGCGATCGCGGCACGATTGAATTCGATCTGTTCGATTGAGTTAAGACGGTGGGAGGCTGAGCTGTCAAGGCAGCCCCCTTAGACGTTGGCATCATGAAAAATGTCGCGCGCCGATGGCTCCGGCCTGACAGGCCGGGTATTGTCAAAGGTGGAGAGCGGCCCGAATATCGAGGGAAAACCTATGACCACTGTGGTCGGAATATTCTTGTTTGATGACGTCGAGGTGCTGGATTTTGCCGGTCCCTACGAGGTGTTTACGACCGCTTCGCGGGTCTATCGCAAGGCGCACCCGGTCGGGCCGGAACCTTTTTCGGTAGTGACCATTGCCCAGCATGAGGCGTTGGTCCACTCGCGAGCCGGCCTGAAAGTGTCTGCGGATTACACCATCGCCAATCATCCGTCGATTGACCTGCTATTGGTGCCCGGTGGTGTGGTGACGGCGGAGCTGGAAAAGGGCCCGGTGATTCGCTGGATCGAGAACACAGCCGAACAGGTACCGTTGACCGCTTCGGTGTGTACCGGCGCCTTCCTGCTGGCCGCCGCCGGCCTGCTCAACGGCCACACTGCCACCACACACTGGGAGGATATGGACGACCTGCGTCATATGTTCCCCGCCGTGAAGGTGTTGCCCGGCCGCCGCTGGATCGATCAGGGCGACGTGGTGACTTCGGGCGGCATCTCCGCCGGAATCGACATGAGTCTGCACCTGGTGGAGCGGATTGCCGGTCGCGACCTGGCCCTCAAGACTGCACGTCAAATGGAATTCGACTGGACTGAAAATGGCTGACACCGACGCGCTGATTGCTGACACTCCCGAGCCGCCGTATTACGTGGTGATCTTCACGTCCCTGCGCACGGACGTCGATCAGGGTTACGACGCCATGGCCCGGAAGATGGTGGCCTTGGCCGCCGAGCAGCCCGGTTTCCTGGGCGTTGAATCCGCCCGGGAAGCGGTCGGCATTACCGTCTCCTATTGGCGCGACACCGGCGCCATCCGAAGCTGGAAAGCCCATGCCGAGCATCTGGTCGCACAGGAACTGGGACGTGGGGCCTGGTACCGGCAGTATGCCGTTCGGGTGGCCCGGGTCGAACGGGCCTATTCATTCGGGGAGGCGTAACCATGGCTCACTGGCTGGTCAAGAGCGAACCGGACGAATGTGGCATCGATGATTTCGCCGCCAGGCCCGACGACACGATTCCGTGGGACGGAGTCCGCAATTACCAGGCCCGTAACTTCCTGGCGAAGATGGCGCCGGGGGATGAGGTCTTCCTGTATCACAGCAGCTGCAAACGAATCGGTGTGGCAGGGATCATCCGCGTGATGCGGGCGGCCTATCCGGATCCCCTTCAGTTTGATCCCGATTCGTCGTACTACGACGCCAAGAGCCCGCCGGATAAGCCCCGCTGGCAGGCGGTGGATATGCAGTTTGTCGAAAAGTTCGACGACGTCGTCCCGCTTCAAACCCTCAAGGCCCAGGCAGAGCTGTCTGATTTGCCCCTGGTTCGCCGAGGGGCCCGCCTCTCTGTCATGCCCGTGTCCGACGGGGAATGGCATCACATTTTGTCACTGGCCATTCGGGAAAACCCAGCAAAATAAGCCGATCCGGGGTTTGCAATGACTGACTCCACCGTGTTAATTGTCGGGCCTGCTCAGCCAGGGATGGGCTGTGAGTTGGCTTCGGAACGGCGTTGTCCGGGCATCCGCGAATCTTCGTACTTGGCGCCCGTCGCCATGCTGATAATGTGCATCCCCTAATAGATGCAGTCAGGGGCCGTTCCAGCCTCGTTGCCACCGACCCGTCGTTCTTCTTCCAGAAGAGAGTCTCTGGCAAGCCGTGTGACAGGCAATCCCTGTCCCGGTGATGCCGTTCATGTTTCGCCTCCCGATGGTTGGGCGGGCGTATCTGACGACAACGATCCCTTCCGCTGTTTGCATCCTGCGGTGCCCTTGAGGCCGAAAAACATTCTCGGGGGCTTCCGTAAAATCCGTGCAAACTTGACGGGCGTCATTGTGTACATAAAAAGCGCCATGTTCCGATAGATTGTCAACATGGGGTTGTATGGAATTCCCAGAGATGAAAGAAAAAGAAAATAAACTCGTCAACGCACGCAAACCGACCCAGGAGCGCAGTCGCGAGCGGGTGGAACGCATGTTCCAGGCTGCTGAAAAACTGCTGCTCGAGCAGGGGCCGGAATCCCTGTCCATTCCCGAAGTCGCCAAGACGTCAGGCTTGCCGCGCTCGTCGGTCTACCAGTTTTTTCCCAGCAAATACGCGCTTCTGCTGGCCATTTCTGATCAGTACGAGCAGAAGCTGGTGGATCGGATAGCGGGCCTTGATGCGGTTCTGGGGAACCTGGCACTTGCCGACGTCATGGGCAGCCTGGCGCGCACTGCGGCGGATTTCTACAACGAACACCCGATAGCCTGCATCCTGATTCTGGGAGGACCCATGAGTCGGGACGGATTTCGCGCCGGGGAGGACAGCCGCATGGGGACCGTCAACAGCATCCGTTACCTGATCGAGAAACGGATGTCCGGTGTCGAGTTCCCGACAGAGCCGGATGTGATTGCGTTTGCCATCGAAATCGCCCGTGGGTGTTTCAAGTACGGCTATTTCCGGGAAAAGACCATCAGCGACCAGACGGTGGCCGAGACGCGCACAGCGACTTACGGCTACCTCAGTACCCGCCTGCGCGCATCAAAGCCAGCCACCGTAGACTGAGCGCAGGCAGTCCACCAGCCAGGGCAACAACGCCGAGGTGGCGAACGCCGACAGGGCCATCGCCAGTCCGGAGAACGCCCCCATCACCGGGCTGACGTGGAAGGCCCGGGCGGTCCCTATGCCATGGGCGGCCACGCCCATGGCAATGCCTTTCACCCGGTCATCGCGAATGTGCAACAGGGCGAACAGGCGGGTGCCCATCAGCGCGCCGAGAATCCCCGTGACCACCACCAGCACGGCCGTCAATGACGGAATCCCGCCAATCTGCTCTGAAATCCCCATCGCCACCGGAGCGGTCACGGATTTGGGCGCCAGCGACAGTTGGGTCTCGGGAGAGGCGCCAAACAGCCAGGCAATCGTGATCGAACTCACCGCCCCGACCACCACGCCGATCAGGAGCGCGACCACCACCGGTACCAACACCGCGCGCAACCGGGAGAACTGCTGATACAGCGGGACAGCCAGGGCCACGGTGGCCGGCCCCAGCAGGAAGTGGACGAACTGGCCGCCTGCAAAATAGTCCTCGTAGGAGGTGCCGGTCAGCTTGAGAAAAGCGATCAGCATCAGAATGGCCGTAATCACTGGGTTGAGCAGCGGGTTCTGGTTGGCCAGCACATAGAGTCGATGAGCGGCCAGATAGGCTACCAGGGTGACCGTCAGTCCCAGCAGGGGCGAGGCGGACAGGTAAACCCAGATTTTCGTGAGATCCGTCTCAACCATTGCGGCGTTGCCCCCGGGTCAGCACCTTCTGGGTCGCCAGCATGGCGCCGGCGGTCACCACCATGGTGATGGCGGTGCCGAGCACCAGCGACAACGCAATGGGTAGCCATTCCTCCAGGATACGACTGAAATACACCATCATGCCCACGCCGGCGGGTACGAACAGCAACGACAGGTGGCTGAGCAGGCCATTGGCGGCCGTGTCCAGGGACTCGCTGCTGCGCTTGCGGATCACCAGTGTCAGGAACAGCAGGACCATGCCCAGGACCGGGCCGGGAATGGGCAGGCCGAACAGGCGCACAGTGACTTCGCCCACCAGTTGATAAACCAGCAGGAGCGTGATGCCATTGAGGAATTGCATGCGGGATCTCTTCCGGCAGACAGGCTGATATCGGCCTATGAAACCATTGCTGCCGGGCGATGTCACCCCACGCCCTGACGGGGTGCCAGGGCGTGGGCCGTCAGGGCCGGTTAGTCGTCGTCATCCAGATGGTGCGGGGGAATGTGGAATTCCTCCACCACAGTGCCGTCGTCGACACTCTCCAGGTGGACATCGAAGCCCCACAAGCGGTGGACGTGACGAATGACCTCCACGGTGCTGTCGCCAAGTGGTACGCCATCGACCGGCACGTGGCGCAGGGTCAGCGAGCGATCACCGCGCAGGTCCACGTTCCAGACCTGGATGTTGGGCTCCCGGTAACTGAGGTTGTATTGCCGGGCGAGTTTTTCACGTAGGGCGCGGTAGCCCATTTCGTCGTGGATGGCGGTTATGCGGTAGACGTCTTCCTCTTCATCGCTGGAGATCGCGAACAGCTTGAGATCCCGCATCACCTTGGGCGACAGGAACTGCTGGATGAAGCTCTCGTCCTTGAAGTTCTTCATCGCGAAATGCAGGGTTTCCACCCAATCCGAGCCGGCGATGTCCGGGAACCATTCCCGGTCCTCGTCGGTCGGATCCTCGCAGATGCGGCGCAGGTCGGAATAGATCGAGAAACCCAGGGTGTAGGGGTTGATGCCGGAATACCAGGGACTGTCGAACGGCGGCTGGTAGATGACGGCGGTGTGGCTTTGCAGGAATTCCAGCATGAAGCCGTCGGTGACCAGGCCCTTTTCATACATCCGGTGGAGCAGGGTGTAGTGCCAGAAGCTGGCCCAGCCCTCGTTCATCACCTGGGTCTGGCGCTGGGGATAGAAATACTGACCGATCTTGCGCACGATGCGGATCAGCTCTCGCTGCCAGGTTTCCAGCAGCGGCGCGTTCTTCTCGATGAAATAGAGCAGGTTTTCCTGGGGCTCTGACGGATAGCGCTTGCGCCGGCGTTCGTCGTCATCGCCGTCGGCGCCCATCCGGGGAATGGTCCGCCACAGGTCGTTAAGCTGGCGTTGCAGGTATTCCTCCCGCTCTTTCTGGCGACGCTGTTCCTCCGACGCCGAAATGGGGGCCGGGCGCTTGTAGCGATCGACGCCGTAGTTCATCAGCGCGTGGCAGGAGTCCAGGATCTGTTCCACCGCGTCCACGCCGTGCCGTTCCTCGCACTCGGCCACGTAATTGCGGGCGAACACCAGGTAATCGATGATCGCGCTGGCGTCGGTCCAGGTGCGGAACAGGTAGTTGCCCTTGAAGAAGGAGTTGTGGCCGTAGCAGGCGTGGGCGATCACCAGCGCCTGCATGGGCAGCGTGTTCTCCTCCATCAGGTAGGCGATGCAGGGATCGGAGTTGATCACGATCTCGTACGCCAGGCCCATCTGCCCCCGGGTATAGCCTTTCGACGTGTTCAGGAACTGCTTGCCGAACGACCAGTGATGGTAGCCCACCGGCATCCCCACGGAGCTGTAGGCATCCATCATCTGCTCGGCGCTGATCACTTCGATCTGGTTGGGATAGGTGTCCAGACCGAACTCCGCGGCGCACTTGGCGATTTCCTCGTCGTATTTGCGAATGAGATCGAACGTCCACTCGGACGTGGTCGATATCGGCTTGTTACCAACGGGCGGCTTTTCAGCGGTACCGGTCATGCGGCTTTCCTCTCGAACAACTGGCGGAAGACCGGGTAAATGTCGCCCGGATCCGCGATCTGCTGCATGGCAAAACTGTTCGGGTCCTGCTTCAGGATCTTCTCGTATTCGTACCACAGCATCTGGTGATCCTGCGGCGTGATCTCCACATAGGCGTAATACTGCACCAGTGGCAGGATCTGGTCGGCCAGGATCTTGCCGCAGATGGGGGAGTCGTCGTTCCAGTTGTCCCCATCCGACGCCTGGGCCGCGTAGATGTTCCACTCCGACGGCGAGTAACGCGCATCCACGATCTGTTTCATCAGCTTCAGGGCGCTGGAGACGATGGTCCCGCCGGTTTCCCGGGAGTAGAAGAACTCTTCCTCATCCACTTCCTTGGCGCTGGTGTGATGGCGGATGAAGACCACTTCGATGCGCTTGTAGTTCTTCTTCAGGAACAGGTACAGCAGGATGAAGAACCGTTTGGCAATGTCCTTGTGCACCTGCGTCATGGAGCCGGAGACGTCCATCAGGCAGAACATCACCGCGCTGGTGGCGGGTTTCGGTTTCTTGATGTGCTGACGGTAGCGCAGGTCGATTTCGTCGATCCAGGGGATGCGGCGGAGGTTGCCTTTCAAGCGCTTGATCTCCGCCTCCAGCGCGTCGATCTGGTCCTGCGGGCTGAAGGCGGGATCCGGTTCCTCCGGATGGGCCTTGAGTTCGGCGAGTTGGGCTTCCAGCTCCCGCAGCTTGCGCTTGCGGGCCCCGCCCAGACCCAGCCGTCGGGCGTGCGCGCCGCGAAGGGAGCGAACCACATCCAGCTTCGCCGGGATGCCCTGGGAGGTAAAGCCGGCGCGTTCGTACTTGAACGCCTCGGTATCCTTCAGCTTCTTGCGGGCCAGGTTCGGCAACTCGAGATCGTCGAACAGGAAGTCCAGGAACTCGTCCTGGGTGATCTGAAAGGCGAATTCGTCCATCCCCTCACCGTCGGGGCTGGCGCTGCCCTGACCCTGGCCGCCACCGCCGCCCTGGGGTTTCGGCACGGTGTCGCCAGCCACGAATTCCTTGTTGCCCGGATGAACGACCTCACGATGGCCGCCCGGACCGTGGTGGAAAATCGGCTCGTCAATATCCTTGGTCGGGATGCTGACATGCTCACCCCGTTCGATATCGGTAATCGACCGACGGTGGACGGCATCCGTCACCGCTTTCTTGATGTGGTGGCGGTAACGGCGCAGGAAGCGTTCGCGGTTCACTGCGCTTTTGTTCTTGCCGTTCAGGCGGCGGTCGACGACATGAGTCATCCCCATAACACTCTCCAGTTCTCGGTGGAGGTCGTCCCTGAAGGCGCAAATTGCTGCGTTGCGCAGTGCTCACACGCTCACCTACCGGACGGTATGCCTCGCGTGTTGCGCGCTGGGCGCCTTGCACTTTGCACCTTCATGAACGCCCCGGACCTCGAGTCAATTCCAGGGAGTTTCACCTTTCCTTTTTGCTGACTCCCAACCTGGTTCAGGGTCGGGTCGCTGCCGCGGTCAGGCGGCGAGCGGCCGTTCCGTTACTGGGACTTCCTGACCCGCAGGTACCATTCGGCGAGCAGGCGGACCTGCTTCTCGGTGTACCCGCGTTCGACCATCCTTTCGACGAACTGTTTGTGTTTTTTCTGATCTTCCTGCGACGCCTTCGGGTTGAAGGAGATGACCGGAAGCAGGTCCTCGGTGTTGGAGAACATTTTCTTCTCGATCACGCTGCGCAGTTTTTCGTAGCTGAGCCAGGAGGGATTCTGGCCCTGGTTGTTGGCGCGTGCCCGCAGGACGAAGTTGACCACTTCGTTGCGGAAATCCTTGGGATTGCTGATGCCGGCCGGTTTTTCGATCTTTTCCAGCTCGTCGTTGATGGCGGAGCGGTTGAGGATCTCGCCGGTTTCCGGATCCCGGTATTCCTGGTCCTGTATCCAGAAGTCCGCGTAGGTCACGTAGCGATCGAACAGGTTCTGGCCGTACTCGCTGTAACTCTCCAGGTAGGCGGTCTGGATTTCCTTGCCGATGAACTCGACGTAGTGCGGCGCCAGGTACTCCTTGATGAAGCGCAGGTAGCGTTCCTGTACTTCGTTGGGGAATTGCTCCTGTTCGATCTGCTTCTCAAGCACATAAAGCAGGTGGACCGGGTTGGCCGCGATTTCGGTGGTGTCGAAGTTGAACACCTTGGACAGGATCTTGAAGGAGAAACGGGTCGACAGACCGTCCATGCCCTCGTTCACACCGGCGGAATCCCGGTACTCCTGGATCGACTTGGCCTTGGGGTCCGTGTCCTTGATGTTCTGGCCATCGTAGACCCGCATCTTGGAGAAGATGCTGGAGTTTTCCGGCTCCTTCAGGCGGGACAGCACGGTGAACTGGGCCAGCATGTCCAGGGTGTCCGGCGCGCACGGGGCACCCTGCAGCGAGCTGTTACGCAACAGCTTGCGGTAGATGTCGATTTCTTCGGTCACCCGCACACAATAGGGCACCTTGACGATGTAGACCCGGTCGAGGAACGCCTCGTTGTGTTTGTTGTTGCGGAAGGTCTGCCACTCGGACTCGTTGGAGTGGGCGAGGATGATGCCGTCGAACGGCACCGAACCCATGCCTTCGGTGGTGTTGTAGTTGCCTTCCTGGGTGGCGGTCAGCAGTGGATGCAGCACCTTGATGGGCGCCTTGAACATCTCGACGAATTCCATCAGACCCTGGTTGGCCTTGCTCAGGCCGCCGGAGAAACTGTAGGCATCCGGATCATCCTGGGAGAACTCTTCCAGCATGCGGATGTTGACCTTGCCCACCAGGGCGGAGATGTCCTGGTTGTTGTCGTCACCGGGCTCGGTCTTGGAAATGCCGATCTGGTCCAACACCGAGGGATAGCGCTTGACCACCTTGAACTGGCTGATGTCCCCGCCGAACTCATGCAACCGCTTCACCGCCCAGGGCGACATGATGGGCTTGAGATAGCGGGTGGGGATGCCGTATTCCTCTTCCAGGATGGCGCCGTCCTCGTCCGGATCGAACAGACCCAGCGGGGACTCGTTCACCGGGGAATCCTTGATGGCGTAGAACGGCACTTTCTGCATCAACTGCTTGAGCTTTTCCGCCAGGGAGGACTTACCGCCGCCCACCGGGCCCAGCAGGTAGAGGATCTGTTTCTTCTCTTCCAGGCCCTGGGCCGCATGCTTGAAGAAGGAGACGATGTTCTCGACGGCGTCTTCCATGCCGTAGAACTCGGAGAATTCCGGGTAGCTCTTGATGACCTTGTTGGAAAAGATGCGTGAAAGGCGCGGATCACGGGAGGTGTCTATGTGTTCCGGTTTGCCGATTGCCATCAACATCCGCTCGGCTGCGGTGGCGTACGCCGACTTGTCGCTTTTGCAGATCTCCAGGTATTCCTCAAGAGTGAATTCCTCCTCCTGAGTTGATTCATACCGATCTTTGAAGTGCTGCAGAATGCTCATATAGGCCCCTCGCTCGCAATATGTTACGCACAACTACACGTGTCAGTTCCCCGATTCAGATCGTCAGGCTTGCCTTATACCGGCGCCCAGTAGATGGATGGAAAGTTTGGAAATGGGAGTGTCGAAACCCGAATGCGCCGGTCGTCGGATTCCGGTTCGACTGCTTTCAGCTTAGTTCAGCTTCTGCACCTTGGACAGTTACGAAAGGTTTTTGTTTCAGGATTATTGCTGCACATTTTTGAAGCATTATGTAAGCCGCCTGAAGACACACCGAACGCTGTTAGCGTCATGGTAGTTCGGTATGAGTCCGTGCAGGATAGAACCTCTCAATGGCTTTGATAAGGAATGCAGGATGGAGTTCAGTGAAGTCATGGCACGCCGCCACAGTGTGCGCTCCTTTGCCCCGGAACCGGTGCCGGATGCGGTGTTGAAGGATCTACTGGCGACAGCCGTGACGGCGCCCAGCTGGTCCAATACCCAGCCCTACCAGTTTGCGATTGCCCGGGGTGACGCGCTGGAATCCCTGCGCACTGAGTTGCCCCGGCGTTTTGACCGGGTGGCCGAGCTGCAGAGGGCTCCGATGCTCAAAAAGGCATTGGCCTGGGCCACTCGGGGTGGCCTGCCGGATGGCGACTTCCAGCCGGTCCACCAGTATCCATCCGATCTTCAGCCCCGTCGGGCCGCCACCGGCTATGGCCTGTATGAGATGTTGGGCATTGATCGGAAAGACTTCAAAGCCCGGCACGAACAGATGGCGGAAAACTTTCGCTTCTTCGGCGCGCCGGTCACCCTGTTCCTGTTTGTCCACGAAGGCCTGGGCGTCTACAGCGTGCTGGACGCGGGCATTTTCCTGCAGAGCCTGATGCTGGCCGCCACCGACCGGGGGCTGGGCACCTGTGCTCAGGGCGCGCTGGCCCTGTGGCGATCGCCACTGGAAAAACACTTCACGATCCCGGAGCGCTATAAACTGCTGTGCGGCATTTCCATCGGCTATCCATCCGATCACAGAATCAACGATTTCCAGCCCGAAAAGTTGGGCGTGGACGCGCTGACCATTCCCGAACGGTCATAAGCTGCTCATTTTCATCCTGATATGCCTTGCCTTCGTATATGGGTTGCTTAGACTTGAAATCAGACTGCCCTGAAAAAAATCAGCAAGGAGAGTGTCCGTGTCCCTCATTTCGCGTATTCGTCGCAGCCTGCCTGCGCTGCTGTTGGTCGTGGCCGGACCGGTGCTGGCCGCCGAGCCGGTCGTGGTGTCCTCAAAGATCGACACCGAAGGCTCGGTGCTGGGGCAGATGATCCTGCAGAGCCTGGAGCGGGCCGACATCCCGGTGGAAAACCGGATCCAGCTCGGGGCCACCCATATTGTGCGTAACGCCATCAAGGCCGGCGAAATCGATATCTATCCCGAATACACCGGCAACGCCGCCTTCTTTTACGACAAGACCGACAGCGACGTCTGGAACAAGGCGGGCCCGGCCTATGAGATGGCCAAGAAGCTGGATTACGACGCCGAGAAAATCGTCTGGCTGACGCCGGCCGATGCCAACAACACCTGGGCCATGAGCGTGCGCGGCGACCTGGCTCGCAAGGAAAACCTGGAAACCCTCGACGACCTGGCCGCCTACATCAACAACGGCGGTGCCTTCCGATTTGCGGCCAGTGCCGAGTTCGTGGAATCTGCCAGCGCCCTGCCGGCGTTCCAGAAAGCCTATGGCTTCAGTTTGAAGTCCGACCAGTTGCTGATCCTGTCCGGCGGCAACACCGCGGCCACCATGCGCGCCGCGGCGCTCAACGACAACGACGTCAACGGCGCCATGACCTACGGCACCGACGGCGGCCTCAACGCCCTGGACCTGAAAGTGATGACCGACACCAAAGGCGTGCAGCCGGTCTACCAGCCGACGCCAATCATCCGCGAGCCGGTGCTCAAGGCGTATCCGCAGATCCGCGACATCCTCAAGCCGGTGTTCGAGTCCCTTGACCTGGAAACCCTGCAGCGCCTGAACGGTGAAGTGGCCGTTAACGGTGCCCCGGCCGAGAAAGTGGCCCGGGATTACCTGGATTCCCTCAAACAGGATTGAGTTTGCCTTCCCTCGACGAACCGCCCAATCGGGTTATCACCGCACTGGGGCTATTGGCCCTGGTGCTGGTGTGGGTGCTGGATCTGGGAACGGTCCAGCCCAACCGGATCGTGCCCGGAACCGGATATGGCCTCTTTGATGCCGCCGGCTGGCTGGGGGCAGCGACCGTCTCTGTCGGATTGTGCGCCCTCATTGTGCTGGCGATCCTCCCGCTGCGCCGGCGTTATGTGCTACTTGGCCTCTTACTGACACTGGCGCTGGCGGCGCTGCCGGACCTGCTGGTCCTGTTCACCTCCGCCCACCTTCCCAAGGATTCGCCCTACGCTCGTACCGCCGTCGGCGCCGGCTTCTGGTCGCTGCTGTTCCTGCTCGTGCTGATGCTGATTGAAGTGGTGGGCCGGTTACGGATCGGGCGGCGGGGCCAGCTCGGCATTCTGGCGGTGATCTTGGCGGGCTGGGCCCTGCTGATCCGACAGGGTGGCCTCGACAGCCTGTCCCTGATGCGCGAGTTCGACAACCGGCCCGACCAGTTCCTTCAAGCCCTCTGGGCCCATCTCACGCTGGCGCTGGGCGCGGTGGCGATCAGCTTCGTACTGGCGTTTGCCCTGGTGTTGAAAATGATGCGCTCGGAAGCCTGGCGCCGGCCGGTGTTTGGTGTCGTCAGCTTTCTGCAGACCATTCCCAGCCTGGCTTTGTTCGGGCTTCTGATCGCACCGCTCAGCGCGCTGACGGCCGCATTCCCGCTGCTGCAAAGCCTGGGCATTCGTGGCATTGGTTGGGCCCCGGCGCTGCTGGCGTTGATCGCCTACAGCCTGCTGCCGATGGTGCGCAATACGTTTGTAGCGTTGACGGAAGTCCCGGACTCGGTGATCGATGCCGGACGGGGCATGGGCATGACCGAACGCCAATTGTTCCTGCAGGCGCGATTGCCGCTGGCGATCCCGGTCATCATCGAAGGCGTTCGCATTACCACTATCCAGGCGATGGGACTGACCGCAGTGGCGGCACTGATCGGCGCAGGCGGTTTCGGCACCTTTATTTTCCAGGGGCTGGGGCAGGCAGCCATGGACCTGGTCATGCTGGGCGCCTTGCCGACGATCGGACTGGCTCTCGCGGCCGACGTGGTGCTGTCCACCCTCGCCAACGCCTTGCAGCCGCGGCCCGCAGCCGCACTCCCGCAATAAGAGGACATCCAGCGGATGATCGAACTGAAAAACGTCACCCGCCGGTTCGGCCAGACCGTGGCCGTGGATCACATCGACCTGACGGTGGAAACCGGCGAAGTCTGCGTACTGGTGGGCAGTTCGGGGTGTGGCAAGTCCACCACGCTGCGCATGATCAACCGACTCCTGCCGGCCAGCAGCGGCGAGATCCTGGTCGACGGTGAGGACGTCACCGGTATGGACCTGCAGCGTCTGCGCCTGAACATGGGCTACGCCATCCAGGGCACCGGCTTGTTCCCGCACTGGACAGTGGCGCGCAACATTGCGCTGGTGCCCCGGCTCCTCAAGTGGCCGAAAGAGCGCATCGACGCCCGCGTCACCGAACTGCTGCAGATGCTGGAAATGGACCCGGCCAGCTTCGCCGACAAATACCCCCAGCAACTGTCCGGCGGCCAGGCCCAGCGGGTCGGTGTCGCGCGAGCGTTGGCGGCGGATCCCAACATCCTGCTGATGGACGAGCCGTTTGGCGCGCTCGATGCCATCACCCGGGAAAACCTGCAGCTGGAGATGCTGCGCCTGCAACGCCAGCTGAAGAAAACCACCGTCTTCGTCACCCACGACATCGACGAGGCCCTGCGCCTGGCGACGCGGATTGCCGTGATGGACCAGGGCCGCATCGTCCAGCACGACACGCCGGAGAACATCCTGCGCCGACCGGCGTCAGACTTTGTGGGAAACCTGGTAGGCAAACAGGATCGCGGCCTCAAACTGATGGCCCTGCGACCCGTGCGTGACCTGATGACGCCCCATGACAAGCCGCGCCCCGCCGAACCGGGTGCCGACGGTTTGAAGGAAGACGACAGCCTGCGGCTGGCCCTGTCGGTCATGCTCTGGCAGGACCTCAGACAGGTGGCGGTGTTCGACCACCAAGGCAACGAAACCGGTGTCCTGCTGCGTGAGCGCCTGATCGAGGGAGGCGTTTAATGCGCATCTGGCGGACGCCGATTCTATGGTTGGCCGTGTTGCTGGCGCTGACGCTGGGCATGGATGGGCTGGAACCCCTGTTCCGACTGATCCAGCCGGACACGCAAAGCGTGATTTACCAGCGGGAGACGTTCCTGTTCCTGCTGGGCAATCACGTGCTGTTGGTGCTGATTTCGGCGACGATCGGCACATTTGCCGCAGTTGCCGGCGGCATTTTCGCAACCAGGCCGTCGGGCCGGGACTTTCTGCCGCTGGTCAGCCAGATCGCCTCCATTGGCCAGACGTTCCCGCCGGTGGCGGTCCTGGCCCTGGCCGTTCCGGTGCTGGGGTTCGGGGAAGGGCCGACGCTGGTGGCACTGGTGCTGTATGGCCTGCTGCCGGTGCTGCGCAACACCCTGGCGGGACTGGACGGCATCGATCCCGCCGTCACCGAGGCGGCCCGGGGCATGGGCATGTCGGCCCGTCAGGTGCTGTTCCAGGTGGAAATTCCGCTGGCGGGCCGTGTGATCCTGGCAGGCATCCGCACCTCGGTCACCATCAACATCGCCACCGCGGCCATCGGATCGACCATTGGCGCCCGCACCCTGGGGGACCCGGTGATCGCCGGATTGGTCAACGGCAATACCGCTTACGTGCTGCAAGGTGCGCTGCTGATCGGCCTGCTGGCGCTGATGACGGACAGTCTGTTTGAAACCCTGGAAAAGCTCTGGGCCCGGCGATTGGCGCCGACGGTTTCACCCGCCTGAACCGTTCCCGCGCCGGCAAACAGCACCTATGATGGCGGAGTGTTCAGCTGATAGGGAGACCACGATGAAATACATCTTCGAAGTCCGCATCAAGGAAGGGCACACCGCCGAGGAATACGCGGATGCCTGGGTGCGTGCCAGCGAGCTGATCCAGCAGGCGCCGGGTGCCCGGGGTACCGAGCTGCACCGGATGATCGGCGATCCCATGCGTTTGATCGCCATTGCCCAGTGGGACAGCAAGGCCAGTCGGGATGCGATGGAGGGCGAGCCTAACGACGAGATTCGGGCGATCATTCGCAGCGCGGCGCCGTTTGTGGAGATTCGCCGCATCGGTGAGTTTGAAGATCCGGAATGGGTGGTGATGCCGGACAAGTCGAAAAACTGAACAGCAGTTCACGGACATTCGGTATATTGTGTGTACTATTGCGATAGTTTTCGATAGTACTGACGAGCTGCCCGCCGGGGGTGGCGATTTCACAGGGATGCGACATGTCCGTCAGCTTGCTGGTGAATGCTGCTGAAATACTCACGTTGATGTTGCTGGGCCTGTTGGGCGGTCAGATCTGCCGTCTTTGGCGCGTCGATCAGCGGCCGGCGGTTTCCAGCCAAGTGATTGCGCAGTCACCTGCCGACCTTTCCGGTCAACCGGACGTCATTCTCGCGGACTACATCGGTGAGCTGATGGCCGGCACGCAGGCGCCGCTGCCTGAACTCGCTCTACCGGACCGTGTCCCGGTCGTACCCCCGCCAGCAGACATACAGCCGAAACCCCTACCGAGTCAGCCCGAGGCAACCGCCCGGCCGTCTGATTACCCGTCGGTCGCTGCGTTGCTGGCCCACCGCTGCGACACGTCATCCGCCTGATTGATTGCCGTCGTTGGCCGGAAGCTGCTGATACCAATCCGCGTAGGGCGTGTTTGCGACCAGGCAGCGGTTATAGTCCGGCGCTCCATTGGTCCACCAAACCTCACCGCGCTCGCCCAGCGCCCGTTTCGCCTCGTCCACTGATGCCCGTGCTGCTTTTAACGCCCTGCTGTTATCGGTCTGTTTCGCATCTCGGACCTCGCGGCGGGCTGCCATCAACTGCTTCGTCCAGTACTCGCGGTCGCTGGCCGGCAGCTCTGGATTCGTGGCACGCCAGAGCCGGCCCCGTACGACGATGTAGCGATCATCCGGTGTTTTCAGCGCGGGCACGTCGCTCTTCCTCCCATCCATGACAGAATCGTCAGGTGAACCGTTCAAGTATGCTCCGGTTTGTGGGTTACACTGAGGATCAGGTCGTCGGCCATTGGTTGAGGTGGCCGGCAAACGTCGCCGTCAGACTACGGAGGACGCCGAATGGAAATCAAGACGTTTGAGGACCTCATCGACTGGGCGCGTCAACTACACGCGCACCTGGCCCGTTCCCTGAAGGAATCGGCCGGAGGCAACCAGAACGAGCGGGCCAGCGCTCTGCTCGGCTACCTGTCCGAACACGAGTCGGAGCTGGAACGCATCACCGCGGAATTCGAGAAGCAGGCGGATCCCAAGGCGATGAAGACCCGCCTGTATGATTTTTACAACCATAAGCCGTTCGACTCCTACCGCAAACCCGACCACGATTACGCCAAACTCAGCTTTGACGAGATTGCCGAGGAAATCTTCCATTTCCACGATGAGCTGATGGCGCTCTATCAGGCGTTGCTGCGCAAGGCCGAGCTGCGCGAAGTCGCCGACCTGGTTCAGGAGCTGCTGGACATGGAGCAGAACGAATCCATGCGCCTGGCCCGCCAGGTGCGCAGTATGGACGACGTCTGAACGCGTCCGACCGGATCAGGCCCGTCTTGCCCGCATTCGGGTGCCAGTGAGACGGGGCCGCCCATTCACTCCTGCACGCACCGTAAGGAGCGCGCATGGCCAGAGAAACCGCAGTCGCCGCCGACCATACGGCTGACATCGATTCATTGGTGACCGCCCTGGAGGCGGTCATCGACGGTGAAGTCCGTTTCGAAATGGGCAGTCGGGCCCTGTACGCCACCGACGCCTCCAATTACCGTCAGGTGCCGACCGGCGTCGTCATTCCTCGTCACGAGCAGGACATTGAGCAGGCGGTTGCCGTGGCGCGCCGGTTCGACGCGCCCATCCTGATGCGCGGGGCAGGGACCAGCCTGGCCGGCCAGACCTGCAATGCCGCTGTGGTCCTGGACACCTCGAAATACATGAATCGTGTGCTGGCGGTGGAACCGGAGGATCGGACCGCGGTCATCCAGCCCGGGGTTGTCTGTGACGTCCTCCGGGACGCCGCCGAGCAGCACGGCCTGACCTTCGGGCCGGATCCTTCGACCCACACCCAATGCACCCTGGGCGGCATGATCGGTAACAACAGCTGCGGTGCCCATTCCGTGATGGCCGGCAAGACCGACGACAACACCGAATCCCTGGAGATCCTGACCTACGACGGTGTGCGCATGACGGTCGGGCCCACGTCCGAGGACGAGTTGGCCGATATCATTGAGGCCGGTGGCCGCAAAGGTGAGATCTACCAAGCTCTGCGCGATCTGCGGGACCGCTACGCCGATCACATCCGCAGCGGTTTTCCCGACATCCGGCGGCGGGTGTCGGGCTATAACCTGGACGCGCTGTTGCCGGAAAACGGCTTCAACGTAGCCCGCGCGTTGGTTGGCAGCGAAGGCACCTGTGCGGTCACGCTGTCGGCCCGCATGCGATTGGTGGACAGTCCGCCGCACCGGGTGCTGGTGGTGCTCGGGTATGAGGACATCTGTCAGGCCGGTGACCAGGCACCGGCGATCCTGAAAACCGGGCCGCTTTCGGTGGAAGGCCTTGATGAGCGCATCGTCGAGGACATGCGCAAGAAAGGCTGGGGGCTGCACGCCATCGAGGGGCTGCCGGACGGCAATGGCTGGATCCTGTCGGAGTTTGGCGGGAATTCCATTGAAGAGGCGACCCGGGCTGCACAGAAGGCCATCGACAGCCAGCAGGCTCACTGCGTCGACAGCAAACTCTACACGGACCCCGACGAGGCCAATCTGGTCTGGAACGTTCGCAAGAGCGGTTCGGCCGCCACTAACGCACTGCCGGGCGAGGACGAGAGCTATCCCGGCTGGGAAGATGCGGCGGTGGACCCCGAACGGGTCGGCGACTACCTGCGCGACTTCCGCAAACTACTGGACCGCTACGGCTATCGGTCCTCACTCTACGGGCATTTTGGCGACGGCTGCATCCACGGCCGCATGACGTTCGACCTGTCCAGCCACGAGGGCGTTGCCACTTGGCGCCGTTTCCTCGATGAAGCCGCCGACCTGGTGGTGGCCTATGGCGGGTCGCTGTCCGGCGAGCACGGCGATGGGCAGGCACGGGCGGAGCTCTGGCCCAGGATGTTCAGCCCGGAATTGATGGATGCTTTCCGGGCATTCAAGACGATCTGGGACCCGCAGGGCCGTCTCAATCCCCACAAACTGATCGATCCGTACCGCATCGACGAGCACCTGCGAACCGGCCCGGACCATGACCCCGTCGAACCGGAACCGCTGTATTTCAGTTTTCACCGGGACGAGGGGCGTTTCTCCTCCGCGGCCCATCGTTGTGTGGGCGTGGGCAAGTGCCGCAGCTACGCCGGGGGCACCATGTGCCCGAGCTATCGGGGCACACAGGAAGAGAAGCATTCCACCCGGGGACGGGCGCGGCTGCTGTTCGAGATGCTCCACGGCGACACGCTGGAAGGTGTCTGGAACAACGAGTCCGTGCATGAAGCCCTGGACCTCTGCCTCGCCTGCAAAGCCTGCCGGCAGGAGTGCCCGGTGCAGGTGGACATGGCCACCTACAAGGCCGAGTTCATGGCCCACTACTACGAGCATCACCGGCGCCCGCGCCAGGCCTGGACGCTGGGGCTGATCCACGAATGGTCCCGGGTGGCGGGAAAGGCGCCGCGCCTCTTCAACGGGCTGACGCGGCTGCCCGGCGCCGCCGCTGTCGTTCGCCAACTGACCAGTATGACCGCTGAACGGGATCTGCCGTCATTTTCGCCCCATCCGTTCACCCGGGATTATCGATCGGTATCGGTGCCGGAAGGGCGCCCGGCGGTGATGCTGTGGCCTGATACGTTCAACAACTTCCTGCAATCCGACTGTCTACAGTCGGCATCTCGGGTGCTGGAGCACCTGGGCTATGCCGTCCAGTTGCCGGGGCGACCGGTCTGCTGCGGCCGGCCGCTGTACGACCACGGCATGCTCGAGCGTGCCCGCTGGCGCCTGAGGCAGGTGCTGGAAACGCTGGCACCGGCGATCGAGGCCGGTATTCCGGTCGTGGGGCTGGAGCCCTCCTGTATGAGCACGTTCCGCGAGGAACTGCTGAACTTCTTCCCGGACGACCGGCGCGCCCAATGGCTGGCGGAGAACACCTGGTTGTTCCCGGACTTCCTGGCGCAGCAGACGGATCTGTCACTGCCGAGTCTCGATGGGGACGCCTGGGTGCATGGCCACTGTCACCAGAAGGCTCTGGCCGGCATGGCAGGCACCCGCTCGCTGCTGGAAGGTCTGGGGCTAAAGGTGAGCCTGCCGGATAATGGTTGCTGTGGGATGGCGGGCGCGTTCGGCTTCGATGCCGACAAGTACCCGGTCTCCATGCGCATTGCCGAGTCGGCGATGCTGCCGTCACTTCGGGAGACGCCGCAGGACACGTATCTGATTGCGGACGGCTTCAGTTGTCGCGAGCAGATCCGGCACGGCAGCGGTCGCACGGCGTTGCACACGGCCCAGTTGCTGGACCGGGCCATGCAGGGCAGGGAAGGCTAGCGTGCGGCTTTATGCGGCTGGCTTGACCGGTGTCATACTGGGAGCCCGGCCGCTGTGAGAGCATCAACCGATCAGCCCCTTGGCGATCTCGTCAGACTTCGATGGCGCGCGGGGCGCTACTACGGCGGGGATGCTTCTTATGGAAATCAGGACCTTTGAAGATCTCATCGACTGGGCGAGGCAGCTCCACGGGCATCTGTCCCGCAGCCTGGATGAGTGCAGTGGCCGCAATGAAAACGAGCGGGCCAGTGCCTTGCTCCATTACCTGTCCGAGCACGAGGCGGAGCTTGAGCGTATCACCGCCGAATTCGAGCGTCAGGCCGATCCCAAAGCGCTGAAAACGCGGCTGTACGACTTCGTCCGCCATCATGCCTTCCAGACCGACCGCAAGACCGATGCCCACTACGCCACGCTCGGTTTCGACGACATTGCCCGGGAAATCTTTGCCTTCCACGATGAGTTGATCGCCCTTTACGAGTCGCTCGTCCGCAAGGCTGAAATCCCCGAAGTCGCTGAGCTCATGGCGTCGCTGTTGGCGATGGAAACCAATGAGTATATGCGTCTCGCCCGACAGGTGCTCAGCATGGATGATGTCTGATCCTGGCGGAGCGACAGCCAGGTGCTCCGCCAGGGCTGAGATTAATGGGTGTTCGTGATTCGGGTGACCACCGCGTCCACCACGTCGGGATGCCAGAGCAGGCGATGATGGCCCAGACCGCGAGTCTGAAGCACGTCAGCGACCGTCCAGCTGACCCGGACCCGTTCACTCTGGGGCGGCGGAACATGCCGGTCATCGCTGTCGTACACCACCAAACCGTTGCCGGGCAGTCCCGACGCCAGATGCGGGAGTGACAGTTGGTTCCACAGGTCCTCCCCAAAACGGTCTTCCATCATTCGGCGGTGATCGCGCAGGACGCCGGTGGGAACGCCCAGCGTAGCCCCCAGCCCATTGACCACCGATGATAAGTCGGACGGCGGCGCCAGCAGAACCAGGTGAGTCGTGCCCAAGCCGCGCGTTAACGCCCGGGCGGCCGCCAGTGAACCCAGAGAGTGGGCCAGGATGGCACGCACGGGCCCGGCACTCTGTCCGACACGCCGAACCACCTCCGCCATTTCAAACAGATCGGTCTGCGAACCCTGGGCCCGTCCATGGGCCGGCGCATCGAACAGCACCACCCGATAGCCGGCGGCCACTAACGGTTTGACGTAGGCACCGAACTGGATACCCGCACCGGACCAGCCATGCACGCCCAGCACCGTCGGCCCTTCACCCCAGCTGTAGATCGGGATGGTATGGGCGCCGTGGTGGAGCTGGGTGTGGCTGTCGGCTTCGTCCAGCAGGTACTCGTAGCGGGAGGGCATCGGCAGTCGCGAAGGACGGAAGAATTGCCGATTCACCAGACTGGCGGCTCCGGTCGGCGAAACCCGGGCGTACAGCGAAAGGCCTAGTCGCCGCAATGAGCGGTTCAGTCCCGGCCGCGCGGATCGGGGCTTGTCAGGGAGACGGGTGACGGCCGGAAAGGCTTTGACGGGAACGTTCATGATCAGCACTCCTGGCAGGGATCCTCGGTGGATCCCGGTGGATGACAGGATCAGGTTACGGCTTGCCCCGATTCGCCAGGAGTGTCATATTTGACATATAAAGTGCTGAATAGGTCATTGCGTCATGATCACGGTTGCCATCGTTGCCCAACCATACTGCCATGCCAGCGGCGTCCATGGCGTGATGGATTTCTTCGCCACCGCGAACTACTGCGGCCGCAAGATGTCCGAACAGCCCCTGTTTGAGTGCCACATCGTGACGGCCGACAGCGAGCCGGTGCGAGGCTATAGCGGCGCGCTGGTCACGCCGACGGCGCGCCTTGACGATCTCAAGCCGGATCTGATTGTGGTGGGGTCGGCGCTGGAGGCCGTGGTGGTCGATACCTACGTCGAGCGCGCGCTGGACGCCGCCCGGCCGTTGTTTGGCTGGTTGCGATCGGGGGCGGATCGCGGCGCCCTGTTGGCGAGCGTCTGTACCGGCAGCTTCGTGCTGGCGGAAGCCGGGCTGCTGGACGGCATGGCTGCCACGACACACTGGCGCGCAGCGAACCTGTTTCAGCAACGCTATCCCGACGTGCGGCTGGAGGTGGATCAACTCCTGGTGGATAACGGCCCGGTGATATGCGCCGGCGGGGCATCGGCGTTTTCCGACCTCTGCCTGTACCTGGTGGAACGGCTGGCTTCACCGGCGGTGGCGCTGGCGTGCAGCAAACTGCTCGTGTTGGACAACCGGCGCATGGAGCAGACGCCCTACATGCGATTCTATGGCCACAAGGCGCATCAGGACGCGTCCATCCTCAAGGCGCAGACCTGGCTGGAGACCCATTACGCCGAGCCTGTGGCCATCGATCAGGTGGCCGACATCGCCGCGCTGGGGCCGCGCACGTTCAAACGCCGTTTCAAGGATGCCACCGGGGAGACGCCCATTGGTTACCTGCAGCAGCTGCGGATTGAAGCCGCCAAACATTTCCTGGAATCGAGCCGCGACCAGACGGCGCAGATCATCTGGCGGGTGGGTTACGAGGATGCTTCATCCTTCAGACGCCTGTTCAAGCGTTCCGTGGGCTGCACTATGGAGCAGTATCGCAAGCGGTTCAGCTACGTCGTGCCGCTGACGGCATAGCTGCCAAGGGCGTAGCAATTTGGATGTTTGAATGGGGTTGTGCTGACGACAGCGTCGGCCTAATCTTCCTGAACAGGCAGAGGGGAAGTTGCCTGCAGTCGCACCAACACTGTCACCATGTCACCGTACATCCTCCACGGAAAAGGAGTGGTTGCCATGTCCGATGTTCCCGTTACATCCATTCTGGTTATCGCCTCGACGTCCACCGTCGCCAATGCCGGGTCCAATATGTTCGTGGAGGTCCTGATCCCGCAGGTGGCGGCCTCTGAGGTATCGCTGCCCGGATCGCAGGGCTCGACGCAGGTCATTACCATGCCGGCCTCCGGCACCAAAACCATCAGCGAGATCACACCGGCCGATATCAACCTGAGTACCGAGCCGCCCAATGAGGGGGACGCCTGGCTGCCCTCGGCGTTCTATGTGCTGGGTAAAGGGGATTCCGGCGATTATGAGGTCATCTGCGCGATTCCCGAGTGGCCCACCGACGTCTGGTTGAGTGAGGATCCCAATGACCCCAATGCCTATCCGGCGGTCACGCTGGCTCAGGTCCTGAGCCACGTCTGATCCAGCTCCAACCGTTCATCAACACGTGCAGTGAATGCAGGCCGGAGCGTGAATCCGGCCTGCCGTTCAGTTCTTGCGGCGCAGACGAAACACGCTTTCAGAGCCGTTGTTCAGGCCTTTGCGTTTGGCGAAGGGATGGTCCTTTTCCAGTGGGTTGGTCAGTATGCGGTCGATCTCGAATTCATCGCCGAACAGGGCATGCACTTCGTCGTTACTCACGTTGAACGGCGGGCCTTTCATCTCGCCCGGATCGTAATCCAGAGTAATCAGCAGGATGGCCGCCTGATCCGGCAGGATGGCCTCCAGGTGATCGGCGTAATCCCGGCGCATCTCGGGCGGCAGGGCGATCAGCGCCGCCCGGTCATAGACCAGGCGCACATGGCGGACATCGTCGGGCACCAGCTGGAAAAAGTCGCCGCACCAGAGTTCCAGCTCATCGTCGTGGATATACCGGGTGAAGGGCTGGCCGGGCAACACCCGCGCCTTGGCTTCGGCCTCCTCGAAGAAGTCCTTGCAGGCAATGGCGCTGAGTTCGATACCCATCACCGGATGACCCCGGTCGTGCAGCCACCACAAATCTTTTGACTTGCCGCACAGGGGCACGAGAACCGTCTCGTTACCGTGGTGGACCATCTCGGGCCAGTGCTCGTGAAGATAGCGGTTGACCGTTCCCTCGTGGAAACCGATTTCCTGGTTTTTCCAGCGGGCGTGCCAGAATTCGTGCTCCATCGGCGAACCTCCTGCCTGTTATTTGCCAAACAGTATGGACCGGGATGGCGTCCGGTGTCAGTGGGTACCTGAACATACAGATCAACGGCATGGTCATACGTTCCTGTCATGGACTCGTCTGTCGTCTTTGTCATGATGGAGGACGTGAAGCCGACCTGGCGAGCGTGTAATCTGTTGGCAATACTGACATTTGCCGCCAAGGACACCTGCTTATGAAAGCCGTTTTCCTCGATGCCGCCACCCTGGGTCATGATGTCGATCTCGCCCCGATCCGCGAGGCCGTCGACGAGCTGGTCCAATACGAGCAGACCACACCGGACCAGGTCGAAGAGCGGATCGCCGGTTTCGATACCGTGATCACCAACAAGGTGGTGCTGGGCGAAACCCATTTTGACGCCCACCCGGACATCCGCCACATCGTGGTGACGGCCACCGGCACCAACAACATCGATCTGGAGGCGGCGAAGGCTCGCGGCATCAAAGTGGTGAATGCCATCCGCTACGGTCGCGCGTCCGTTGCCCAGCACACCATGACCCTGATCCTGGCCCTGGCCACCCGGCTGATCGACTACCACCAGGACGTGGGCGCAGGGTGCTGGGAGCAAAGCAGCCAGTTCTGCCTGATGGACCACCCCATCATGGAGCTGGAGGGCAAGACGCTGGGCATCGTTGGCTACGGCGATCTGGGCCAGGGCCTGGCCGAGCTGGCGAAGGCTTTCGGCATGAACATCCTGCTGGCCGCCCGGCCGGGGCAGGAGGCCGGCGAAGTGGACGGCATACCGCGCATTCCTCTAGACGAGCTGCTGCCACGGGTGGATGTCCTGTCGCTGCATTGTCTGCTGACGGACGACACGCGCAACCTGATCGACGCCGACGCCCTGTCGAAAATGCAGAAGCACGCCTTGCTGATCAACACCAGCCGCGGCGGCCTGGTGGACGAAAAGGCCCTCGCCGACGCCCTGCGCAAGGGGCGCATCGGCGGTGCCGGATTCGACGTACTGACCGAGGAACCGCCAGCGAATGGCAACGTCCTGCTGTCACCGGATATTCCCAACCTGATCGTCACACCGCACTGTGCCTGGGCCAGCAAGGAAGCCCGGCAGCGGATGGTGCAACTGACGGCGCAGAATCTGAAAGGGATCAGCAACGGCACCCAGTCTCGCTGGGTGGTGTGAAACGGATCGGGATGCGGCCCCGTCAAAGACCGCTGGGTGATTTTTGCGCAAAATTTGCATTCAAACGCTAGACTTGGCAACACAGGACAGTATCGTATCGGTATCTCAGACGGGCCATCCTTTAACACCGGATCTGTTACGCTGCCCGTTGAATGATGCGGTCAGGCCTTCGGTGCTGACGGACCACCACAGGAGAAACGCGTGTGAAGCGGATGATTTGGCCATTACTGGGTTGCCTGGTCGCACCCTTCGTCCAGGCTGCTGGCGATCAGGTCCAAATGCGGACGCAAGTGGATACGGACTACACGCTCAGCGAATTCACCGGGTCACGCAGTCACACTCTTTATTTGCCGCAGCAGTCCGGTGGCGATCTGGTCTGGCGGGAACGGAATACCAGCGGCGGTGTCTATATCGGGCCCCGGGTGGGAGCCTCGCACATGGCAGATCACGATGTAGACGATGCGACTCTCAGTTCAGCTCTCGGTGTCGAGGCGGGCTATCTGCAATCCCTGGCGCCTCTGGATCCACAGCTGAAAACGCTTCAGTTTGGCCTTTACTTCCGTCAGATTTACTCGAACCTCCACAATCAACGGTCCATCAGCGCCGGCTCGGTTGGGCAGGATGTCGATGGTGACGGTCAGTCCGAACTGGGCCTGCAATTCCTCTGGCAGCCTGAATAGGACTGCCTCCAATCCTGGGTCATTGCGGCGTTACTGGTGATGATCCGGGGTTGCGCCCCGGCGACGAGACTCTACGCCGGTAACCTACCCCCCCACTTTTGTCCTGCCGGAATGACGCGGGTCTTGTGCGTCGTCCCATACACTGACTCCCTGGCGCACTCCGGGACGATAACGCCTGGCTTTGCGCTCCCATGACAATAACAAGACCGGTGTGTCCGGGCCTGCCCGCCACACCACGGCGACTGTTGTGCCGGGGATGGTGCAAGACCTCCACTTGAGCCGTTCCGCGTTCGCGCATCTGGGCGCCGGCTATTGGTGGAGTCGACCATGCGTATCGCAAGCATCCGTTTTATCTGTGTTCTGCTTTTTCTCTTCAGCGTGCTTACCCAGCCTGCATGGGCGGTGGAGCGTGGCACATTGCACATCTGGATCAACAACGACAAGGGCTTCAATGGGCTGGCCGAAGTGGGTCGGCGGTTCGAGGCCGATACCGGCGTTCCCGTTGTCGTGGAGACTCCGGCCGACCTGACCAGCCAGTTCGATCACGCCGGCTACACCCGCGAGGCGCCGGACATCATCATCTGGCCCCACGACCGGTTCGGGTCCTGGATCAACGAAGGCCTTCTGGAAGCGGTCGAACCGTCCGCGCCCGTGAAGGAGGCCCTGGCTCCGTTTGCCTGGCATGCGGTCACCGTGGGCGACAAGGTCTACGGCTACCCGATCGCGACGGAAGTGGTCAGCCTCATCTACAACAAGGCGCTGGTCAGCCAGCCGCCCCGTACCCTGGATGACGTGGCCGCGCTGGATAGCGCGCTGCGTAAGAAGGGCAAGCGGGCGATCGCCTGGGATTACAAGAACGTCTATTTTTCCTGGCCGATCATCGCCGGTGCCGGCGGCTTCAGCTTTGGCAAGACCGACGGCAACTACGACCTGGCCAAGGTGGGCGTGGACCAGCCGGGCGCCATCGCCGCGGTTGACAAGATCCGGGCGCTGCTGCGCCAGGGCGTCATCCGGGAGGACGACGACTATGGCCGCATGATGACGGGCTTCAAGGCCGGCGATACCGCCATGATCATTAACGGCCCCTGGGCCTGGAGCGAGCTGCGCGAAGCCGGCATCGACATTGGTATCGCCGATGTGCCGGGTATCGATGTCAAACATCCGGGCAAGCCCTTCGTGGGCGTGTTGGCCGCCGGCATCAGTGCCGCCTCGCCGAACGCGGAACTCGCCCAACGGTTTATCGAACATTACCTGCTCACCATGGACGGGCTGACAGCCGTCAATGACGACAAGCCCCTGGGCGCTGTTACGCATCTGGCGATGGAGCAGACCCTGGCCCAGGATCCGTTCATTCGCCACACCTTCGAGTCCGCCAGTACCGGTGAAATGATGCCCAACGTGCCGGAGATGAAACGATTCTGGGATCTGCTGACCCGCCGTTTCGCAGACATGATGGCCGGCGAGAAGCCCATACGTCCCACTCTCAACCATGCTGGCGACCTGCTGCGACGCCTTGATTCGATGCGCGGCTGGAACCGTCGCCACTATCTGGTTCAGTCATCTGCTCGTGGTCACGAGAAGGAGTAATCGTCATGCGTCTGTCTGCTGCTTCAGCACCGCGCGGTCTCCGCACGCTGTCTATTCGGGCCAAAGTCATTGTGTTGTTTGCGCTGCTGACCGCCATTGCGGTGGGCGCGTCGGCGTTGGTGATCCAGCGCATCGGGACCATCGGCCAAAGCGTCGACCGCCAGCAGGCCAGCATCACCCGACAGCTGGAAGCCACCCGCCACCAGGGCGAGTTGATTCGCCAGCAGCGGGAGCTGGCGCAGCGCGCCCAGGGCGTCAATGAAGCGCAGCGCCAGCTCGAAGCGCTGCAGTACTGGTATTCCCATGCCGCGTTGACCGCCGACCAGGAATCCCTGGACAACGCACACGCGGCGGACAAGGCCTTTGTGGCCGAGCTGGACAGTCTGGTGGCGGATAATCCGGATCTCGGCAAGACCGTCGAGTCGATGAAGAAAACCCTCAAGGAATACCGCATGCTCGGCGAGAAGATGTTCAACTTCTTCGAGAAGTCGATGATGCTGATGGGGCGCTCGATGGGGGAGGCGGCCCGGGAGCGGGCGGTCACCCTGACCAAACAACTGGATGGCATCCGCGAGGATTACCGGCAGCAGGAGCAGGCGCTCGGCGACGGCGTGCTGGGCGCCGGCGACGACGTAGAGGCGGCCAGCGGTGCCGTGGCGGATTCGGTGACGGCCATCCGCGGTGACATCGACCAGGCCACCACAGTCAGTCTCGGCATGATGGTCGCGATGGCGGGTTTTGCGGTGCTGTTCGGCGGCATCTTCCTGTGCTCGGTCCTGAAGCCGATCCGTGCCCTGGGGCGGCGTATCGATCACATCCAGACCCACAACGACCTGACGGCCAGTCTCGATTATCGCCGCAATGACGAGTTGCAAGTGATCAGTCAGGCCTTCGACGGCATGCTGGCCCGCTTCCGCGAGTTGATCCGCCAGTTGGGACTGTCCACCTCCGAACTGGGCGAGGTTGCGACGACGGGGCGTGAGGGCAGCCAGGCCCTGGCCACCCAAGTGGACCAGCAGTTACAGGAAACCAGCCTGGTGGCCACCGCCACCAATCAGATGACGGCAGCCGCCGAAGGCATCCAGCAGAGTACCGGCGATGCGGCGCGCCTGGCGGAGGCCGTCAGCGAACTGACCCGACAGGGCGGCACGGCGGCCGAAGAGTCTGTACAGGCGATGGAATCGCTGACCGGCCGCATCGACACGGCCAGCGGTGTGATCCATCAACTGGCCGAGCGCAGTGAATCCATTGGCACCGTGCTGGATGTGATCCGGGGCATCGCCGAGCAGACCAATCTGCTGGCTTTGAACGCCGCCATCGAAGCCGCTCGCGCGGGCGAATCCGGCCGGGGCTTTGCCGTGGTGGCCGACGAAGTGCGCGGGCTGGCCAGTCGCACGGGGGATTCCACCGTGGAAATCCAGAGCCTGGTGGAAAACCTCCAGACCGACGCCCAGCGCGCCGTGGCGGAAATCCGGGAAAGCCTCGAAGAGAGTCGGGTCACCGTCGACCGCATCCGGCACTGCCGCAGTAGCCTGACCGACATCGAATCCAAGGCCGGTCAGATGCAGGACCTGAACCAGCAGGTGGCCCAGGCCACCGCCGAACAGAGCGACGCCATCCAGAGCATCGACCGCAACCTCACCAACCTGGCGCGCCAGATTGAAGCGATTAACGGGCACGCGTCGGATACTGGCTCAAGGACCGAAAGGCTGGCGTCAATGGGGGATGAGTTGCAGGCAGCAGTGTCGCAGTTCAGGTATTGAAAATATGGAGTAGGTCGACTCCCCCTCTCCCATGGGGGCGAGGGGAGCTTATGCGCCTAACTCGGGGATGACCTCCCTCTCCCCTGGCGGGAGAGGGTTGGGGAGAGGGGGGAGAATCCGATGAATCAGGTACGGCTGGTCACTTCCAGCAGGTGATAGCCGAACTGCGTCTTGATCGGCCCCTGAACCGTATTCACTTCACCGTTAAAGACCGCCTTGTCGAACTCCGGTACCATCTGGCCCGGGCCGAAGGAGCCCAGATCGCCGCCGTTGCGGCCGGATGGGCAGTTGGAGTGGGCGCGGGCGATTTCGGCGAAATCGGCGCCGTCTTCAATCTGCTTTTTCAGATCGTTGCACTGGGCTTCGGTGTCGACGAGGATGTGGCGTGCAGTTGCTTGTGCCATGATGAGGTACCTTTTCTCGATCGTTGCTGGTTGAACCGGGAATGCTGCCGCGCCATCGCGCCAGTGGCAAGCGGTTTGTGAACCAATAACGTGGATTGGCTGTCTAGCAACCTGATAAATCGCCCATTTCCCGGAATCAACGCCGAAGGACCCGGATCACCCGAGCATGACGTTTTACTCGAGATCACACCGTTTGCTGGCGGCCCTGGCGCTGATCGGCCTGCTGTCCGGCTGCTCTGTGTTCCAGCAGCGGGACGAAATGGCCCGCTTCAACAGCGCCTACGACCGCGGCGACTACGGGTTGGCGGCCAGCGTCATGGCGGTCAGTGACAAGAGCGATTCCGAAAGCAAGCACGTGTTGCAGTACCTCCATCGCGGCGAAGCGCTCAGGCTTGAGGGAGACTACCAGCCATCCATCGACGCGTTCGACCGGGCTGAAGCCGGCATGAAGTACCTGGACACCGAAGGTTTTGCGTCGGCCGCCTCGGAAAATGTGATGTCGGTGCTGGTAAACGATTCGACCCGCGACTACCGTGCGCTCATGTCCGAAGCCATCCTTGTGAACACCTACAAGGCACTCTCCTTCCTGGCCCTGGGCAACGACGACTACGCCCGCGTGGAATTCAACCGGGCCGACGATCGCACCCGCCGGGCGGTGGATTTCTTCTCCGAGGAGATCGCCGAGCAGAAACGCGCCCTACAGAACGACCCGGCCAACGCCCGCACCGTCCAGCGCAGCATCGACAGCGGCAGCATGCGCTCGGTTATCCAGAGCAACTACGGCGATCCCTCCGCCTGGAGCGTCTACCCCGACTACATCGTGCCGGCCAGCACCTATCTTTACGGGCTCTACTTCCTTGCGAACGGCGGCTCCGACGTCCAGCGCGCGGTGACGTCCTTGCAGCGGGTCTCGGATATGGCGCCGGGCAATGCGACGGTGAAGGCGGATGCGGATCTGGCCGAGGGCCTGGCATTGGGCAAGCTGTCGCGGCAGGACCAGCCGGACCGTGTCTGGGTGGTTTATGAGAACGGCCTGGGGCCGGTACTGGAGGAAGTCCGGTTCGACGTGCCGCTGTTCTATTCCTATCACGGCGATGCGCAGGTCATCCTCACCGGCATAGCGCTGCCGCGCTACCGGGACCGGACGGCCGTCAGCGGACACCTGAGCGCCAACGCGCAGACGACCACGGATTTTGCCCAGATGGGCAAGGTGATTCGTACCGAGATGCAGGAGCGGTTTCCCAGTGTCCTGACCCGCGCCATCTCGGCGGCGGTGGTGAAAGGGCTGATCCAGCACAAGGCCACGGAGTCGTTTGGTGCCGCGGGTCAGCTCGGGTCGATTATCTATACCCTGGCCACCACCCAGGCGGACCTGCGGGGCTGGCAGGCAATGCCCGACCACTGGGAGGTCGCACGGCTGGAACGTCCGGCGGACGGACGTGTCGAACTGACGGACACCTTGCGAGGGGATCTGGGAACGGTGAGTGTCCCGGATCAACCCTATACCCTGATCTACGTGAAACGGCCTACCGCGGAAGCGCCGGCTACAGTAATGTTACTGGACCTGCAGGGAAAACGGCCGGGCGAATGCCTGCAACTGAGCGGCGGCGGTACGCCGGCCCGTCCCTGTACATCCTGACTGGAGGATCTCATGACACGAGTGAAAGCCCTGATCGGCATCATCTGCCTGTCGTTTTTAGTGGCGGCCTGCGCTCCGGTGCAGCCGAAACGGGAATACGTCCAGCGGGACGACCTGAAGGTGGACCCGGAGATTCGCCAGTCGGTCCAGGTCCAGGAGTTGCTGGATAAGCGGGTCAGTCTGCCCAGTGGCGGCAGTCTGCTGCGCATCCAGTTCTCGGTCCAGGCCTATCAGGACACCGATATGGAATGGGCGGTCACCTGGTTCGACGAGGATGGCATGGTGGTGCCGGGCGTCGGCGAAGGTTACCGTCCGGTCCGCATCCTGCGGGACCAGACCCGCTTCTTTACCGCGACGGCTCCACAGGAAAAGGCCGTCAGCTACCAGTTGCACCTGCGTGAGGACAGAGCACCATGATGTTGAATGGAACCAAAAGCCTGATGGTGGCCGCCGTGGCCTCGTTGATGTTGTCGGCCTGCGCCACGCACACCCGCTATGTGGATCCGGCCGCGGATGATGGTCCTGTCGCGATGACACTGGATTATCGGGACTTCGAGCGGGCCGCCGACAACGCGGTGCAGGATCTGCTGTCCAGCGGCGCTGTGGATAACCCCTCCGGTGAGCGGTACATCATGGCGGTCAGCCGCATCACCAACGACACCATGCAGCGCATCGACACCGACCAGCTCACCAAGAAAATCCGCGTGGCCCTGCTGCGCTCCGGCAAAGTGGTGACCACCACAGCGGTAGGCGTCGACGGCGCCGAGGACCAGATGAGCCAGCAGGCCCGGGAGCTGCGCAACAACGACGAGTTCGACCAGTCCGGCGTGCAGCAGAAAGGCACCCTGAAAGCGCCGGATCTGAGCCTTTCGGGCAAGATCATCCAGCGCAACCACAAGGTTGAAGATGAGCAGCAGGTGGAATACTACTTCCAGCTCAGCCTGACCGACCTCAAGAGCGGCCTGGCCATATGGGAAAACGAAACGCCGATCATCAAGCGTGGTCCCAACGACACCGTCGCCTGGTAATCGGCGATGTCTCAGGCGGTCTCGAGCGTAAAGCCCTGCCGGGGCAGGTGAATATTCACCGTCCCCACGCGGGGGTGGTCGTGGGCGACGATCCAGCCGTGGCCGTCGTCCGCCACGAGGGTACCGGTGACCGGAATGCGGCCGTAATCGTCCGGGGTGATGGTGACAGCCTGGCCAATGGCGGCATTGGCCTGTGATTCCGGCAGGGCGCGGGGCTGGCTCTTGTAGGCCTCGCGAATGGCGGTTTCGGCGCTGATCGCCTCCTCGGTGCCGTGCCCGAAGGCGCGCATACGATCCATCCAGGCCCGGACGCGGGGTGCGTCTTTCAGCACCGGTTTACCCGCCAGGTCAACCACGAACCAGAGCCCATGATACGCCGAAAAGTCGGCCACGCATGGTGTATCGCCAAACAGAAAATCGTGGGTTAAACGCTGCTCAAGATCGGTGACATGCTCTGCCACCCGCTGCTTGGCCTGTTTCGGGTTCATCGCCCGCACCCGGGATTGCTTGCCCATGGCAATACGGTCCTTCAGGAAGCGGTAGGTGTGCAGGATGGATGTACTGCGCACCAGCTTGAACAGCAAGCCACCACCGCTGGCAGAAATCACGCAGGCGAGAAAAACTTCCAGGTCCACCACCCGGACGAAGTCCTGAACCTCGGCCGGATTGTTGTCCAGCGCCAGCTCCGGCTTGCCGGCCAGGCGGGCGATTTCGCGGGTAATGGTGCGGGTATCGCAGAACACATCGGCGCCGATCTGGGCCACCGGAATCTTGCGGTAGCCGGAGGCCAGCGGTTCCAGCTCCGGTCGCGGGGGCATCTCCTGCACAGTGACGGATTGCCATTTCAAACCTGCGTAGCCCAGCATGCCCCGGATCTTCTCCGAGAAAGGGGACAGGGCATAGTGATGGAGGATCAGGTCAGACATGGTGTGCTCCGGGGAGGTCGTTTGGGTCGATGACATTACACAGGACCAACGTCGGAATCATCCGTTCCCGGGACGGTTTGCCCCGATTTTTGAACGATTCGCCGTTTTTGGCCTCCATTCCCATACGCGGCTATAACGATCGGCGATGACCGGTCGTTCGAACCCATCGGCACACTTGTTACAGTGACGCACATCCACGGACTCAATGAACTCAACAGAGAGGACGCCTATGTACATCGCCATGAACCGTTTCCGCATTGCCCCGGGCAAAGAGGACGAATTCATCGAAATCTGGCGCAACCGGGAAACCCATCTCGACGAGGCGCCCGGTTTCAAGAGTTTCAATCTGCTGCAGGGGCCAAGCCACGAGGATCACACCCTGTTTTCCTCCCACAGCGTCTGGGAATCGGAGGAGGCCTTCGTCAACTGGACCAAGTCCGAGGCCTTCCGCAAAGCGCACGCCAATGCGAAGCCGGCCAAGGACATCTATCTGGGGCCGCCGCAGTTCGAGGGTTTCAAGTCCGTGCTGTAGCCACGTTTGGATTAACCGCCAAGGCTCATCGTTGGGCGCATCCGGCCAGCTCTTCCCGGGTGTGCTCGACTTTCGTGTCGAGCGCGACCTAGGGAATTTCCCGAGCCATCGCAAGAGCGGCTTCGCCACCGTTGTTCGCCAGCCCTTCTTTCACACCTTCCCGGTTCCGCTCCGGCTGGTTCTGACTGGCCTTGGTTTTCCCTTCCAGGCGATCGATGGTGATCTCCAGCCCCACAATCGCGCCCATCATTTTCTCGAGGTAATCCGCCGGGGCATCGCGCACGGACCAGGGTTCCGGGCGACCCTGTTCGTGGAGGTCGGTGAGGTGGTTCAGGTGTGTCCACAGCCAGTCGCGGTCCTGGATAGGCGTGGCCTGCCCGTACGCATGCACCACCTGGTAGTTCCACGTGGGAACGGCCTTGCCGGTGTCCTGCTTGGTGGGATACCAGTTTGGCGAAATATAGGCGTCCGGCCCCTGGAAAACCACCAGCACGTTCGGTGACTCGACAATCTGCTCCCAGACGGGATTGTTGCGGGCCACATGGCATTGAAGCCTGCCGGACGCATCCAGGTGGAGCGGCATGTGGTTGGCCTCTGGGCCGTCAGGTCCGACGGTCACCAGCGTTCCGAAGCCACGGCTTCGAATAAAGGCCTGTAGACGTTCAAAGTCGGTCTCGGCGAAGTGCTTCGGGGTGTACACGATGGGCTCCCTGACGAATGGCGGTTAGGCGAGTATAGAAAGTCTTCGGCTCTCGGTTAAGGGACAGATGGATGCTTCCAGAACCATGACAGTCAGGCCGGCGCTGCATGCCTGGCCAGCGTCTGCGAGGGCAACTCGCCGAACAGCTGCTTGTAGTCCGCCGAGAACTGGCTGAGATGGTAGAAGCCGTTGTAACCCGCGGCGTCGGACACTGAGTCGGAACCGCCGGTGCTGAGCATCCGCTTGACCCTGTTCAGGCGTGTGACCCGCAGGAACTGGAGTGGGCTAATCCCGAGAATGGACTCGAAACTGTACTGCAGCGTGCGGCGGCTGACGCAGGCCTGTTCGCACAGTTCCGCCATGGTCACCGGCAGGTCGCTGGCCTGTTCCACGTAATCCTTGATGCGTTCGACCACCGCCTTGCGGTGCAGATAACTGGGCGGCACCGCACCGTTCGGGGTTTCCCGTTCGAGGGTTTCCAGCAGGGCCATCATCAGTAGATCCCGGTGGATGCAGCCATCGAGGCGTTCCGGGTTGGACTGCACGATCCGCCCGATCAGGTAGCGCACGTTCGTCAGCGTCTGTTCGGGCAGGCGCAGGCGGGCCACCTGGCGGGCGTCCTCGGTGGAGATGTCGATGCCCTGGGCGGCAGCCGCCGTCATCAGGTCTTTCTCCCGCACGACGATGCCCAGCATATCGAAAGCCGCGGGCGTCACCAGCTCGAACTGGGTACTGCCCGGCCGGCACAGGATGTCGGTCGCCTCCAGGCTCTGGCCGTTGACCCGGCAATCCTCCCAATTGCTCGGAATACCGAACCAGATGGCATCGGGCCAGACCAGGCACTGCTGGCGCAGGGCGTGGCTGCTGTGCTCGTTGTAGACCTGCATGGCGCCCAGATGCAGCTCGTCGATGCGGCCGTAGAAGCGGCCGGGGCTGACCTGGTCGTATTGCTGGTCCCAGTTGGTCAGGTTGTCGGCCTGTTCATGGGCATCGTCGGTAATGGCGGTGCACCGAACCGGTGCGACCTTTCTTGTTTTATGGTGCACGATCACCTCCGGGGCTTCGCTTGCTGGTGTCCCTTAATACAAGTTCGCAGCATTTCAGAGCCTGTATCAGGCTCTACGGCAAGGCGCGCTCCGCCGGGAATGTGGCTCTATTGCCAAGGGGCGCAACGCCGTCGTAGTGCCTGATACAGGCTCCCGAAGGGCGAGCCATACGAAGCCCCTGGCGGTGTTGCGACTCTTGGCAAGGGCTACGGCCATTCCCGGCGAGCCGCGCCTTGCCAGGGACTTCGTACGGCACGCTGAAATGCTGCGAACTTGTATTAAGGGACACAACTAGCATGGTCTTCATTGCTCACCTCCGCCACCGCGCCTTTATGCCTAATGACATGGCACTTTAGTGTCATTTCAACTTTGCCAAATTTCGATAACCCGCCCCGGAGGCCGGGGTTACAGTGAAAAGACAGGCAAGTTCTGTTCCCTGGCTCACGCGAACTGCGGGGAACGCCCACACAGGACAAGGCTATGCAACACACTTATTCCTACACGCTTGGCCCCCGGACCTGGCAGTTCCGGGACCTGGCCGATCTGATGGCCAAGGCCACGCCGGCCCGGTCCGGGGACCGGCTGGCCGGGGTGATGGCCGAATCGGCGGAAGAACGGGTCATCGCCCAGATGTGTCTGTCGGAGGTGCCGCTGAAGACGTTCCTGACGGAGGCACTGGTGCCCTATGAAGACGACGAGATCACCCGGCTGATCCTGGACACCCATGACGCCGACGCCTTCGCACCGGTCAGTCACCTCACCGTGGGCGACTTCCGCAACTGGCTGCTCGGAGATGCCGCCTCCAGCGAGATGCTGACCCGCATCCGTCCGGGCCTGACGCCTGAGATGGTCGCCGCCGTCAGCAAGATCATGCGCAACCAGGACCTCATTCTCGTCGCCCGCAAGTGTCGGGTGGAGACCGCGTTCCGGGACACCATCGGCCTCTCGGGTCATTTATCCACCCGGCTGCAGCCCAACCATCCCACGGACGACATGACCGGGATCGCCGCCAGCATTCTCGACGGTCTGCTCTACGGCAACGGCGATGCGGTCATCGGTATCAATCCCGCCACGGACAATGTGGCCCAGGCCACAAAGCTGATGCGGATGATGGATGAGGTCATCCGGAAATATGAGATTCCCACCCAGTCCTGCGTGCTGACCCACGTGACCAACACGCTGGAGGCCATCGAGCAGGGCGCGCCGGTGGACTTGGTGTTCCAGTCGATCGGCGGCACAGAGGCCACCAACCGCAGCTTCGGGTTCGACCTGTCCACATTGAAGGAAGCGCGTGATGCAGCGTTGGGACTCAAACGCGGCACCGTCGGCCAGAACGTCATGTATTTCGAGACCGGCCAGGGTAGCTCGCTGTCCGCCGATGCCCATCACGGCCTGGACCAGCAGACCTGCGAGGTCCGCGCCTACGCTGTGGCCCGGGCATTCGATCCGCTGCTGGTGAACACGGTGGTGGGGTTCATCGGTCCCGAGTACCTGTTCGACGGCAAGGAAATCATCCGCGCCGGGCTCGAAGACCATTTCTGCGGCAAGTTGATGGGCGTGCCCATGGGCTGCGACATCTGCTACACCAACCACGCCGAAGCCGACCAGAACGACATGGACAACCTGCTGACCCTGCTGGGCGTGGCCGGTTGCACGTTCATCATGGGCATCCCGGGGTCGGACGACATCATGCTCAACTACCAGACCACCTCCTTCCACGACGCACTCTACGCGCGCCGGGCCCTGGACCTGCGTCCGGCGCCGGAATTCGAGGCCTGGCTGGAGACAATGGGCGTGTTCGATGACGTGCGTCGCCACGAACCCAGCGCCGGCGTGCCCGGGCTGTTCGGACCCAGTCTCAAGGGCCTGACCGGTGGAGGTGCCGCATGAGTGATCAACCCAAGCCGCCCGTGATCGACAATCCCTGGCGCGTGCTGCGCCAGTACACCGATGCCCGCATCGGCCTGGGGCGCGCCGGCATCAGCCTGCCCACGTCCGAGATGCTCGAGTTCCAGCTGGCCCACGCCCGGGCCCGGGACGCGGTGCACTTCCCCCTGGACGTGGAACCGCTGCTGGCCGAACTCACCGCGCTGGAGGACAAACACCTCACCGGACTGCCGATGCGTCTGCACAGCCAGTCGGAGGACCGGTTCACCTATCTGCAGCGGCCGGATCTGGGGCGAAAGCTGTCCGAGGCTTCCCGCAACGAGGTGGTGGCTGCGGCCGACGATGCCGGTGAAGCCTTTGATCTGGCGCTGGTGGTGGTCGATGGCCTGTCGTCATCCGCCGTTCAGAACAACGCCGTCCCGTTCCTCCGCGCGTTCCTGGCGGACCTGGAGCGGGAGCCGGTGGATCTCAAGCTGGCGCCGATCACCGTCGTAGAGCAGGGCCGCGTGGCCATCGGGGATGAGATTGGCGGAGCCCTGAATGCCCGGGCGGTGGCGGTCCTGATCGGGGAGCGCCCGGGGCTCAGTTCGCCGGACAGTCTCGGCGTGTACCTCACCTGGAATCCGCGGCCCGGCCTCAACGACGCCGACCGTAACTGCATTTCCAACGTGCGTCCGGCGGGGCTGCGATTTGAGTCCGCCAGCCAGCGCCTCCTCTACCTCGTGCGTGAGGCCTTCCGCCTCAAGCTGTCCGGGGTCGGTCTGAAGGATCGGACCGAAGAGGCGGCGGTGGTCGATGCGTCCTCTGATAACAAGAACTTCCTCACGAACTAAAAAATTAACGCTTCTCGGAGAATGATCATGACAACACCCCATGTAGATGACGATTACCTGGCCAAGCGCCAGCTCAAGAAGGGCTCGGCCGGCTGGATCCTGCTGGCGGGCCTGGGCGTGTCCTATGTGATTTCCGGCGACTTCGCCGGCTGGAACTTCGGTATTGGCGAGGCGGGCTGGGGCGGCTTCGCCATCGCCATGGTGCTGATGGCGGTGATGTACTTTGCGCTGGTGCTGTCACTGGCGGAGATGTCCGCGGCCATTCCCGCGGCCGGCGGCGGCTACAGTTTTGCCCGCCACGCCATGGGCGCGACCGGTGGCTACCTGACCGGCCTGGCCGTGTTGATCGAATACGCCCTGGCACCGGCGGCCATCGTGATCTTTATCGGGGCCGCGGTGGAAGAACTGCTCGGCGTCAACGGGCCGTGGGTCTACGCGCTGTTTTATGCGGTGTTCGTGGGCATTCACCTGGCCGGCGTGGGCGAGGCCCTGAAGGTGATGATGGTGATCAGCGGCCTGGCGGTGTTTGCCATTCTCGCGACAGCCGTCGCGTTGGTAGGGGACTTCGATGCCGCCAACCTGTTCGACATTGCGCCGTCGGCCGCCGCGGGCGCCAGCGATGTGCTGCCGTTCGGCTGGTACGGGGTCTGGGCGGCGCTGCCGTTCGCCATGTGGTTGTTCCTTGCCGTGGAAGGTGTTCCGCTGGCGGCCGAGGAGTCCAAGGATCCGACCCGCGACATGCCCCGCGGCATCATTGGCGCCATGATTTTCCTACTGTTCACGGCGGTTCTGGTGGTCTTCCTGCTGGCCGGGGCGTCCGGGGCCGAGATGATCGGCGCGAGTGGCGTGCCGCTGGTGGATGCGCTGAAGGCGACCGGGCAGGGCACACTGGCGACGGTGATCAACGTGCTGGGCCTGGCGGGTCTGATCGCGTCCTTCTTCTCCATCATCTTCGGCTACAGCCGACTGGTGTTTGCCCTGTCCCGGGCCGGTTACCTGCCCAAGGCCCTGTCGCTGACCAGCCAACGCAAGGCACCGGTCTGGGCGCTGATTGTGCCGGGCGTGTTTGGTTTCCTGGTCTCACTGACCGGTGAAGGCGACCTGATCCTGGGCATGGCCGTGGTCGGCGCCACCATCTCCTACGCGCTCATGGCGGGCAGCCACATCCTGCTGCGCCTGCGTAAGCCGGATCTGGAACGCCCCTACAAGACGCCGGGCGGCATGTTCACCTCCGGCATCGCGCTGGCACTGTCCCTGGTGGCCATGACCGGTGTCTACGCGTTCGACCCGCGCGCCTTCAACTACACCATCGTGCTGTTCGTGATCGGCGCCGTGTACTACTTCGTCTACGGCAAGAACCATCTGGTGGCCAAGACGGCGGAGGAAGAGTTGGCTCTGGTGTTGGATGCCGAGCATGCGCTGGATGAAGAGGACGAGACGAGTCCGGAGGTGCGGGCAGCTCAGGCCTGAAGACGTGTATGAAGTGAAAAAGGCCGGCGGGGAAACCTTCCGGCCTTTCTATTGTTAAAAACCAAGTTGAAAATTGATGTTTCCGAAAGTTCCTGGTTTTGGTGGCTATTTCGTTAAGAATTGTAAAGCTGCCGAGCCTCGCCTTGCGTGCCGTGCCCTTGGCTGATAAAAAGATTAACTTCTGTTCATTAGTGCAGTGAAGGGTACAAGGATTGACCAACTCTTCTACTGAATCTGGCAAACAGGAAAGGTTATTGCCAGCTTCCTTATCGTTTTGCCGCTTTGCGCCGTAGAGTCTGAAAAGTTCCGCGATATGAACTTTCCGGTCTCTCGGGAATACAGTGCTCAGGATTTGCACATCGATATTTCAGGGAATGAATGTGAATAATCTGTTTAAGAATGTCTTTGCCAAAGTTCTCTTTGTATTACTGACTCTGGGGTCTTCTGCGGCTTCGGCAGATTCATTTGACTGCGATGAAAATCACTGCAATTTGTTTGCTCGTGGCACCTATCCAAATCTTGTCGTTGGTGAAGTGGCCGCAGTAGCCAGTGATAAAGAGGCGATTAAGGTTTTTCGGTGGGCGAAATCGCATGGCTATTGGCCGACACTCCCCGATGATGAATCAGCTTTCGTTAAGCTTGTACAGGTCATGTCCATTGCTGTGCCAAATGACGGCGAGACAACTGAGTTGACGCTGTTAATGTCTCGGGAGGAATTTGAGACAAGCGAAATTTACCCCGGTGATTTTGCGCGCTATACATCCCACCTTTTTGACGAACCCATGTCAGCCACATTCGAGAGTAAGACGGCTCGCCTGTACTGGGATTTGTTTGGTTGTATTGCCGTTCTCTGTCGCGCCGATGATAAAGATTGCCCGAATCGATACGCTCCCGGCGTCTACCGAGTCAAGGATGGCATCGGCCTTGATCCAGAAACCGGGAAGCCTTTGACGCCGGTTAGGAAGGTGGACCCCGAAACCTATTTCCCGTTGTAGTCGCAAAATTTGTGAATCGTGCACTGAACGCAGAAAGGACTTTGAATCATGAAATGGATACTTCGCTCTTCTCTCTTGGGGTTGCTCATCGCTCTTCCCCTGTCGAGTTACGGCAATATCGTCGATCAAGCTGAAACGCTGGAATCATCACGGTTTGGTGTCTTCCATGAACCGTTGGTGGCGTTCAATGAACCGAATCCATCTCAGCGCCAGGTGCTGAATCAGGCTGTTGAGCGTTATCGAAAAGGAGGCGACCCCGCTGATATCGAACCACTGGCGTCTTATCTTGCGTTGTCGCCGGATAGCCCGTGGAAAGCTTCCCTGATGTTCAATATGGGTATGGCCAAGGAACAGGCAGGCTACTACTCGGATGCCTTGACGTTGCTGGAGAGCGCCGTTCGCGCTGGCAAGTCTGCGGATCGTCCACGTGAACAAGTGATTGCAGAGCGTGCTCTTGGCGAGCTGCTTGCTCTGCATACGAAATTCGGGCACCGGGATAAGGTTGCTGAGCTTTTGAAGGGGGTCGATCAATCACCTGCATCAGCCTCCATTACCGAGTTGGTGGCCCAGGCCCGCTCCGGGCTTTGGGAAATGGAGAATGTGCCTGAAGCGGTTTTGCGTTGCGGCATCGTCGCACTGGATACGTTTTTGGCGAAACAAGACGGGCGTGATCTTTTCTCCCCCACATTGGACCAGTTCGATGCTGGACCAAGTGGAACGTCACTGGCCCAGCTTCAGTCGATTGCCAAAACCCAAGGTGCGAAAACACGCGCAGTTCACCGTGACCCCGCGGCGACTATCCCAGTGCCCTCCGTAATGCATTTGCGAGTGGGTCACTTCGCTGCGGTCTTGGATGAGAAAAAGGGCCGGTATCAAGTCTTTGACCCTGCCTTCAATAAGCTTCGATGGATGAATAAAGCGGCTTTGGAAGCAGAATCAAGCGGATATTTTCTGATTGAAGATAATTCGAGTGAATGGAAAACAGTTTCTGCCGAAACGGCAGCCCGGATTATGGGGGCAGGCAACACTTCAAGCAGCCAACCCGACCAGTTGACAACGGATGACGTGACCGAGTGTGACGACCCATGTTCCGATAGCAAAGGCATGCCGCGTTATCGCGTTCACTCAATGCTCGTGAGCTTGAACATAATCGATACACCGCTGAGTTATTCGCCGCCCGTCGGCCCACAAATCGGGATGTCTCTCTCCTACATTCAACGCGCGGCTTACCAACCAGCCACTTATACGTTTAGCAATCTGGGGCCAAAGTGGACGTTTAACTGGTTGTCTTATGTACAGGACGATCCGCAAAGCGTAGGTCGCCGTGTTCGTGCCTATTTGCCGGGTGGCGGCAGTCGGGATTATTCCGGTTACAGTTCCGGTTCGGGGGCTTTTGCCAGTGAGCAGCGTACCGGGGCCCAGCTTGTCATGACTTCGGCTTCGCCGGTGACCTATGAGCGTCGCATGCCTGATGGTCGCGTTTATGTCTATGGGTACTCGGACGACAGCACATACTATCCACGAAGAATCTTTCTTACGAAGGTCATTGATGCTCACGGCAATGCCGTTCAACTCGAATATGACGAGCAGCAACGCCTCACAAAGATCACGGATGCACTTGGTAGAAGCAGCGAGCTTCAATACGAGGAGCCTGAGAATCCTTTACTGATCTCTGGTGTCACAGATCCTTTCGGACGCTCCACCGCCTTTGAGTATGACGATAACGGTCGCCTGATCAGCATTACTGATGCCGTTGGGATGACGTCCAGTTTCGCCTACGACGGTACGTTTATTGAAAAGATGGTGACGCCTTACGGGGAAACCCGTTTCAGTTCGGGCCAGAGTGGTACGCGCCGTTGGCTGGTGGTTACCGACCCTGAAGGTCACAAGGAACGGGTTGAATATCGGCATTCTGCCAGCGGTATTCCCTTTAGCGAATCAAAAGTCCCTTCCGGGATCAGTGCTTTCAACCGGTATATAAACAGCCGGAACACGTTCTACTGGGACAAGGAAGCGATGGAGCGGGCGCCGGGGGATTACTCCAAGGCCAGGATTCGTCATTGGTTCCATAAGCGCACCAACACGTCAATGACAATAGGGGTTCAGGAGAGCATCAAGGAACCGCTTGAAAGCCGGGTTTGGTTTAATTACCCCGGACAAAATTGGGAAGGCGCAGAAGGGACTTTCGATAAGCCATCCAAGATTGCTCGCGTGCTTCCGGATGGTTCCACACAGCTAACCCAGAAATCCTACAACGACTATGGAAACCTGACACGTCAGGTTGATCCTGAGGGGCGGGAACTCACCTACGAGTACGCCGAAAATCAGATTGATTTGCTCCGTGTTAAGCGGAAAAGCAGCAACGGTTACATCACGCTGGCCAGCTATACCTATAATGAGCAGCATCAACCTCTTTCCTATACCGATGCCAACTCCAATAAGACTCAGTACACCTACAATGAAGCCGGGCAACTGACGTCGGTAACCAATGCGCTCGGCCAGAAAACGGTGTTTTCATACGATAGTGAAGGCTATCTGCTCAGCGTCACCGATCCGAACAATGTCGTTGTCGCCAAATACTCCCATGACAATGTCGGTCGCGTTCAGTCATATACAGACGCGAATAATTACACATTGAGCTACCAGTATGACGGACTGGATCGCCTCACAAAGGTGACCTATCCCGACGGAACGTCAGAGTCAGTTGAGTGGGATCGCCTGGATCGTCATTCCTACACGGATCGCTATGGCCAGGTGACAACGTATGCGCACGATGCCGTCAGGAACCTAGTCAAGGTGGTCAATCCGTCCGGCCATCAGAATCAGTTTGACTATTTTGCGAATGGCCTTCGTTCAGGCGCGACGGACGGTGAGGGCAACGTCACTGCGTTTACCCGGGACATTCAAGGTCGGCTGACACAGACATTGCGTCCGGATCAGAAAACCCTGAACAGAAGTTACGACTCTAGCGGTCGTTTGGAATCCGAGACGAATGCCGCCGATGGCATCATCCGTTACGGGTATGCGCACGACAATCAGTTGCAAAGTGTTACAGCTCCGAATTCGGCATCGACGACGTATCAATATGATGCGTACACCGGATTGCTGATCGAGCGTCAAAGTCCTGATAGCGGCGAGACAGCCTATAGCTACGACGATGCTGGGAATCTGGTCTCAAAGACAGATGGCGACGGTCTGACGACCACTTACGAATACGACGCCCTAAACCGTATATCGCAGGTTGTCTATGAAGATGGTCAGTCTGTCGAATACATCTACGACACGGCGGTTAACGGCGTTGGTCGTGTTGCCTTGATTAAGGATTCATCGGGGACAACCTATTTTACATATGACCAGGCGGGCAGGGTTGCAGCCCGACGGCATGTTTCCACCGATGGCGTCGAATTATCGATGAGCTATCAGTACACACCATCCGGGAAACTTTCCCGTCTGACTTATCCCTCTGGCGCTGTTGCTGAATACCACTACGACCGCGATCGGCTGGAGAGCGTGTCGGTCGATGGCCAAACGTTGTTGGATGGTGTGGAGTACGCTCCATTCGGGCCCATCAGTGGCTGGGCCTGGGGCAACGGTCTCGCCATGAACAGGGCGTTCGACAACAACGGTCGGATTAGCAACCTGAAAACAGCAACGAATGAGTCCCGTAACTTCGAATACGACGCACTCGGCAACATCGTTTCGATTCTCGGCAATGACGAGCAACACTTTGAGTACGATGCCGAAAACCGGTTGAAGGTGGCGCTGTCGAATGACTTCAGTCTGGGATACGACTACGACGCCAATGGCAATCGCACCTGGGAAACCGTCGACGGCGCCGAGCGTGAACTGACCTACTCGCCGGAAAGTAACGTTCTCAAGACCGTCGGCGGCATCGCCTACAGCTATGATGGCCGCGGAAACACGGTTAACGATGGTGAACATACCTACCAGTACGATGCCCGGAATCGATTGGTCAGCGTGGATGGCGGTGATACTGCAGAGTACGGATACAACGCCATGGGTGCGCGAGCTTTCAAGCGAACCCACGAAACCTATCGCATTAGCGCAGACCTCAACCAGGATGGCAGAAAATCCGTTGCGGATTTGTTGACCCTGCTGGAGTTTATTCATCGCAGAGAGTCGCCGGTCCGAGCCGATCTTAATCAGGATGGCAAGGTGAACCATCGGGACATTTCCTGCATGGCCACGCATCTCACCCACAACTGGTTCCTCGAGCGGTTCCTGCATTGTCGGTTTGGCCAACAGATCGAAAGAGAGGCCAAGACTCGCTTCGTCTATGACGGTGCAAACCTGATGGGGGAATATGACAATCAGGGGAATGCTTCCCAAGAGATCGTTTGGGCAGGTAACAAGCCGGTTGGTCTGCTTGAAGACGGTGAGCTCTACTACGTCAGTTCAAACCAGATTGATGCGCCTGTAGCCATAACGGATCAGTCTGGTGAGCTTTTGTGGCAATGGGAGCCACGTCCGTTTGGGGATAGTTCGCCAAACGAGGACGTCGATGGAGATGGTCGCGATCTTGAATTCAATCTGCGGTTTCCGGGGCAGTATTGGGATAAAGAAAGCGGGCTCAATTACAACTATTACAGGGCGTATGACCCAGCACTTGGACGGTATTCTCAGAGCGATCCAATTGGGCTTGCGGGAGGCATCAATACCTATGGGTATGCCGCTCAAAACCCTCTTGTATACACTGATCCCTCTGGCCAGTTCGTTGTAGTGATTGGTGGGGCAGGTATTGCGGTGGCGGATGTGCTTTGGGCAGGTGCTGGTACTGCCGCGGTACTTTCCATAGCTAATTCCATTAAGAATATTTACTACAATGAAGAAATTTCTGATGAGGACAGCTCTAATGAAAGTTGTCCAAGTAGTGATCCTGATAATTGGGAAAAAATTCCAGGTTCTAACCAAGCATATAGACCCAGAGGGGAAAAAGAACCTATTTTTGAAAAAGATAGGGGAGGCGATAGGTCTCACGGAGGGAGTGCATGGAAGAAGTGGGATAAAGCTAAAGATTGGCAAAAGGGCCGGCAAAGAAATGGTACATATGACGTAAATGGCAAAAGGTTGAGGGATTGAAAATGAATGAGTTGCATCGAAAAGTGCTTGACTTAGATGTCACCTTTAACGATAGAGAACTCATGGCTAGGGTTATTTCACTGTTTCCAAAGCGAGTTGTGGTGAAAAGCGGTTTGGTGCAAGTCAAGGGGAGTTATTTGCCACCTTACAGTGTTTATAGCGAAATAGAAGATGCATTATTTGATTTGCGATCTCAATGTGAGGATTTGGAGAGGCAAGTCTTTCTAGAGCTGCTTGAAATAATGTCATGGGCTATATTTCGAGTTTGGAACAAAAATATTAAGGAAGGCTCGAGCACTCCGCAGGAAGTGCTTGAGCTATATCCGGATTCCGAAGACGTGTTGCGACTTTTTTGGGAGAATTTAAATTGTGAAGAGGGGACTATGCTGCGTAGTCGAGTGAAGCGTTCGCCTGATGAGCAAAGTAATTAATGAAGGCAGTGTGCAGAATTTTGCAATATTAATGCGTTGCTTTTTAGTTTTGTTCAAAGCTTTGCTCCAAAAGGTGGTTTGGGCAGGAGCTGATCAAAGCGTGGATTCAACCAATAACCGCAGCACCGCTCATTGATAGCGCTCCGGAGTATTCGCCCCAAAATACCGCTGCCGGTGTCCGGTAGTCCAGCCGTTTTCTGGGCCGGTTATTCAACTGCCCAACCGCTCGGTTGATGTGCGTTTGAGACCGCTTGGCGAAGTCCGCCCCCTTCGGGTAGTGCTGTCGCAGCAAGCCATTGGTGTTTTCGTTCGTGCCACGTTGGCCCGAGCAGTATGGGGCACAGAAATAGGCCGCCAAACCCAACTCTCTAGCCATCTGTTCGTGTTCCGCAAACTCGCTGACGTTGTCCAGCGTCAGCGTTTTCGCGACACCCCGAGTTGGCTGTAAGAGCCAAATCACGGTGCGCGCTGTCTGGCTGGCCGTAAACGACTTCAGATGGCCGGCGAGCAAGTAACCGCTACGACCGCGACCGGCTGGAGAGCGTGTCGGTCGATGGCCAAACGTTGTTGGATGGTGTGGAGTATGCTCCGTTCGGACCGATTAGTGGCTGGGCCTGGGGCAACGGTCTCTCCATGAACAGGGCATTCGACAACAATGGTCGGATTAGCAACCTGAAAACAGCAACGAATGAGTCCCGTAACTTCGAATACGACGCGCTCGGCAACATCGTTTCGATTCTCGGCAATGACGAGCAACACTTTGAGTACGATGCCGAAAACCGGTTGAAGGTGGCGCTGTCGAATGACTTCAGTCTGGGATACGACTACGACGCCAATGGCAATCGCACCTGGGAAACCGTCGACGGCGCCGAGCGTGAACTGACCTACTCGCCGGAAAGCAACGTTCTCAAGACCGTCGGCGGCATCGCCTACAGCTATGATGGCCGCGGAAACACGGTTAACGATGGTGAACATACCTACCAGTACGATGCCCGGAATCGATTGGTCAGCGTGGACGGCGGAGATACTGCAGAGTATGGATATAACGCCATGGGTGCGCGAGCTTTCAAGCGAACCCAGGAAACCTATCGCATTAGCGCAGACCTCAACCAGGATGGCCGTAAATCCGTTGCGGATTTGTTGACACTGCTGGAGATTATTCATCACAGAGAGTCACCGGTCCGAGCCGACCTTAATCAGGATGGCAAGGTGAACCATCGGGACATTTCCTGCATGGCCACGCATCTCACCCATAACTGGTTCCTTGAGCGGTTCCTGCATTGTCGGTTTGGTCAGCAGGTTGAAATAGAGGCCAAGACTCGCTTCGTCTATGACGGTGCAAACCTGATGGGGGAATACGACGGTCAGGGTGATGTCAAACAAGAAATTATTTGGCTAGGCGAGATTCCTATAGGTCTTCTTGAGAATGGAGAAATCTATTTTGTGGAAACTAACCAAGTTAATGTTCCGTTGGCCATCGTTAATGCTGAAAAGGAAAAAGTGTGGCAGTGGAACCTGCGTCCTTTTGGGGAGGGCGCGATAGATGGCGATCCTGATAATGATGGTGAATTGTTAACTTTTCGGTTAAGGCTGCCAGGTCAGTATTACGATAGAGAGACGCGCACAAATTATAACTATTACCGTAGTTATGATACGAGGGTAGGGCGCTATATACAGGCGGATCCCATTGATTTGCGGGGAGGTCTGAATATCTTTGCATATGCGGCAAATAACCCTCTGCGAAATGTCGATAGTTATGGGCTAGCTTACAGTCCGCTTGGGGAACACGGAATGACTAGGAAGCAGGCGGGCATAGCTGGTGGTGCAAGGTGTTACAGCCAGCAAGAAAGGCGTCAAATTGCGAAAATAATTGCTGGTGGTATTGCGGGGTCACCTGCTGGCCCACCAGGTGTAATGATCGGCATGACAGCAGCCTCTATGTCCAATCTGCTTCCAACGGACAGCGCTGTTCAAGGTGCAACTAAAGATGCAGTTCTGAAGAGTGCTTTAGCGCCCAATGGTACGTCAATGCATGTTGGGGAAGCATTAGGGACGGCGTTGTTATATCAACTTTTGCCAGAAAATGGAGATCCGAAAGGCAAGGCTTCCGTTGCTGGAGCCGCTGTTGGTGGAATTGTGGGTGGTGCTCCGGGATATATAAGCGGTGCTACTTTTCCATGGATAGAAGAAGCTATTTATTACTTGTATGGAACTTCTGAGGATTGCGAATGCGCGACTTAGATACTAAGAAAACGATCGTAGGAATTGTGATCGCAGTTGTCTTGGGAGCTGTTTTGTTTGTGCCCGCAAGATTCATTGTGTCATTTTTTAGAGAGAGCTTGGGAGTGAATTTGACCTTTCTGGACTTGCAGTTGATTTACGTTTTTTTACTTGTGTTGATTTGCAGGCTCGTTTTTAAAAAGATCAGTAGGGGATAACCCTAAGCGTTTAGTATCAAAATATTTGATTTGCAGAAAATTTGAAGCTAAAAATAATGTTGGTGTCGCCGGCCAACCCTACATAGTAAGAACTGGGATGTCGGCGGTTATTGGTTGAATCCACGTTCAAAGCAATGATGAACGTGTTGTTTTTAAAACCAAGAAAGGCAATAGTCCAAGTAACAGCTACATAGCCGTAATACTGTCGTTCAAATAGTGATCTTCAAAAGATGAGCAGCAAACATTTCATGCCAAGTGATAGGCAGCTTAACAGCCTGGTCACCTTTTTTGCATTGTCTACCACCTATCTGCTGGCGGCTATCGCAGGAACATGGTGGCTCGATGGCGACCTGCTGCGCGGCGCAATAGCTATTGCTGTATTGGGTATGTTAGCTCTGAATGCAGGCTTAAAAATAGTCAGAGGAAATGGTAGTTACGTCTGGTTTGCGGGGGCGTTTGTGCTCCCTCTTTTAGCGGGAGTTTTAGGTTTTGCATACGGGTTTCTGAGGTAGCTTGGCTGAGTCGGGGCCCAGGATGTTGTGCCTATGTGCTGCTGGCCCTGATGTCTAGGACCGACGAGGAAGAGTTGGCGCTGGTGCTGGATGCCGAGCATGCGCTGGATGAAGAGGACGAGACGAATCCGGAGGTGCGGGCGGCTCAGGCGTGAAAATGTGTTTGAAATGAAAGAGGCCGGCGGGGGAAACCTGCCGGCCTTTTTGGTTTTCGCAACGAATCGCTGGATCCCCCTCTCCCCAACCCTCTCCCGCGGGGGGAGAGGGAGCAGATGCCTCGAGTTTGCGGCCAATACTCCCCTCGCCCCTGGTGGCGCGTAGGCGGAAGAGCGAAGCATCGCTTCGCCCGCCGTAGCGCCCGGAGCCTCTGGCGAAGGGCTGGGGCGCGGAGCGGGGGCTGGGGGAGAGGGGGCTGGAGCTGTCTCGATACACGTCGGCTCGAGAAGTTACTCCGTTGTTTTGGAGTTCATTGCTACATCACCACGAACGCTTCCAGGCGCGCCCGCCAAGGCCCGATACAGATTCACCATCGCCAGCACCGACGCGGTCCGGCCCTGTTCCAGGGCGTTCTCGCTGTCCAGTTGCTCGCGCTCGGCGTCCAGCACCTCGAAATAACCGATATACCCCTGTTCGTAGCGCGTGCGTGCCAGGTTGGCCGCATCCCGGGCGGCGTCCGCGCTGGCGGCCAGTCGCGCGGTGCGCTGCTGCGCGCGAGCGTAACGCACCAGGCGGTTCTCGGTTTCTTCCAGGGCGTCCAGGATCACCTGGCGGTAGTTCGCCAGGGCCGCCTGGGCATCCGCATCGGCCGCGTCGATCCGTGAGCGGACCCGGCCGAAGTTCAGAAACGACCAGTCGATGCCCAGCCCGATCGAGCGGGATTCCGCCGAGCCGGTGAACAGGTTACCGCTGTCCAGGGCGACGGAGCCGATCAGCGCGTTCAGACTGAAGTGCGGATACAGGTCCGCCGTGGCGACTCCGATATCCGCCGTGGCGGCGGCCAGTTGACGTTCCGCGACGCGGATATCCGGCCGCCGGCGCAGAACGTCTCCGGGCGTGCCCGGCGGAATCACCGGCAACGCGGTCGGCAACGGTTCCGGCGCCGACAGTCGCGGGATCAGCTCGCCCGGTGCTCGTCCCGTCAGCACGGCGATCCGGTGCATCTGCACACGCACGTCCGCTTCCAGTTGGGGCAGGGCGGCGCGGGTGCGTTCCAGTTGCGCCTCGGCGCGGCGGACGTCAAACCGGGTGCTGCGTCCCGCTTCCAGGCGTGAACGTACGATGTCGAGGGAATCCCGCTGGATCTGGACGTTGCCCCGGGCCACCGACAGCTGCTGTTGCAGCCCGCGCAGCTCGAAGTAGCTGGCGGCGATCTCTCCGGCCAGGGACACCTTCAGCGCGTTCACCTCTGAGCCGGCGGCCTGCAGGCGGGCCACTTCGGCTTCGCTGGCGCGCCGCAGCTGACCGAACAGGTCCAGCTCCCAACTGGCGTTGGCGTTCACCTCGTAGAGGTCGATGTTGGCGTCCGAACTGCCCGAACGCTCGGCAACGGACAGGTGCTGTGACGCCGCCGAGGCGCTTGCCCCGATCTCGGGCAACTGCTCGGCCTTGCTGCCGCGGACCAGGGCATCGGCACGCTGGTAGCGGGCCAGTGCGGCCTGCAGGCTCGGGTTGTCGGTCAGGACATCCTGGATCAGCGACGCCAGCAGGGGATCGTCAAAGCCACCCCAGAAGCGGGCTTCGTCGGCCGCCGAGAAGGCGGCCGTGCTGTCGGATTCCGTGAATTGCTCCGGCGCCTGCACATCCGGCGCCTGATAGTCGGGGCCGACGGCGCACCCTGCCAGCAGCAGGGGCGCCAGGGCCAGGAAACGGTTACGCATGGTGATCTCCGGTCTGGTGAGTCAGAGCAGGCGGTTCAACGGCCAGCGACTTGCCACTGAGCAGGCGCAGGCCCACGTAGAACACCGGGGTCAGCAGCAGGCCGAACAGGGTCACGCCGATCATGCCGCTGAACACGGTAATGCCCATGGCGTTGCGCACTTCGCTGCCGGCGCCGGAGGCCAGCACCAGCGGCACCACACCGGCGATAAAGGCCACCGAGGTCATGATGATCGGGCGCAGCCGCAGGCGGCAGGCTTCCAGCGCGGCACTGATGGTGTCCATGCCTTCCATCTCTTTCTCGCGGGCGAATTCCACAATCAGGATCGCGTTCTTGCAGGCCAGTCCCATCAGGACCACCAGCCCCACCTGAACGAAGACGTTGTTGTCGCCGCCGGTGAGCCAGACGCCGAACAGCGCGGCCAGCAGACACATGGGTACGATCAGGATGACCGCCAGCGGCAGCACCCAGCTCTCATAGAGCGCGGCCAGTACCAGGAATACCAGCAGGACAGCGAGCGGGAAGACGATCATCGCCGCGTTGCCCTGGGTAATCTGCTGGAAGCTCAGGTCGGTCCACTGGATGTCCATACCGCGAGGCAGTGTCTTCGCAGCGACTTCGGCGACCTTGTCCAGCGTCTCGCCGGAGGACAGGATCGACGGATCGGACTGGCCGATCAGGTCCGCCGCCGGGTAGCCGTTGTAGCGGATCACCGGGTCCGGACCGAAGCTGCGCTTGAGCGTGACCATGGAACTGAGCGGCACCATCTCATTGCGGTCGTTGCGCACGAACAGGTGCTCCAGGTCGCTGACGTCGTCCCGGTAGGGCGCGTCCGCCTGGGCCACCACGCGATACGTGCGGCCGAACAGGTTGAAGTCGTTCAGGTACAGCGAGCCGAAGTAGAACTGCAGCGTGCCGTAGAGTTCATCCAGGCTGACGCCCTGGGCCTTGGCCTGCCGCCGGTCCACGTCCGCATCCAGCTGCGGCACGTTGGCCTGGTAGGAGCTGAACGGATAGCTCAGGCCAGTCTGCTGGCTGAGGGTGCCGGCAAGCTGGTTGGTGGCGTTCTGCAGCGCACCGTAGCCCGCGCCGTTGCGATCCTGCACGTACAGCGAGTAGCCCGAACCGGCGCCCAGACCGAAGATCGGCGGTGGCATGAAGGTCACGGCAAAGCCTTCCTTGATGCCCGCCAGCTTGGCGTTGATCTCGCCGGCGATCTGCTGGGCGGTCTTGTCCCGCTTGTCGAAGTCGTCGAACAGGATGAACACCGTGCCGATGTTGGGCGTGTTGGTGCCCTGCAGCGCGTTGAAGCCGACAAAGGCCGCCGCGTAGGACACGCCGTCGGTGCCCATGGCGATGTCGCTGACCTTGCGGGCCACGTCTTCGGTGCGGTCCAGTGACGCCCCTTCCGGCAGGCGGATGCTGCCCACCAGGTAGGTCTTGTCCTGGGTGGGGATAAACCCGCCGGGCACTTGGTTGAACAGGTAGAACGTGCCGCCGAGCATGGCCACGTAGATCAGGAACACGAGGCCGCGAGTGCGCAGGCTGCGCTTCACGAAGCCCTGGTAACCGTGGGCGCTGCGATCGAAGAAGCGGTTGAACGGCCGGAACAGCCAGCCGAACAGCCGATCGATCAGGCGAGCCGGCAAATCCTTGGGCGCACCGCGGCTTTTCAGCAGCGTGGCGGCCAGGGCCGGCGACAGGGTCAGCGAGTTGATCGCGGAGATCACGGTCGCGATGGCGATGGAGGCGGCGAACTGGCGGTAGAACTGGCCGGTGATGCCGTCCAGGAAGGCCATGGGCACGAACACCGCACACAGCACCAGACAGATCGCCACGATCGGCCCGCTTACCTCGCGCATGGCCTGGTGGGCCGCGGCGATGGGCTTGAGCCCTTCCTCGATGTTCCGCTCGACGTTCTCCACCACCACGATGGCGTCATCCACCACGATACCGATGGCCAGCACCATGCCGAACAGGGTCAGGGTGTTGATGGAGAAGCCCAGAACCGACAGCACCGCGAAGGTGCCGATGATCGACACGGGCACCGCCAGCAAGGGAATCAGCGAGGCGCGCCAGGTCTGCAGGAACAGGATGACCACCAGCACGACAAGGCCGACGGCTTCCAGCAGGGTGGAGATGACCGCTTCGATGGAGCTGCTGACGAACACGGTCGGGTCATAGGCCACTTCCCAGGTCAGGCCCTTGGGGAAGTTGTCGTCCAGTTCCGCCATCTTGGCCCGCACGGCGGCGGACACTTCCAGGGAGTTGGAGCCCGGCGACTGGAAGATCGGCAGCGCCACCGCCTGCTTGCCGTTCAAGAGCGCCCGCAGGGAATCCTGGGAGGCCGCCAGTTCGGCCCGGCCAATGTCGCGCAGTCGCACGACCCGGCCGTCATCGTCGGTCTTGATGACGATATTCTCGAATTCGTCGGCGGTCTTCAGGCGACCGTGGGCATTGATGGAGATCAGGAAGTCGTTCTTGCCCGGCATCGGCTGGGCGCCGATCTGGCCGGCGGACACCTGGATGTTCTGCTCGCGCACCGCCCGGGCCACATCGCTGGCGGTGATGTTGTGGGCGGCCGCCCGCTGGGGGTCGATCCACAGGCGCATGGCGTAGTCGCCCGCCCCGAACAGACCGGCTTCGCCGACGCCGGGAATCCGGGCCAGCTCGTCGCGGATGTGCAGCACCGCGTAGTTGCGGATGTAGGTCGCGTCGAAGGTGTTGTCTGGCGACAGCAGGTGCACCGCCATCATCAGGTTGGGGGACTGTTTCTTGGTGGTCACCCCCTGGCGGCGCACGTCTTCCGGCAGCCGGGGCAGGGCCTGGGTCACCCGGTTCTGCACCTGTACCTGGGCCCGGTCCGGATCGGTGCCGAGCTTGAAGGTGACGGTCAGGGACAGGGTGCCGTCACTGCCCGCGACGGATTTCATGTAGATCATGTCTTCCACGCCGTTGATGGATTCCTCCAGCGGCGTGGCGACGGTCTCGGAGATCGTCTTGGGGTTGGCGCCCGGGTAGCGCGCGGTGACCTGAACGCTGGGCGGCACCACATCCGGGTACTCGCTCACCGGCAGGCCGGGAATGCTGATCAACCCCACTACGAAGATGATGATGGACAACACCGACGCAAAGATCGGCCTGTCCACGAAGAAGCGGGAAATATTCATGCAAAAGCCTCCCTGGGCCTGCCCCAACGGGGCAGGCCAGTTCCTGTTCAGTTACGGAAAGTCGGGGGTATTACTGGGCGCTGGCGACTTGCGCCTGCTTGCGTTGGTCCGGCCGCATGGCCACCTGCTCCGGGGCGACGGGCATGCCCGGCATCAGGATTTTCTGCAGGCCGTTGACCACCACGCGCTCGCCGGGCTTCAGGCCTTTCCGGATGACCAGCATGCCGTCGGAGCCGCGGCCCGGCTCGATGTAGCGGCGGCTGGCCGTATTGTCATCGCCCACCACGTAGACGTAACGACGATCCTGGTCCGCCATCACCGCTTTCTGGTCCACCAGCAGGGCCTGGCTCAGGTCGGCCACCGGCATCTGCACCCGGGCGAACTGACCGGGGCGGAACTGGCCGTCCGGGTTGGCCATCACGGCGCGGTACTGCAGGGTGCCGGTGCTGGCGTCCAGCTGGTTGTCGACAAAGTCCAGAGTCGCGGTGTGGTCGAAACCCGGTTCGCCCGCGAGGCTGACCTTGACCTGCGGCGGGTTGGCGCCATCCAGCCGGCCCAGGTTGTTCAGGGCGGTCTGTTCGTCGGTCTCGAAGTACACGTACATCGGATCCACGGAGACGACGCGGGTCAGAAGGGTCTGGTCACTGGTGGCCAGGTTGCCCCGGGTGACGTACGCCCGGCTCACGCGACCGTCAATCGGCGCGCGGATGTGGGTGTATTCGAGATCCAGCTTCGCGCTATCCAGAGCCGCCCGGGCGGCATCCACATTCGAGCGGGCTTCGGCCAGGGCGGCCTGGCGCTGGTCGAACTCCTCGCGTGAGATGGCGTGGCCATTCAGCAGATGCTGGGCACGATCGGCTTCGCTCTTCGCCAGCTTCAGCTGGCTCTGGGCTCGGCCGAGATCCGCATTGGCGGCGTTCATGCGTGCCTGGTAGGGGCGGGGATCGATCTGGAACAGCAGGTCGCCCTGCTTGACCATTTCCCCTTCCTCAAACGCGACCTTGTCGATGTAGCCGCTGACCCGGGGGCGCAGGTCGACGCTTTCCGGTGCGGCAATGCGGCCGGTAAATCCGTCCCACAGGGTGATGGGCGCCGGCTCCACCTGGGCCACGTCGACGGCGGGTGGCGGCGGTGTCGCGGCGGCTTCTTCGCTGTGGGCGTCGCAGCCGGCCAGTCCAACGGTCATCATCAGAATGACGAGCAGGGTCAGGCCGGTAATACGGGCTCCTTCTTTAAATGAGTCCATCAGGTGTTCTCTCCTGGTGTATGGATGTTTTCCAGCAAACGTCGCGGGTTGGCACTGACTGAATCACCCGGTTCTGTCCTTTCTTGGGGGTGCCACTACTGGCGGGGACAGTGATCGGGAATTCCATCGAAGGTGTGAGGTTACTTTAGGGGCTGGGGCAAAAAGGCGGTATCCAGTTCCTACGACTTGATTGCCCGATTCTGTTTTTGGTTATCGTTGCTTATGCGAATTTTATGGTGAGCCATCGCCGGAGTCTGGCGCTTGAGCTTTGTGCCAACGGATCTTGAAAAGGGCGTTACATGCACAATATTGCACGCAGATGACTCTTTTAAGAGGGTTTTGAGATGGATGTCCCAAGGTGTGGGTGGCTCGTGCAAATTAAAGAGGATCTGGCTATAAACGTGCAGGATCAGGCAAGTGCTGTTGCCTATTTGCCTATTTCTGTTTGGTGGTTGCCTATTTCTGTGAATCTTGGTCAATAAACGCTCATCCGCCTTGCCGTCCCGGTATACTGGATTTCGTTTTTTGGCGATGCCACCGACCGGCAGGAGAATGCACCGTGCCCAATTCCGATCTTGCACCATCCGTCCAGGACCAGAATCTCGATTTTTCGTTGAACACGACCACGGGCCTGGATCCCGAGCTGGAGCGACTGCGCCTGAAGCTCGTCGACAACATGCTGCGGGCCACGCCCGTAGACCGCCAACTCCGCAAGACGGCCATTCCCGGACTGGAGATGGTGGGGTCCGATTCCTCCACCAGTTGCGTGTCCTCGGTTTACGATCCATCGCTGGCCTTTATCGTCCAGGGCAGCAAAACGGTGAACTTTGGAGATCGCGAGCTGGTCTACGGCCCGCTGTCCTATCTGGTCTCGTCCGTTCACATGCCGGTACTGGGCCGGGTGCTCCATGCCTCTAAGGAGGAGCCGTACCTGGCGATGAAGATCACCGTCGATCCACAGGAAGTCAGTAACCTGGTCCTGGAAATGGGCAGTCAGCTCCCGTTGGACGCGGCCGCCGAGGCTTGTCCGGAGGCCAGCTGCGGTCTGTGTCTGGCACGGATGGATCTGGGCATGCTGGATGCCGTCACCCGGCTGACCAGCCTTCTGGATACACCGCAGGACATTGGCGTTCTGGCCCCGCTGATCCGGCGCGAGGTGATTTACCGGGCGCTGATTGGAGAAATGGGCGCGCGCATGCGTAAGTTTGCGGTGGCGGATTCTCAGGTCCACCGGGTGTCGCGCGTCATCGACGTGCTGAAAGACCGGTTTACTGAGAGCCTGCGGGTCAAGGATCTCGCCGGCGAAGTGAACATGAGCGAGTCGGCGCTGTTCCACACCTTCAAACAGGTCACGAGGATGTCGCCCCTGCAGTTCCAGAAAAAGCTGCGTCTGCACGAAGCGCGCCGGTTGATGCTGTCGGAGGGGCTGGAAGCGGCGACGGCCAGTTACCGGGTGGGGTATGAGAGCCCGTCTCACTTCAGCCGTGAATACAGCCGGCTGTTCGGGGCGCCGCCGCGGGCCGATGTCATCAAATTGCGTGGCGAGCAGCGGACCACCGCGCTGGCTTGATGGAACAGGACCCGCCAGGGGCGACACCGCTGGCGGGTCAGTGCACTACACCGGAGAGGTTTCGATCCGGTCTTCGGCAATTTCACGAAAGGCATTGACCAGGGTGTCCGGTTCCTGGGCACCGGCGATCAGGTAGCGCTGGTTGACGATAAACGCCGGCACGGCGGTGACACCGGCCTGCTGATAGCGCTCTTCGTCGGCCCGAACGGCAACACCGTACTCGTCGGAGTCCAGAACCTGGCTGGCCATCTCGCCGTCGAGTCCCACAGCTTCCACACAGGCCCTCAACACCCCCTTGTCGGAAATGTTTTCCGCGCGGCCGAAATAGGCCTCGAAGAACGCCAGCTTGAGTTCGGTCTGACGGCCTTGTTCGCGGGCCCACTTGAGCAGGCGGTGGGCGTCGAACGTATTGCGGGAATAGCGTTGCTGCAGGCCGCTGAAATTCAGACCAAGCGCCTCGGCAATGGTCATCATCTGCGCCTGGTTGGCCTCCATGTCTTCCGGGCTGCGGCCGTATTTGCGGCTCAGATGTTCCAGAATCGGCTCGCCGTCCCGCGTCATGTCGGGATTCAGTTCAAACGCGTGCCACTCGATCGTGAAATCCAGCTCGCCCGAAAGTTGCGTCATGGCCTGCTTCAGGCGTGCAAAACCAATCGCACACCACGGACAGGCGACATCCGACACGATGTCGATCCGCAAAGTCTTCATGGTGTTACTCCTGATTCCTGAAAAATGTCGGGGCGAAAAGCAGTCTTTATTCAGATGATACCGATAAGTGAGCTCTTGTTCATCTTTCGATCAATTTTTTCAGTCCGGGTCCAGTCGCCGTGGACCACTGCCGTCCTCGCCCAGTACATCGGCCGGATTCCGCAACTTGCAGGCTTCGACGGACAGGCAGCCACAGCCGATGCAGTCGGTAAGCTGGTCGCGTAACCGGGTCAGCTTGTTGATGCGGTCATCGAGATCCCTGCGCCAGCGGTTGGACAACTGCTGCCAGTCATGGGCCGTTACGGTGCGGCCTTCCGGGAGTGTCGAAAGCGCATCGGCGATTTCCGCCAGGGGAACACCCAGCCGCTGCGCCACCTTGATAATGGCGATGCGGCGCAGGATGTGCCGATGGTAGCGTCGTTGATTGCCTCCGGTTCGCCAACTGTGGATCAGCCCCTTCTGCTCATAGAAGTGCAGGGCGGAGACGGCGACGCCGCTACGCCGGCTGACTTCGCCGACGCGCAAGGGTTGATGGCGATTGATTGCCTTATTGGACGGCATGAGTTGCCTTAATCATTGACTGCGTTGACCTCAAGTTTACTTGAGGTATTAGGCTCTTTTCCAACCTGATGCGATCAGGGGCCGACAACAGCCAGGAAAGGAGCAAAACGATGACAGGATCACTGCGTATTGGCGTGATTATGGGGAGTGTCCGGGAGGGGCGTTTGTGCGATCGGGTCACCGCCTGGGTGGTCCGGACCCTGCATGGGGAGGATGGGCTACGTTTCCGGGTCATCGATCCAAGAACCGCGTTGGCGGCTGTCGAAAGCGGTGCTGACGCATCGACAATGGCATTGAGACAGCGGTTGGCGGGTATGGACGGCTTCATCGTGGTGACGCCCGAATACAACCACAGCTTCCCGGCTGCCCTGAAACAGTTGATTGATTCCGCCTACGACGAGTGGCAAACCCGGCCGGTGGGTTTTGTCAGCTATGGGGCGATGTCCGGTGGAATACGGGCGGTGGAGCAATTGCGTCAGGTCTTCGCCGAGCTGCACTCGGTGACCCTGCGGGACGGTGTGATCCTGACCGATATCTGGAATCGGTTCGACGATCTGGGTGAACTGGTTGATTCAGGGCGGGTCGATGCCGCCCTGCACCGGATGGTATCGCGCCTACGCTGGTGGGCGAGAGCAACCCGGGAGGCTCGGCTGCGGGAGCCTTATGAACAACCGGCAGAAGGTGCACGGATAAAGCGATCATTGGCAAGGGGGAGTGAATGGACGTGAGGAACTTCTATCGGGTGCTCAGTGCAAAAACCTGGGGCGACGCCCATCGCTGCGGTGTGATCGAGCCATGCGGTGCAGACCGGCGGGCCGGCCTGATCCATCTCAGTACCCGTGACCTGGTGGAAAGAATGGCCGCCCGCCATTTTCGGGCCAGTGAGTTTCCGGTAGCCGTCGAACTGGATGCCGACTATTTCCGGGATGATCTGGAATGGTGTGAGCCCACGACAGAATCGCCCTGGCGTTATCCCATGCTGCGCCGGCCGCATATTGAGATGAACTGGGTGATCGGTGTTCATCTGCTGCTGTTCGCCGAGAGGGACGGGGAACCGCGCTGCACCATGAAGGAGGGTCGGCTGGACTGGGCGCTGTAATCCTGTGACGTGTCGCCAATGGCTGTATATTTTTTGGCGATATATTCGCTTTGTGCGATCCTTGCCAGAATAACCGACTTTGTATCGGAGGATCGCATCCAACGCCGCGCAGATGGTGTCGAGCCGGTTCCTCCAGTGTCGAACGCGCCGTTGGACGGAGTTCGCTGTGCCTCTGGTCTGACGCATGCCGGGCCCCAGGGAAGTGCATGCAACATAAAGTCTGGATCGACTATCTTCGTGTCATCGCCATCCTGGCGGTGATCGCTATTCACGTCAGCACCGTTTTTTACAAGCAATATGGCGTTATCAGTGATGTCGACTGGTGGTTCGCCAACCTGCTGGATGCGGCAAGTCGTTTCTCGGTGCCGCTGTTTGTGATGGCGTCCGGTGTGGTCCTGCTGGGCCGCTCCATCGCGCCGCCGGAATTCCTGCGCAAGCGGGCGTGGCGTCTGCTGCCGCCGATCGTCGTCTGGAACCTGGTGTACCTGGTGCTGGGCTATTTCCTGTGGAATCCGGAGCATCGCTCGCTGGTGGCGCTGACCGGTACCATGATCCGTGCAGGTCACAGTTACGGGCATCTATGGTACCTGACCATGTTCGCCTGCCTGATGCTGTTTGCCCCGTTCCTGAACCAGTACCTCCGCGGCGAGAAGCCCGGGCTGGCAGACTTCGCGGCGCTGGCGGTGTTGTTTTTCCTGTTTGCCTGCCTGGATCAGGGCTCGCTCCTGGTCAAGGCTGTCGTGGATTCGGACATCACCTGGTACGCCGTTTTCCCGCTCTACATCCTTTATTTCGTCGGTGGCTACGTGATCGACCGTTATCCTGAGCGCTTCCGGTTTTCGCCAGCGTTGTTGACGGGCGTGATTCTGGCCGCGGTGCTGGTGGGGGCCGCTCTCAATGCCGTCCTCTATAGGGGGTACGGTGTGCACGAGGATTTCCTGATCCTCAATAATGTGGGGCCGCTGGTCATCCTCTGCACCTTTGCCATCTTCATCCTGTTGCGACAGCATGCTGACCGCCTCAGGACAAGGTCGTCGGTCAGCGCCTGGTCCGATGCCTCCTTTGGTATCTACCTGGTCCACCCCCTGCTGATCTTTGCCACCATGCCGCTGTCGCGCTATTTCGAGGGGATGCTTTGGCTGTTCATGCTGTTGGACGTTGCCTTTGTGGCGATGGTGTCGTTTGTGCTGATCCGGTGGTTGCGTCGTCTGGCCTGGTTCCGACGCATTTCGTGAGTCGGTTAAAACCGCTTCCTCGTCACCGACCGTCCTGTTCCCATCGCATTTCGCCTTTATAATGAGCGATCTGCCAATCGGGCACGTATGACTGGTTGTGCCGTTTCCGGGAAAAGGAAGTCTCATGCACCGACGTCAATCGCGCCCACGTTCCCTGTTTGCCGCCATGCTTGTGGTGGTGGCCAGTTTGCTGGTCTATGCCTGTAGTCAGGTGCCGACCTACAGCAACCCGCAGCCGCTAGTGGCGATGAACCAGACCTATGACTACCAGAAAGACATCCGCCCGATCTTTGAGGCCAAGTGTATTGCCTGCCATGGCTGCTATGACGCGCCTTGTCAGCTCAAGCTGTCCAGCGCAGAGGGGTTGAATCGTGGAGCCTCGCCATTGCCGGTCTACGATGGCAGCCGGCTGCGAAACATGGCGCCAACCCGGTTGGGTATCGATGCCATCACTACCGCTGACTGGCGCCGGAAAGGGTTTTTCTCGGTGTTGCACGGTAATGTCGAGGGCGGTGCCCTGGATGCCCGCGATACCTCGGTACTCTACAAGATGCTCGAGCATGGCCGCCAACACCCCCTGGCACCCAACAGCCGCATACCGGATGGCGTGACGCTGGGTATAGGGCGGCAGCAGAGCTGTCCCACACTGTCGGGTTTTGCCGGCTATGCGGCGGCCAATCCGCATGGCGGTATGCCGTTCGCTGCCGCTGGGCTGACTGACAAAGAGTTCCACACGTTGAAAACCTGGATCGAGGAAGGTGCTGTCACCGACGCGCCGACTTTCAGTCCAGGCCAGGCTGAGCGGGCGGCCGTCAAACGCTGGGAAGCCTTCTTCAATGCGCAGGGCGATCGCCACCAACTGGTTTCACGTTACCTGTTCGAACACCTGTTCGCCGCCCATCTGTATTTCCCGGATATCCCGGACAGTCATTTCTACGAGCTGATCCGTTCCTGGACGCCGCCGGGTGACAAGATCCTGCCGGTAGATACCGTTCGACCGAACGGCGATGCCGGGGGCCGTGTCTACTATCGCCTGCGGCCGATTACCCGGTCGATCGTGGCCAAGACCCATATGACCTACCCGCTGGGCGCAACCCGCATGAAGCGCTACCAGTCGCTGTTCTTCGATACCGACTGGCAGGTAAAGGACATGCCCGGCTACGACTACGACGATCGTGCCAATCCGTTCGAGACGTTTGCGGCGATTCCCGCCAAGTCCCGTTACCAGTTCATGCTCGACGATGCCGAATATTTCGTGCGCAATTTCATTCGTGGGCCGGTCTGTCGCGGGCAGGTGGCGACCGATGTTATCCGGGACCAGTTCTGGACGATTTTCGAAGATCCGGATCAGGAAGCCTACGTCAACGACGCCGACTATCGCCGTAAGGTGTCTCCATTGCTGGGGCTGCCGGGGCAGGACAGCGACCTCCTGGCGCTGGGCCCGCAATGGCTGGGCTACAAGGGGCAGCGCAACGATTACCTGGTACTGCGCCAGGCCGAGTACCGCAAGCGTAAAACCGATGGTGCTACCCTGGATGAAATCTGGGATGGCGACAACTGGAACCGGGACGCACTGCTGACCATCTTCCGTCATTACGACAGCGCTTCGGTGCGGCGCGGGCTGCACGGTCAGGTGCCGCGTACCATCTGGGTCATGGATTATCCGCTGTTCGAGCGTACCTATTACGAGTTGGTGGTGAACTTCAATGTGTTTGGCAGCGTTTCCCATCAGGCGCAGACGCGTCTCTATTTCGACCTGATCCGTAACGGAGCCGAGGACAACTTCCTGCGCTTCGTCCCGGCCGGGTCGCGTCAGGCGATCTACGATCATTGGTATCAGGGCCTGGCCCGCATCAAGAACGCCATCACCTACACCGGCCTGGATACCGATACGCCAACACGCCTGGATTACAGCACGTTACCAGACTCGTCCGACGAGCAAGCCATTATGGAGCGCTTTACGACGCTGTTATCCCAGCGGGCCAGCCGCGTCATGGGGCCGCCGGACACCCTCAACCGATGCGCTCCCGGCGGCGACTGCGACCGTCCCGGACTCGGTAACGCCCAACGCCGGGCAGAAACCATCCTCCGGCCGTTGACCCGGGAGACGGGCGCCTCCCTTCCTGTCATCAAGTTCCTGCCGGAAGTCACCTTCCTGCGGGTCACGGATGGCGATCGGCGCTGGATTTATACGCTGGTCCATAACCGCATGCACGAGAATGTCGCGTTCATGTTCGCCGAGGACAGCCGCCTGTTGCCGGATGAGGATACGGTGACGGTGATGCCGGGGGCGCTGGGAACCTATCCCAATTTCAGCTTTGATGTGCCGCTATCTGAGTTGGATGTCTTCGTCTCGGCCCTGGAGCGGGTCGAATCGCCGGAAACGTTGCATGACCTGGCCGCCCGCTGGGGGGTGCGTCGTACCAGTCCGCATTTCTGGGACGTGGTGGCGGATTTCAGGGCCTATGTCGAGGAGACCGATCCCTCCCAGGCCGGGATCTTCGATGTGAACCGGTACGAGAATCTGTAGGCCCGCGCTTTGCCGGCGATTCTTGATGTCGGTCAATGGTGCCTCCCTGCATCGGCGTATGGTCGGTCTGTAAGCCGTCAACGGCTGGCGGCGCAGGTGCAAGGGAGGTGTTGTCATGGCAACCATGAAAGCGGCGGTGTTCGTTGAGCCCGGCCGAATCGAGGTACAGGAGCGGCCGGTACCGGCGATCGGGCCGACCGATGCATTGCTCCGGGTCACAACCACAACGATTTGTGGCACCGACGTCCACATCCTGAAGGGCGAGTATCCGGTCAAACCGGGATTGATCGTCGGCCATGAGCCGGTTGGCGTCATCGAGGCCCTGGGCGATGCGATCACGGGCTACCAGGTGGGGCAGCGGGTGATTGCCGGAGCCATTACGCCCTGTGGGCAGTGCCATCCCTGTCTGGATGGCGACAGCAGCCAGTGTGGCGGGCAGGCCATGGGCGGCTGGCAGTTGGGGAATACCATCGATGGCTGTCAGGCGGAATACGTCCGCATTCCCAATGCCCAGGCGAACCTGACGCCGGTGCCGGATGGCCTGACCGATGAGCAGGTGTTGATGTGCCCCGACATCATGAGCACCGGTTTTGGCGGTGCGGAAAGCGGCCATATCCGAATCGGCGATACTGTTGCCATCTTCGCCCAGGGCCCGATTGGGCTGTGTGCAACGGCCGGCGCCAAGCTGATGGGCGCCACCCGCATTATCGTGGTGGATGGTGTGGACGAGCGGCTGGAAGTCTCGCGGCGCCTCGGCGCCGATCATGTGATCAATTTCAATCGCCAGAACCCGCTGGAAGCAATCAACGAGTTGACCGCCGGACGTGGCGTCGATGTCGCGATCGAAGCATTGGGCACCCAGCAGACGTTCGAGTCCTGCCTGCGTGCCCTGCGTCCGGGCGGTACCTTGTCCAGCCTGGGCGTGTATTCCGGCAAGCTGACCCTGCCATTGGATGCGATGGCAGCAGGTTTGGGCGACCATCGGATTGTCACGACGTTATGCCCCGGCGGCAAGGAGCGAATGCGACGCCTGATGACGGTCATCGATTCCGACCGGGTGGACCTGACGGCGATGGTGACTCACCGGTTCCGGCTCGATGACATCGTCGACGCCTATGACCTGTTCTCGAACCAGCGCGATGGTGTCCTTAAGGTGGCGATTACACCGTGACGTGCCCGCGTCTGGAATGGCTGTCCGCCCGACTCAAGCCTGCCCGTGGTGGCACCAGGCAAGGGCGGGGTTTCGCTCCCCGCCCTTGATGAAGGCGCCTTTATCGAAAGAGACCTGGCTCCCTAGTTTTCCATCCCTGCCGCACTGACCTGGAACTGACCTGTCAGTTGCTTGAGCTTGTGAGCGGCGCTGTGGGTCATTTCCGAGCTCGCATTGAGGTGGGCGATCACGGTGGTCATGGTTGTGGCGCTCTCGGCGACACCTGAGGTCTGCCGGGTCTGGGTCTCGTTGGTCTGTTCGATACCGGCGATGGCTGAGAACAGCTTTTCCACCATGTGGTGCAGTGTGTCGTTATCGGCCGTCGCCGTTTCTGCATGCTGCAGGCGCTGCTCCATCTCCGTCATGCCATCCTGCATGGTGGCGACGGCCTGCTTGGTTTCTTCCTGCACCCGCTGCAATCGCTCTTCGATTTCCTGGGTGGCTTTTGCGGTCCGGCTCGCCAGTTGACGAACCTCGTCGGCGACCACGGCAAAGCCGCGGCCATGTTCGCCGGCGCGGGCCGCCTCGATTGCGGCGTTCAGGGCCAGCAGGTTGGTTTGCTCGGCGATGGCGCTGATTTCCGCCGCCGTCCGGGTGATCTCTTCGGTCCGGTCGTTGGCGGCCTGGATGCTATCCGCCGACTTGCTCACGACTTCCCGGATGCCCTCCGCCTCACGGCTGATCATCGTGAACTGTTCCCGGGCCCGGGTCACCACTTCGTCCATACTGGTCCGCATTTCGTGGGCGGTGGTGGAGGCATTCTCGATTTCCTGCTGCTGTTGCCGAGCGCCTTCTACCATGGCTTCGATGTCCTGCATCACCTGTTGGATGTTCTCGTCCGCCAGCCGGTTCTGATCCAGCAGGCGACTGCTGGCCGAGCGTGAATCGGTTGCCAGGGTGATGACCTGGCCGACCATGCCGTCAAGGCTGTCGATGAAGCTGTTGATCCATCGCGCCAGGTCACCGGTTTCGTCGCGTTTCATGGTGGCTACATCGAGGCGCTGGCGCAGGTTGCCGCCGCCCTCGGCGATATTGCGGATCACATCGGCCATGGTCGACATCCGCCTTGCCAGAGGCCCGGCGGTGCTGGCTCGAAAGATGCCGATCCCCAGTAGTGACAGGCCAATCTGGCTGACAGCTTCGATCCAGAAGGGCACGTCAAAATAAGCCAGCGCGATGCTGGTCAGGCACAGGACTGTAACGAAAAAACCGAAGCGGGCCGTTAATTGATGGGCGACGGAACGGCGGCGGTAAACCTCTTCCAGATCCCCCTCGCACATCATGCCCCAGCGGTCCGGTGAGCCGGGCATCTGGAAGGTAACGCCCTTGCCGATCACGGGAATATGCCGGTAATCGGAATAGCCCGGGTATTTCACATACAGGTTTTCTCCCCGGGCGATGGTTTCCCGCACGCCCGGATGGAGTTGCCCGGTTGCCGGGTCGGTAAAGCGGATCTCGAACTCTGTGTGATTCTTGATGCCCACAGTGCCGAAGCCGGTGCGGATACCTTCCTTGAGGTTGTCGCCATGGCTGAATGTCGCGTCCTCGAAGCGCGAACGTGACAGCGCTGCGCCCTGGGGGATCGAGGGATCGAACTGGCTGTCGATCATGAAAATGTAGTTGTCACCGGATTCCTCGAAAACATGGCCGGCTTCACGCTGGATCAGGTCGCTCATGACATCGTTGGGAATCCGGGCGCAGACTGCGGCACGCTCCCCATTCGGGCCGGTGAACGGATGGTAGAACATCAGTGTGATGGCATCGTGGAAGCGGGACGAGGTAGCCCCGAGTTCCAGGGTTACCGGGTCGCTGTATGGGCCATGCAGGAAGCGTTCGTTGAGGCCCTTGCTGACAGCCCGGTCGCTCAGGTCGCTGGCACCTTGCCGCCGCTGGCAGGTCGAAGCGATCACCTTACCGTGTTCGTCGATCACGAAAAGCTCGGCGATCTCCCGAAGCCTTGGTGCCGCGCCGGCCATAATGCTGGATGCGTTGTCCGGATAGCCCGGTTCAAGCCGTTCCCGAAGGCTGTCCAGGAACGCCCATTTGTTGTCTGCCCAGTGACGCAGGGCGTTGACCCGTGTATTTGCAACGCCCTCAAAAATCTGTTCATTCGTCCGGTACATGTTCCGATTCAGGAAACAGGACCAACCCATCGTGAGTTTGCCTGTGTGTCCAAGCCAGGGTAACCAACGACGTTCCTTGTTCGTCAGGTGCATGGAGTCGCTTTTTAAAGTCATGAGAGTCGCCTCTTGGCCCAACGTGCTCGCCCGGCAGCACCATAACGGGGCGAGGAGCAGTTATCGGTTAACCGCTTTGTTTTCTGTTTGAGTGGTGCTGTTTCAGTTGCCTGCAATCTTTGGGCCTGGAAATAATTCGCAAGCTACGTGTGACGCGGTTCTCTTAAGATGCCTTTGTTGGTGTATCTTGGTGCGAAATCGGGTTTGGTGTTCTGTTGTAGTGCATGGCGGTCGGTTGCCGTAAGGCGGTTGACCGGCTTGGTCTGTGGCTGGACATTGGTCAGAATGAGTGGACACCGGCGTTGCGCGAAAAAGTGATGTCATGACGACGATTTGAAACTCAAGCCACTACAATAAACCCATACAGTTGCGTGTAGGCGGGAGACATCGGACTTTCGTGAATGTCCGTATCTCCCGGTTCAGGTAAACAAGCCGAAGCATGAGAGCGCGTGTGAACTTTTCTGAGATCAAGGAACGTATCAACAAGGTGGAGCAATGGATTCTGGCCAATCCCAATCCACCGCGGCATTGGCCCTGGACCTGGCTTTACCGGGCTGGTCGTACGGCCTATGCCGTGGCCCGGGATGTGATCAATGGTCAGTTGACGCTCCACGCCATGAGCCTGGTCTACACGACGTTACTCAGTATTGTGCCGTTGCTGGCTCTCAGTTTTTCCGTACTCAAGGCATTGGACGTTCACCAGCGCATCCAGCCACTGCTGTTCCAGTTCTTCGAACCGATGGGGCAGCAAGGCATCGAGATGGCCGAGAAGATTCTCAGCTTCGTCGATAACATCAAGGTCGGCGTGCTGGGCTCGGTGGGCCTGGCGCTACTGGTCTACACCGTCATTTCTCTGGTCCAGAAGACCGAGCGGTCGTTCAACATGATCTGGCGGGTGCCGCAGATGCGCTCTCTGGCCCAGCGTTTCAGTAACTATCTCAGCGTGATTACCGTCGGGCCGCTGCTGATCGTTTGTGCCATCGGTATCACGGCCACGATCTTTTCGTCCACTTATGTGCAGGCGTTGATGGCGGTGCAGCCGTTCGGGGCGCTGATCCTGTTCGCCAGCCGATTCACGCCCTTTTTCCTGGTGGTGCTGGCGTTCATTTTCGTTTACATCTTTATTCCCAATACCCGTGTCAAATTCCGCTATGCCGCCATTGGCGGTCTGATTGCCGGGGTTGCCTGGCAGGCTGGCGGGATGCTGTTTGCATCGTTCGTTGCCGGATCGGCCCGTTACGCGGCCATCTACTCCAGCTTCGCTATCGGTATCGTGTTGCTGATCTGGCTGTACCTGAACTGGCTACTCCTGCTGATCGGCGCCAGCATCGTCTATTACCTGCAGAATCCCGGTGCTGTAGCCAAGCGTTACCAGGTGCGCTACTCACCGGAATTGCAGGAGCAGGTGGCTATGGTGATGATGTGGCTGGTGTGCAAACCGTTCAGTGAAGGTAAGCATGCACCCCAGCAGGAGAAACTGGAGCATCAGATGGGGGTGCCGGGGGAAGTGACCCGGCGGGTCAGCGACAAGTTGATCCGGGGTGGCTTACTCAACCTGGCCGGTGCCAACGGTGACTGTCTGGTGCCCGGGCGGGCCCTGGACCTGATCACCATCGATGACATCCTGTATGTGGTCCGGGCCGACGAGGATCATCTCACACGGCGTTTGCCCAAGGTCTTGCCCGCCGAACTGCATGCCCGTTTTAGCCGCGATCCACGCACCATGTCCGAGGTGCTGCATCACGCATCCGCGTCCAGGGACTTCGAATCTCGGATGTAGCGATACTGGCCGCGCTTGCGCAGCCCAGGCAGATGCTTCGGGCGGAGGCCTGCCGGGCGTCAGGGATGCGGGGCCTCCCGCAGCATGGTCAGCAGTGTGGTGCGAATCCTCACGAACGTTGGCTCGTCCAGTTGCAGGGCACGTAGCAATTGCTCTTCCGGCAGGTTGCGCTGGTGGGCATGGCGCAGCACTTCACGGGTTCCCAGAATGATGCCGTCATTGATGGGTGTGTGTGGCCCGCTGGGGGCCGGGCGCTCCGCCGTCATCAGGTAAGCCTGGTATTGGGGGGGGCAGGTCCCAGCGCGCCGACAGCAGGCGGGCGACATCCCATTCGTGGGTGTGCAGGGCCGTGCGGATAATGGCGGGTTCCGGCAGACCGGCCTGGTTCTGGGACCGGTAGATCCGCGTCACTTCCCGGCGCAGGGTGATATAGGTGAGTGCCGGCACCAGGCTGACCAGGAAAAAGGCGTTGCCGTCGGCGCCCTGGGAACGGGCGATCAGCTCGGCCGACCGGGCGCAGCTCAGTCCCCAGCGCCAGACCCGCTGCGTGAATAGCGCTTCCTGGTTGGAGCGGGCGGTCATCATGGGGCGCATGACGGCGGCCGCGGCCACACTGCGCACGCCATCCAGTCCCAGCAGGAATATCGCATGTTCCACGGACTCGATCGGCTGGTCGCTGGGTCGGAAAAAGGGGCTGTTGGCCACATGCAGCAATTGTTCGGTGAGGGCCGGGTCACCGAGGATGATGCCGGCCAGTTCGTGGCGGCTGATGTCTTCCGCGGAAAGGGCCCGCATGAGCATCGGCAGGACGGCGGGCTGGCGCGGCAACTCCATGAGCCTGCCGTTGTCCAAACGCGTCTGCAGTTGGGCCAGTACCATGGGAGCGTTGGGGGTGTCCCGCTCAAGTTCGGCGGGGGACGCATTCAACAGCCAGCAGAACAGGTGGCCTTCGAGTTGGGTCAGGGCGTCGCGAGTTTGTTCCGCGTCCGCTGGGTCTGTGCCGACTGCATTCAGGAGTCCGCTGCCGGGTCGGAGGGTTTCCTCCGGCGTTGCAGTTTTTGCTTTAATCCATTGAAACAGGCGCCACATCCTTACGGCCTCGTGCAGTCGCGACTTCCCGTCTGTGAAAGACGTCACATTTTTAAGCGTAAGATATTGCTACACGAGGGTGCCCTTGTGCAAGGCACATCGGACGTCAGATAAGCTGCTCGCCGAACACGAAGATAAACTGGGCCACACCGGCGGCAAAACCCAGTGCCGCACCGACCAGGATCAGCTTGATCTCGTCTTCCTGGAAACAGGGGCGCAGCAGGTCCTGGAATTCCTCGGAGCTGAGCGCCACCATGCGCTCGACCATAATGCTCTCTACTGCCTCGGCCCGATCTTTCTCGAACACGGGGTTATTGAACGAGGAGGAGGAAATCTCCAGCGCTTTCTCGCCGACCTTGTTCTTAAGGGTGGCAAAACCCGTAGGGCCAAACGCCATCTGGGTCAGCGCCTTGGCCATGCCGGCCGTCTCGTCCACCAGCGGCTTGATATGCTTGCGCACCATGTTCCTGGCGCGATCGCCGTTAGGACCATTGAGCACCGCATTGATGATGTTGCCGACGGTGAGGATTTCGTGGGTGACGATGTAGCAGAACGATTCCGCCACTTCCCGCTGGCGCTTGAGGAACAGGCCCTGCAATCGGATTGGGCCTACCTTGCGCTCGCGCAGCGGACGGAAGATGACGTTCAGTGCGATCCAGTTGGTGGCCCAGCCCACCAGCAGCCCGAAGAAGGGCAGGACCCACCAGGACTGGTAAAAGTACCAGACCGCCATCTGCACCAGCCCGAACAGGAAGCCGAAATAGAGGCCGGAATTCACGATGAAGCGAAATTCCTTCTCGCCGCACTCGAGGAAGATGCGGTTGAGCAGTCGCTTGTCTGTAGCCAGTTGCTCGATGACCATGCCCTTGATGTCCAGCAGGCCCTCGATATTGACCGACAGGTCGTCCACCAGATTGTCCACCAGTTGCGGAGTGGAACGGCGTACCCGGTCGTAGACCATCTTGCGGGCGGAGGCGGGCAGGTTTTCCCAGAACGTGGGGTATTCCCGCAGCATCAATTCGTCGACGTATTCTTCGGTGCGGGGTTCGACGGTCTGGATCACGTATTCGGCCAGAACCTGTGGGTCGATCTGCTCGAAGATCTCGCGCACGGTGCCAATCTTGGAAATGGTGGCGTCCACGCTCTTGGCGGCCATCTTGCGCGCCTTGGAAGGGATGATGCCCTGCCAGCCCCAGATGGGCCGCACACCGATGAATTCCAGCGGATAGAACGTCATCTTGATGGCCAGCCAGTTGGTGACCCAGCCGATCAAGGCGGCAATAACGGGGATACTGAGGTATTGCCAGAATTCGGTGCTGTGCAGCAATTCGCTCATGCGTACGACTCGTTTGGTCCGTTATCGTTGTGGTCCGGGGCAAGGCCTTTCGGTGGTGCCATCGCGGTGCTTCATCCTTGGCGGTGGGTCACCGGGCGGGGATGCGCTCTGGCATCTTCTGCATCCGCCCCAAAAGTGTCAATGACGCTGGCGCAGGAACGTGCGGTCAGCACGATCAAAGCGTGTCGCCGTGTGCCGCTTCGGTGGGTTTGCTCCGGAGTCGTTCGGTCGCCCCCTCGATCAGCGATAGCAGCACAGGCACCACCAGAAGGATCAGGAACGTGCCGGTGGCCAGGCCGAAGGCGATGCTCACCGCCATGGGAATCAGGAACTGAGCCTGCAGCGAGGTTTCGAACAGCAGGGGCAGCAAGCCGCCGATGGTGGTCAGGGATGTGAGCAGCACCGCCCGCAGGCGTTGGCAGGAGGCTTCCACCAGCGCTTCCCGCGCCGGCATCCCGCCCTCGCGCAGCTCCTGGTAGAAGGTTACCAGGATGATGGAATCGTTGATGACGATGCCGGACAGCCCGAACATGCCAAACAATGAGAGGATGGTCAGGTCGATGCCCAGCAGCAGGTGCCCGAGAATGGCGCCACAGAGGCCGAAGGGAATCGCAATCATCACCGCCAGCGGCCAGGTATAGGCGGCGAATACCCAGGCCAGGATGATGTAGATCATCGCCAGGCCGATCAGGGCGCCCGAAGCCATGTCCTGGCCCGTCTCGCGTTGCTCTTCGGCCTTGCCCTTGAATGTGGTCCGTACGCCGTACCGGCTCTGCAACTGGGGGATGGCCTTTTGCTGAAGCTCGGCCAGCACCTGGTTGGCGTTGGTGACCTTGTTGTCCACATCCGCGGTGACGTGCACGCCGAGCTGACCGTCGGTATGGCGCAGCAGGGCCAGCCCGCGGCGGGACTCGAGGTTGATCACGTTGGCCAGCGGCGTGGTATCGCCAGAGGATGTCACGATGGGCAGCGTGTCCAGGGTGCGCTGCAGGTCCCGCTCGGCCTTGGGCAGCATGATGCGCACTTCCACTTCATCGTGGCTGTCGTAGAACACCTGCAGGAGCTGGCCGTCCAGGGCAGCGCGCATCTGGCGGCCCACGTCGTCGATGGTCAGCCCCAGGCTCTGGGCCAGTGGCGTGAGGGTAAAGATGTACTGCTGCTTGCCCCAGGGCAGGTCGTCGAGAATGTCGGTCAGTCCCTGGTATTGGCCCAGGCTGGCCTTGAGGGATTCGGCGGCCTGCTTGAGGGTGCCGGCATCGGCGCCGGTGATGAAGATGTCCAGCGGTTTGCCCGGCGGCCCGCCCTGGGGGCTGGTGATCGACAGCTGCTCGATGCCGGCCCGTTTGGGCAGGGCGTCACGCCAGGCGGCAATGAACCGGGGGTTGCGGATCTCGCGGGCGTCCGGCTCGGTCAGTTCCACCGACACCATGGCGTACTGCTCGCCCCGTTCGGTGGAGCGGCCGCCGTCAAACGAGCCGCGGTTCAGCTCCAGTACCGCCATTTTCACCAGCGGATTGTCTTTGCCCAGTGCATCGCTGGTTTGCCACAGCGCGTCTTCCATTTGCTGGCCATAGGCCTTCACCGCTGACGGCGGTGTCCCGGCCGCGAATTTCACGCTGGCGACGATGCGGGTGGATTCCGGCGTGGGGAAGAAGGTAAAGCGTACGTGACCCGAGGCCACCAGCACCACGCTCAGCGCAAGGGCGCAGCCGGTACCGACCAGAACCGTGGCGCGGTTTTTCAGGCTCCATTCCGCCATGGGCCGGAAGGTGTGGTCGCGAAATCGATTGAATGCCCGGTCCAGTTTCTGGCGCAGCGGGCCTTCCTCGCGATGGTGATGCTTGTGGAAGGACGCCCGCAGGTGCCCGGGCAGGATCAGGAAGCTTTCGATCAGCGAAGCGATGATCACACAGATCACCACGAACGGAATGTCCTTCAGGATCTGACCGATGATGCCGCTGACCAGCATCAGGGGCAGGAAGGCCGCGATGGTCGTCAGGGACGAACTCATGACCGGGACCAGCATGCGCCGGGCGCCCCCTTCGGCGGCCTGCAGGGATCGCTCGCCTTTCTGGTAGTGGGTCATCGCATCCTCGGCCACCACGATGGCGTCGTCCACGATGATCCCCAGCGCCATGATGAGCGCGAACAGGCTGACCATGTTGATGCTGCCGCCGTTCAGCCAGAGGATGGCGAGCGTCCCCATGAACGAGATGGGAATCCCCGCAGCTACCCAGAAGGCGATGCGGCCGTTGAGGAAAATGAACAGGATACCCACCACCAGGATCAGACCGCTCAGGCCATTCTTGAGCAGCAGGTTGATGCGGTCGACGATCAGCTCGTAGTTCTCATCGAACGTGATCAGCTTGACCCCGTCCGGCAGCGAGGGGCGGGTGTCATCCAGCCAGTTGAGCATGATGTCCGCGGAACTGAGGGCATCGCTGGTCTCCGCCCGCTGCAGCTGCATCAGCACCGCCGGCTGGCCCTGGTAGAACACCTCCACCGCGTTGTCCTTGGGGCGCAGACTGATGTCGGCAATGTCGCCCAGGGTGAGGCGGCGGCCGTCGGCGGTGCTCATGATCGGCATGCGGCTGAATTCCGCCGCCGTGCGACCCTTCTCCAGGCTGCGGATTTCCCGCGCCGATTCTTCCTCACCCACGGTGCCGGCCGGAATATCCTGGCTCTGACCCAGAATCCGCTGACCCAACTGGGGCAGGGACTGGCGAAGCTCCGCAATGCGATCGCTGCCCACCTCGATGGCGATTTCCCGATCCGGCAGGCCGGTCATTTCCACCTTGGCCACGCCACGGTTGAGCAGCTCATCTTCAAACCGGTAGGCCAGTGGACGCAGGGCTTCCAGCCGCACCGGGCCGGTCAGGATGACGCTGGCGATGGCCTCGTTGCGGATGAACTTGCTGATTTCCGGGCGCTCGGCATCGCTGGGCAGGTTGCGGACCAGCCCCACATGCTCGTTCACCTGATCCAGCGCGATGCCCATGTCCGAGCCTTCCTCGTACTCGATGACGATGTTCGAGTAGCCCAGGGAGGAGGTGGAGCGCATCTCCTTCACGTTATCCAGGTTGCGCAGTTCCTGCTCCAGCGGGGTGGTGATGGAACGGGCCACATCCTCGGCGCTGGCGCCGGGCCAGACCACGTGCACGGTGATGAAATCCGTGGCGAAGTTGGGGAAGAACTGGCGGTTGAGGCCGGTCAACGCGTAAACGCCGGCCAGCACCATGATCAACATCAGCAGGTTGGCGGCCACCTTGTGCCGGGCAAAGCGGCCCAGCAGATCCTGGCGATGCTCGCTGCGCGGATCAGCCATTGTCCGGTGCTCCGTCCATGACGCTGACCTTCAGGCCCGTAATGGCATTGGGAAGCTGGGTCGCAAGGATGCGATCGCCGTCCTGCAGCTGGTCCGTGCGAATCAACAGGAACTGGCGGTCCTGCTCGAAGCGGTCGCCCATCACCTGCACATCCAGCGATTCCAGACGACCGTCTTTCACCCGGTACAGGGTGTGCTCATCATAAAGCGAGGCCACCGGCACGGAGAACAGGTTCGGTTCTTGGGGCAGCTCCAGGGAAATGTCCAGGGTTCGGTTCAGTGCCGCAGCCGGGGCGTCGTCCGTGAAACGGAACAGTCCGTCCATGCCGCCCGCACCGCTGTTCACCTGTCCGGACAGGCGCGTCAGGTGGAGTTTCCGGGAAACACCGCCCAGGCGCGTCGTGGCCGTCAGTTCTTGATCGGTCGCCAGGGCCTGTTGAATCGTGACGATGCGGTTCATGGGAATCTGCGCGCGGACTTCCAGGTCGTCGCTGGCGTAGAGGCTGATCAGCGGCTCGCCGGGCCGGACCCGTTCGCCGGGGCTGACGTCGATCTCGGTGATGGTGCCATCGAAGGGCGCGTGGATGCGCGTGCGGCCCAGATCGAGCCTGGCCTGAGCCAGCAAGGCATTGGCGCGGTCCAGTTTGGCTTGCAGCGACTTCAGGCGGCTGTCGTGATTCGCCACCGCAAGCTGGCGGTTGACCAGCGAAATCTCGGCGCCTTGCAGCGCTTCCCGGGCCTGATCCAGGCGGGTCTGGCTGTTGAGGTTGGATTCGGACAGGCGTTGTTCGCGATCCAGCGCGCGCTGGGCCAGGGCCACCAGAGACTTTTCCCGCTCCAGCAGCTTCTTGTCGGCATCGTACTGGTTGCGCTCCTGGGCGATCTGACTTTCCAGCTCGGCCACGTCGGCCTGGCGCTGGTCCACCAGCAGGCTGACCTCGTCGTCCTCCAGCTCCAGAATGACGTCACCCTTGCTGACGTGCTGGCCCTCAAGACGGATCAGGCGGGCCACATCGGCCGTCACAGCGGCGCTCAGCGTGGACCGGAACGGCGTTTCCACGCGCCCCAGCAGGCGCAGTTGCGGCGAGCGGCTGGCGGACTGGATGACCGTCGTCTGGATCGGCCAGGCCTTTTCTTCCGGGTTGCTTTCCGGAGGCGTCGGGCGCAGGGCGATCAACAGGCTGGCGATACCGATGGCCACGAGGACCAACAGGACAGGAAGCAATCGCCGCCGGCTAAGGCGGAATCGAGTGGATGCGTGCACGGCCTGAACTCTCAGCAGTTGTTATGGCCCGGGTTAATGTCGGGCTGCTTATTGTGGTGTCTCAGTGATTGGACAGTGCGTGTCCAATACGCCGCATTCTAGAGGGTTTTGCGCCGCGCCGCATGATCGAACGCAATTAGGGAGCTTCTGATCAACTGTGGTGTTGCTGTCCGTCGCCCCAGAGCCAATGACAGATGGACAGCGCCGCGACCGGGGCGGTTTCCGTACGCAGGACACGCGGGCCCAGCGCGGCGGCGATAAAGCCGGCCTGCTCGGCGGCGGCGATTTCCGCCTCGCTCAACCCGCCTTCCGGCCCGATCAGCAGGGCCAGGCGAGTGGGTGTGGCCAGACCGGTCAGCGACTGCTCGGTGCGGTGATGCAGCACCAGTCGCAAGTCGTCCTCGCCGGTCGTGACAAACCAGTCGTCCAGCGTCATCACCGGCTCAATGGTCGGCACCATCGCCCGACCGCATTGTTCCGCCGCACTGATGGCCACTTGCTGCCAGTGGCGCAGGCGTTTGTCTTCCCGGTCGCCCTTGAGCTTGACCTCGCAGCGTTCGCTGACCAGCGGGGTAATGCGGTCGACGCCCATTTCCACGCTTTTCTGGATGGCGTAATCCATACGATCCCCGCGGGACAGGACTTGCCCAAGGTGCACGCGCAGCGGCGATTCGGCCGTATTGGCGACGGGCTCGCCGACCCTTACCTGCACCGATTTCTTACCGACATCGGTCAGGGTCGCCGGGTAGTCGTAGCCATCGCCGTTGAACAGCTCGATGGCCTGCTCTGGCTGCATACGCAGCACACGGCCCACGTGGTTGGCGGCGTGGGCGTCCAGCTCGACGGTCTGGCCGGCGACCAGGGTCACCGGCGAATAAATACGAGGGATGCGCAAGTCGTGTACCTCAGTCCTGGGTCGCGATCTCGATGCCTTCGGTCGCCACCTGGGCCAGATGCCGGATCTGCTCTTCGGTGATCACGTAAGGCGGCATGAAGTAGATTACGTTGCCCAGTGGCCGCAGCAGCGCCTGGCGGGTCAGGGAGTGACGATAGACCCGGATGCCACGACGCTCCTGCCAGGGGAAGGGCGCCTTGCTGGCCTTGTCCTTGACCATTTCGATGGCCATGGTCATGCCGTGCTGGCGGATGTCGCCCACATGCGGGTGATCGGCCAGGTGCGCCACGGAATTGGCCATGCACTGGGACAGGCGCCGGTTGTTCTCGATGACGTTGTCGTCGCGGAAGATGTCCAGCGTGGCCAGGGCGACGGCGCAACCGATGGGGTTGCCGGTGTAGCTGTGGGAATGCAGGAAGGCCTTCATGGTCTCGTAGTCGTCGTAGAAGGCGTCGTAGACGTCATCGGTCGTGAGCACGACGGACAGTGGCAGGTAGCCCGCCGTCAGGCCCTTGGACAGGCACATGAAATCCGGTGTGATGCCGGATTGCTCGCAGGCGAACAGGGTGCCGGTACGGCCGAAGCCCACGGCGATCTCGTCGGCAATCAGGTGTACGCCGTACTTGTCGCAGGCTTCCCGCAGCTTGGTGTGGTAGATCGCGTGGTGCATGCGCATGTTGCCGGCGCACTGGATCAGCGGCTCGACGACGACCGCGCAGATCTCATCGTGGCGTTCGGCCAGAATCTTGTCCATCGCCTCGAACTGGCGCAGGGCATAGTCTTCCCAGCTTTCGCCTTCCTCTCGGTTGAATGCATCCGGCGAGGGCGCGGTGATGACTTCCATCAGCAGCGGTTCGTAGGTGTCCTTGTAGAGCGGCACGTCACCGAGGGCGAGGGCGCCCAGGGTTTCACCGTGGTAGCTGTTGCCCAGGTTGACGAAGTTTTTCTTGCCCGGTTTGCCGTGGTTGCGCCAGTAGTGATAGCTCATCTTGAGCGCGGCTTCGATGGCGGAGGAGCCGTTGTCCGCATAGAAGCACTTGCTCAGGCCGTCAGGGGTGACTTCGATCAGTCGTTCGGAGAGATTGACCACCGGCTCGTGGGTGAAGCCGGCCAGCATGGCGTGCTCGAGTTGCTCGGTCTGCTCGCGAATGGCGGCGTTGATCCGCGGATTGGCGTGGCCGAACAGGTTGACCCACCAGGAGCTGACCGCATCGATATAACGATTCTCTTCAAAGTCTTCCAGCCAGACGCCTTCGCCGCGCTTGATGGGAATCAGCGGCAGGCTCTCGTGATCTTTCATCTGGGTGCAGGGGTGCCAGACGGTCTTGAGGTCCCGCTTGACGATGTCGGCGTTGCGCATGGTTCTCTCCTCTGACGGCACGGGGCGGGTGGGGCGTTTGAGCTTTCCCGTTTGTTGTGGCCCCGGCAACGAAAAATTCGGATTCGCAATGATACGGGTGCCGAGGGGGTAGGCGCCAGCGCAGGCCATTACCCATATGGCTGAGGCTGGCCAATCTGCCCCATCCGCAGGCACCGGCGGCCAATGGCCCGGCCGTGGCCGTCGTGGAAGATGGAACCAACGATAAGACAGGAGACACAGCATGAAGTTTGACGTAGTGCACCCGTACGATGCGAGTCTGGATACCGTGCTGGGTGCCTTCTTCGACGAGCAGCATATTCAGGAAAAGAACGATCGGCTGGGGCATCGGAACGTTCAGGTTCGCGAACTCAAGTGTGACGATACCGCGGGCAAGATCGTGGTGGAGCGGGAAATGACCACATCGGTGAAAGTACCCGGTGCCCTGGCCGGTTTTCATCGGGAGTGGAACGCCGTTCGTCAGGAAGAGCACTGGTTCCGCAAAGATCAGGGCGAATGGCACTGCGAATTCCGAGTCAGGATCGATGGCGTGCCCGCCAAGATCCAGGGCAATATGCAGCTCAAGGGCGCGGGCGGCGAGGCCTGCACCAACCACGTGTCGCTGGACGTGCGCTGCGAAATCCCGCTGCTGGGGAAGAAGATCGCTCAGTTTCTGGTGGAAGATACCCGCATCAAGATTGAACAGGAATACGACGCCACGCGGGGCATGCTCTGAGCATACAGAGCACTCCAGAGTATATTGGTAGACGTAGGTTGGGCTGACGCAGGAAGCCCAACAACCCAGGTCATCGCGAATCCCCATATCGTCGCAACCCTGGGCGGCAGGCGACAGTGTTCCGTTGGGCTTCCTGCGTCAACCCAACCTACGAGTCTCTGAAGCAAAAAAGGGAGCCGAATGGCTCCCTTTCGTCGTCTGGGCAAACTGCCGTCAGTGCTTCAATACCCGAGACAGGAACGACTGTGTCCGTTCGTTCTGTGGGTTGTCGAACACCGCTTCCGGCTTGCCTTCCTCGACGATCTGACCGCCGTGGATGTAGATGACGCGGTCCGCCACTTCCCGGGCAAAGCCCATTTCGTGGGTCACGACCATCATGGTCATCCCTTCCTTGGCCAGTTCCCGCATGACGTCGAGTACTTCGCCGATCATCTCCGGGTCCAGGGCCGAGGTGGGCTCATCGAACAGCATCAGGCGCGGTTCCATGGCCAGGGCACGGGCAATCGCCACCCGCTGCTGCTGGCCGCCAGACAACTGGGTCGGGTACTTCTCCGCCTGGTTGGCGATACCGACCCGATCCAGCAGTTTCATGGCGATGTCGGCCGCGGCGGACTTGTCGGTGCTCTTCACCTTCATCGGCGCCAGCATGATGTTCTCTTTCACCGTCAGATGCGGGAACAGATTGAACTGCTGGAACACCATGCCGACTTCCTTGCGGATGGCTGCGAGGGACTTCTGGTTGCCCCCCTTGGGCTCCAGCGGTTGCTGATCCACCACCAGTTCGCCGGACTCATACTCTTCCAGGCCGTTGACGCAGCGGATCAGCGTCGACTTGCCGGAGCCACTGGCGCCGATGATCACGACCACTTCGCCGGACTGGACCTCCAGGTCGATGTCCTTGAGGACATGGTGATCGCCGAAATACTTGTTCAGGCGCTGCATGCGCACGATCTTTTCCATGGTCAGCCTCCGTCAGCTCGATGCCAGTCCGCGACGCTCGGCAAAGCGCAGCAGGAACGACAGGGTCAGGGTGATGGCGAGGTACAGCAGGGCCACCATGAAATACACCTCGAACGCGGTGAAGGTGGTCGCGATGTAGATCTGGCCCTGACGGACCAGTTCGCCCACACCGATGACGGAGAACAGGGACGTGTCCTTGATGCTGACAATCGCCTGGTTGCCCAGCGGCGGAATCATGCGACGCAGGGCCTGCGGCCAGACCACGGACCAGAAGGTCTGCGAGCGGGACAGGCCGAGCGATACGCCGGCTTCCGTCTGGCCCTTGTCGATGGACTGAACGCCACCGCGGACCACTTCGGAAATATAGGCGCCGGAGTTCAGCGCAATCGCCGCGATGCCCGCGGTGAGCGCGTTGATCGGGCCGCCGACGATGTCCGGCAGACCGTAGAAGATGAACAGGACCTGTACGAGAATCGGGGTGCCCCGGAAAATCTCGATGTAGGCGGTCGCGGGCCAGCGCAACAGGCGGTTGCGGCTGAGGCTGGCCAGACCCATGAAGATCCCGATGAGGAAGCCGATCAGCAGGCCGCCAAAGGAGATCAGCAGGGTATAGGGGATGCCTTTAAGCAGATAGGGCACCGAGCCAAAGGCGGCGCTCCAATCGAATTCAAAGCCGGATGCCACGGTTCGTTTCTCCAGTGTCTAAACAAAAAAACGCAGGGTACCGCGAGGTACCCTGCGCTGTTTTCATTGGATTTACTGGTCCTCCGGCATCGGGCCGAACCACTTCTCGTAGATGTCCTTGTAAGTACCGTCTTCCTTCATGCTGGCCAGGGCGTCGTTGACCTTGCCCAGCCACTTGCTGCCACTCTTCAGGGCGATGCCGTACTGCTGGCCTTCGTACAGCGGACCAACGGTGGTCACGCGATCCTTGCCCTTGGTGCGGGCGAAGTAACCCACGTTCGGGGCATCGTAGAACACCGCGTCGACGCTGCCGGACATCAGGGCCATGTACATGTCGGCACTGCCGGGATACGGCGTCACACCGTCGTCGTCATCGATGTTCTTGGTCAGGTAGTCGTAGCTGGTGCTGCCGATCTTGGTGCCGACCTTCTTGCCTTCCAGGTCGTCGACGGTCTTGATGGAATCGTCGCCTTTCTTGATCAGCAGGCGCAGACCGGAATCGTAGTACGGGTCAGAGAAGTCGACGATCTCTTCCCGCTCTTTCGTGATGGTGATGCCGGCCAGGGCAATATCCACGTTACCGGTCTGCAGGGCCGGGATAATGCCGTTGAAATCCATGGTGTTGAGTTTGTAGTCGAAGCCCGCGCGCTTGGCGACTTCAGCGAGGATGTCCATGTCGAAGCCGACCATTTTGCCGGAATCCTGGTCCATCATCTCGAACGGGACGAAGCTCGGGTCGGTCACGGCGCGCAGGGTCTCTGCGCTGACCATTGTGGTGCCCAGGGTCAGGGCGAGGGTCGCACTCACGGTCTTCAGCCATTTGGCGCTCATAGTTCCTCCTGGTTTCTTTTTTTGGGTATCTGATTCTGCTTTTGGCAACGACGTCACGAGACCGCAAGTCTCGCGATGGACGGGGATTTCTCCCAATCAGAATAGTTTAGACCATGGCGGCAAAGGGTATGGAAAGTCAATTTTGAAGACATCGACTGAAGTCGTATTGACGGTTTTCTGGCAGGAAAATTGCCCGGCCATGGAGGCCCGGCCGGGCGCAGGATAGCGACGATCAGAACGCGATCTTGTCGCGCTGGGCCAGGCCCAGATTGTTCCAGATGCTCACACTGGCGTTGGCCTGGTTCAGCGTGTAGAAGTGCAGGCCGGGAGCGCCTGCGTCCAGCAGCTTCTCACACATGCGCGTGACGATTTCCTCGCCGAACTGGCGGATGCTCTCGCTGTCGTCGCCGTAGGCTTCCAGCTGTTTGCGGATCCAGCGGGGAATTTCGGCCCCGCACATCTCCGAGAAGCGCGCCAGGTTGGTGTAGTTGACGATGGGCATGATGCCCGGCACGACCGGAATGGTGATGCCCATCTTCTCCAGCCGATCGATGAAGTAGAAATAGCTGTCGGCGTTGAAGAAGTACTGGGTGATGGCACTGTTGGCGCCGGCTTCCACCTTGCGGGCGAAGTTTTTCAGGTCTTCCTCGGCACTGCGCGCCTGGGGGTGAAACTCCGGGTAGGCGGCCACTTCGATGTTGAAGGCGTCGCCGGAATGCTCGCGAATGAAGCTCACCAGTTCGTTGGCGTAGCGCAGTTCGCCGGCTGCCCCCATGCCCGAGGGCAGGTCACCGCGCAGGGCGACGATTCGGTTGATGCCGTTGTCCTTGTACAGGTCCAGCAGCTCGGCAATGCTCTCGCGGGAACCGCCCACGCAGGACAGGTGCGGAGCGGTGGAGATGCCCTGTTTATGCAGGCTGAGCACGGTGTCGATGGTGCGGTCGCGAGTCGAGCCGCCGGCGCCAAAGGTTACGGAGAAGAAGTCGGGATTCGCTTCGGCCAGCTTGTCGCGGACGACCTGGAGTTTTTCCTTGCCCTGATCCGTCTTGGGCGGGAAGAACTCGAAGCTGAAGCGTCGCTTGAACTGTTTCTGGGATTCCATGGGATTGCTCTGTCACTGTCGGCGCGGCCGTGCAGCCGCGCCGTACTTCACTGTTGGGCAGGCGGGCGCCGCAGCACCCGCACTCCGTGGGACCGGATCAGTACTTGTAGGAATCCGGCTTGTACGGGCCTTCCACATCAACGCCGATGTACTTGGCCTGTTGCGGCGTCAGCTTGGTGATGGTGCCACCGAAGCCTTCCACCATGGCGCGGGCCACTTCCTCGTCGAGGTGCTTGGGCAGGACCTGGACGTAAACGCCTTTCGCACGGGCGTCTTCCGGCAGATCGGCAAAACGACGCTCGAACAGGTACATCTGCGCCAGAACCTGGTTGGCGAAGGAGCCGTCCATGATCCGGGACGGGTGACCGGTGGCGTTGCCCAGGTTCACCAGGCGGCCTTCGGACAGCAGGATCAGGTAGTCGCCGGCGGCCTTGTCACGGTGGATCAGGTGCACCTGCGGCTTGATCTCCTCCCACTCCCAGTTCTTGCGCATGTAGGCGGTGTCGATCTCGTTGTCGAAGTGGCCGATGTTGCAGACCACGGCGCCCGCCTTGATGTTCTTCAGCATGTTGGCGTCGCAGACGTTGACGTTACCGGTGGTCGTGACCAGCAGGTCGGTGTTCTGCAGCAGGTCGCGGTTGATGGCGGCCTCGGTGCCTGTGTTGATGCCGTCGACGTAAGGAGAGACGACTTCAAAGCCGTCCATGCACGCCTGCATGGCGCAGATCGGGTCGGCCTCGGTGACCTTCACGATCATACCTTCCTGGCGCAGGGAAGCGGCTGAGCCTTTACCGACGTCGCCGTAACCGATGACCAGCGCCTTCTTGCCGGACATCAGGTGGTCGGTCGCGCGCTTGATGGCATCGTTCAGGCTGTGACGACAACCGTACTTGTTGTCGTTCTTGGATTTGGTGATGGCGTCGTTGACGTTGATCGCCGGCACTTTCAGGGTGCCTTCGCGCAGCATTTCCTGCAGGCGGTGAACGCCGGTGGTGGTCTCCTCGGTAACGCCGTGGCAGTTGGCCAGGATATCGGCGTATTTCTCGTGGAGCAGGGCCGTCAGGTCACCGCCGTCGTCCAGGATCATGTTCGGCTCCCAGCCGTCCACGTCTGCACCGACGGTGCGCTCGAGACACCAGTCGTATTCCTCATCGGTTTCGCCTTTCCAGGCAAAGACCGGGATACCCTGCGCTGCGATGGCCGCCGCGGCGTGATCCTGGGTGGAGAAAATGTTGCAGGAAGACCAGCGAACCTCGGCACCCAACGCCACCAGCGTCTCGATCAATACGGCAGTCTGGATGGTCATGTGGATACAGCCCATGATCTTGGCGCCGGCCAGCGGCTGCTCGCCCTTGTACTTGTTGCGCAGGGCCATCAGCGCCGGCATCTCGCTCTCGGCGATCATGATTTCCTTGCGGCCCCATTCGGCCAGGGAGATGTCACGGACCTTGTAGTCCTGGTTTGTATTCAGTTGTTCAGCCGGTGTGCTCATTGTCTGTGCTCCTGGTTCTGGTGACGTTGCCGCGACATTCGCCGCAACGCGATGATTCACTATTTGCTCCCCTCTCCCCTGGAGGGAGAGGGGCCGGGGGAGAGGGGGTGATTCGAACGGCAGAGTGGCCTGCTACCCCCTCTCCCCAAACCCCTCTCACGCAAGGGGCGAGGGGCTTTAACAGGGTGTGGCTAAAGCGCCGGGAATCAGATACCCGCGGCATCCTTCAGCGCGGCGGCCTTGTCCGTCTTCTCCCACGGGAAGGCGGTGAAGGTCTTGCCGCCGACGGTCATCTCGAACGGCTCGCGACCAAAGTGGCCGTAGGCCGCCGTCGCGCGGTACATCGGGTGCAGCAGGTCCAGCATGCGGGTGATCGCATACGGACGCAGGTCAAAGTGCTGGCGGACCAGCTGGACAATCTTGTCTTCCGCGATCTTGCCTGTGCCGAAGGTGTTGATGGAGATGGAGGTCGGCTCGGCCACGCCGATGGCGTAGGAGACCTGGATTTCACAACGATCCGCCAGGCCCGCAGCGACGATGTTCTTGGCCACGTAACGGCCGGCGTAAGCGGCGGAACGGTCGACCTTGGACGGGTCCTTGCCGGAGAACGCGCCACCACCGTGACGGGCCATGCCGCCGTAGGTATCGACGATGATCTTGCGGCCGGTCAGGCCACAGTCGCCCACCGGGCCGCCGATCACGAACTTGCCGGTCGGGTTGATGTGGAACTTGGTGTCCGCGTGCAGCAGCTCGGCCGGCAGCACGTGCTTGACGATCAGCTCCATCACCGCGTCTTTCAGGTCCGCCTGGCTGACGTTCGGGTCGTGTTGGGTGGACAGGACCACGGCATCGATGCCGGTCACGCGGCCGTTCTCGTAGCGGCAGGTGACCTGGCTCTTGGCATCCGGACGCAGCCACGGCAGCAGGCCGTTCTTGCGCGCTTCGGCCTGGCGCTCCACCAGACGGTGGGCGTAACAGATCGGCGCCGGCATCAGCACGTCAGTTTCGTTGCTGGCGTAGCCGAACATCAGGCCCTGGTCGCCGGCGCCCTGGTCTTCCGGCTTCTGGCGGTCGACGCCCTGCGCGATGTCGACGGACTGCTTGCCGATGATGTTGATCACACCACAGGTGTCGCCGTCGAAGCCGACGTCGGAAGAGGTATAGCCGATGTCCTTGATCACCGAGCGCACCAGATCTTCCAGGTCGACCCAGGCGGAGGTGGTGATCTCGCCGCCGACGATCGCCACGCCGGTCTTGACCATGGTTTCACACGCCACGCGGGCGTTGGGATCTTCGGTCAGGATGGCGTCCAGAACCGCATCGGAAATCTGGTCGGCCAGCTTGTCCGGATGGCCTTCGGACACGGACTCGGACGTGAAGATGCTGTAGTCAGACATGCTTGCGAATTCCTTTTTGTTCAGGCGGCTTATCGCGCCGCAACATGTTGATGAAACAAAGGGTTTAAACCACGTGTGGTTGAAGGTTGCGCCATCACTGGCTTTCCGGTTTCCGGAATTCACGAACCTGAATCTGGAAACCGTTTCTTAATCCGATAAACAGGGTTTCACCGGTCTCCAGACCGGCATCACGGGCCCAGGCGCTCAGCTCTTCGGGCTCGAAACCCAGCCAGAGATCGCCACAATTGGCCTTGGCCCAGTTCTGGTCGTGGCTGCACAGATCACTGATGACGAGATAACCGCCATCGCGCATCAGCGCCGCCGCGTCCACGAAAATGTCCGCCGGACTCGGGACGTGGTGGAGCACCATGTTCGCAACCACCAGGTCGAAGCCGCCGGTGTGTGTTGACCGAAGGCGGTCGGCTGTCCCTTCGATCAGCACCACATTGCCCAGGCCGGCGTCGTCGCAACTGGCTTGCGCCTTGGACAGCATGTCGCGGGAATTATCCACCGCCACCACCTGCTCGCTGACCCGGCTCAACTCCGTCAGGAAGGCGCCTTCCCCGGGGCCGATTTCCAGGCTGGTCTGCCAGCGCTGTCCGCCGGCCTTTTGCTCGATCAGACCGGTCACAGGCTCGGCATACTGGTCAAACGCCGCAATCAACTCCTGCTGCTCCCGGAATTGTTCGGCATGCCGGGCAAAGAAGGCCTGGGACTGATCCGCCCGCTGGTCGCGGATTTCCTGGATGCGTTCGCTCAAATGAATGGGCAATACCACCTGGTCCACCAGTTCGAACACCTGATGCACCGCGCGATCGGCCAGGGACTCCACATTGGAGCGTAGCGGCCGCCGGTAGAAAATCGCGTTGCCTTCCCGCTGCGGCTCCAGCAGACCCGCCTGGCTCAGCACCTTGAGGTGATGGCTCATGCCGGACTGGCGCATCTCGAAGATGCGGCTGAGTTCCAGTACCCCGAACGTATCCCGCTGCAGTACCCGCAGAATCTCCAGGCGCAACGGATCGCCGCTGGCCTTGAGAACCGGCGCCAATACATCCAGCGCAGCCGGCTGGTCGGCGGAGAGGGGGGCGATACTGTTCATGGGGTGCAGTTTAGGTGCTGTTCAAAATAGGATCAATAATTATATCAAAAAATTTTGATATAGGTCTCGAGGGGGTGAGGGATTGGCCTCAGCCAACATCTTCAGATTGCCGCTGGAGATCCGGTTGTGTGTTTCTTTTCAGCCTCCAGGCAGGCCTATTTCCAAAGCTTTCCGAGACTTCGATGCCAACCTTGGCAAACTCCTTTATGCGGCGTTTGAATCTTTCCCGGAATTTCCCGGGGATGCATTTGCCCATTGCCTGCCTAATCGGCGAAAATATGCGCCTTCTAGATTTCGGGCCCGGGTTCCGGTGCGGCCAACGCCGTGCTGGAGTCCGCTTTGAAAGCCGTTGTATACCCTGGAGATAATTGAATGCCGTCCCGTAAAGATCTTGCCAACGCCATCCGCGCACTCAGCATGGATGCGGTCCAGAAGGCCAAATCCGGCCACCCCGGTGCCCCCATGGGCATGGCAGATATTGCCGAAGTGCTCTGGAACGATTACCTGAGCCATAACCCGACCGACCCGCACTGGGCCAACCGGGACCGCTTCGTTCTGTCCAACGGCCACGGCTCCATGCTGCAGTACTCCCTGCTGCACCTGAGCGGCTACGATCTTTCCATCGACGACCTGAAGAACTTCCGCCAACTGCACAGCAAGACGCCGGGGCACCCGGAATACGGCTACACGCCGGGCGTTGAAACCACCACGGGTCCGCTGGGCCAGGGTATTGCCAACGCGGTCGGTTTCGCTGTTGCGGAAAAGGCGCTGGCCGCCCAGTTCAACCGTGACGGTCACAACATCGTCGATCACTACACCTACGCGTTTCTGGGCGACGGCTGCCTGATGGAAGGCATCTCCCATGAAGTCTGCTCGCTGGCCGGTACGCTGGGTCTGGGCAAGCTGATCATGTTCTACGACGACAACGGCATTTCCATCGACGGTGAAGTGGACGGCTGGTTCACCGACGACACGCCCAAGCGTTTCAATGCCTACGGCTGGCATGTGATTCCGGACGTCGATGGCCACAACGCGGAAGAAGTCCGCCGCGCCATCGAAGACGCTCGCGCCAACACCGATCAGCCCACGCTGATCTGCTGCAAGACCATCATCGGTTTCGGCGCACCCAACAAGCAGGGCACCGAGAGCTGCCACGGCGCCGCTCTGGGTGAAGACGAAATCGTCGCCACCCGTGAGAACCTGGGCTGGAACCACCCGGCGTTCGAGATCCCGGACGACATCTACGCCGCCTGGGACGCTCGCGAAAAGGGCGCCGCAGCCCAGAAGAGCTGGAACGAAACCTTCGCCGCCTACAAGAGCGCGCACCCGGAGCTGGCCGCCGAATTCGAACGCCGCGTGAAAGGTGATCTGCCGGCGGACTTCTCCGAGAAAGCGGACGCCTACATCAACGAGCTGCAGGCCAAGGGCGAAACCGTTGCCAGCCGTAAAGCTTCCCAGAACACGTTGAACGCGTTCGGCCCGATGTTGCCGGAACTGCTGGGCGGCTCCGCCGACCTGGCCGGTTCCAACCTGACCATCTGGAACGGCAGCAAAGGCATCAACAAGGAAGACGCCAGCGGCAACTACCTTTATTACGGGGTGCGCGAGTTTGGCATGGCCGCCATCATGAACGGCATCGCCCTGCACGGCGGTTTTGTTCCTTACGGCGCGACCTTCCTGATCTTCATGGAATACTGTCGCAATGCCGTGCGCATGGCGGCGCTGATGAAGCAGCGTTCCATCTTCGTGTTCACCCACGACTCCATCGGTCTGGGCGAAGACGGCCCGACCCACCAGCCGATTGAACAACTGGCCACCCTGCGGGTGACCCCGAACATGCACGTCTGGCGTCCGGCCGATGCGGTCGAATCCGCGGTGGCCTGGAAAGCCGCGCTGGAGCGCAACGATGGCCCGTCCTCGCTGGTCTTCTCCCGCCAGGGGCTGCCGCATCAGGATCGTACGGCGGCGCAGCTGGCGGATATCGCCAAGGGTGCCTACGTCCTGTCCGACAGTGACGGCACGCCGGACCTGATCCTGATCGCCACCGGCTCTGAAGTCGGCCTGGCCCAGGACGCCGCGGCGCAACTGCGTGAGCAGGGCCAGAAAGTCCGCGTTGTGTCCATGCCGTCCGCCGAAGTGTTCGAAGCCCAGGATGCCAAGTACAAGCAGCAGGTACTGCCGCTGGATGTCACCAACCGTATCGCCATCGAGGCGGCGGCTGAGGACTACTGGTACAAGTACGTCGGCCTGGACGGTCGCATCGTCGGCATGAGCAGCTTTGGCGAGTCCGCACCGGCCGGTGACCTGTTCAAGTTCTTCGGCTTCACGGTCGACAACGTGGTTGCCGTGGCCCAGGACCTGCTGGATAACTAAGTCGTCACGATTCAGTTAAAAATCATCGTTACGATTCAAGTAAAATACAGTCGTTGGGTTGCCCTTCGACTGTATTTTTTCATCCGGGAGACGCCACTACGTCATGGCATATCGTCTGGCAATTAATGGCTACGGCCGCATCGGCCAGTGTGTTCTGCGGGCCCTTTATGAAAACGGCTATCGTGATGCGCTGCAGGTGGTCGCCATTAATGAACTGTCCGATCTCGAAACCATTGCCCACCTGACCCGCTACGACTCGACCCACGGCCGATTCCGCGGGGACGTTACCAGCAACGGGACCGGCCTGGTGGTCAACGGCGACGAGATCCAGGTCCTGCGGGCCAGCCAGCCCGCGGAGTTGCCCTGGTCGTCATTGGATGTGGATCTGGTGCTGGAATGCACCGGTGCGTTCAGTGATCGCGCGACAGCCCAGCATCACCTGGACGCCGGCGCGCCGCGATTGCTGTTTTCCCAACCTGCGGAACCCGACGTGGACCGCACGGTGGTGTATGGCATCAACGAGCAGGATCTGACCTCGGACGACCGCATTGTCTCCAACGCCTCCTGCACGACCAATTGCGTGGTGCCGGTGATCAAGGCGCTGGATGACGCGTTCGGAGTGGAGCAGGGGGCCATCACCACCATCCACGCGGCCATGAACGACCAGCCGGTGATTGATGCCTACCACCACAATGACCTGCGGCGCACCCGCAGTGCCCTGCACAACATCGTGCCGGTGGATACCGGTCTGGCGCGCGGCATTGAGCGCTTGCTGCCCAAGATGAAAGACCGCTTCAGTGCGGTGGCGATGCGGGTACCGACCCTGAATGTGTCCGCTATCGACATGACTGTGAACGTCTCCGAAAACACCGATGTGGCGACCGTCAACCGGATCATCCGGGAGGCCGCAAAAGGCTCGCTGGACGGCATTGTTGGCTACACCGACGAGCCCCTGGCCAGTGCCGATTTCAACCATGATCCGCGCTCTGTCATCGTCGACGGCGGCCAGACCCGGGTCAGTGGCGGTCGCATGGTGAAGGTTCTGTGCTGGTTCGATAACGAATGGGGTTTTGCCAACCGCATGCTGGATGTCAGCCGCAGCTGGCTGTCCCGATTCGTCGAATCCCGATAACCACTAAAAACGTTTTGACGCCTTTATCAACGCTTTGAAAAAAGGAAAGTTTCATGACGATCAAGAAAATGACCGAGCTGGATCTCGCCGGAAAACGCGTCCTGATCCGTGAAGACCTGAACGTCCCGGTCAAAGACGGCAAGGTGAGCAGCGATGCCCGTATCCGCGCGTCCCTGCCGACCATCAAGGCGGCGCTGGAAGCCGGTGCCAAAGTCATGCTGATGTCCCACCTGGGGCGGCCGGAAGAAGGCGTCTATGACGAGGCGTCGTCCATGAAGCCGGTCGCGGAGCATCTGGGCACCCTGCTGGGTCAGCCGGTGCGCCTGATCAAGGACTACCTGGACGGCGTTGAGGTTGCGGACGGCGAAGTGGTCCTGTTCGAGAACGTTCGCTTCAATAAGGGCGAAAAGAAAGACGACGAGGCTCTGTCGAAACAGTATGCCGCGCTTTGCGACGTCTACGTGATGGACGCGTTCGGTACCGCGCACCGCGCCCAGGCGTCCACCCACGGTGTGGCGAAATTCGCACCCGAAGCCTGTGCCGGCCCGCTGCTGGCGGCGGAGCTTGAAGCTTTGACCAAGGCGCTGGAAACGCCGAAGTCGCCGGTGGTGGCGATTGTCGGGGGCTCCAAGGTCTCCACCAAACTGGACGTGCTCAACGCCCTGTCCAAAATCTGCGACCAGATCATCGTCGGCGGCGGCATTGCCAATACCTTCCTGGCGGCGGCCGGTCATCCGGTGGGCAAATCCCTGTGTGAGCACGACCTGATCGACACCGCCAAGGACATCGCCAGCCGCGTGAAGATCCCGCTGCCGGAAGACGTGGTGGTTGCCGGCGAGTTTGCCGAGGACGCTGAGGCCATCACCAAGTCCATCGACGAGGTGGGTGAAGGCGACATGATCCTGGACGTCGGCCCGAAAACGGCAGCGCACTTTGCGGAGCTGCTGAAGTCCGCCAACACGATTCTATGGAATGGCCCGGTCGGTGTCTTCGAATTCGACCAGTTCGGTGAGGGCACCAAGGCCCTGGCCAACGCCATTGCCCAGAGCGACGCCTTCTCACTGGCCGGCGGTGGCGACACCGTGGCGGCCGTTGACAAGTACGGCGTGAGTGACAAGATTTCCTATATATCGACGGGCGGTGGCGCCTTCCTGGAGTTCGTGGAAGGCAAGACATTGCCCGCCGTCGCGGTACTGGAAGAGCGCGGCGCGTAATCCGAATCCATTTTTCGAGGAGATTTATCCAATGGCCCTGATTTCAATGCGCCAGCTTTTGGACCACGCCGCCGAGTACGGCTATGGCGTGCCGGCTTTCAACGTGAACAACCTGGAACAGATGCGCGCCATCATGGAAGCGGCGGACAAGACCGATTCCCCGGTCATCGTCCAGGCCTCTGCCGGTGCACGCAAGTACGCCGGTGCACCGTTCCTGCGCCACCTGATCCTGGCGGCGGTGGAAGAGTTCCCGCACATCCCGGTGGTCATGCACCAGGACCACGGCACCAGCCCGTCCGTGTGCCAGCGCTCCATCCAACTGGGCTTCAGCTCCGTGATGATGGACGGCTCCCTCGGTGAAGATGGAAAGACCCCGACCGACTACGAGTACAACGTCGACGTCACCCGTCGTACCGTGGAAATGGCCCACGCCTGTGGCGTGTCCGTGGAAGGCGAGCTGGGTTGCCTGGGCTCCCTGGAAACCGGTCAGGCCGGCGAGGAAGACGGCATCGGCGCGGAAGGCACCCTGGATCACAGCCAGATGCTGACCGATCCGGAAGAAGCCGCGGACTTCGTCAAGAAAACCCACGTGGACGCCCTGGCCATCGCCATCGGCACCAGCCACGGCGCCTACAAGTTCACCCGTCCGCCCACCGGTGACATCCTGGCGATCGACCAGATCAAGAAGATCCACGCCCGCATCCCGGACACGCACCTGGTCATGCACGGCTCCAGCTCCGTGCCCCAGGACTGGCTGCAGATCATCAATGAGTTCGGCGGCGAGATCCCGGAAACCTACGGTGTGCCGGTTGAGGAAATCGTCGAAGGTATCAAGCACGGCGTGCGCAAGGTCAACATCGACACCGACCTGCGTCTGGCGTCCACCGGTGCGATCCGTCGCTTCCTGGCCCAGAACACCGCCGAGTTCGATCCGCGCAAATACCTGAAGGAATCCGTGAAGGCCATGAGCGAAATCTGCATGGCCCGCTACGAAGCCTTCGGCACTGCCGGCAACGCCAGCAAGATCAAGGCGATCAACCTGGAAGAGATGTTCGGGCGCTACGAGCGCGGTGAGCTGGATCCGAAGGTGAATTGATCCTCCCGTTGCGATGACTGAAAGCCCCGGGCGCTTCACGGCCCCGGGGCTTTTTCTTTGCTGATTCATTGACCCGCATCAATCCCGCCCCCTATGCGTACAAATCCTCTTGCGCCGATACTTGTATTCCGCTGATTCGGAACAATTATTGATCAATAAACAAATCGACTACGCTTGCATGAGGTAAGCGCAGACTCATCCGGAGGGTGCGAATCCAGTATGGAATTCAAGGACTACTACGCGACATTGGGCGTCAAAGAAGACGCGTCGCCCGATGAGATCAAGAAGGCCTACCGCAAGCTGGCGCGCAAGTATCATCCCGACATCAGCAAAGAGGACAAGGCCGAGGACAAGTTCAAGGACGTCGGCGAAGCCTACGAGGTGCTGAAGGATCCGGAGAAGCGCGAGGAATACGACCAGCTGCGCAAATACGGCGCCGGGCGCGGCGATCATTTCGAACCGCCGCCCGGCTGGCAGAGCTCGTCCCGCTTTGGCGGTGGCGGTTACACCGAAGCCGATGCCGGCCAGTTCAGCGATTTCTTTGAGTCCATCTTTGGCGGCGGCGGTCGTCATAGCGGCTTTGGCGGATTCCGCCAGAACGTGCGCATGCGCGGCGAGGACGTTCATGCCAGGCTGGCCCTGTTCCTTGAAGAGGCCTACAACGGCTGCGAAAAGCAGGTGAGCTTCGACGTCACTGAGGCCGACAAGCAGGGTATGCCGTTGCGACGAAACAAGACCCTGAAGGTGAAGATCCCGGCCGGCATGTCACAGGGGCAGCACATTCGCCTGAAAGGCCAGGGGGCACCGGGATTTGGCGGCGGCGAGCCGGGCGACCTGTTCATTGAGGTGGAGCTGGCACCCCATCCGGTGTTTACCGTCGAAGGGCGTGATTTGATCATGAAGCTGCCGGTGACGCCCTGGGAGGCGGCGCTGGGAGCGGAGGTCACGGTGCCGACACTCGGCGGCAAGGTGAAGGTCAAAGTGCCCAAGGGCGCCACCGCGGGTAAGAAGCTGCGTCTGAAAGGCAAGGGGCTGCCCGGCAAGACGGCCGGCGACCAGATCGTGGTGCTGCAGATCGCCGTGCCGCACAAGCACACCGACGACAGCGAAGCCCTCTACAAGCAACTGGCTGAGGCGGAGAAGGGATTCAATCCCCGCGCCCATCTGAAAGTGTAACGGAGCATCGATTGTGAAGACCGAAACAAGCTATCAGGTGGAAATACTCGACCAGCGCACCCGGTTTACGCTGCGGGAAGTATGCGAGCGCAGCGATGTGCATGCGGAGTTTGTGGTGAAACTGGTGAACTACGGGGTGATTGCGCCCATCGACGAAGGTCCGGCCAGCACCTGGGCGTTCGATGCCATGGCGCTGGCCCGCCTGCGCAAGGCCCAACGCTTGCAACGGGACCTGAAACTGAACGTGCCGGGCCTGGCCATGTCCCTGGATCTGCTGGACGATGTCGAGCAGCTGCGCCGGGAGGTGGCCCGACTGAACCAGCAGCTGCGTCAGTTTATGGAAGACTGACCCATCAGGCGCTGAAGTACCGGGCGCTGAGCTGCGTCATGGCGTCCCGGTATTCGCCGCGGAGACGACCAACCAGTTCTTCGACCGTCAGCACATCGTGAATGGCACTCACGCCCTGGCCGGCAGACCAGACCGTTTTCCAGGCCTTGGCCTCGTCATCCACGGGCTTGAGCTTCTCGCCGTAATCGATGGCGCCGGGCTGGTTGAGCTTGTCCATGGGATAACCGGCCGCTTCCAGGCTCTGGCGCATGAAGTTGGCGGGAATGCCGGAGACCGCCGGCGTGTGGATGATGTCGCCGGAAACCGCCTCCAGAATCATTTCCTGATAGGCCTGATCCGCCCGGGATTCCCGGGTATTGATAAAGCGGGTGCCCATGTAGCCCAGATCGGCGCCCATGGCCTGGGCGGCCAGCAGATCTTCACCGCGCGACAGGCAACCGGCCAGCAGGATAGTGCCGTTGAACACATCCCGGATTTCCTTGACCAGAACCATTGGGTTGGTGGTCCCGGCATGGCCACCCGCTCCTGCGGATACCGCGATAATGCCATCGACACCGGCCTCGGCGGCTTTCCTGGCATGCTTCTGGTTGGTGACGTCGTGGAACACCAGCCCGCCGTAACTGTGTACCGTGTCCACCACATGGCTGGCGGCACCGAGGGAGGTAATCACGATCGGTACCCGATGCTGCTTGCACAGGGCCAGGTCGGCTTCCCAGCGTGGGTTGGTGCGGTGCACGATCAGGTTCACGGCATAAGGGGCGACGATGCGGTTGGGCTCGGCCTCACGCAGCTCTGACAGCGTGTTGTTCATCTGAATCAACCAATCCTCGAAGCCCTCGCTGGACCGTTGGTTGAGGGCCGGGAAGCTGCCCACGATGCCCTGGCGGCAGCATGCCAGTGCCAGCTCCGGTCCGGAGATGAGGAACATGGGCGCGGCGATCAAGGGCAGGCTGAGCTGATCTTTCAGCGTGGCAGGTATGGGCACGGGGCGATCCTCTTATTATGCTTGTGGCGCAGGTCAGAAGGGGACGTTACTCCAACCTGTGCCGGTCGTCTATTGTAGCGGATAGCCGGTGGTGTAAGCTGGTTTCCAGCGGAAGACACGAGATAGGAACCCGAAAAGGAGACAAGAAAAATGGGTGAGGCAAAACGGCGTCAGGCCGCAGGGAAGCGCAGTCCTGTTTCAGAGCGCAAGCACCATCGCACGCTGTTGTTTGGCGGGGCTGTCGCCGTTGGCGTTCTCGTCCTGATGGCGTTGCTGTGGTGGGTCACGCAACCACCGGGGGCGGGCTCTGACGAGCTGCCCGTGGCGACCAGCAATCGACCTTTCCCATCCACGTACGATTCGGTTGGCGTCTCCATGGGTGCAGCCGATGCGCCCATTGTCGTGCGCGAATTTGCCGATTACCAGTGTCCGGCCTGCGCCCGCTTTGCACCGGCCTCGGAGAAGCTTCGCGACACCTACGTGAAAGAGGGCAAGGTGCGCCTGGTGTTCTTCGACCTGCCTCTGCGCCAGCACAAGAACGCCATGCCTGCCGCCCTGGCTGCCCGCTGTGCTGCCGACCAACAGGCGTTCTGGCCAATGCAGGACAAACTCTATGACGGCCAGTCCGACTGGGAGGGCCTGTCCGATCCGGTGCCCGCCTTCGTCCGCTTTGCCGATGAGCTGGGGCTCGACAGCCGTCGCTTGTCCCGCTGCATCGAAACCGACCTGCATCGGGATGTGATCAACCAGAGCGTCGGCGTCTCCCAGAAAATGAAAGTGGCCAGCACACCGACCGTCTACGTGAACAACATCCGCCTGACCCGCCCGGGCTGGGCGCAGCTGGATGCGGTGATTAAGCGGGAATTGGGCCAGGAGAACACTCAGTAGTCCCCGCAGCCGCCTTCTCTGATGGGCATGGATTGGTTAGAATTCGCCCTCTGTTAACCCATGCTCCGGATTTACGGTCCGGCCCGCAGGAGAAGAAAATGAACGATGTTATTGTCTGCGCGTTGTATAAATTCACCGCGCTGGAAGATTATGAGCGTCTGCGCGATCCCCTGCTGACGCTGCTCAATACCCACGATGTTCGCGGCACCCTGCTGCTGGCCCGCGAAGGCATCAATGGCACCATCGCCGGTTCCCGCGCCGGTATCGATGCGGTCAAAGACTGGCTGGCTGAAGACAACCGCTTCGATGGCGTCGACTTCAAGGAATCCTTCGTCGATATCCAACCCTTTAAACGCACCAAGGTGAAGCTCAAGAAAGAGATCGTCACCATGGGCGTGGAGGATGTCGATCCCCGCCGTACCGTCGGTACCTACGTCGACCCCAAGGAATGGAATGCGCTGATTTCCGACCCAGAGGTCGTGCTGGTCGACACCCGCAACCAGTACGAAGTGGAAGTCGGCACCTTCCGCAATGCCGTCAACCCGGCCACCGACACCTTCCGGGAATTCCCGGAATACGTGGCCCAGAACCTGGACCCGCAGAAACACCGCAAGGTTGCCATGTTCTGCACCGGTGGTATCCGCTGCGAAAAGTCCACCGCGTTCCTGAAGGAGCAGGGCTTCGATGAGGTCTATCACCTCAAGGGAGGCATCCTGAAGTATCTGGAAGACGTACCTGAAGAGGACAGCCTCTGGGAAGGCGAATGTTTTGTGTTTGATGATCGGGTGACCGTCAACCACAAACTCGAGCGGGGCGGCTACGATCAGTGCCACGCCTGCCGACGTCCCATTACCGATGCGGACAAGGACCGGCCCGAGTACGAGCAGGGCGTTAGCTGCCACCAGTGCATTGACGACCTGACGCCCGAGCAGCGCGCCCGGTTCGCCGAACGCGAGAAGCAGATCCGGCTGGCCCGTCAACGTGGCGAGTCCCACGTGGGTGGTGAAGCCGCCGCCGTGATTGCCGAACGCAAGGCCGCCAAGCGTGCGGAGCGTGCCCGTCAGGCCGAGCAGAGCCGTCAGGGTGAGCAGGGCTGATCTGCCCTGATTGTGTGCCTGTCTCGACTATCGACTTTTCCTGGCTGTCCCCCATCGTGTTTCATAGGCACGTTTGGTGCATAACCATCAAGTACGATGAAAGGTGACGAAAGGAGTTGGCATGCGAGTGAGTAAACAGGTTCTTCTGGCGACGGTCGTGGCGTCAGCATCGCCCATCGCCCTGGCAGAGGACGCCGGAGTACCCTGGAAAGGTGAGGGTGAAGTAGGCGTTCTCATCACCGAGGGCAACAGTAAGTCCACCAATATCAACGCCCGACTTGCCCTCAAGCACGAAGTGGAGAAGTGGCGTAATACCATGGAGTTGCGCTCGGTCTATGCAGAAGCCGAGGACGATGAGACCGGGGAGGACGAAACCACGTCCGAGAAATACAACGCCCAGGCTGAAACCAACTACAAGTTTGATGAGCGGCAGTTCTGGTTCCTGCGGGGCGCCTACGAGGATGACCGTTTTTCCGGCTACGATTTCCAATCCTCTGCCAGTACCGGTTACGGTAACCGGGTCTGGGAGCAGGGTGAAAAGTCGTTTCTGGAGCTCAAGGCCGGTGCCGGTTATCGCTATAACCAGCTCCAGGAGCCGGACGAAAACGGTGATGATTCCGAAAAAGGGACGATCCTGCGCTTCGCTGGAGCCTTCAACTACGCGCTGTCTGAAAACGCCCTGTTTATCCAGGAGCTGAGCACGGAAGTGGGTGTCCAGGACGGCAAGGCCACGTCGGAATCTCTAACCGCACTGCAGGCGAATGTCGTCGGCAACCTGTCCATGAAACTCGGTTATCGCGTCAAGCACGAGTCCGAAGTGCCGCCGGGTACCGAGAAAACCGATACCGAAATCTCTCTCGCCCTCCTGTACGGCTTCTGATCACCGTCTAGATGGTGTTCCTCAGGCCCAGCTCCTCCGGGTAAGGCGCCATGTATTCCTGCCGGTCCAGGTATTCCCCGGGCTGGCGGCGATGGGCCATACGCAGTAACGACATGGGCACGATCAGTGGGACCTCCGAACGCTGGTAAGCGTTGATCTGCTCGCTGATCTCGGCCCGGTCACTGGCGCTTAACGTATCCCGCAGGAAGCCCATCATGTGCTGCATGACGTTGGCGTGGGCGCCCCGGCTGATGTGCTTTTTCATCGTGCTCATGAACAGCTCGATGTAACGGCCGGCCACCACGTCCACAGGTTCCTGCTTCTGGTTGGCAATCAGCCGGCCGAGTTCCCGATAGGATGGCTCGCAATGGGCCATCAGCTGGAACTTGTGGCGGGTGTGGAACGCCACCAGGCCAGCCCGGGTAAAGCCTTCGAACTCCATTCGTTTCCAGTCGTCGTAGGCAAAGACCCGCTCGATGAAGTTTTCCCGCAGGTGGCTGTCGTGCAGTCGGCCTTCTTCTTCCACGGGAAGCAGGGGATAGGCGTCCATCAGCGCCTGGGCAAACAGGCCGCGGCCGTCCCGGTGAATCGTGCGGCCCTTGTCGTTGTGTACCTTGATGCGCTCCATGCCGCAGCTGGGCGATTTGGCCATCAGGATATAGCCACGAAGATCGTCCAGGCCGGGCAGGGCGCTCCCGATCCAGTCCTGCATGGCATCCGTGTGGTCTTCGGTCCCCTTCGACTCGATCAGACGAACGGCATCGCCGTCCTGGCGCAATTGAATGGCGGGGCGGGGCACGCCCAGGCCGGCTTCCAGTTCCGGGCAGAGCGGTCGGTAGTCAAAGTAGCGGGCCAGTACGCCGGTGCAGAAGCGCGAGTGCTTGTGACCGCCGTCGTGACGGACGTTTTTGCCCAGCAGGCAGGTACTGATACCGACGGGAATTTTGCTCATGATGTGCCAGCCCCTTTCAACGATTGCGTATGGAGAACTGATACGTGGTCCGGCCTGCAGCCGATCAGCGGCCTTTGCGTTTGTGGTAGTCGGCCAGCACCGTGGCGTAGATCCCTTCCACGTCGTAGGCGAAGTGATCGATGGAATAGTCCCGGGCGAAGGCCAGGGCATTCTCGGACAGGCGTTGGTGCAGTTCCGGATCATCCATCAGGTGCTGCACCGCGCGGCGCCATTTCTCGCGATTGCGGGGCGTCTTGAAGCCGTTGCAGTCATCCCGGACCACATCGTCGATGCCGCTGGAGCGCACCGCGACCACCGGCATCGCCGCGGCCATGGCTTCCAGGATGACCATGCCCTGGGTTTCCGAGACGGACGCGAACAGGAACGTATCACCCAGTTGATAGTAGGTGGGCATGTCGTCCGGTGGCACAGCGCCCACGAGAATGAAGGTGTCGGAAAGCTTCAGGTCGTCGATCTTCTGCTGCAGGCGCTGGCGCTCATGGCCGTCACCGATCATCAGGAACCGGAACGGGCGCTCACTCTTCGCCCTCAGGCTGGCGATCGCCTCGATCATGAAATCGATGTTCTTCTCGGTGGACAGGCGCGAGACGCTGACAAACACGTGTTCGTCGTCGTGAATCTCAAGTTTCCGACGCAGACTGGCGACGTCTTCATCAGATACCTGCTGGAAGCGCTCGAACTCGATCCCGGTGGGTTGCACGAAGGCGAGGGATTTCACGCCGATCATGCGCAGGTATTCCTCCGCTGAATAGGTCGGCACGATCACCCCGTCACACTTGTTGGCGAAGCGTTTGATCAGCGCGTGGGAAATCAGGTTCCGGAAGATCTTGCCGGGCAGCGGCACGAAGTGGGCGTAGTGCTCCAGCCGCGTGTGGTAGGTGTAGACCGCCGGCACCTTCAGGCGCCGCGCCATCCACAGGCCCAACGAGCCCAGCCAGAAGGGGTGGTGCAGGTGAATCAGGTCGGGCTTGAAGGCGCGCACTTCCCGGCGGATCCGACCCAGGAAGATGTTCGCCAGCCGGAACTCGCTCTGGGCCCCCATGCTCACCAGCGATGGTACTCGTAGTACGTGGTCTTCATCCGGTTTCTGGTCGCGGTAGCTGGGCGCGACAATGCGCACCGGGTGTTTCAGCGCTTCCAGCCCCCGGCGCAGGCGTTCGATCGACAGGGGCACGCCACCGATGAACGGCAGGTAGTTGTTGGTGAACATGACGATGCGCAGGTGTTTCTCGCGCCAGGGGGACGGATCCAGGTCGAAGTCCGGGTAGTAGTCCCGGTCCACGAAAATCAGCGAGTAGAGCTTGATGGTGATCAGCCCCAGGATGCACAGGAACAGGATGAAATTGACGTAGCCCACATAGAACAGCGAGTGGATAAAGAACCACAGGCTTTCCAGCTGTTTGAAGATCGGGTGCTGGCCGATGTCCAGCCGTTCCAGCGTGGTGTTGATGCCGTCCGGTGACACGTCCACACGAACGAAGTGATAAAAGCTGGTGTCGTTATTCAGCACCAGCCCGCCGGCACCGCCGGTGATGATGTAGCGGGTTGGGCCATGACGCTGCTCGGAATACAGCGGCAGGTTGGCGGAGAATACGGCGTCCACATCATATTGCCGGAAGCGCTTGACCAACCCGTCACGGAACGGCTTGTTCTGCAGGTATTCGTCCTCGTCGTCGAACAGCGTGTCCTGGTTGGTCTTTTGCAGCGGCTCACCGATGAACACGAAACGGTGCTGGCTTTTATCCTGCTTGAACAGGTCATCCAGCCAGCGCAGCTGCCAGCGCCAGGAGGTCTTGCCCGTGGCGTCGAGGAACACGAACAGGCTGTTGCCGGTGTGGAGCGAGTAGAAATAGGGGCCGAAGTGTTCGTAGAAGCGGAAGCTGCCGAAGTTGCTGAATTCGTTGTCGCCGAAGGTCAGAAGGTAGGGTACGTGGAGCCGGCTGAGGGTGCGGAAAATGGCTCGGTATTTGTCTTCACCGCCGCTGCTCACGGCGTTGCCCGCGGAGATCACGAAGTCCACGTCGGCGTCGTTCAGCATCGGGATGATCTTGCGCTCGAACACCCCCACCGAATTGTTGATGTTGCCCACCACCGCAAAGCTGTAGGCGTCCTGGCCGTCCAGGGACTGGTGCAGCCGGTCGATCTGGTCAGTGTGGACGGCTTCGTAGTTGGGCTCGAAAAAGTCCAGATAGACCTTGTAGCCGACCACCAGAATGACGGTCAACAGGCAGAGGTAGAACAGCGCCTTGAGCGGTTTACGTTGGATCATCCCCGGTCCTTGTGAGCGCGGCATCCGCCTCCCGACGCTGGCGGCGTCCGGCAGACAGTTCCACCTGCATCAGGATCAGTCCGATGATCATGCCCAGGTAGATCGTCAGGAACCGCCAGGCAATGGTCACCAGCACCAGGTGGCCCGGACTGAGCAGCGTTCTGAAAAAGGTACCGAAAACCCCCTCGGAAATGCCAGAGGCGCCGGGGGTCGGGGCAAAATACATCACGAATGTGGTCACGAACAGCAGGCCCAGGACCGTCAGGTAATCCACATCGTACCCTAGCGTCAGCATCAGCAGGGCGGGAAATGAAAACAGGCTGATCAGGAACGTCAGGGTGAACAGCACCGACAGCGCAATATAGTGGCGTGGCCCCCTGAGATAGACCTTGAACGCCCGGGAGAAACGGGTCATCTCCCGCTTCATATGGAACTGCCAGCGCTTGTGCCGGCGCGGGCCGATCAGGTGCGCCCGTCGCAGGCCCTGCAGTACCTGTGTCAGCAGCAGGATCAGCCAGCGGGTGCGCCAGAGTACCACCGCAAAAAAGCCCAGGTATAAGGCAATAAACACCGCCAGCAACTCGGAAACCCGGCCGATGATGGCGCGGCCCTGCAGCGCATCGAGCCAGAGCAGGCAGGCCGGCGTGACCGTAAAGATGAAGGCGATCGCCAGCACCGTCCGGATGGTCGTCGCCGCGGTGGCCGTCCCCAGCCGGACGCCGTGCCGTCGCAGGTACCAGATCTGCGCCACGCCGCCGCCGGTGGCCATGGGGGTGACGTTGGAGAAAAAGATATTGATGAAAACCAGCCGCACCATGTGCCGGAACGGAATCGTGTGCCCCAGGGCCCGCAGCGTGTAGTAGAGCCGAAGACCATCCGACAGCCAATAAACCAGCAGCAGAAGGAGCGCCCCGACCAGGAACCAGGGATTGAGCAGCCGCTCGTCGAACTGGAAATTGCGCTCGGCGAACTGGGAATAGATGGTCCAGGTTCCGGCTATGCTGAAAAGAAGAAACAGCAGTGTGAAGCCGGCCAGACGCCATCCGGAACCTTCGGGTTGTTGTCGGGACTCGGCCATGATGGCTCTCTGTGTGGGTGCAGCGGAAGTGTACTGCGAGAGCAGGGGGCGCTGGCAAGTCTCTGAGACATCGAGAAATGTAGCGCGTGGGCCGGATTCGGGCGGGAATGTCCGGCGTGCGCCATCACGAAACCCCGGCCGGTGCGGATCCGCCGATGGAGCCTGAGCCGGGATGGCGCTGACAATCAGCAGGTTACAAAACTGTCAGGCGCAACAGGCCGGCTTCTGGCGTCCCCCTTGCATAGGTCGCTTCGGGGCGGTGGGGAACCACCGTGGGAAACACCGATCATCAATGGATGAGATCACGTCCCGGCACCACGGCTTGGGGCGTTAATGAGGAGAAAGGCCATGTCACGGCTGGTTATCTTTACCGACCTCGACGGCACCCTGCTGGATCATCACACCTATACCGCAGAGCCGGCACGTCCGGCCTGGGAAGCGGCCGAGGCGGCCGGCGTTCCCTGCGTCTTCAACACCAGCAAGACCCGGGCGGAAGTCGAACAGCTGCAGGAAAAACTGGGCTTGCACGAACCCTTTATTGTCGAGAACGGCGCGGCCGTCTGGTTCCCGGGCGATACCGAGCTGCCGTTGCCACCCGACGCCCGGCCCACCGATGGCCTGTATTGCAAACTGTTGTCGATTCCCCGCACGGAGATTCTCGAGATCCTGGCGCCGCTGCGCCACCGCTTCCGGTTTCGTGGCCTGTCGGATATGGGCGTCAACGAGCTGATGGAGCGCACAGGGCTGGAGCGCCAGCAGGCCATCCTGGCGTCGCAGCGGGAGTTCAGCGAGCCGCTGGTGTGGATGGATACCGAAGATGCACTAAAAGAGTGCGCAGAGGCGTTGGACGCGCTCAATTTGCGCCTGGTGCGCGGCGGCCGTTTCCATCATGTGATTGGTGCCTGCGACAAAGGGCAGGCCATGAGTTGGCTGCTGGCGGTCTACCAGAACGCCTTCGGAGACGCCATAACCTCCATGGCGCTGGGGGATAGCGAGAATGATGTGGACATGCTGTCGGCCTCGGACATCCCGTTTCTGGTGCGCTCCCCGGTGCATGCACCACCAGAGATCCCGGATCGGCCCGAAGTGTGCATTACCTCTCACTGTGGCCCCGAAGGCTGGGCGGAAGCGGTGACTTCCGTACTGGCGCAGGAGGGCATTGGGAGCCTCTGATTCCCTCCTGAGCCGCCTCTGTAAATCCCTGAGGGCGCGCCCTGAAGGCCGCATCTGCGGCGTTGCAGCTCTTGCCAAGGGCTAGGGCCATTGGCGGCGAACTGCGCCTTGCAGCTACAGCCTTCAAAACGCGCAGAGGCAACTCACGAGAAAACCAGAGGCTCCAAACAGCGCCGGAAAAAAACATCAAGTAAGGCGCGCGACAAAGAGGATAAGGCTATGGGTGATTTCTACCAGAACGGCATTGTGACTACGCTGCACAACCTGTCACGTCGCCCACTGGAGGATCTGGAAGCGGAGCTGGTGAAGTTCTCGAAGGTGCGGCCGATGGCGCTGATCCTTCCCTGTCTCTACTCGGAACTGGAAACCGAGGCCATGCCCCGGATCCTCGAACACCTCAAGCAGGTGCCCTATCTGAGCGAGATCGTGATCGGCCTGGACCGGGCGAATGAAGAGCAGTACCACCACGCGCTGGAATTCTTCTCGGCCCTGCCGCAACGCCACAGGGTTCTTTGGAATGACGGCCCAAGACTGCGCCAGATCGACAAGGAGCTCAAGGGCGAGGAGCTGGCACCCAACGAACCGGGCAAAGGGCGCAACGTCTGGTTCTGCATGGGGTACGTGCTGGCGTCCGGCCGCGCGGAATCCATTGCGCTGCATGACTGCGATATCGTTACCTACGACCGGGAACTGCTGGCACGCCTGATCTACCCGGTCGCCAACCCCAATTTCAACTACGAATTCTGCAAGGGCTTCTACGCCCGGGTGGCCGAGGGCAAGCTCAACGGCCGGGTCAGCCGGCTGCTGGTGACGCCGCTGCTGCGGGCCCTCAAGAAGGTACTCGGTAATCTCGACTATCTGGATTACCTGGACAGCTACCGGTATCCGTTGTCCGGCGAGTTTTCCTTCCGCAAGGACGTCATGACCGATATCCGCATTCCCAGCGACTGGGGCCTGGAAATCGGCGTGCTCAGCGAGATGAAACGCAACTACAGCACCAACCGCCTGTGCCAGGTGGACATCGCCGACTGCTACGACCACAAGCACCAGAACCTGTCGCCGGAAGACGACACCGGCGGCCTGTCCAAGATGTCCATCGACATCTCCAAGGCGATTTTCCGCAAGCTGGCCACCAACGGCATCGTGTTCAACCAGGAGTCTTTCCGGACCATCAAGGCGACCTATTTCCGCATCGCGCTGGATTTCGTGGAGACCTACCGCAACGACGCCGAGATCAACGGCCTCAAGTTCGACGTGCACCAGGAAGAGCAGGCGGTGGAGCTGTTTGCCCGCAACATCATGAAAGCCGGCGTTTACTTCCTGGAAAATCCCATGGAAGCCCCGTTTATCTCCTGCTGGAACCGGGTGGCCAGCGCCTTCCCCGGTGTAATGGACCAACTGCATGATGCCGTCGAGCAGGACCTGGAGGAGCATATTCCCAAGAGTCACGCTCGGCGCTCCTGAGGATGAGTGAGCATAAGGACGCACCCATGAACGACCCAGAGGCCCTACCTTCGCTGGAACAACGTGTTCAGGCCCACCTGCAGTGCCTCTATCCCGCCGAGGATATCGGGGCACTGGCGACCCGCTGCCTCGATGTATTCGGGGTGGCACCGGATGCCCCGACTCCCGGTCCCCATCGCAACAACTGGGGGCCGGGGACGGCCATGCTGATCACCTACGGGGACTCGGTGCGCCGGGATGAAGAAGCGCCGCTGCAGACCCTCACCCGATTCTGCCGGGCCCATTTCGCCGGCATGATCTCCACGGTCCACGTGCTGCCGTTTTTCCCCTACAGCTCGGACGACGGCTTCGCGGTGATGGACTACACCACGGTCAATCCGTCGCTCGGACAATGGGAGGATCTCACCGAACTGTCCCGCAGCTTCCAGGTGATGACGGATCTGGTGATCAACCATTGCTCCAGCCGCAGCCTCTGGTTCGAGAACTACAAGGCGGGCCGGGATCCGGGGAAACGCTACTTTGTCGAAGTGTCGCCGGACGAGGACCTGTCCGGCGTGGTCCGACCCCGAACCTCGCCATTACTGCGGGCGGTGGAAACCGTTGGCGGTGAGCGTCACGTGTGGTGCACGTTCAGCCACGACCAGGTGGACCTCGATTTCGCCAACCCGGATGTGCTGCTGGAATTCCTCGGCATCATCAAACTCTACATGGACCGCGGCATGCGCTGGTTCCGGCTGGATGCGGTGGCCTTCCTGTGGAAAACCATCGGTACCCCGTGCATCAACCTGCCGGAGACCCACGAGGTCATCCGACTGATCCGCCTGCTGGTGGAACACCGGGATCCGGACGCGGTGATCATCACCGAGACCAACATCCCCAACCAGGAGAACCTGACCTACTTCGGCAACGCCAACGAAGCCCACATGATCTACAACTTCTCGTTGCCGCCGCTGCTGCTGCACGCGATGCTCAGCGGCAACGCCCAGCATCTCAAGCACTGGCTGATGACCATGCCGCCGGCGCAGCAGGGCACCGCCTACCTCAACTTCATCGCCTCCCACGACGGCATCGGCCTGCGTCCGGTGGAAGGGCTGCTGACCGACGACGAGCGGGACCGGATGATCGACACCCTGGTCCAGTCCGGTGCCCGCATCACCGCGCGGACGGGTGCCTCCGGCGAAGTGCGGCCCTACGAGATCAACATCAGTCTGTGGAACGCCATGGCCCGGACCGAAACGTCCGGCGAGAACGACGGCCTGCAGTTCGCCCGCTTTATCTGCGCCCACGCCATCATGATGGCGCTGGAGGGCATGCCCGCGTTCTACATCCACAGCCTGCTGGCCACCGAGAACGACGAGGCCCGGGTGGAACACACCAGCCAGAACCGCTCCATCAACCGCCACGTGTGGGATGCGGACGAGTTGGACAAACTGCTGGACAGCGACACGCACCACCGGGATGTGTTCAAGGCCCTGCGCCGCCTGCTGGCCATTCGCACCCGCCAGGGCGCGTTCCACCCCAACGCCACCCAGTACACCCTGCACCTGGGCGATGGGCTGTTTGCCTTCTGGCGGCAGAGCATCGACCGCCGACAGAGTATATTCGCCATCCATAACATCAGCGGGCAGGAGCAGGTATTCAATCTATCGGAACTGAACCTGATCGTGACGGATCAGTGGAAGGATCTGGTGAGCGGGGTGTCGTTTGAGGACCGGATGAAGCCGGTGACGTTGGAGCCTTATCAGTTTATCTGGTTGAGTAATCGGGATTGAGGCGGGGCTCGAATTCAACGTCTTCCCCCTCACCCCCAACCCCTCTCCCTCCAGGGGCGAGGGGAGTTTACAGGCGAGGCTCAAGGCGTCTGTCTGTTAAGCCTCTCTCCCCTGGAGGGAGAGAGGTTTGGAGAGAGGGGGCGGCCAGCAGCTTGCCTAACGCCATCAATGCCCATAAACCATCATATTCGTATTGCTGATCACAAAATCCTCAAACTGAACGGTGCCGATACTGGTGCCGCCCACCTTGAACACGGGCATGTCGATGTCGGCGCGGAACTCCACATCGTGGATCGATAGTCCTTCGTGACCGCTGCTGCCGCTGGTGCCCTGGGACAGCTTGGCGGTGGCGCTGGCCATGCCGAAATGCCCGGCGGTGTCTTCCCCCCAGCGGTTATGGATCTGCAGGCCCTCGATGCTCACGCCGGCAAAGTTGAACAGCAGGATCACGTCGCCCACATCCCAGTCCAGGGAGCCGTCGGTGATCTCGAAGTGGGTGTCCAGCTGCAGCTCCGAATCTGACACCGTATCGCCGTTGGCCAGCGTGTGGGTCGCATCGCCGGCATTACGGATAACGATGTCCGTGGGGCCGAGATAGCCTTCCAGATGGATGTTGGAGAACATCGTCGTGCTGTCCACCGGGCCTTCGGCTTTCACCGAGCCGATATCCAGGGCGAAGTCCACCGAGTGCAGGTAATCGTCCAGGGAGGTCGGGTCGCCGCTGTCGACCGGGCCCAGGTGAATCACCGCATCGCCCGAATTGAACTGCTTGCCGAAGCTGCCGCCAACGGCGTACCTGGCGAGGGCGTCGGCTACATCCGGGTTGCTGGTGTCCAGCTGGCCCGCATTGGCGCGTCGGGCAATTTCGGAAAAGCCGTGTTCCAGCACCTCACCGTCGCCGGCCACATCCACGGTCAGCTTCATGTTGTCCATGGCGGAGCCGTCCATATCGGACAGCGACAGGTCGTAGATGCTCAGGGCGCCTTCGTCGATGTAGGAAAATCGATCCAGGTCGATGCGGGTGGCCAGTTCGATGGTCACCCCCGACTGGCCGGTCACCTGGCTCATGCTCTTGTCGTCGAGTGCTTCAATGTCAGCCAGCGTGCATGGCGAGATGACGAACAGGGGCAAGCACAGGGCTGTACGCTGCAGTCCGGTCATGATTCTTTCCTTGTCGCGGCGTCTTGTGCGCCGCGTTTTTATCGTTGTTGTCCGCGCCGTTCAGGCCGACGACGCGAAGGTTCCGTGTTGTTGTCTGCATTTGCGCCGGACTGCGGGCTCAGTGCAAATGACACAGAGTTACATTAAAGGGCAGGGTGTGTCGGGTCTGTGACCGGATTCACGTCCCGGGCACGGTTTGAGGATCGATGGGCACATAGCGGCTGATGATGCCGTCCAGCTCGCCGGATTGCCGCAGATCGAGCAGGGTCTGGTTGAAGGCCTGGATCAGGGGCGCCCACTGTGGAGCGAACATCAGGCGGTATTCCGTGACGTCCAGTTTCACCGGTTCGATGTGAAAGGCGTTTTCCCAACCATGCTGGCGGATCAGCCACTGGCCGGCGCGGGCGTTGGCGATGCCGCCGTCGAAATGGGCACCGGCGTTGAGCCGCTGCAGCATCTCCAGTGTATTCGGTACATCCACACGGCGAATCTCCCCGGCATCAACAAGGGGTTTAAGTATCGGATGGTGATACCCCAGGTTCGCCAACAGGGTATGGCCTTTGAGGTCGTTGATCGTGCGGGCATCGATAGGCGCGTTTCGGGCGCAGAAGATGACATCGTGGGCTTTCACGACGCCACCGGTAAACGCAAAACGGTCGGGATCCGGCGTCCACTCAATGGCTCGCATGGTGGCGTCAAGGCGACCGGTTAACAGGAAGTGGTTGACCCGCTTTGTCGGAATCTGGCGGGTTTCCAGGGTCAGGTTCTGGCGTTTGGCCAGTACCTGCATCACGTCCCACATGATGCCCGAGACCCGGCCGTCTGCATCAATGATGGTGTAAGGCGGGTAGCCGCCCGGCGCAATATTGAAGCGAATGACTGGCGGCAGTCCGTGCGCCTGCTCTGCCTGGTCCATGGCCTGAACGACGTTGATCCCGAGCATCCAGAAGCCGATGACAAACAGGAAGAGCTGGATCTTGATTCGGTAACGACTGCCGTGCATTAAAGCCCACATGTTGCCGGTTTAAGGGAGCCAGGTGTTTTACGTAGTGCCAACCGGGCCACAGGTCTAATATAGCTAACAGGGGAGGACGTAAGAGGCCCCGACGACAAAAGATTGCAAAATCTGATTCCACGGCCGTTGGCTACAGGGCATCCGGCCAGGGCCTGGGCGCGTATCAACCGCCAGGAGGAATCGCCATGAGCCTGAGATTATTTGCCGGCCATTACCCCGGGCGCGCTGTCTGGCTGGTCATCCTGATGGTCCTCATCACGGTCCCGGTCGCCGTACAGGCCGACGATACCGCCGCGCGCGAGGCGGTTGAGCGGGTCATCCGGGCGCAGCTGAAAGCGTTCTCCCGGGATGACGATGAAAAGGCCTTCAGCTTTGCCTCGCCGGCCATCCAGCGGGGATTCGAAAGCCCACAGGCCTTCGGCGACATGGTTCGTGAGCGCTATCCGGCCGTTTACAAGGCCACCACGGTGAGGTTTCGTGAGCAGGTGCCGCACGAGGGCTTTGTCGTGCAGCGGGTCCAGTTGCGAGGCCCCAACGGCCTGTACTGGGACGCCTATTACCGAATGGAACGGCAGGACGGCGGGTGGTGCATTGGCGGTGTCGTGCTGGAGCAAGTGGCCGGAGGCATCTGAGGGTGTAACTGCTCCGTATTGAGTGGCGTCCTACGTGGTCGCCGGCGTGTCCTGCTCCAGGGCCTGGCGAATCAACGCTTTCTGGTGTTCGGCAAACTGGACGATCTGTTTTTCCGCGGCATCGGTGTTCCGCGCCAGAACCGCCTGCGTGAGCCGGGCGAAGAACGCGGCCGTGCGATCCAGATCCTGACGGTAGCGATCGGCACAGAAATAGTAGGTGCGGCTGACCGCCGGTTTGAAGTTGGCCAGAGCCTCGGTCAAATAAGGGTTGCGCACCACTGCGCAACAGGCATCCATCACATCAAAACTCGCCTGGACCACCGCCAGGATGTTCGGCGGCTTGGCGTATAGCCGCGTGGTCGCCTGCTTGATGGCGGCCAGCAAACCATCCCGATCCCCTTCTTCCCAGCGCTCGCAGAGCCGCCGGGCCAGCATGATCAGCAGGTGCATATACACGTCATAGAGTTCGGCGGCGTGGCTGGCGTCCAGTAACGTCGCTGACGCGCCCTTGCGCGGCGTGATGTCCACCAGATGCCAGCGTTCCAGGGTATACAGCGCTTCCTTGACCGACGCCCGGCTGACGGCCAGGTCACTGGCGATGGTGGCTTCCTGGATGCGCTCGCCCGGCTGGATGTCGCCGGTCATCAGGCGTTCGGCCAGGTAGTTGGCGATCTGCTCGGCCAGCGTGTTGGGGGCCTGGAAATCCATAGACGTTGTGTTGCCCTTGAAGTGATAACGGCCGTCCCGGCAGAGCCGGGCGGAAGTCACCATCCTACCGTGCAGCGGGGCCAAAAGGCAGGCCCCTCGGGCCATGTGGTCTTGATCGACTAAATTTTGCCCGCTTCGTTTGACTATTGCTATATTGTCGGACAATATAGCAATCAAGGTTGAGCGACGATCACCCATCCCCGATTAGCAGTGAGCGTCGCTGGCCAACGGATTCCAACAACAAACCCGTCACCACACGGAAAGGGATCGCTCACGACAAAGCGGCCCCGACAAGCGAGGTAAAGACGTGAGTACACAACAAGCCACCCTGGAACAGTCACCCACCCGCCGGCGGCTCCTGTTGCGCCTGAAGAAATACAGCTTCGTGATTGCGCTGTTGCCCCTGGCGCTGCCCTTCCTGCTGCTGAGCGCAGGCGAAGCCACCGGCTGGATCAACCTGTTCGCCTGGGGCGTGCCGGTGGTCGTCTTCGGCATTATTCCGCTGCTGGACTTCATGCTGGGGCAGGATGCCCTGAATCCCGATGAACAGGCCGATGTCCCGCATATGAACAGCGAGGCGTTCTACCGTTTCCTCACCCTGGGCTGGGTGGTCGCGTTCGCCGCCATACTGGTCTGGGGCATGCAGGTGCTGGCCAGCGGCGTGTTCTCACCGGTTGGGATGATCGGTTGGACCGTCTCGATCGGTATTGTCGGTGGGCTGGGCATCAACGTGGCCCATGAGCTGATCCATAAGGACGCCCGACTGGAGACCTGGGCTGGCGGGCTGCTGCTGTCCCTGGTGAGCTACGCCGGCTTCAAGGTGGAGCATCTGCGGGGGCATCACGTGCACGTGTCCACGCCGGAAGACGCCTCCTCGTCACGCTACAACCAGTCGCTCTACCAGTTCCTGCCGCAGGCCTACGGTCGCAACTTCCTGAACGCCTGGCGGCTGGAAGCGAAGCGCCTGGAGCGCAAGGGGCATGCCTCGTTCAGTTGGCGCAACGAACTGATCTGGTGGTACGGCATCACGCTGCTGGCGCTGGTGGGTTTCACGGTGGCGTTCGGCTGGCTGGGCGCGGCCTTCTTTATCGGACAGAGCTTCATTGCTTTCACCCTGCTGGAAATCGTCAACTACCTGGAGCATTACGGTCTGCACCGTCGCAAGCTGGAGAACGGTCGCTACGAGCGCACCACGCCGGCCCATAGCTGGAATTCCAACTACTTCCTGACCAACGTGTTCCTGTTTCACCTGCAACGGCACAGCGACCATCACGCCTACGCCAAGCGCCGTTACCAGGTGCTGCGCCATCACGAGATTGCGCCGCAGTTGCCGGCCGGGTACGCCGCCATGGTGGTACTGGCGCTGTTCCCGCCGCTGTGGATGCGGATTATGAATCCGCGGGTGGAGGCGTATTACGAAGGGGAAGAGCACCAGTTGGCTTGAGCCGAGAGGGGCCGGTAGGTTGGGCTGACGCAGGAAGCCCAACATCGCAAGCCTGCAGCTAACGCCTGGTTGACGTGATTCGACGCGGTATCCAGCTTTTGTAGTCTTTCCAGAACGCCGGGGTATGATGATTTTGTCCGGCGAGGTTCATGTTGGGCTTCCTGCGTCAGCCCAACCTTGTATCTGTCCATGAACTTTGGCTAGCTACCAGAGTTCACCTGGAAGCCGGGTATATAGCGCCCAACCTGAGGGCATAGACCCTGCGTTGTAGATGTAACCCGGCTTCCTCTTTATC